>JBBPXZ010000017.1:0-15265 GCA_038200355.1 Pyrinomonadales bacterium | reverse complement strand
GAAGATAATAAAACGGGAAAGCTCGTCTCGATTGGAAATCCGGTCGAATTAGCCGAAGCCGTCGGCGCGCTTTTAGCGGACGAAAACCTTCGGCGCGAATTGGGCGAAAACGCTCGTAAAGCGGCTTTGAGTAAATTCGGCATCGAAAGAATGGTTGACGAAACGGAAAAAATTTACCGCGAGATTAGAACATAAGCAGAAATTTCGGGAGTCCGAAGTTTAGA
Source organism: Pyrinomonadales bacterium (assembly GCA_038200355.1). Lineage (GTDB taxonomy): Bacteria > Acidobacteriota > Blastocatellia > Pyrinomonadales > Pyrinomonadaceae. Next base: position 15,041 of record JBBPXZ010000017.1, on the reverse strand, counting down.
GAAAACTACCGGAAACAGAACGCGGACAAAGCAGGCTTGGCAACTTGGATTCGGTAGATTTTCGCCGGTTTATAAAACATCCGCGTCAATGCAAAATCCGTATTCGTCCGCGTCTCGCTTCATCCTTCAATTCGGTTAAACCAGAATTTTTATTTTGTGCGATTTTGATTTTATCTTTCCGTCAAGCGACGCAAAAAGTCTTTCAACTCGTCCGTTTTTGGCGACACGGCGGGAAAGTTTATCGAATCGAGACTTTTGATTTTGACGATTCCGATTCCGGCGGAAGTCAAAAAAACTTCTTCCGCTTCGATTATTTCGTTTAATGTCGTTTTCGTTTCGACGACTGAAAAATTTTCCGCGATAAACGCTCGCGTCGTTCCCGAAAGACAGCCGGTTTCCAAAGCGGGCGTAAATATCGCACCGTTTTTCACCCAGAAAACATTTGCCAGCGTCGCCGAAACCGCTTCTCCCCGCTCATTTAACCGAATCGCTTCGTCAAATCCCCGCGCTTTCGTGTCTTCCGAAGCAAGAACATTTTCTAAATAATTGCAGGTTTTAAGCGCGGCAAGCGGCGATTTCGAGTTCACCGGAAAAGGTGAAACGGTGAGACGCGCGCTTTCGGCAACGGCGCGAAAGTCAGCCGTTTGAATTAAAAAATTCGTTTTATTTTTTGCTTCGGTTTGCCAGAGGCGGCTCGCGGATTCGTCGAAAATCGTCAGACGCGCCCGACCGCGTTTTAGTCGATTCGTTTCCGCGATTTCAAGAAGCGCGCCTTTCAATTTTTCTCCGGTTAAATCGGATAAATCAATTCGTAATTTATCAGCCGCCGCGCTTAATCGCCGCCGGTGTTTTTCCCACTGAAAAGGTTTTGAATCGTAAAAAGCGACGGTCGTAAAAATGCCTTTGCCGTAAAGAGCGGCGGTGGAAACAGCGGAAAGAAAAGAATCGGCGGCGGGAATTATACGGCGGTTAAAGTTGACGAATTCGTGCATATTTTAACCGTAAAGGCAATAAAATATTCGTTTTAAAAGCCGAGCGAGCTACACATCGAGCAATGGTCACACGGTTTTCCCGTCGGTTCATACGGACACGGCTTTTCCGTTTCGTAATACTCGCTTATATCGTCGGCAATCGCTTCGAGAACGGCGAATTTTTGCCGGCTTGGATGAATCAATTTCGGGTTCTGAGCTTCGGTTTTCGGATTTCGGAAGTCAAACCCGGATTCGATGTTGTCTAATCTTAAATTGATTTTTTCGAGCGCCGAACGCAGATAATCGTCCGTTTCATTTTCATTTTCCCGCAGCAGAAGCGCGATTTGTCCAGCCAGAACTTGTGCTTTATTATTTTCCATCTGAGATTTCGGAATTTACCTTATTTACTATCGGCGGGCAGCAAATCGATATAATCGACGACGCCGACAATCGCCGAATCAATCGCCGCGCCCTGTTTTCCGGTCGCCGCCGTTGACGCGCCCCAGCCTTCCTGCAAAATCAAAACAATGTCGCCTTCGCCCGCCGAAACCGAATCGAGCGCGAGCAAAGTGTTGTCCGTATCCGCGCCGTCGGGCGTAATCTGGCGGCACAGCATCACGCGCGCGCCTTCATAACGCTGATTTTTCTGCGTGGCGACGACATTTCCGATAACGCGGGCTAAAAGCATTTTTTTTAATGGCGAGTTAATGAATTTCTTTCGCTAACCGTTCAGCATTTACCGTTCATTGCTAAATACGTGTTTTTCCGAGTCGACGATTGCGATAATCGTGCAGTCGGTCGGCGTCGAATCGCGTTTAAACGGAAAGCTCGCTTCTTTGCCGCGACACCAGAAAACCAGCTCGCCGACGCCCGCGCCGATTGCGTCGAGCGCGATTTGCGGCTTCCCTTTCGCCGTCAAATCGGCGTTTAAAGTCTGCACAATCAAAAACTTGCGCCCGTCAAGCGATTCGTTTTTGACGGTTGAAACCACTGTTCCGATAACGCGTGCCAATTGCATCTTTGAGTTCGTAGAGTTCGTAGAGTTCGTAGAGTTTGTAGAGTTTGTAGAGGTCGTAGAATTTTTTATTCCGTAAATTCGGCGTCGGCGCTTTCAACATCCGCAAAACTTTTAAGTTCGTAGAGTTTGAGAACTTTTTACTCCACAAACTCTTAAGCTCCGAAGATTCCATCAACTCTACAAACTCTATAAACTCTACGAACTTTACGAACTCATTACATCTATCGTGTCGATGACGCCGACAATCGCCGAATCGACAGGACAATCTTTGTTGCCTTCGGCAAGCCGCGCGCTTGAACCGGCGACGACGAGAACTTTTTCGTGAAAGCCCGCGCCGACCGTATCGACCGCGACGACGTAGCCGCTCTGGTCTGTGCCGTCGAGATTTATCGGCTTGACGATAAGCAGTTTTTTGCCCGCGAGACGTTCGTCTTTCTGCGTGGCGACGACTGTTCCTAAAATTCGTGCGATTATCATAACAGGTGATAGGTCATAGGTGATAGGTGATAGGTGAATGATAAAAAATTATCACTTATCATTATCACTTTTCACCTAATTAAGTCCGAGCGGCAGAATTTCATCGACGCTTCCGTGCGGGCGGGCGATGACGTGAACCGAAACGAGTTCGCCGACTCTGCGAGCTGCCGCCGCGCCCGCGTCCGTCGCCGCTTTGACCGCTGCAACGTCGCCGCGCACGATTGCCGTAACAAAGCCCGCGCCGATTTTTTCGTAGCCGACAAGCTGGACGTTTGCCGCTTTGACCATCGCGTCCGCCGCTTCAATCATCGCCACAAGTCCTTTACATTCAACCATTCCCAGTGCTTCCTGCATTTGCTTTTTCTCCTGAAATTTATGATTCAAAAACAATTCTGCGGTAAATCTCGTCAACCGCCAAATCACAGTCGAGCGATTCCAGCCTCAAGATTTCGCCGCCGCCGTATTCGCTCTGAAACCAGGTTTCCGCATCATATTTGGTATAAAGCGTAACAATTTTTTTAGACTGGTCAACTAAAATATACTCTCGAAAACTTTCGATTGATTTATAAGCTTCAAATTTCTCTCCGCAATCATAAAATTCGGTTTCCGGCGAATAAATTTCACCGATTAAAACCGGATTCGTAAGACATTGATGCCGACCGACATTTTCAAACCGCGCTTTTCGCGGGCTGACGGATAAATTCGGATACCGATAGGGCGGCAGAGACGGAACTTTCAGCTTCATACTTCCAATCCACGACTGAAAATTTTCGCTCAGACGCTCGTGTAAAATACCGAGCAGATTGCCGTTAATAAAATTATGATTGGCAGTAACGCCGCTGATTTCGACGAGCTTTCCGTCAAAAAATTCGTATTTGGCATCGGTTATAAAATCCAGTTCCAGATACTCTTCCAAAGTGTAAATTCTATTTGGAACGGCGTAAATCATTTTTACTTGACGTTTGCGGCTTGCGCCAGCAGTTCAATCAATTCTTCGCGCGTGAAGGAAATTTTCGCACCCGTTGAGTTTGGCTCAACTGGTGAATTGGCGTCAAGTTCGCACGTGATTTTCGCTTCGTGCAGATAGCCGCACGACTGACAGCGCGCGCTTTCGGTTAAATAACCGGCTTTCTCGCGGATATTTATCAATTTTGAAATCGCTTCTTTCGGCAAATCGTTCGCGCCGCCGAGAGCGCGCGCCAGAATTGCGATTTTCGCCGTGTGTTCGAGAGTTTCGAGGCGGTCAAATGCCTGCCACAAATCCGCGCCGTAAGCGACTGCACCGTGATTCGCCATTAAAAGCGCGTTGTGATGCTCGACGAACGGCTTCATCGAATCGGTCAACTCGTTTGTCGAAGGCGTTCCGTAATCGGTCAGCGGAACACAGCCCAAAGTTAAAATTACTTCCGATAAAATCGGCGCTTCGATCGCTAAACCGGCGACCGAAAAAGCCGTTCCGTGCGGCGGATGCGCGTGGCAGACCGCGTTGATGTCGGGACGCATTTTGTAAATAAGCAGGTGCATCGCCAGTTCGGACGACGCTTTTTTGTCGTTCAAAGGCTTGCCGTCTAAATCCGTAATCGCCAGACCGTCTTCGGTCATACGACCTTTTGAAACCTGCGTCGGCGTCGCCAAAATTCGGTTTTCGTCGAGCCGTATGCTGACGTTGCCGTCCGAGGAAACAACATAGCTTCGCTCATACAGCAGTTTTCCGATTTCGATTATTAACTTTCGCGCCTGTAGTTCGTCCATAAAAAAAGAAACCACAGATTAACACAATCGGAACGCTTTGGAAAAATTCGGCGTTCTTTTCGGTTAATCTGCGGTTTTTAATTTCCTTTGTATTGTTTATTTACGGGCGCAATACTTTAACCGGCGCAGGCGGCGGCATCGGCGGCGGCGGAACTAAATTTTCGAGCGAATCGGCGTCTATCGATACTTCGGCGATGACGCCCCGTTTGATGTTTCCGCCTTGATTCATTTCAAACGTTCCCGAAAATTTATCGAACTTGATTTGCGATTCGGCTTTGAGCCGCGCGTTTTCCTCTCTCAAACGCTGGTTTTCAAATTCCATCGCTCGATGATATTCACGATGTCTTCTCAAACCGTTGTTAAACCGGAAGTTCGGCGCGGCAACCGTTACGAAAAAGCTCGCTATAAAAAGCCCGACCGCAAATGTTAAGAAAAACGGAACAATTCTTTTGAAAAAACCTTTGCTGCACATATAAAATCACCCCTTTAAATATTTAATACTGAAAGCTGCCGCGAAAATTCAAACTTCTTCCTTTTGACGGATTTGCAATTTTTCCGAAGCCTGCTTCGGACTTTTTCCGTCGCTGTTATTCGTCTGCGCCAGAAAATACGAAAGACTTTCGAGCGAAATCGTCAAATCCACGGTTTTCAATTTGACGCCGTTTTCAACCCGCAGAGGCGTCGGCGCGAAATTCATAACGGCTTTAATGCCCGCCTTTACTACTAACTCCAGAACGTTTTGCGCAAACGGCGCGGGAACGGCGATGACCGCCACATCTATCTTATCTTTTTTAACCGCTTCGGCAAAGTTTTTTATATCGAAAATTTCGACATCTCCGACTTTCTGTCCGATTTTTTCTCCGTCGGCGTCGAAAAGTCCGGCAACCGTAAAATTCGATTGTGTAAAACCGTAATAATCGGCGAGCGCCGTTCCCAGTCGTCCCGCGCCGATAATCGCCACGCGGTGTTCGTTTTCAAGCCCTAAGATTTTTGTCAGCTGGTCGCGCAGCTCGTCGATATAATAACCAACGCCGCGCACGCCGAACTCGCCGAAATACGCCAAATCCTTGCGAATCTGTGCCGAATTCAAATGAAATCGTTTTGCCAGATTGTCGCTTGAGACGGTTTTCGCGCCCTCGGCGGAAAGCTCGCCCAAACAGCGAAGATAAACGCTCAGGCGGTTGGTTGTCAGCTCGGATATTTTTTCGGACTTCATCGAAATTGATTATAAACCTGAATCTGATGTTTGTGAAAAAGTTCGCCAAGCCTTAAAGATGTCCGAACCGTTTTTTATCGTTGCCCTTAAAATAAATATCTACTACAATTTATGTTTCAAGTGTGAAACATTATGATTGCATTTCTGTCGGGCAAGCTATTGGAAAAAGAAGCTAATCTGGTGATTGTCGATGTCGGCGGCGTCGGTTACGAAGTGATAATTCCGCTTTCGACGTTTTACGATTTGGGCGAGGCGGGCGAAGACGTTTCCCTGCGAATCTTCACTTACGTTCGTGAAGACACGCTTCAGCTTTTCGGCTTCAAAACCATCAGAGAACGCGAATTGTTTCTGCTGCTTATCTCTGTTTCCGGCATCGGTCCGAAATCGGCGATTACGGCGCTTTCGGGAATGAGCGCCGACGAAATTATCGGCGCGATTCGGCAAAACAACCTGGCGCGGCTCAATTCGATTCCGGGCGTCGGCAAAAAAACCGCCGAAAGATTAGTCATCGAACTGCGCGATAAAATCGCCAAACTTTCCGCGGTCTCTACGGAAGAAATGAAAGCCGAAGGCAAAACTTCCGTTCAAATCTCCGGCGACGACGTTTACGAAGACGCGATTTCCGCGCTCGTCAATCTCGGTTATCACAACACCGCCGCCGAAAAAGCATTAAAACAAGCAATGCAAGAAGGCACGGAAATGAGCGTCCAGAAATTACTGCGAAGAAGTCTGCAATTACTGGCGAAAGGTTAAAAAAGGTCTAAAGTCCAAAGTCCAAAGTCCAAAGTTGGAAGTTAAGATTGGACTTTGGACTTTGGACTTTGGACTTTGGACTCCAAGAATATGAGCGAAGATTTTGAAAATGACGACAACCGCGACCCGAATGCTTTCGAGGACGAAAAGCAGTTGGAATTGTCCCTGCGCCCGACACGCCTTGCCGAATATATCGGGCAAAAAAAGGTCAAGGACAATCTGCGCGTGTTTATGAAAGCCGCGCTCAAACGGCGCGAGGCGCTCGACCACGTTCTATTGTTCGGACCGCCAGGCGTCGGCAAAACGACGCTTTCCAACATTGTCGCTAACGAAATGGGCGCGGAATTGAAGACGACGGCGGGACCGATTATCGACAAAGCCGGAGATTTGGCGGCGATTCTCACCAATCTAGCCGAAGGCGACATTTTGTTTATCGACGAGATTCACCGGCTTAATCCAGCAATCGAAGAAGTTCTCTATCCGGCGATGGAAGATTACAATCTCGATTTGATGATTGGACAAGGCACGGCGGCGCGTTCGATAAAACTGGAATTGCCGAAATTTACGCTCGTCGGCGCAACTACGCGTCCGGGAATGATTACCGCTCCGCTTCGCGGACGTTTCGGCATCGTTTTTCATCTCGATTTTTATAATATCGACGATTTGAAAACAATCATCTCGCGTTCCGCCGACATTTTGAACGTCGAAATCGAAGACAACGGCGCGACCGAAATCGCCAGACGTTCGCGCGGAACTCCGCGTATCGCCAACAGGCTTTTGCGCCGCGTCCGCGATTACGCCGAAGTCGATTACGACGGGCGAATTACCGAAGCGGTCGCGATGGATGCGCTAAACCGTATGGAAGTCGATACTTACGGACTCGATGAAGTTGACCGCAAATTGCTTTTAACTATTATCGAAAAATTCGACGGCGGTCCCGTCGGTTTAGGAACGATTTCCGCTTCGATTCACGAAGAAAAAGATTCAATCGAAGAAATAATCGAGCCGTATCTGATTCAAACCGGATTTTTAAACCGCACGCCGCGCGGACGAATGGCAACGCGCTTGGCTTACGAACATTTCGGCTTGGAAAACTTATTGAAAAGACCCGACGCGCCCGGTTTATTTGGTTGATATGCAGAAACGTATTCTTAAATTGTTAAAATACACAGCGTTCGGCATAGCGACTGTGCCGTTGTCGATTATTACTCACGAATTGGGACATTTTCTTGCTTATTTTTTCTTTGGCGCAGCCAATATTCAACTGCACTCAGTTTCGGTTTCGGCGGATAAAGAGGCTCTCAATAACTTTCAAATAGCCGTCGTCGCAATTACCGGACCAGTAATCACTTACTTTACAATTGGAATCGCCGCTTTTTTAACCGGAAAAACTTATCGTCCATTTTGGGTTATGCTGGCGCTCGCCGCGCCGCTCGGTAGAATTGTCAACTTTATTTATATAGGTTTTCGGCTTGCCGGATATAATCCGAATCCGAATTTTGACGAATTCAATTTTAGTAAGAACTTATCCATCGAACCGTTGCTGCTTTCGATTGTTACTTGTCTTTTAATTTTGGCGACATTAATTTATTTCCTGAAAAAAACCTGGCGAGCAAATGGTTTTATCGAAGTCGTATCGGTTATTTTCGGATTGGCAGTCGGCGTTGCCGTGTGGTTTTCAGTCGGCGGCTTGATTCTTCCATAAGCTGCGCCCGGTTTATTCGGTTAAGTAATTTTGCCGCAAAACGGAAAACAAAAGAAGGAAGCAATAATTAATTATTGCTTCCTTCTTTTGTTTTCCAACCTTTCCCGAAACAGATTTTACGAATCTATTTCGCCGATTTCGTCAACCTCTTCGGTAACTTCGAGCAAAGACGCGCTCGTTACCATATCGCCGTCGTTCATCCGAATCAAGGTTACGCCCTGCGCGCTCCTGCCTGTCTGACGAATATGTTCAGTGTCGAGACGAATCAGTTTCGCCTGCTGGGTAATGATTATCACTTCCGAATCGTCGTCAACCGGGAAGACGGCGACGACTTTGCCGGTTTTTTTCGTCGCTTTCATATTGATAACGCCTTTTCCGGCGCGTGATTGCAGGCGATACGTGCCGACTTTGGTTTGCTTGCCGAAACCGAGTTCGGAAATCGAAAGCATTTTTTCCGATTCATCTTTTGAAACAGCGCACGCCGAAACGACGAAATCGCCTTTTCTCAAAGCGATTCCGCGCACGCCGCGAGCGACTCTGCCCAGCGGACGCGCGTCCGATTCGTCAAAGCGAATCGCCATTCCGTCGTTCGTCGCGATGAAAATCTGCTTTTGCCCGTCGGTTACGAAAACATTTAAAAGCTCGTCGCCGTCGTCGATATTTATCGCGTTGATGCCGTTGGCGCGAATGTTCTGGTAAAGCGACAGGGAAGTTTTTTTGACGATGCCTTTCTTCGTAACCATAACGACGTAAACTTCGTCAGTAAAATCTCTAACCGGCAACACTTCGACTAATTTTCGTTCGGTTGAAATGTTAATTAAATTGACTAGCGCTTTGCCGCGCGCGGCGGTGTCGGCTTCGGGGATTTCGTGAACTTTGATTTTGAAAACCTGACCGTCGTCGGTAAAAATCATCAAAAAGGCGTGCGTCGAAGCCGTGAACAGATGTTCGATAAAATCTTCGTTTTTCGCCTTCGCGCCGAATCTGCCTTTGCCGCCGCGTCCCTGCGTCGAGTAAGCCGAAACCGGCGTGCGTTTAATGTAACCGGCGTTCGTAACGGTTATGGCAACTTCTTCGTCGGCAATCAAATCTTCAATTTTCAGCTCGATTCCCGCATCGACAATCACTGTTCTGCGCTCGTCGCCGAAGTTTTTTCTGACTTCCTTCAGTTCGTCGATGATGACCTGGCGAAGCAGCGGTTCATTTTCCAGAATCGCTTCAAGCCCGGAAATTTGTTTCAAAATCACTTCGAGTTCGTCGATGATTTTCTGGCGTTCGAGCGCCGATAGACGGCGAAGCTGCAAATCTAAAATTGCCTGCGCCTGAATGTCGGAGAACTGCAAAGCGCCGACGATTTTTGCGAGGTCTTTGGCGAAAACAGCCGCCGAGACTTCCGCCGGTGCGCCGCGCCACGTTTTTATTTCGCCGACTGTTTCAAAATTTCCGGTCAGCCACGCTTTGGCTTCGTCAATCGAGCGCGAGTTGCGAATCAGCGGAATAATATAATCGAGCGCGTCGATTGCCTTGTTCAAACCTTCTAAAATATGCGCTCTCGCTCTGGCTTTTTTGAGTTCGTAAATTGTCCGGCGGCGAATGACTTCGCGGCGGAAAGCGACGAACGCTTCGAGCATCTGCTTTAAGTTCAAAACTCTCGGCTGACCATCGACAATCGCCAGATTGATGATGCCGAACGACATTTGCAGCGGCGTCAGTTTGTAAAGTTTATTTAAAACCACTTGCGGCACGGCGTCGCGCTTGAGTTCGATGACAACGCGGATGCCTTCGCGGTTCGATTCGTCGCGGATTTCCGAAATGCCGTCGAGCCGTTTTTCGTTGACGAGTTCAGCGATTTTTTCAATCAACTTTGATTTATTGAGCTGATACGGAATTTCGGTTACGACAACCGCATCGCGCTCCGTGTTGCCGCGCCCGACTCTATCGATGGCGGCTTTGGCGCGCATCTGCAAAATGCCGCGACCCGTGCGGTATGCTTCGTGAATCGCCTCACGCCCATAGATAAACGCTCCCGTCGGAAAGTCCGGTCCCGGAATAATTTCGATAAGCTGATTTATCGTAATGTCGGGATTTTTTATCAGCTCGATTGTCGCGTTGACGACTTCGGTTAAATTATGCGGCGGAATTTTCGTCGCCATACCGACGGCGATGCCTTCCGAACCGTTGACGAGCAGATTCGGAATGCGCGTCGGCAGAACAATCGGCTCGGACAAAGATTCGTCATAGTTCGGCTGAAAATCGACGGTTTCCTTTTCGATGTCGGCAAGCACTTCGTTTGTCAGGCGCTGCATACGAACTTCGGTGTAGCGCATCGCGGCGGCGTTGTCGCCGTCAATCGAACCGAAATTTCCCTGACCTTCGACGAGCGGATAACGCAGGGAGAATTCCTGCGCCAGGCGAACAACCGTGTCGTAAACCGCCGTATCGCCGTGCGGATGATATTTGCCGATGCAGTCGCCGACCACACGCGCCGATTTTTTATACGGTTTGTTGTGTGTGTTGCCGAGTTCCGACATCGCCCACAAAACGCGGCGGTGAACCGGCTTCAAACCGTCGCGCACGTCCGGCAGGGCGCGTCCGATGATGACTGACATCGCGTAATCGAGATACGAACGCCGCATCTCGTCTTCGATATTAATCTGTTCCTGTTTACGTTCTAAAATTGTGTCCATTAAATTTTCCTGTGTGTGCAATTGTTTTCTTTAAGAAAGCTGCTGTTTTACGAGACTGTTAAAAGGGCTTCATACAAATAAAACTTGGAATTTTACGCCCATTGAATGTATAATTATTATACAGGTTTCGAGCCTTTTCGGCAACCGTCGAAACCTTTGCAAAACATTCAAAAATAAGCAACTTCCCGCTTTATTTAAACCGTAAAATTCGTTTATAAATTCCCGCAGAATTTCGGAGGAAATCAATGCCGTCGTCTCCCGTCAATACTGAAAAAGACACGCGCCGCATCAGCCGCGTTTCACTGACCTTGCCCGTTCGGATTGAAGCGCGCGTCAACCAGACGGTTTCGTGGAACGAAATCACGCGCCTTAACGACGTGTCGGCGTTCGGCGCGGGCTTTAATCTCAATCGCCCGGTAAAGCGCGGTCGGCTCGTTCAAATGACGATTCCGCTGCCGCGCAAACTTCGCTGTTACGATTTTACCGAGCCGCAGTATAAGGTTTGGGGTTTGGTCAGAAGCTGTGTTTGTAAAAACGTCCCGCGCGCGGCTTCGGAAATCCACGCTGTCGGCGTCGCTTTTATCGGCAGAAATCCGCCAAAAAGTTATTTTGACGACCCGGCGAAATTGTATGAAATCTCGCACCGCGACGATGGGCAGTTATGGCACGTCGTCGATGCGCCGGAAATGCCCGACGAACAGCATTTGCCGAAGCAATTGAGGCGGCAGACACGCTTTCCGCTGCCGACCAACATCACAATCGAGACGCTCGACGAAGAAGGAAGTCCGACGGCGAACGAATCGACCGTAACGGAAAACATCAGTCTGAGCGGCGCGGCGGTTTTTTCGATGCTCGACGTGGAAGAAGGCTCGTTCGTGCGTGTTAAAAGCGAGCAGTATAACGTCTCGATTATCTCGGTCGTGCGCGGCAAGCACCTCGGCACAGACCATATTCCGCGCCTTCATTTAGAGTTTATCGACAGATTTTTCCCGCTCGAAGGAATTGAGTAATAAGTGATAGCTGATAGGTAAAGAGGTTTGCTTTTACTTATCGCTTATCACTTTTTTCCTCTTTGCCGTCGTTTTGTCGCGGGCGCGAACCAGGATTTTCAGCTCGTTCATAAATTCGGAAACGTCTTCAAACTCTAAATAAACCGACGCGAAGCGAACGTAGGCGACTTTATCGAGAGCTTTGAGACGCGTCATAATCAACTTGCCCAGTTCGTTGGTCGGCACTTCTCTGTCGCTCGATTCCGAGACGTGTTTTTCTATCGAATCGACGAGCGCTTCGAGCTGAAGCGAGGAAATCGGGCGCTTTTCACAGGCGCGCAGCAAGCCGGACATAATCTTGCTGCGGTCGAAATTCTCGCGTCTGCCGTCTTTTTTAATGACCATATACGGAATTTCGTCAATCCGCTCGTAGGACGTAAAACGCCTGCCGCATTCGAGACACTCGCGCCGCCGCCGAATCGAATCGCCGTCTTTGGCTTCGCGCGAATCGACTACTTTATCTTCTAAAAAACCGCAGAATGGACAACGCATAATTTTAAAGAGTTCAAAGCTCAAAGTTTAAGGTTCAAAGCCAGCTTGATTTTAACTTTAAACTTTGAGCTTTGAACTTTGAACCCGCAAATCCTTTTCGTGTTCGATTTCTTCGACGGCGTGTTCGCCGGAGAGCAAGCCTTTTAGACGCGCAACGCTCACGTCGCCGCGCAAAAAATAATAAAACCCGAAAAACACGGCGGGCGCAAAATAAACCAGATGCATCGCCAAAGAAACTGCCGCCGCCTGGTCCTTATCGACGTTCAGAAACATCAAACCGGCTGCCGTCGCCACGTGAAAAGCGCCGGCAGCGCCGCCCGGCGTCGGGACGACCGAGCCGACAGCCGCAAAACCCATTACAAACAGCGAATCGCCGAAGCTGACCGGCAAACCGAAAGCCAGAATGACGAGCCACGTCGGAACGGCAATCGACAGCCACAGCATAACCGTCCAGAACAAAATCGAAACAACTTCGCGCCAGTCTTTTAATATTTGCAGGGACATCGCCAGTTGCTTCAGAATACTGAGGATAATGCTTCTGAGGCGGCGCGGAATAAACCTTTTATTGATTGCGCCGCTTGTCCAGCCGATTATCGCCGTTGAATATTTCTGGTAAAAATACAATGCGACAAATCCGAACACAGTGCCGACCAGCATCAGATTTCCGATTAACTTTATATACGCGACCTGCGATTGGCGCCCGGCGGGAACATTAAACCACAGCAGATTTATCGAGAAAAAACATATCAGAGACGCCAAATCGAATATTCGCTCGACGCCCAGAGTTACCAGCGCCGCGCTCGGTCGAACTCGCGGGTCGCGCAGCGAGAGCCACATCGGGCGCGCCAGTTCTCCGATTCTGCCGACAATCATAATTACCGCGAAACCGACGGTCGTCGCCGCGAAAAGCTCGCCGAGAGAAGTTTTTGTCAGCGGTTCGAGCAGAACCTTCCAGCGGACAGCGCGCAGAAAGTAGCCCAGACAAGTTATTAAGGTTGCCAGAATCAGGTAAGACGCATCGGCTTTTCGCAGACTGCCGCTGACTTCCTGCCAGTTCAAGTTGCGCCCGAAAAACCAGAGAATAAAAACGGCGAATAAAAACAGAAATATAAACTTTAAAGACTTTCGCAAATTATTTTCCGACCCTGCCCGTTAAAAATATGAAAAGTTGTGTTATACCGGGATTAAAGACACAAGATACAGTATTTCAGTTAAAGTTACCAGTTTCAAAAATAGCCTGATGCATTTTCCCGCGCGCTTTTCTTTTGGCTTTCGCTAAACTAGACTAAATTTCTTGGTTTCCGAAACACTTTGATTTTTAAGCATTATTTCTAAGCATCATATGGGCAGAAAATACCGTGTCGGAATTTTGGGCGCGACCGGAACAGTCGGGCAAAGATTCGTGCAGTTATTAGAAAATCATCCGCAGTTTGAAATAACGGCGCTCGCCGCTTCCGACCGTTCGGCTGGCAAGTCTTACAGTCAGGCGTGCGCGTGGAAGTTGGCGGGCGCGATGCCCGAATACGTCAAACAAATAATGGTCGAACCGATTGCGCCGCCGCTCGACTGCGATTTTGTTTTTTCGAGTCTGCCGTCAAACGTCGCTCGCGAAACCGAAGAAGCCTTCGCCCGCGCCGGTTTTCCGGTTATCAGCAATTCGTCCGCGTATCGAATGGACGCCGACGTTCCGCTGCTCATTCCCGAAATTAACTTCGAGCATCTCGGTTTAATCGAAATCCAAAAACGTCGGCGCGGATTTGATAAAGGTTTTATCATCACCAATCCGAACTGCGCCATTATGAGTTTCGCGCCGCCGCTCGCCGCTTTAGATAGAAAATTCGGCGTCGAATCGGTTTTCGTAACGACGCTTCAGGCAATTTCCGGCGCTGGTTATCCCGGAGTTTCCGCATTCGACATTACCGAAAACGTTCTGCCGTATATCGCGGGCGAAGAACCGAAAGTCGAAACCGAAGCGCAGAAAATACTGGGAAATTTCAACGGCGAAACTGTTGATAAAGCTGATTTTACTGTGTCAGCGCAGTGTTTCCGCGTCAACGTTATCAATGGACACACGGCTTCGGTCAGAGTCAAATTAAAACAAACTTCGACGCTCGAAGAAGTGATAGAGGCGATGACTGCTTTCCCGTCGCTGAAGCTCCATTCGTCGCCCGAAAAATTCATCGACATCTGCGACGAACCGACGCGCCCGCAGCCGCGCCTCGACCGCGACAACGGAGGCGGTATGACCATCACCGTCGGCAGACTTTTTCCCGACAATATTTTCGATTACCGCTTCGTCGGCTTGTCGCACAACACCGTGCGCGGCGCGGCTGGAGCGGCGATTTTGAACGCTGAATTATTGATTGATAAAAGACTTTTATAGAAATTCGGTGTTTTAACGGCTGGCTTTAATGTATTCTAAATACCATCGTCCAACATTTCCCGGAATTTGTTGTAGGCTTCGTAATCACGAAAGAATCTCGCGTTAATTTCTTCAATATCATCATCAACAATTCCTAAAATCTCGTTGACATCTTCGATTTTCAACATCTTGGTTGTGATTCTAAAACCGGCAGCACTAATGTATGTGTGTTCGTTTCTAAAATACTTCACTGCTTTGGCAGTTGCATCTTCGACGGAAACGGCTTTTACCAGCAAAGTTGTTTCCTCGTAGAGTGTTGTATATTCAGGTGAAGCGGACGTGCTTTCGCGTATCGCAATAGCAACATAAGTTTTTTTGTGCATAAAACGAATCTCCGTCAACACAACACCAAACAGAAGAACTGTTTCTAGAAATCATTCAAGGCTTCTTTCATACGCCGCACGCCTTCCGCCATTCGTTCTTCCGAATTGCAGAAAGACAGCCGCAGAAAACCTTTCGCTTCCGAGCCGAACGCGATTCCCGGAACTGTAATCACGCG
>JBBPXZ010000016.1:0-6310 GCA_038200355.1 Pyrinomonadales bacterium | reverse complement strand
TATTTCGCTTCGTCGCCCATCTCCGGCGCGACGACATCGCGCGGGTAAAAGGGAACGCCGTAGCGGATTTTTACTTTCGATAAGCTGATTTTGTTCGAGCTGCGTCCCCAGACTTTGTAAAAACCGTCGAGCGCGACCGGGACAATCGGCAAATCGAGTTCGGTCGCCAGTATCGCCGCGCCTTTTTTGAATTCGTGCATCTCGCCGTCGAAACCGCGCGCGCCTTCGGCGAAGATGTTGAGGATTTTGCCGTGCTTTAAGCCGGTCGCGCTCGCTTTTATCGCCCGCAGAAGCTGCGTGTCCGGGTCGATGGCGACGACGTTCATCTTGCGGGCAATCCATTGCATAAAGCCGTTCTGGAAAAACATACTCGCGCCGACGATGAACGAATTGTTCAGGTTTTCGTAGGAATAAGTTGACGAAAGGACGAACGGGTCGAGAAAACTCTGATGGTTCGGGCAGACGAGATACGGGCGTTTGAGTTTCGCCACGTTTTCCTCGCCGGTTACTTCGAGACTCAAAAGAAGTTTGCTTAATAATCCGACGGTCTGGAAAAACAGATAGACAATCGGCGAAAATATCGGGCGCGATTCTAGAATGCCTTCGACTTCCGGCAGATTATCGTCGGATTCGCGGACGATTCTGCCCCAGTTGAAATCGGCTGAAACCACTTCGGCATCCGCGCCGCCGGTCATCTCTCCGGTAAGTTTGATGACTTCGGCGACGGTCAGCGCGTTTGCGGCGCGGTCGGAATCGTATTCGATATTAAACGCCTGCTCCATCGACGCGAAAACTTCGGCGCGTGAAAGGGAATCGAGACCCAAATCAATCTCTAAACTCATTCCCGGATGAATCTTTTCAACGTCGGACGCATTTTGTTTTATCGCTTTGGCGAGCGTCCGCCCGATGTTCGAGTCGAGCGCCGCCGTGTCTTCATCGGTAAAAATCCACTGCTTTTTAGTCGGCGCGGATTTCGTGTCGTAGCCGTTTTCGGCAATCTCTTTTTGCAGCTCGAATCGTTTAATCTTGCGCGTCGCCGTGCGCGGCAGCGGTTCTGAGCGGACGACGTAATCGCGCACGCGCTGGTATTCGGGCAATTGGCGTCCGAGATTGTCGAGTTCGTGGCGAATTGCTTCGCGCGAGTTGGCGATGTTGTTCTGCTTCAAATAAGCGAAATCGGGAACGGCGATGGCGATGAGTTTTTCCGCGCCCGCCAGATTCGAGCTTTCATCTTTGACGCCCAAAATACAGACTTCTTCGACCATCGGCGTCTTGGAATACTGCACTTCCAAATCTTCCGGGTGAATGTTTTTGCCGTTCGGCAAAACAATCACGTCTTTCGAGCGCCCGACGATAAACAAATCGCCGCGTTCATCGAATTTGCCTAAATCGCCCGACTTAAACCAGCCGTCTTCGGTGAACGCGCCTTCGGTCGCCTGCGGATTTTTATAATAACCGCCGAAAACCATTTTGCCCCGAATGAGAACTTCGCCCGCGCCGTCGTCGTTTAATTCGCCTAATTTTATTTCGGCGTAATTGACCGCTTTGCCGACCGAACCGACGGAACTTCCCGTAAATCTTGTCGAAGCGACCGCGCCGCACGTTTCGGTCAAGCCGTAGCCTTGAATAATCGTAAAACCGAGTTCGTAATAATCACGCGCAATCTTTTCATCAAAGCGCGAACCGGCGGAAATCGTGATATTCAGCTTGCCGCCGAAGCCTTTGTGAACTTTGCCGAACAGAGTTTTGCCGAGATTGAGGCTGAACGTGTCGCGCAAAAAGCCGTTGAGCTTTAACAATTTGCCCAAAAGCCAGCGCACCGGAAACGGAAGCGCGGCGATGCCGTCGAAAATCTTTTTGTGAAACAAATACCAGAGACGCGGAACGCCGGTCAGCATCGTGATTTCGCCGGTCTTAAAAGCCTTGTCGAGTTCGGCGGGCGCGAGTTCTTTAACGTAATAAACGCTCGCGCCGATTGAGGCGATGACCCACAGATTAATAACCTGCGCGAAGACGTGAAACAGCGGCAGAACGCTTAAAACGACTTCGTGTTCCGAGACGTTCATCACTTCCTGACAGCCTTCGGTTTCATAATAAATATTGCCGTGCGTCAAGGGAACGCCTTTCGGCGTGCCGGTCGTGCCGGAAGTGTAAATCAAGACCGCTAAATCTTCAGGTTTCGCGGGCGGCGCCTGCGAATCGAATTCAGCCGGGCGCGGTGTTTTCATCCAATCGGAGAAACTTTGAAAGCCGTTCGTCGATTCAATATCTTGTAGAATAACCGCCGGAATTTTCCTGCCGAGATTTTCTTCGAGCTTGTGAAAGCCTTTGACGAAATCCGCGCCGACGAACGCCATTTTCGCTTCGGAGTTTTCGATAAAGTTCGCAATCGTCGCCGTCTCGCCGTGCGGGTCAACGGGGACGCAGACCGCGCCGCGATATAAAATGCCGAAATAAGCAATCGCCCAGCGCGGGTGATTTTCGCCGATAAGCGCGACGCGCTCGCCGAACCCGACGCCTTCACGTTCGAGCCGAAACGCGACGGCGCGGATTGCATCGAGCATTTCACTAAACGTATATCTGACGCCTTCGACGCCGATTATGTCCATCGCCATTTTATCGGTGTGCGATTCGGCGGCGTTGATGATTAACTGGACGAAAGAATCGGTTCGATTAAGAGTGTTTGTCGGGTTTGTCGGATTCATATATTTTGTAACTGTTGTTTAAGTTACAAAATATCACAATCAAGACGTTTGAAACTAGGATTGTTTCGGGACGCGAATTTTGAGAGCGCCCGGAATTATTTCGTAAATCGCCGGAAGTCGTCCGGGAAGCTCGCCGTCGGTTTCGATATAAATCGTTTCGCCGCCGCTTGCCGGACGAACTTCGACGCGCCTGGCGTTTTTGTGTTTCACTTCGGAAAGCGACAAATGCGACCCGTTATAAAGTTTGTAGGCGTTCAGCAAAATCTTCGCGGCGCGAACGTCGCCGATATTGACGACATCGAAAAAACCGTCGTCGATTTTGGCGTCGGGCGCGATTTTCATTCCGCCGCCGAAATAACGCGCGTTCGCCACGCAGAAATTCGTCGTGTTCAAAAGTTTCTCGTCCGCGCCGTCGATGCTGACCCGAACCGTCGTAAATTCCGATTCGAGAACTTCCTGCAAAGTCGAAATCGCGAATTTCGCTTTGCCGCGCAAAGTGTCGCCGGGAAGCCAGCCAAGCGAGCTTCTCGTTTTAACTCTTTCGTTAATCGCCGCGCTCAAGCCGAAACTCGACACGTTCAAAAAATAACGGCTCGCGTTTTCACCCGCGTGGTTTATAAACGAAACTTTGCCGACATCGATTATCTTCGTAACGCCGTCGCGCAGACATTCGGCGGCGGCGCGGGTTGAATTCGGAATGTCGAGCGAGCGCCGGAAATCGCCGCCCGTTCCCGACGGCAGAATTCCGAGTTCGGCATCCGCGCCGCTTTCTAAAATACCGTTAGCGACTTCGTTTATTGTGCCGTCGCCGCCGCAGGCGATGATAAACCGGCGATTATTCTGCGCCGCGCATCTGGCAATTTCAATCGCGTGTCCGGCGCTTCGGGTAAATTCAACCGCAAACGCGCCGAAATATTTCGCCAAATCTGAAGCCGTCCGCGCCCAACGCGCCTCGGTCGCGCCGCCCGCCGATTTCGGGTTGACGATGACGAGCGGGACGTGATTATTTTCGTTTTTGTCGGGAAAATGTTTTTTCGATGTTGCCAAAATGATATGTTTCTTTCTTAAAGTTTAACTGCCGCGGATTTCGGTTAAACCATTGTAAAATAAAGCGAATTCCGCCGAGTTTAAAGCGTTTTATAAAGTGTCTGCAAAACGACTGTTAAAGTAAAACTTAAAGAATATACGTGTTTTATAATTAATTTTCGCCGCTATTCCGCGTGTGAATGTTTTTTATTAAATACCTTCGCTCCCGGAAAAAACGTTTTATCGATTCCGGCAAAAGCGATTTGAGAAATGCTGACTGTTGCCGCGCCGGACAAAACGGCTTCCTTCGAGCTTTTAGCCATAAAAGCCTCAATCTCCGGTATCGAGCGCGGCAAATTGCGCGTCATCCATTCGACGCCGGTTTTCGTAACCAGCATATCGTCTTCGATGCGGACGCCGATGTTTTTATATTTTTCAAAAGCGGGGCGAATCTTATTTATAAACGCCGCGCTTTCGGCGGTTTTCGGCAGATATTCGAGCGCGTCGCCGCGGATATAAATTCCCGGCTCGTTGGTCGTAACCATTCCTTCTTTAAACGGAATGCTGTAATCGCCGACATCGTGAACATTCATTCCGAGCCAGTGTCCCCAGCCGTGCATATACCACAAAGTATATTGCGGAACGCCGACGACGCGCGTTCCGCCTTTGCCGTCGGGAACTTCCTGCGTCGTTCCGGGAATAAACGCGCCGACTTCGGAAATCAAACCGAGTTTTGCCAGACCTTTTTCCAAGACCTGCGCCGCCGCCTGTCTGGGTTCGCGATACATCGCGCCCGGCTTGATGGTTTTCGCCGCCGCTTCCTGCGCGTCGTAGACGATTTGATAAATTTCCGCCTGTTCTTTTGAAAATTTTCCATTAACCGGAAAAGTTCGGGTAACGTCAGCCGTGTAATGGTCGTATTCCGCGCCGACATCCATCAAAAACAAATCGCCGGTTTTTATTTCGCCCTGCGATTCGACGTAATGCAGAGTTGTCGCGTTAGGTCCGCAGCCGACAATCGACGGATAACCCCAGTAATCGGCGTTGCGCCTGCGGAAAATATATTCGATTTCCGCCTGCGTTTCGTATTCCCATTTCGATTGTTTAGCCGTCGCCATCGCCCGCATCTGCGCTTCGGTCGTTATGTCAATCGCGTGCTGAAGAAGTTTCAGCTCGAACGGAGATTTGACCTGACGAAGCGCGGCAAAAATCGGCTGGGCGTTTTTGATTTTATAGCCGTTCAGATTTGCGGAAAACTCTGTTTCCTTTATAAATTCGCGTTTCCCGTCGGAATCGTTGGCGTTTTCAGGCAGAAGCAGATAAAGATTTTCGGCTGAAAAATTATTGGAAACGCTTTCGTCTTTTGAAATGAAAGACTTTTTTTCTTTTATCGAAGCGAGAAAATTATTGAATTCGGAAAAGTCGGCAAGCGTCTTTACGCCGGAAATTTTCGTCGCCTCCTCGCTCGAATACATTTTGCCGTTCCACGTCTCAAGCGCCGGATTTCGTTTCGGCAGAAACAAAACTTCGTTGGTCTGCGCGCCGTTTTTCATTAAAACAAGCGCCGCGTTATTTTGTTTTAAGTTAGTCAAATAATAAAGATTATTTTCCTGCCGATACATAAAATCAACGTCGCCCGTGTAAATTTTCGGCGCGGAACTGAACAAAATCAAAACGCTTTTGTCGTCCATCGCGGCGAAAACTTTGGCGCGTCTCGCCGCTAATTCGGTTTGCCTTTCGGTGTCGGAAAACTTCGGCGCGGGCGGCGTTTGGCGAATCGCGGGCGCGGCGTTTTTACCGGAAACGTTTATATTTGCGGCAAATGTGGTTAATGAAAACGAAAATATACCGGCGGCGGCAATCAGGCTTTTGAGTTTCATATTTTTATTAAGCAATGAATTTATTTAACGATTTCGATGTCGATGTCTCGCGTCGTGTTGTTTTTGAAATAATCGGCGGCGAAAACACGGAGAATATAATTTCCTTTTTCGAGCGCGTCGGCGTCGAAAAAGTCTTCACGCGCCGCGTCGCCGTTTATTTTGTTGGTAACAATATAATTGAAAACGGTCTGCGGCGTGTAACCCGATTGACTTCCTTTTGCATAAACCAGTTTAACGGCGTCTTCGTCCGGCGGACGGTCAAACGAGATTGTCCGGTTTATATCGGTCAGCGGAGTTTCGTCGGCGCGTAAAATCTGAAAACCTAATTGATAAACGCCGAGTTTTCGATTCGCGCCGTTGCCGTTCATTCGGTCGAAAGCGCGAACGACGACGCGAATTTTACCATTGAGTTTTATACGCGAATTTGTTTTTCCGGTTTCAATCCCGTTCCAGTTTTCGTCAAAAAGCGAAACATCTTCAATCGTCGGCGCAACCGTGTCGGCGATATTCGGAAAAATAAGTGCGTCGAGCGCGTTCATCTCCGCGCCGCTTCCGCCGGCGATTAAATGAACGTGATTAAACGCGTTTAATGTTCCGATTGCTTCGCCCGCGTCGAATTTCGCGCCGCGCCGGACGCGCACGCCCGTTAATTTTTTGTTTTCGCCGTAAGAAAACTGAAAACGCTCGTCGTCAAAAGGT
>JBBPXZ010000015.1:0-67021 GCA_038200355.1 Pyrinomonadales bacterium | reverse complement strand
GGTTTAGGTCAGGAATCCCTGCGGAAAATCGCAACCAACGAGCGGTTTGAAATGGACGCGGCGAAATTGCGCGAGGCAATCGAAGAAGATAAAGCAAACGGATTCGTTCCCTTTTGCGTCGTCGCCACCGTCGGCACGACTTCGACGACGAGCATCGACCCGGTTGAAGAAATCGCCGAGATTTGCGAAGAAAACGCGCTCTGGCTGCACGTTGACGCCGCGTATGCCGGAAGCGCGGCGATTGTTCCCGAACTGCAATATTGTCTAAAAGGCTGCGAACGCGCCGATTCCGTCGTTACCAATCCGCACAAATGGCTGTTCACGCCGTTCGATTTATCCGTTTTATATTGCCGCCGCACCGATTTATTAAAGCAGGCGTTTTCGCTCGTTCCCGAATACTTAAAAACAACCGAAACCGTAACCAACCAAATGGATTACGGCATTCAGCTCGGACGCCGTTTCCGTTCGCTCAAACTCTGGTTCGTGATGCGTTATTTCGGTCAGAACGGTTTAATCGAACGAATCCGCGAGCATTGCCGTCTGGCAAAATTATTAGCGGATTGGATTGAAAAATCGGACGATTGGGAACTTATCGCGCCCGTGCCGTTTGCTTTAGTCTGCTTTCGAGCTTGCCCGAAAAGCATAGAAAATTTAGACGCGCTGAACGAAAAAATAATGAACGAAATTAACCGGTCGGGCAAAGCGTATCTGTCGCACACGAAATTGAATGATAAATTCACGATTCGGCTTTCAATCGGAAGCATTCACGTCGAAGAACGCCACATCGAAAAGGTTTGGAAATTGTTAAATGAACAATTGGAAGGATTAAAAAATGAAATTCGTTAAAGAATCGATTATCAAAGCCGCGCCCGAACGGGTTTTCGCTTTCCACGAACTGCCCGACGCGTTCGAGCGGCTTGTTCCGCCGTGGGAAAACGCCCGGATTATTCAAAAAGCCGACATCACGCAAATCGGCTCGCGGGCGATAATCGAACAAAAGATTTTCGGTTTGATTCCCGCGAAATGGGTTGCCGAACATACGAAATACGAACCGCCGCGGATGTTTGAAGACGTGCAGATTTCGGGACCTTTTAAAAGCTGGCGACATCAGCACATCGTTTTGCCGCACGGCGAAGGCGCGATTTTGAGAGACGAAATCGAATTCGAGCCGCCGTTCTCTATTTTCGGAACATTAGCCGCGCCGGTTTTTATTCTGCCGAAGATAGAAAAAATGTTCGCCTATCGCCACGAAGTTACGCGCAAGTGGTGCGAGCAAACGAGTTAAAATCTTGTTTTATTAATTTGGAACAGCTGATTATTTCATCATTTCCGCAAATTCCGCTTCACTCAAAACCTTAACGCCCAAGCTTTCGGCTTTGTCCAATTTCGAGCCGGCATCGCTTCCTGCGACGACGAAATCGGTTTTTTTGCTGACCGAACCGGAAACTCTGCCGCCGCGTTCCTCGATTAATTTCGCCGCCTCGTCGCGCGTCAGAGTTTCGAGTTTTCCGGTCAGGACGAAAGTTTTGCCGTCGAAATTTTCGTTTGAAATTGCGGCTGCGCCGTCGATTTCGGTTTTGACGCCCGCCGCTTTTAATCTTTCGATAACCGCGAGATTGCGCGGATTCTGGAAAAAATTGAAAACGCTGACGGCGACGGTTTGCCCGATTTCGTGAATCGCGTCGAGTTCTTCGACTGTTGCTTTTGCAAGATTTTCGATGTTTTTGAAGCTCCGGGCGAGAATTTTCGCGTAACGTTCGCCGACGTGCCTGATGTCCAAACCGTAAAGAAGTCTTTGAAGCCCGCGAGTTTTGCTGGCTTCGATTTGATTTATCACATTCGTCGCCGATTTTTCGGCGCGGCGTTCGAGCGCGGCGATTTGCTCAACGGTCAGCGAATAAATATCGGCGGCATTTTTAACCAGATTGTTTTCAACTAATTGCTCAACCAGAACTTCGCCCAAACCTTCGATGTCCATTGCTTTACGCGCTGCGAAATAAAGCAGACGCGCTTTCAATTTTGCCGGACAATCGGGATTCGTGCAGCGCGTAACTGCTTCGCCTTCGGGACGAACGGCGGGAAAATCGCAAACAGGGCAAGTTTTCGGAAACTCGTATTCAACTTCGTTTCCGTCGCGTTTCGATTCGATTACCTGCAAAATCTGCGGAATAATCTCGCCCGATTTTTCAATCAAAACCCAATCGCCGAGCTTTATATTTAATCTTTTTATTTCGTCTTCGTTATGAAGCGAAGCGCGAGCGACGACAGTTCCGGCGAGAAGAACAGGTTCGAGATAGGCGACGGGCGTTAATGCGCCGGTTCGCCCGACTTGAATTTTTATGTCGTTAAGCCGCGTCGTCGCCTGCATCGCCGGATATTTATAGGCAATCGCCCAGCGCGGCGCTTTTGTCGTCGCGCCGAATTCCTGCTGCAACTGCGTCGAATTCACCTTGACGACAACGCCGTCGATGTCGTAATCGAGCGAATCACGAATCGCCAGCATTTTTTCGGTAAATTCGATAACTTCGTCGATATTTCCGCACAGCGCGCGATTCGGATTGACGTTAAATCCGTTTGCTTCGAGCCATTCAAAACTCGCCCAATGCGTCGGAAACATTTTTTGGTTTCCCGATAAAAGGTCATACGGAAATAAATCCAAACGTCTTGCCGCGACAATCGAAGAATCTAACTGGCGCAATGTTCCCGAAGCGAAATTACGCGGGTTTGCAAAGGTTTTTTCGCCCTGCAT
Source organism: Pyrinomonadales bacterium (assembly GCA_038200355.1). Taxonomy (GTDB): domain Bacteria; phylum Acidobacteriota; class Blastocatellia; order Pyrinomonadales; family Pyrinomonadaceae. Next base: position 64,272 of record JBBPXZ010000015.1, on the reverse strand, counting down.
TTCCAGTTCGGCGTTTATTTTTTCAAAAACCGAACGCGCCATAAACGCTTCGCCCCGCACTTCGACTGCTTTGGGAAATTCGCCTTCCAGTTTAAGCGGAATCGTGCGAATCGTTTTGACATTGCCGAAAACATCATCGCCGACCGCGCCGTCGCCGCGCGTCGCGCCTGCAACTAAAAAACCGTTTTCGTAATGCAGCGCGAGCGACAAACCGTCGATTTTAAGTTCCGCGACGTAATCGAAATCTCTGCCGTCGGCTAATCGGCGGCATCGCTCGTCAAACGCCCGCAAATCGTCGATGTCGTAGGAATTATCGAGAGACATCAGCGGCACGCGATGGACGAACGACTTAAAGCCTTCGGCGCGCCCGCCGACTCTCTGCGTCGGCGAATCGGGCGTTATCAAACCGGGATTTTCGGTTTCGAGCGTTTTTAACTTTTGCAGAAGCGCGTCGAATTCGGCGTCGGAGATTTCCGGCGCGCTTTTTTGATAATAAAGCTCGTTGTGCCGGTTTATCTCCAGGCGCAGATGTTCGATTCCCGATTCAACATTATTTTCGGCGGTTTCAGAAAGATTCATAAAACAAGATTAGTCCCAAAATGAATCGAACGAAATATCTTTTCTCGAATAAAATTCATTGAGTTTAGCGGTAATGTCCTCAGAATCGTATTTATGTTTTTCGACAAACTGCCTGATTGCTTTTGAATAAAGTCGTTCAGGTGAAATTCCCGGATTTTTCGCCGTGTCTTCGGCTTCCCGAAAGGCTTTGTCTGAAATTATAATTTCGATTTTCATATTTCCGTATCTTTTTTGAAAAACAAATATTTCGGACGATTTTCGTCGCGCTCGAAACCTTTGCAGATTAGATTTTCGGCAAAAGCATTTTGAAATTCGATTTTAACTCGTTCCTGTTCGGCGACGGCGCGCGCGGGATTTTCTTTGACGAGCGCGTTCCAATCGTTCGGGATTTCGATTGTTTTTATAACTTCGTTTCCTTCCCGAAACCTTTCGCCCTTTTCCAGCTTTTCAACTTTTTCACTTTTGAGATTCCATTCGCAGAAAAGGCGGTCGCTGTCGAGTCCGATTTTGCCGTTTTCGTTATGCGCAGTCGAATAATCCGTGCCGTAAAAGTTCGGCGCGTAAGTTTTGATAATCGCGCCGAGACGTTCGAGATTGAAAAAGGCGTTGCGCGCCTGAATCGGCTGGAAAGTCCATTTTATAAACCTGATGCCTTCGCGCAAAACGCGTTCCCGCTGCGCCCATTTCAGGCGCGTGCCGATGTGAAGATTTTGAAATTCGGCGGAGACGGCGGTCATATGCGAGTAAAAAAATCTTTCCGCGCCGTTAAAACCCGGAACGCTCAAAACGAAACCGACTAATTTATTTTCAGCAAAAGCACCGAGCGTAAAACCGCCCGCCGATTTGGTTACGATTAAATGACGGCGCGGCGAAATTTCTATATCGGGAAGCGCGAAAACTTCGCGCTGCAACTTTACGCACGCGTCGAGTTCTTCGACGCTAAGACATTCTTTAACAACAATTTCGGGCATTCGTGTCAGCTGACGGTTAATCTTAAATATTTGTTTCGGAAAACCAATCTCTAGAGACTTTCTCAATTTGTTTCCCGCCTGTCAATTCGTTGATGTTCGCCCGGAAATTTATCAAAACGAGTTTTCCGTGCGGGCGATATTTGACGGGAATTTCCTCGCGCAGCTGTTTGATAAACTGCTCCTGATTAACCGCGACTTTAAACAAAACCAGATGCCCGACGCGGGCGTGTTTCAGAAGCCAATTCGTTTTTTTAAGCGAATTTTCGCCCGCTTCGCCCCAGAAAAGAAAACTTCCCGCCTCGTCCCGCGCGACCAAATCAGGTTTGTAGCGCAGACCGACTTTTGTTTCGATTTCCATCTGCGGAAATTTCGTGGAAAACATCGCGTAGCCGAGCGCCTTCATCAATACGTGTTTATACGATTCGCCGGTTCGCTGCCACAGCCGAACTCGTTTTCCCGCCAGTTGAAAATCGTGAACCATCTTTTTAATGGTAAATGTTAAGCGGCGAAAACGTAAATTTTAGAAGCGGGTAAACCGGACGCGCGAAAATTTTCGCTTAACTTTTATATTAGCGATTTGCTATTATAAAAACGGCAGTTAAATAATTTAATTGCCGCCCCGAATGTTTTCAAATCTTTTCGATTTCCGACCGAATTTTTCGATGAGTTCCAATACAGACCTTGAAATCAAAGGAAATCTGCACGACTGCCGGCTGGCGGAACTGCTGGTTGAAGTTTTGCAGACGAAATTAAACGGCTCGCTGCGCGCATCGAGCGCGATGCGGAAAATCGTCGTTTATCTTGACGCCGGCGAAGTGGTTTTCGCCGTTTCAAACGTCCGTTCCTCTCGCTTTTTCGAGCTGCTTCTCCGCGCGGACAAAATCTCGAAAGAACAGCTCACGGCGATTCCCGATTTTACGAACGATTTGGCTTTAAGGAAACATCTGCTCGAAAAAAACGTGTTTTCAAAAACGGAAATCGACCGGCTTTTCTCCGGGCAAATCGGCGAAATTTTAACCGACGCGTTCAGCTGGCGCAGCGGCGAATGGATTTTCAGCCCGCTCGTCAGAATAAAAGGCGACATCAGATTCGAGGTCGATATAAATTCTCTGCTTTTGGAACACGCCAGAAATATACCTGTCGAAGATTCGGCGCGCAGCCTTAGAGACACGCGGGAAACTTTCGCGGTCAAATCGGCGATGCCCGCTCACATCGATATGCAGCCGGAAGAAGCATTTGTTTTTTCGCGTTTTGAAAATTCTTCGCTCACGGTCGAAAAAATCAAATTTTTGAGCGGTTTGTCCGAAGCGGCGACTTTGCGGATTTTGTATATTTTATGGCTCGGCGGATTTATCACACGCCGGAATTGGAATTCGCCGTTTTCCGAGCGGCAGGTTTCGCATATTTTATCGGTGAATCTGAGCTTAAAGAAAGAAGAAACGCCGTCGCCGAAAATTTCGGAAGTGAAAATCGGACGGTCGGCGGCTGTTGCCGAAAAAACCGAATCGCCCGCCTCCGCCGAAGAAATTCCGGCGGAAGAAGCGGAAATCACGCTCGAAGAATATCTCGAACGCACGGAAAATTCGGCGAATTATTATCTTTTTTTCGCCGTCGCGCCCGACGCGTCCGCGGCGGAAATAAAACACGGTTATTTTACGCTTGCGCGGCGTTTTCACCCGGATTTATTTCATAAAGAAGTCGATGCCGAAAAACACCGGCAGATTCAAAACGCCTTTTCAAAAATCGCGCACGCTTACGAAACCTTGAAAAACGAAAACACGCGCACCGTCTACGATTATAAAATGCGCCGGGAACTGGCGGAAATGGAATTGACGAAAACGGAAAAAACGACAGCCTCCGGCGCGGGTGAAACCGATTACGCGCAAAAACAGACTGAGCAGGCGAAAACCGATTTTGAACACGGATTTAATCTGCTTCTGGATGAAAATTACGAGGACGCGATTCCGTTTTTGGCGCGAGCCGCACATTTGGCAAAAGACAACGCCCGATACCGCGCTTATTACGGCAAAGCGCTGGCGGAAGACGGCAGACAGAATCACAAAGCCGAAGCCGAGTTGCAGGCGGCGATTAAAATCGACCCGAGCAGCCACGATATTCGGCTGATGCTCGCCGAGTTTTTTGTGCAGATGCAGATGCTCAAACGCGCCGAAGGAGAATTAAACCGGCTGCTGGCGATTTTTCCCGGCAACCGGGAAGCGCGCGCCCTGCTCGACAGTTTGCCGAAAAGATAGTAAAAACAAAACACGGAATTTCCGAAAGACGCGGTGAAATCTGAAGGTTTTGAATTTCCCGCCGCCGCATTTGTGTTTTATGGATAATGTTTCAATCGCGGCGGGCGACGCGGAAGAAAAACTGCTTAAGGCTGCCCGCGCAACCGACGAATTTGAAGGCTACGCGCACAGCCACGCCCGCCGCATCGCCGTTTTGTCGGACGCGCTCGCCATAAAATTCAACTTTGCCGCGCACGACCGTTCAGCGCTCCGGCAGGCGGCGCTTCTCCACGACATCGGCGAATCGATAATGAACCGCGATTATATTAAATCAAACCGCGTCTTGACCGGCGCGGAACGCGTAGATGTCGAGCGTCATCCGGTTATCGGCGAACAGGAAGCGGCGAAACGCGGATTGAGCCGCGCCGTTCAACTGCTGGTTCGATGGCATCACGAATGGTGGAACGGCACAGGCTACCCGGACGTTCTCAGCCGCGAGCAGATTCCGCTTGCCGCCCGAATCTTACGCCTCGCCGACACGTTCGCGGCTTTAACCGCGAGCCGAAGCTACCGCGCCGAAATTTCCGTCGCCGAAGCCAAACAATATTTAATCGAAAACGCCGCCGTCGAGTTCGACCCGAAAGTCGTCAAAATGTTTCTTTCGCTCGAAGATTCGCTGACAGCGAATCCTGAATCGCCGATTGAAAACTAATCGACCGGAACGATTTACGATTCACGAAATTATGTTCATAAAATCCGCCGCGCCCGCGCAAAGCTGGCTTGCATTTGAACTGAATGTTCTGCGCCGTCTGAAGTTTTCGTCGGCGATTTTGCCGTTCACGCCCGAACCGCATCTCGGAATGTATCTCAAACGCTGGAACGTTTCGGTTGCGGCAAACGATTTGACGCAAGCCGGTTTCGTTAAGTCCGTCGCGTCGATTCAAAACAACGGCGAAAAACTCCGCGAATCCGACATTGAAACGATTTTGGAAGACGCATACGTTCCGCGCTACCGCCTGCAAAACGAAGCGCTCAAAAACTGGTTTGACGAAACCGATGCGTGGTGGTTCGACAACGTGCGCGGCGGCATCGAAAAACTCGATTCAATCGAAGCGCGGGCGATTGCCCTGAGCATCGGCACGGCGGTCGGCGATTACGTTTTGTCTTTCACCGAAGAAACGCGCGAGCTGCGCCAGCCGCTTTCAAAAATTTATAAACGTCTCTGGAGCGCGCGCGCCGAGCCGGTCAATAATAATCAGAAAAATTTGTGTCAAAACAAAACGGCAAAAGACTTTACAGCCGAAAATTTTACCGCCGAGCTGATGTTTCTGCGTCTGCCGAGAGCGCACAATTTAAGCCAGCGCGACTATCTGGGCTGGACGGCGTGGCGCGAAGAATGGATTGAAGGCGGCGATAAATTCTGGAACGATTTGGAGCGCGCGCAGACGGGAAAACTTGGAGCGTCGGTCGAAACAAAATCGCAGTATCTGAAGCTGCTCGAAGAACTTCTGCTAACCGCCGCGCACATTCCAAAATGGGCAGTCGCGCACGTCGAAGACCCGTTCGTTTCAACTCAGAATATTGTCGAGACAATCGGGCGCGTCCAGCGAGTCGATACGATTTTTACAAAGGATTTCTCGGAACTGAGCGGCGCGAAAGTCGTGATTATTACAGCGTGAAAATGAATTACGAATTAAAAATTCTCTTTACACTCGTAATTTCGTAATTCGTAATTTATTTCTCAAACGGATGCCGCGCCAGAACCGAGCGCATATTAACCTGTCCGAAAAGCGTTTCGAGATACGCGCCGAAGCGGTGCAGAACCGGCACGAGGTCTTTTTTATTATCGGTTATCAAAACTTCTTCGATGAATCTTTCGACGGTCTCCATATCTTTATAAAATAAAAAATGAAGCGTCGCGGCGAGAAAATCGTTTAACCGCGCGTGCAGCCCGTCAATCGCGTCTTTTTCGGGGTTCTGCTCGGCTTTTTTAACCGATTGCAGTATTTCCCATAAATTCCGGCGCAGCGCGAGCGATTGTCTGAATTTTATTTGAAAATTCGGAAAAAGTTCTTCGCCTTTGATTTCCGGTTCAATCAGCTGCGCGAAATTAACCAGCGTTTGCTGAAAACTGTCGTTGAGAAGCGAATACGCGGTTTCGATTCGGGCATAAACCGACGGCGCGGCGCGAAGTTCGGCGAGTCCGGCAAGCTCGTAATTATAAACTTTGCGCAGCTCAATCGAAGCCGTGTAAGCCGTTCCGTCGAGCGCGTCGAAAAGTTTGTCTTCCTCGTTCGGAAAACGCAGAAGCCGGTTATCGACATATTTTATCAATTCGTTAATCTGCTCGTAGATGCCGGAAAAAATCAGCAGCGACGGCTTTAACGGCTCGTCGTCTTTCAGCATTCGCTCGATGACACTGAGGGCTTTTAAAATTTTGGCGAAGCGCGGCAAAACGAGCTTTAAATCGATTTCCAGAGAAAGCGCGAGCCGGTTATTTTCGAGCAGATTCTGAAAAGCCTCCGGCAGAAAACCGCTGCTTTCAATTTCGGCAATTTCGATAAGCGCGCGGACGACCTGTAGATTTTTCAGTTTTTCCGCCAGCAAACGACTCCACGCCGTCCATTCTCCGAATCTGAGCGGCGCGCCTCGCAGCAACGCTTCGTTAAGCAAAACGGCGTCCTTCAGCGCCGCGGAGACGTTATGAATTTCGTCGGCGTCAATTTGAGATTCGTTCGTAATCGAAGTCGAATCCGGCGGCGAAGCGATTGGTTTTCTTAAGATTTTGCCGAGCTGAAAAGTCAATTCCGAACAAATTACAAGGCTCGAATGCGTCAGGCGAAATTCTTTCGTCCAATCGCGCGCCGCCGGATTCTGGCGAATTTCTTCGGCAAACGCCCGATTTCCGACGTTCAGAAAACTTTCCAGACTCGAAAGCCACAAGCCGAGTTCAAACGCCGGACGGCGAACATCGAAAACCGGCGAAACAAGCCCGATTTCTTCCCCGCCGCCGTCTTCGGCAGACAGATTCGTCTTTTTATAATTTGAAGTTTGAATTACGGCGGCGTCCAAGGCAGGGTTTCCTCTCAAAACTTTCGTCGGTCAGGATAGGCGCGCGGAACTGAAGAAATCCGCTTCTTTAATTTATACCTTGAAAGCATACGCCTTGGCAACAAAAGTTTTATTTTTGTATATTCACTTTTGTCGGGCAATTTCGATTTTTTGATAGTTTTGCTTCGATAAATTAAAAAAAATTAAAATCCGAATATAAAGAACAGTCAAAACCGATGGAAATTTTAGTTGCTACGAAAAACGCCGGAAAGATACGCGAGCTGAAACATCACCTGGCTGATTTACCAATCAGGCTGCGCGGCTTGGACGAGTTTCCGCGCGTCGCCGAAGTTGAGGAAACCGGCGCGACTTTCGCGGAAAATGCTTTGCTGAAAGCTGAATCTTACGCTCTGCAAACGAATTTATGGAGTCTGGCGGACGATTCGGGTTTGGAAGTGGCGGCGCTCGGCGGCGCGCCCGGCGTTTTTTCGGCGCGATACGGCGGCGAAAACGCGTCCGACGAGGAAAACATCGAAAAATTATTGAATGAATTAAATAAAAAGCCGGAAAACGAACGAAGCGCCCGATTCGTCTGCGCGATGACAATCTGCGACCCGAGCGGCGAGGTAAAATATACAGCCGAAGCGAGCTGCGCCGGCAGAATAGCCGTAACTCCAGCCGGAACAAACGGTTTCGGCTATGACCCGATTTTTATTCCCGGCGGTTTCGCGGAAACTTTCGGCGAGCTTTCCGACGAAGTAAAACAAAAAATCAGTCATCGCGCCCGCGCCGTCGAAAAAATAATTCAATATTTGCGCCTGATTTACGGCGCTTCCACTTGACCAATGATTTTTTCGCCTGTAAAATTCCGCACTTAGAACTATTCCTGTAAATAAAACACAGTAGACATCGGGGCGTGGCTCAGCCTGGTAGAGCGCTCGTTTTGGGAACGAGAAGTCGCAAGTTCGAATCTTGCCGCCCCGACCAATCACAAGCAGTTTCGCGTTAACGCGGAAAATCCTTTTTCACGTTTGAGATTTGCCGACAATCGCAAACATCATTTGTCCGGCAATTCGCATTCTACATTTAAGAAAGTAATCTTCGGAGGTTCATCAGATATGGCTGCATCGACAACAACGGCAAAGCGTTTGACACAAACGGAAATCATCAATCAGATGGCTGAAAAAACCGGAATGAAAAAGACGGAAGCGAAGGAATTTTTCAGCGCTCTGGCGACTTTGGCGACGACCGAAGTGAAAAAGAACGGAGAATTTACGCTGCCCGGTTTCGGCAAACTGGTTAAGGCAAACCGAAAGGCGCGCGAAGGACGCAATCCCGCGACCGGCAAGCCGATTAAAATTCCGGCGAAAACGACGGTTAAATTTCGTCTCGGCAAAGCTATGAAAGATGCCGTCGGCGGAAAATAACCGAACCGGCTCGATAAATTATAAAAATTATAAAAAACGACTGACGATAATATCAGCCGTTTTTTTATTTTTTAAATCAGCCGAAAAAAAATGATGACAAAATGTAAATTCTTTGTTAATATCGTTTCTCATATAGTTGAAAAACACCGAGGAATTTAATAATTTTAACAACTTTTTAGTTTTAGATTTCAACTAAAACATACGTTCAACCGTATGTTTGCAGTGTCGGTTAGGAAGCCCGGCGTTTTTTTGCGCCGGGCTTCACAAAGAACAAGGGAGTTAAAATGAAAACAGGAGGACAAAAAGTGGCAGCAGCAGCTAGACAAATAACTTTGCAGGACAGAATTCTGCAAATCGACCATATTCAGGCTCGGCGTTTCGCAAAACTGAGCGGCGCGCCGATGGAAATCGCAACCGAAGGTATTATCAGGCACTTGAAGGCGTGTCAGAAAATGGATGTCAACCCGGACGCTTCGGCGGTTCGTGAAATTATCGACGACGCTCTTAACGGCAGACGTGTTTTTGCCGAAACGTCAAACGACCTTCTTGCAGCTTAATTCGTTTTTATAATTTTTATAAGTAATACATAACTTGACCGCCTTTATTTCGGCGGTCTTTTTTTGTTTTAAACCGCAAGGCTTTTAATTTGCCGCTTTTAACCGCACTTTATAGAGCGTGAATTTCCCGAAATCTTCGCCCGCGTCCATTTCATACCACAGCTTTAAGTTCGTAAAATCGTTTTCCGGCGTATTTGGAGCGACAACAAAGGAGATCGTCGGGCGACGCGCCTGCTCGAAGCCGAAACTTTTATAATAATTGTCGTATCGCTCGACTTCTTCTTCGATTTCGGCGGCGGTCAGCGGGCGCGAGTTGACCGAAAGCGTCGCGTTGAACCTGTCCCAGCCGAACAGCGCCATATACGCTTCGATGTCGCCGCGCTTGAAATCCGCTCTGAGCCAAGCGGCGTCGCGGTCGGCGTAATAAAGCATTTGATAAAAGCGCTCCTTGTTTTCTTCCCAGCCGACGCCCGCGAAAACGTGCTGATGACGCGCCCATAAAACCGATTGCGCGGAGAAAACCGGCTGATTGTCGGCTTGAACGTAATCGAAATTCAGCGTTACGGCGTCTTTTCCATACGCCGGATTTTCCCGCGCCAATTCGACGAGACGCCTCGTTACCGGCAGCGATTCTTCGCGCTCGATGTTCCAAAACATCAAAAGCCTTGTCGTAAACTTGACTTCAACGTAACCCCACGCGACCGCTGCCAAACCCAAAACGAGCAAACTCGCCGTATAAATTTTCGCCGAGCACAAACTTTTCAAATAAATAAAAAGCGTCAGCGCGACGACCAGCGCGGTTATGTAATTGACGACGTAATATTCGTAGTGAAACGGCTGGAGAGAGCGTCCCGTAACGATTTGCTGATTGAAAACCGCGAGCGGCACAAGCGCGAAAGCGAGCAGGAAAACGGTTGACGCAATTTTTAATTTAACGAAACCGAACCACGCCGCCAGCGCGATTAAAAATATCGCTATCTGACAGACAATCGCGGGAGTTCGCAGCAAATCCGGCGCGTGCGTTAAAACCAGAAGCTGTATCGAGTCAGTTCCCGGCGCGCGTTTTGAAAGCAGAAAAGCATATGGAACGAGCGCGAGAAGCGAAATTAAATCAACGAGTAAAATAAATTTCAAATTGCGTTTCCAATTTTCCGGTCGCACGACAATCCACAACAAAGTGAGCAAAAACAAAAACGCGGCGGCGGTCGTCCACAAATAAAAATACGAAAAAACAAGGAAAGCGAAACACAATCCGGCGCAGGCTGCCGATGCGTATTTGGTCGATTTAATTTCGCTTTTCAAAGCCAGCCAGACGCAGCCGAACATCGCGAAGAAAAACGGAAACGCCGCTGCCGGAATATAACGGCGAAGAAAAGGCAGAAACGGATACGCCGCGCCGCGCCCCGAAACTTCGACAATCGCGCCGTTGCCGGAGGCGAGCGCGCCGCCGAATAAAATTAAAAGCGCGCCGACAAAAGCGAAACGATTATCACCGGTGATTTGCGCCAATAACCAAAACAAAGCCAGCGCGGTGAAAAAACCGGCGAGCGGCGACAGTAAAATAAAAGTTTGCGCGGCGTCGAAACCGAAAAGCCGCGCCGGAACAGCCAAAATCGTCGGCGGCAGAAACTGAATCGAAAAAATAGATTCCGGCTGCGGATTTTCCGCCGTTTCGTCGCGCCCCGAATACGGGTCGTTTTTTCTTGGTCTGCCGTCGATTAACGCCTGCAAATAAGCGGCATACGCCGGTTCGTCCAAATCGTTCGACGCGAAAGTTCCCCGCCAATCCGCGCCGCGTTCGTTCCACAGTGCAAACTGCGGATACAGCGCAAAAACCGCGACGATAACGCCCGCCAAAATTCCGAAACGCCACTTAATATTTACCATTTACCTTTTACCATTTATTATAAAAGAGACGACAAATGATAAAGGATAACTAAAGATTAGTAAATTTATGAGCTTAAACGACAAAATTATCAACGATTTAACCGACGCGATGCGGGCGAAAGACGCCAATCGCTTATCGGTTCTGCGAATGGTCAAAGCGAATCTGATGAATCGCAAAATCGAAAAAGGCGGCGAATTAACCGACGAAGAAATCACCAAAGCCCTTCAGTCGCTCGTCAAACAGCGCCGCGATTCAATCGAACAATACACGAACGCCGGGCGCAGAGAGCTTGCCGACAAGGAGCAAACCGAACTCGCGGTTATCGAAGAATACCTTCCGCAATCGGCTTCAAAAGAAGAAATCGAGCAAGCCGTAACGGACGCGATAGCCGAAACCGGCGCGTCGTCAATAAAGGAAATGGGCGCGGTAATGAAAGCGGCGCAGGCGCATCTCGCCGGAAAATCGGCGGACGGCAAATTAGTAAGCGAAACTGTCAAAGCCAGGCTGCAAAATCAATAAGCTCCGCGTAATTCGGCATAATTTATTATGCCGAATTCCATCTTGACCGCGAATATAAACCAAAGACCTTATTTCTATTGCTCCATCGGACAAAATGGAATATAAATAATTCGGTATAATACAGATATAATTCAGTAGAATACAAAGTTAGATTGCCTGACCTCTGAAAGCTATGAAACGAAATGATAAGGAAATCAAAAAGCAAATTGCGCTTAGATTTTTGTCTGTGCTGATTTTGCTTTTTAGTTTTTCGTTGGTTGTCGTTGGGCAAACCGAAGAATCTGACGAATCAGTTCCGGTTGTCGTTCCAGACCAATCAATGGAAAAAGTTGTTCGGCGAATTTTAGTTTGGAATTTCAAACCTAGAAAACAGAAGAAAATAATAGACCTCTTTCATAAGTGATATTTGACAATGACAAAATAATAGCTCAAATAAAAATAATGAGCTATGAAACCATCAAGCACCTATCGCCGGAAAAATTCAAACGTCTTTGCGGGATTAAACCGGACACTTTCCGCCACGTCTGCCAATTTGTGCGTGAAGAACTTAAAAGAACGCAGAAAAAGCCCGGCAGACCGACTTTTTTGAGTATCGAAGACCAGGTTTTACTGACGTTTGAATACTGGCGCGAGTATCGAACACAATTCCACATTGCCAATTCGTGGAATTTGAGTGAACCGACTGTCTGCCGGACCATTCGCAAGATCGAAGATATTTTCAAACGCTGTTCGGATTTCAAGTTGCCGGGCAAAAAGGTTTTGCAGGCGGGCGAGAATCTGTTTGAGATCATCGTCGTCGATGCGACCGAAACGGTAATCGAACGTCCAAAAAAAAACAAAGAAGATATTATTCGGGGAAGAAAAAGCGACATACGATAAAGTCGCAGATCGTCATTGACAAGCAGACGCGGCGCGTCATCTGCACACGGCAGACAAGCGGCAAAACGCACGATTTCGAGTTGTTCAAACAAAGTCGATTGAATTTGAGCGAGCAGATCAAGTGTCTGGGAGACAGCGGTTATCAAGGCTTGGCGAAGGAACACGAAAACTGTCAAACCCCAACCAAGAAGCCGAAAGGCGGCGAGCTGAGTAAAGAGCAACGGAGAGAGAATCAGGAGTTGGCACGAGAGCGAATCGTGGTTGAGAATGTCATTCGACATTTGAAGATATTTCGGATCGTCTCGGAGAGATACCGCAATCGGCGCCGCCGCTTTGGACTGCGTTTCAATCTGATTGCCGGTTTGTATAACTTTGAACTGAAACATTAATTACTTATGAAAGAGGTCTAATTTATCTTGCTGAAAAAAGACTTCAGAAATCTTGGTTGCCGGAAATTGAAGGCATCGAGTTTCGGTTATTGTCTGAAGCTGAGGTGGCGGAAAAAGACGGCGTTCACTTCTTTACCAAACTTGAGAAACGCTCGCCGAGCAAATATCACATTGGTTTTGCCTTCGGCGACCCAAGTTGCGATTATACCGGAGACAGTTGGTATTTCCGCATCTCAAAAGAAAGAGTTAGCCTCTGGAAGCCCAACGAGGGATTTGGCGCAGGTTGCTCAAGCGGTCATTAAAAATAACGCCGCAATCGAACAAATCATTGGACGTGAGGGCGAAACAGCTATTTTGTATGAACGTCGCTCGTTAAACCTAAAGTTGCGTGTAATCGGTTTCGCCCCACGTCAACTCAATCGTTGGCTATCTCGTGGTAAGATCAACGTTCGTTTTTAAGCGCGTCTTGAAATACCTGTCCGTAAATTCGCTTTTCGGCTTTGGCTCTGGCTTTGCAGGCAAGGCGGAAGGCTTCTTCTTCGCCGAACTTTTCAGTCGAGAACGAGCGATGAAACTGTTTGCCGTTTTCAACCCACGTCGCGCTCCAAACGTCGCTCCAAGCCGTTTTTCCACGTCGAACTCCCGTGATGCCGCTTGTGTTGTTTTTCATCATCTTTTTAAGCGGATTCTGGGCTTCGGGCGAGTTTTGAATTTCGCGCAGGCGTTCCTTGCGCCAGCGTCGTGCGGCGGCAAGGGCTTTCCGTTCGCCGCCGCTTAAACCGAAGACTTTTTGATATTCGGTATCTTTGAATTTCAGATAAACTCTAATACCTTTATGCGACGGATAATTGACGCGGTAGATGCCGCGTTCGATGCGCATCGAGCCTTTTTCGGAAGGTTTGTTGGCTTTGACTTTAGTTTGTTTGGCTGCGGACATAATTGATACTGTTGTCATTCTATCACGTTGCGTGTGGCGGAGAGAAACTTCCCTTCGGATAACGGCGACAGCCAACAAATTATTGGACGTGAAGGCGAAACATCTTCTCTTAAAACGATTCTTCTTTAGTTCGGAGTTGCGTGAATTCGGTTTCGCCCCACATCAATTCAATCGTTCGATGGCTTCTTTGAAAATAACTTGCGCCTTCGTTTGCTTTGTCGTTAAACTTGAGTTGTGAATTTCGAGTGGGACGAGGATAAACGGGCAGAAAATGTCAGCAAGCACAAACTAGATTTTACCGATGCCTGGCAAATCTTTGACGCGCCGATGCTCGTTGATATTGACAACCGAAAAGATTATGGGGAAATACGTTTTGTCGGGTTTGGTGTTCTGAGAAACTTTGTTGTTGCTGTTGTTTTCACCAAACCTGACGAGCAGACGATTCGCGTTATTTCTTTACGCAGAGCATTAAAATATGAACGAGAATACTTTGAAGACTACATCGAAGACGAACTGGGCAAAACTTGAAACGATGACGGACGAAGAAATTGACACTTCCGATATTCCGCCTTTGGGCGAAAAGTTTTTTGCCAACGCCCGCTTGCAGATGCCGCGAGGCAAAGTCGCAGTAACTGTGAGCGTGGAAAAAGACGTAAATGATTGGTATCAAGCGCAGGGCGAAGAATCAGGAGCGTTGATGAGCGCGGCACTGAAAATCTATGCCGAAGCACATCGGGAAATGCATCGCTGACAATAAACGCGCCGTCGAACAAATCATTGGACGTGTGGGCGAAACGAGCGACTTTGTTAAAAACGCCGCTCGTTTCCCTGACGTTGCGTGCTGACGGTTTCGCCACACCTTATCTCAGCCGTCAACCGAAAATATTTCTCACCTTGTCGATGAAACTTTCGTCCTGAAAATCGGCGTCTTCGACTTCGGCGAACTGTTCGAGCAGTTTGCGCTGTTCTTTGGTCAGATTTTTTGGCGTGATGATGGTTGCGGCGGCGAATAAATCGCCTTTGCCGCGTCCGCCGAGCGCGGGCATTCCCTGACTTTTCAAGCGAAAAACCGAGCCGGTCTGCGTTCCCGCCGGAATTTTTAAGTCCTGCTCGCCGTCGAGAGTTTTGACTTTTATTTCCGCGCCGAGAGCCGCTTGAGCAAACGAAATCGGCGTCGAAACGTAAAGATTCGCGCCCTGACGCTCGAACATTTCGTGTTCGGCGACGTGAATGACGACGTATAAATCGCCTGTCGCGCCGCCGCTTGCGCCCGCTTCGCCTTCGCCCGTTATTCTAAGGCGCGAGCCGGTTTCCACCCCAGCTGGAATTTTTATTTCAAGTGTTTTTTCCTTTTCGACGCGTCCCGCGCCGCGGCACTTTTTGCACGGACTTTTTATAATCCGACCTTTGCCGCCGCAGTTCGGACAGGTTCGCATAACCGAGAAAAAACCTTGCTGGTAGCGCGTCTGTCCGCTGCCGTTACAGGTTACGCAGGTTTCCGGCTCAGTTCCCGATTCCGTGCCTTTGCCGTCGCATTCGTCGCACGTCTCCAGACGCGGAATATTTAATTTTTCTTCCTTTCCGGTCGCCGCTTCTTCGAGCGTGATTTCCAAATCGTAGCGCAAATCCGCGCCGCGCTGCGCCGCTGTCCGCCGTTGACTGCCCGCGCCGCCGCGCCCGCCGAACATATCGCCGAAGCCGAACAGGTCGAAAATATCCTCGATGTTGGAAAATCCGGGGTCGAACCCCGCGCCGCCTGCTCCCGCGCCGACTCCGGCGTGTCCGAAACGGTCGAACGAAGCGCGTTTCTGCGCGTCGGACAAAACCGAATACGCTTCCGCCGCTTCCTTAAATTTTTCTTCCGCCGTGTGGTCGTCAGGATTTTTGTCCGGGTGATGCTGTATGGCGAGCTTTCGATATGCCGCTTTTATTTCAACTTCGGTCGCCGTTTTGGTAACGCCTAAAATTTCGTAATAATCTCGTTTCATAAATTAAAGTTCAAAGTTCAAGGTTCAAGATTAAATTCAAATCCCGACTTTGAACTTTGAACCCTGAACTTTGAACTTCTTAAAGAGAGAACGCCGGCTCAATAAAATGAACCGGCGTAATTTAATTTTGCGACAACACACGATTTTGTTCAAGGCGAGAGACAAATGCAGAATTTTCTCAAGCGCAGCTTTGAACTTTGAACCTCGAACTTTGAACTCGTCAAACCGTCGCCATAAGTGCTTCGGTTAAACGGTTTGCCGACGCCTCGACTTTTAACAGAAACACTTCGATGTCACCGCCGTCTTCCGGGATTTTCAGAAAATCTTCGGCGTCGCCTAAATCGCCGTTGATGTCCTGCTGCTGGTCGAGCGGCAGCGATTTGCCGAATTCCGTCATCGCTTTTCTGGTGTTTTTAACGAGCGATTCGAGCTTGTTGCGCTTCAAGATAAATTCTTTTGCCGCGCGGTCTTTTTCGACGGAAGTTTCCGCTTCCATAATCAGCAAATCGATTTCGTCCGGCGCGAGTCCCGACGAAGGCGTAATCTGCATCTGGTGTTCGACGCCGGTCATTTTGTCTTTCGCCGAGACGTTGACGATACCGTTGGCGTCGATTTCAAACGCCACGTCGATTTGCGGAACGCCGCGCGGCGCGGGCGGAATGCCGACCAGCTCGAATTTTCCGAGACTGCGGTTGCCGCTCGAAATTTCGCGTTCGCCCTGCAGGATATGGATTTCAACCGTTTGCTGATTATCGGCAACGGTCGTGAACGTCATCGTATTTTTGAGCGGAATAGTCGAGTTGCGCGAAATAAGTTTAACGAACAAACCGCCGCGCGTTTCCAATCCCAAACTGAGCGGCAGAACGTCGAGCAGAACAATGTCTTTAACGTCGCCCGTCAGGACGCCGCCTTGTATCGCCGCGCCCATTGCGACAACTTCGTCCGGGTTGATTTCCGCCGACGGCGCTTTGCCGAAAATTTCCGTAACCGTGCGCGTGATAATCGGCGAACGGGTTTGTCCGCCGACGAGAATGATTTTATCAATGTCGGCGGGTTCGAGCTTGGCGTCCCAGAGCGCTTTCTGGCACGGCTCGACCGACGATTCGACTAAATCCCGGACGAGTTCTTCAAATTTGGCGCGAGTCAAAACCGTGTTGATGTGTTTCGGACCCGAAGCGTCAGCGGCGATAAACGGCAGGTTGACTGTTGTTTCAAGAACGCTCGACAACTCGCATTTGGCGCGTTCCGACGCTTCTTTTAATCTTTGCAAAGCAAGCCGGTCGTCCTTTAAATCGATTCCGTTTTCGTTTTTAAATGTTTCCATCAGCCACGCGATTACGCGCTGGTCGAAGTCTTCGCCGCCGAGAAACGTGTTGCCCGAAGTCGATAAAACTTCAAAAACGCCGTCGTTTATTTCCAGAATCGAAATGTCGAACGTGCCGCCGCCTAAATCATAGACGACGACGCGCTCGGTCTTATTTTTGCCGAAACCGTAAGCGAGCGCCGCCGCCGTCGGCTCGTTAATAATGCGCTCGACTTCGAGACCGGCGATTTTTCCGGCGTCGCGCGTCGCCTGCCGCTGCATATCGTCGAAATACGCGGGAACGGTGATAATCGCTTCGCTTATTTTGTCGCCTAAGAATTCTTCCGCCGCCATTTTCAGACGCTGCAAAACGATTGCCGAGATTTCCGGCGGGCTGTATGTGCGGTCTAAAACTCGAATATGAGCATCGCCGTTCGGTGCTTCGACGATTTCAAACGGCACGTTTTCGCGCATTTTTTCGACTTCCGGCGAATCGAATTTGCGCCCGATAAGCCGTTTGACGGCGTGGAGCGTGTTTGCCGGATTCGTTACGGCTTGCCGCTTGGCGATTTGCCCGACGAGACGCTCGTCTTTTTCCGTAAAACCGACGACCGAAGGCGTTGTTCTGCCGCCTTCCTTATTGGAAATAATCTGAACCGCGCCGCCTTCGAGGACGGAAACGCAGCAGTTTGTCGTGCCTAAATCTATTCCGATTACTTTGCTCATAATTTTAAGAAGTGTTTTGCTTTGTGCGGTTCGGCGAAAACGCGAAGCCGTTTCAGGACGCGTCAGCCGCGGTTAATCTGGTAGGCGATGAAACTTTGACCATCGAGGCGCGGATGACTTTATCGTCGATGCGATAGCCGCGAAGGAGTTCTTCGGTGATTGTATAGGGCGGAACGTCGTCGGTCGCGTCGGTTGCGACCGCTTCGTGAAAATGCGGGTCGAACGCCTCGCCGACGGCGGCAATCGGCTGGACGCCCATTTCTTCCAGGACTTCGTTTAACTGCTGACCGACGAGCATAATTCCTTCAAAAAACTGTTGAAAATCCTGTAGTGTTCCGTCGGAAAATCCTGCCACCGAATCGAGAGCGCGATTTAAGTTATCGAGAACGGGCAGCATCTGCGTCGCCAGATTGCTCAGCTGATTGCGAAAAGTTTCGCTTCGCTCGCGCTCGGTGCGTTTTTTGTAACCGTCGAAATCGGTTTGCCGCCGCCGCATCAATTCGTGTATTTCAGCTCGCTCGGTTTCGAGCTTCGAGATTTGGTTCTGCAGGTTCGAGATTTTATTTTCGAGACCGGAAAATTCTTCGACGTTCGATGCGAAATCGTTCGGCGCGATTGATTGATGAATGCCGCGCGCGGGCGAGAGAATTTCTTCCTTTAAAAATTTGGGAACGCCGTCTTCGTCAACGTCCGCCTCGTCGATTTCGATAACCAATTCGCTGGATATATCCAAATCCCGTTCCTTGGCTTCAAGCTGGCGAAAAAATTCGTCAATCGAAAGCGTGTTTTTATTTTCCGCTTCTTCCGAAACGTCTCTGTTTTTATTTGAATCTTGGTTGGACTTCATTTTACGAATTTATTTTTCGGGTTTTGGCTTTTCGCGGTCAAATCTTCGGGTAATCTTTCGACATCGTTTTTTCGAGCGAGCGGGCGACGTAAGAGACAATCGAAATCATCCGGGCGTATTCGATGCGCGTCGGACCAAGCACACTCAGCGTTCCGACCGCTTCGCCGCCGCCGATGCGGTAAGGCGCGGTTATCAGCGTGCAGTTTTGAAGCGCCGAAGTCGAATTTTCGCTGCCGATTATTACCTGCACGCTGCCTTTTGCGGAAGCGTCCTGCACGATGCACTCGGTTAAAATCTGGACGAGGCGCGATTTTTCCTCAATCGTTCTGAGCAGCTGGCGCAGGCGCTCGAGGTCTGCAAAATCTCTTTTCGTCAAAATATTCGACGCGCCGCCGACGTAAATTTCGCCGCGCGAATCGTCCGCGTCTTCGATGCTTTGCGAGCAGAGTATCATCGCCGTTTGCAGCATTTTGTCGAACAGCGCCGTTTCTTCGTGCATCAGACCGAGAATTTTCACGCGAATCTCCGCCAGACTTTTCCCCGCAAATTCGGCGTTCAGATAACGCGCGGTGCGTTCGAGTTCTTCGTTTGAGAAAGGTTCTTTGAGCCGGATAATCTTGTTATGGACGATATTCGGCGCGGAAACCAGAATGACGAGAACGCGTTTTTCCGACAGATTGACAAACTCGATATGCTGCATCCGGTCTTTCGCCAGCGAAGGCGAAACGACGATGCCGACGTTATCGGAAAGCGCCGACAGAAGCTGTGAAGTCCGCTCCATCAGACGGTCGGTTTTCGCCGGATTTTCAAATTCGCCGAAGCCGAATTCTTCATTTATGAGGTGCAAATCGTCGTTCGATAAACTTAAAACACCGAGCAGATTGTTGACGTAATAACGATAACCTTTGTCGGTCGGAACGCGCCCGGCGGACGTGTGCGGTTGCTCTAAAAAGCCGTAATCTTCGAGTTCGCCCATCACGGCGCGAATCGTCGCCGAGCTTAAACCGGAAGCGTTTGAAAATTTTTCCGCAATCGATTTCGAGCCGACCGGCTCGCCCGTTACGAGATGTTCGTTGATGACGGCGGACAAAATTATCTGCCCGCGCGCGTCGGGAAAGGTTAAACTTTTCTCGTTTGTAGAGTTTGAAATCACGTGCGGACGTTTTTTTGCTTGCGGGTTTGAATCGAACAGTTTGAAAGCGATATGCTTTCACTATAAATTTGATAGCATTTTCACGCGCCGCGTGTCAAGAATTTCAGGTTAAACTTTGATAAACATTTTTAATTTCGCAAGAGAAAAATTTTCCCGCAAAGGCGCAAAGCTCGCGGAGAAATGAACAAAACGAATTGAAAGCCGTCCGAATCCTTGTTTTTACTCGCGAATATTTCGCTCTGCGGTCTTTGCATCTTTGCGGAAAACAATCTTTTTTATGTCCGAACAACTCGAACAAATCAAAAAATTCTACGAAGAAACCTTCCGAAAATTGAACAACAAAACCGAACTGCCGGAAATCGATGTCAGATTTTATCCGTATATCGGCATCAACCACACGATTCGCGTCCGCGACGGTAAGATTTTCGTCCGCATCGCCGAAATCTGCCGTGATTTGCCGTTCCACGCGCAAAAGGCTCTGGCGTTTATCTTAGTCGCCAAACTGTATCGCAAAAAAGTTCCTGCGGCAGCTTTGGAGATTTACCGTCAATCGATTAAAAATCAGGAAATGCGCGAAAATGTCGTGGAAAACAAACGCGCGCGCGGGCGCAAAATAATCACAGGCGCAAAAGGCGATTGCTACGATTTGACTGAAATTTTCGCGCATCTGAATCAGATTTATTTCGACGGAGAGATTCCCGCGCCCGTTTTAACGTGGTCGGCGCGCAAAACCTTCCGCATTCTCGGTCATCACGACGCGGCGCACGAAACAATCGTCGTCAGTAAATCTTTAGACACGCCGAACACGCCGAAATACGTCGTCGAATTCGTCGTCTATCACGAAATGCTGCACATTTTTCACCCGACGATTCACCGCAGCGGCAGACGCTACAACCACACGCCCGCCTTTCGCCGCGACGAAAAACAATTTGCCTACTTTGTTGAAGCTGAAAATTGGATTGAGCGAAACATCCAAAATCTGAGACGCGATGCGAAGAAGATTTCGCCACAGAGACACGGAGAAAGATAATGTAAAATGCAAAATGGAAAGCGGAAAATGTAAAAATTTATTCTTTATTATCAATTATCTATTATCCGTTTTCCATTATTTAACTTTGTGTTCTCTGTGTTCTGTGTGGCTGAATCTTCTTTCAAAACCGCTCCAGAATCGAGCCGACTAAACCGAACGCCGAATTATACCGGCGCTCGATTCCCTTTTCCGTGAACGCGGTTTCGGTCAATGAAATAAAATTAACCGTTTTGTTTTCGTCTTTAACTTTGCCCAGAACTTCGACGATTTTTTTTGTCGAATCCGTGTCTTTTGTAAAAGTTACGGCGGCGGCGCGGCTTTCGTTAAACTTTTGAAAATACTGGTTTTTCGTAAAATTTCGCCCGCTTCGCCCCGCTTCGAGACATTTCAAAACGCTTTCTTCGTCGCCCAGAATCAATCGGTTTCCGGCAAACGCCGCCGCGAATTCGCCGTCGCCGGATTTCCAGATTAGCGCGCTTTCCCTTTTTTCAGGTTCGGATTTAAAGTCGATTGCGCCGATTGATTTTTTCACCGCTTCCGAATCCTTGACCGCAGCGACGGCGATTGATTTTTCGCCCGCCTCGTCGATTCGCGCCGTGTAAATTTCCGAATCAATCGCGCCTAAAAAAGCGTCGGCGTCCGAGATGCCGAAAGGTTCGAGCAGGCTGTTTGAAAATTGCGCGAGAAACTTTCCGGTCATCGAATCGGTTTGTTCGGCGACGGTCAGAAGCAAGCTGCGCCACGCGATTTGCGGATTTTTCAGGTCGTAGCGAGTCGCCGAAAAAACGTCCGGCGGCAGAAATTCCGCCGCATTCGTTGCCGTTTGCACGGATGTTTGCAGAGCTTCATTTAAAGCGGCGGAAACTTCCGCGCCGGTCGAGACGAAAATTTTATCTTCGATTCCCTGTTCGGTTTTGCTCGCCGTCCACGTGATTTCCTTTACCGATTTTTGCAGAATCGACGGCAGAATCCGGGCGATAAAATTTCTTCCGGCATCGTTTTCGGTCGTTTGAACGGCGGTTAAAATTCCGGCGAGATTGGCGATTCGCTCCACGCCCGCCATTGAAACATAGCCGAAAGCAATTTGATTTTCGCTTTTCGCCGCTTCTCCGGCGCGCGCTAAATCTTTGTTCTTCAATAAATTATCAGCCGCGCCGCGCCGGACGGCGAGACATTTATCAATCAGATTTTCGTCCGTTCCGGCGTAAATTACACTGCCGGAAACGGCGGCGAATATTTTGCGCCCGTCGTCTGTATTCGTCCAGACGAAAAATTTCGCTCCCGCTTTTTCCGGTTTTTCGAGCTTTACATTCTCGCCGTAAATTTCCCGCGCTA
Organism: Pyrinomonadales bacterium; assembly: GCA_038200355.1. Taxonomy (GTDB): domain Bacteria; phylum Acidobacteriota; class Blastocatellia; order Pyrinomonadales; family Pyrinomonadaceae. Next base: position 42,462 of record JBBPXZ010000015.1, on the reverse strand, counting down.
ATCGTCCGATTTGATTTTCGGCAATCGACGCGGCGCTGAAATTCCACGTGTGCGCGTCGGCAATGGCGACGAAACGCGGCTTGAAACTTAAAATCGCCGTTTCGTCTCCCATCGGCTGTTCGGAAGTTTCAAAACCCGAAACGGCAACTGCGAACTGAACATTTTCGAGCGCCGAAAAATTCGTTTTCTCTTTCGCAAGTTCAATGAACGCTTTGCCTTCGGTCAGAGATTCGAGCGTTTTGCCCAAATCGTTCGTTTCGAGATAAACAAGCGTTTCGGCGGGCGCGAGCGAGCGTAAATCGGTCGGCTTCGATTGGCAGGAAAGTAGGAAAATCAGCCACAGATGAACACAGATGAACGCGGATACTTTAACAGGGATAAAGAGGACAGGCAGGGATTTCGGTAAGATAAAAAAACCTTTATGTTCTTCTCTTGCCGCTCTTATCCCTTTTATCCTCTTCATCCCTGTTGATTTTCCTTTTATAAATCTGCGTTTATTAGCGTTCATCTGCGGTTAAATTCTTCTTCGTGTTAAAATTTCGGAATCATTATGAATAAAGTTTTCGCCGAAAATATTTTACAGGGAAAGGTCGCGTTTGTAACCGGCGGCGGCACGGGAATAACGGGCGGCGTCGCGCGCGCTTTAGCCGAATACGGCGCGAAGGTTGCGATTACTTCGCGCAAAATCGAAAATCTCGAACCGATGCGGAAACTAATCGAGAAAAACGGCGGCGAATGTCTCGCGGTCGTCTCAGACGTGCGCGACTTCGCGGCGGTCGAAAACGCGATAAAAGAAACGGTCGAGCGATTCGGCAAAATCGATATTGTCGTCAACGGCGCGGCGGGAAATTTTTTGTGCAGAGCGGAAGAATTGTCAGCGAACGGCTTCGGGACGGTTTTGGATATTGATACAAAAGGCACGTTTAACGTCTGCCGCGCCGCGTTTGAAGAACTGAAAAAATCCGGCGGGCAGGTTTTGAATATCAGCGCGACGCTTCATTTAACGGCGACGCCTTTGCAGATTCACGTTTCGGCGGCGAAAGCGGCGGTCGATGCGATGACCAGAAATCTCGCGGTCGAATGGGGAAAATACGGAGTTCGCGTCAACGGCATCGCGCCCGGTCCGATTGAGGACACCGAAGGAATGAAACGGCTTCTGCCCGAACCGCTGAAAGAAAAAATGGCGCGGAAGATTCCGCTGCAAAGATTCGGGCGCATCAAAGACATCGAAAACGCGGCGATTTTTCTTTGCTCGGACGCGGCGAACTACATCAGCGGCGTAACTTTAGTGGTTGACGGCGGGCATTGGCTGACGGGAACGAGTTTCAGTTAACGGAAAACGGAAAATGGTTAATCTGAACATTTTCCGTTTTTCATTTCACCAATATTTACTTATCAATATCCGTTTCGTCGATTTTTTCTTTTTTCTCGTCGAAAAGTGCGCGGAGAACAATCATTTTTGCCAGAATGCGAGCTTCCGGGCGCTCGAATCTGGCAGCTAAGTCCTTTGTTCGCGCGAAATCCGCTTTGGCGAGACTGCGTACGGTCGCATCGCTCGCGCCGATTCCGCGTGTTAATTCGCGCGTCATCGCGCCGCTGAAACCGCCGACCTGCGCTTCGCCGTCTTCTATCATTTCGCCGCCGGCATCGACGAATTCGCCGATTTTCAAAAGAGCGCCGATTGTGTCGTTAAGCCGCAGAACCGCGTCTTCCAAAATCGGAAACGCTTTCGGCGCGTCAATCTGCGCGTAAGCGCTCGCCAGCATCCAGTTCTGCATAAAATCCATATAATTTTTCGGCTGTAAATTGACCAGATTTCTCGCTTCGTCCATTATCTGACCGGCGGTTTCCTTATCGCCGAGCGCCGAAATTTGCGTCGCCAGAGCGCTCAAAGCAAACAGTTTCTGCGTCGGGTCTTTGAGAGCCGCAATGATTTTGCGCGCCTGTCCGATTGCTTTTTCGCGGTCTTCTTTTGAAAGCTGTTTCGCGCCGAGATTCCGCATATTTTCCGCCAATTGTTTTTGGCTGTCCGGCGCGCTTTCGATATTCACTGCATTCGGCACGGGCGGCGGCGGCGGCAAGCCGGCGCTCATCGCCGAACGAAACGAACTTTTCGTTTCGATTTGTTTTACCCGGCTGAATTTCTGCCGAATCCGCAGCGCGCCGGCGGGCGAAAATTTTTCGATTTGCGAAACATACGCCATTCCGTCGGAATCTTCCGCGTCGCCGTTCAAAATTTCTTTAACCAGCAAATCCGAGATTTCGCGCATCGATTGTTCGCCGAACATCGGTTTTTTGCCGGGATTCGCTTTTAACTTTTCGAGATTTTCCGCGCCCAGATTCAGCAAAGAGCCGAGCTGATGGTAATCGGATTTCTCGTCGCCGGATTTGAGTTTGCGCACAATATCTTCGCCGAAAGCCGCACCTTTTTCGGCGTCCTTTTCGTAGATTTTCTTTAAAACATTGACGTGTTCGTAATTGAAATTTTTCGCCAGAGTCAGCCGTCCGTATTTAAGCGCCGTATCGACATCCCGCGCAGCGATTTGCGCCAGCAGATGCGTTTCAAAATACGCGTCGCCGCCTTCGATTTGTTTGCGAATCTTCGGGTTGCCGACCGCCTGCGCGCTGCTCGTCAGAAATTCGAGCGCGAGCGGCGCGTCGTTTTCCGCCAGATTGGTCGCTATCTGCTGCCGCACGCTCAAAGCCTTTTGGAGCTTTCGCGCCGCGTTGTTTCCGTTAGCGCCGAAAAAAAACGACGGTGCGTAAGTTTCTTCTCCGGCGGTTTCGCCCGCCGCGTTCGCCTCCGAATCATACCGCGCCAGCAGTTGACGAAAATCGTTGATAACGCCCTGATACATCTCGCGCGCTTCTTTTTCGTCGCCGAGCCACATCAGACTCGCCATTTCGGACGCAAAGCTGATGCGGTTTTCAAGTGTCCGCAAATTGCCGACTTCGGCGGCGGTTTCGCGCAGAAAGACAATCGCTTCCCTGCGCAGTTCCGGCGATATTTCGTCTTTCTTTTCGACTTTAACAGTTTGCGAAAAGCAGATTTGAGCGGACAATAGAAATAAAATCGCTAACTGACGCAGATTTCGGCTCATCGATTTTCTTTGAAGCATACATTTTCCCCGGAAATTATTATCTCGGCAAGACGCATTTATATTAAGCCTTCGGCGGAAAATAGTAAATAGAACTTTTCGCGGCAGGCGTTTTAAAGTCCGTCGATTGTGAAAACATTCGACTTTCATTTACCATTTATCTTCGGGCGCAATCGCGGCTTAAGATATTTCGCAGGTTTTTGATTTTCGATTTTCCGCTTTTTATTGAACAAATGCTTTTAGTTATAGACAATTACGATTCTTTCACCTACAACCTCGTCCAGTATCTCGGCGAACTCGGCGCGGAAATTGAAGTGCGGCGCAACGACGCGGTTTCAGTCGAAGAAATCGAAACGCGTCTGAAACCGGAGAAAATTTTAATTTCGCCCGGACCGGGAACGCCGGACGACGCCGGAATCAGCCTTGATGTTCTGGAAAAATTCGGCGGCAAAGTGCCGATTCTCGGCGTCTGTCTCGGACATCAGGCAATCGGGCAGTTTTTCGGCGGTCGCGTCGCCCGCGCGCCCGCGCCGGTTCACGGGAAACCCGTAAAAATCAGCCACGACGGGAAAACGATTTTCTCCGGTCTGAAAAGCGATTTTCAGGCGGCGCGTTATCATTCGCTGGTTGTCGAGCGCGAATCGCTGCCCGATTGTCTGGAGATTTCCGCCGCCGCGCCCGACGGTTTAATAATGGGTCTGCGTCATAAAACGCACAAAATCGAAGGCGTCCAGTTTCATCCCGAATCAATTTTAACCGGTGAAGGCAAAAAACTTCTGCAAAATTTTCTTAATCTTTAAGTTGTGTTGACGTTTTGATTGAAAGGAGCGCGAACTTCAATCCGCACATTATGAAAATCCCGGCTCGAATCCGAAAGTCGAATGCGCCTGCCTTTTGATTATTCGTTTAGGACTTTCTCATTTTTGCAGAAGCCCGCACGATAGTTCGGCGCGATGATGAAGAAGACACACTTACCTGACGTGCGTGTTTCCGCATTTGAGAAAGTCCTAATATAATACGGATATGTCGAAAACAGAATGGCTGCTCGCCGCGCCCGTTTCCGCCACTAACGGCAAAGCCGAAACCGCGCTTTTCCAATCGCTCGTCCGCCTGATTCGCGGTGAAGATTTGGCGCTCGACGAAGCTGCCGAATTTTTTCGCGCTTTGACCGATTTGAACGCCAATCCCGCACAAATCGCCGGAGCGCTGGCGGCGCTGACGGCAAAAGGCGAAACCGCCGAAGAGCTTGCGGGAATGGCTGGCGTGATGCGCGAGCAGGCGGTTAAAATCTCGACGCGTCATAAAAATCTGATTGACACCTGCGGGACAGGTTCAAGCGCGTCGAAAACCTTTAATGTTTCAACCGCCGCCGCGTTTGTCGTCGCGGGCGCGGGTTTGCCGGTCGCCAAGCAAATAAACCGCGGCGTTATGAGCCGGACGGGAAGCGCGGACGTTTTGAGCAAACTGGGCGTAGAGATTTCGAGCGAGCCGGAAATTGTTCAGGCGTGTCTGAACGGCGCTGGAATCTGCTTTATGTTCGCGCCGAAATTTCATCCGAATCTGCGGCGCGTCGGCGACATTCGCCGCAGCCTAGGCATCAGAAGCTGTCTGAATCTGCTCGGAGTTCTGGCAAATCCGGCGAAACCTTCCAGACAGATAATCGGCGTCTGGCACACCTCTCTGCTCGAACCGCTGGCGCAGGCGCTCGCCCTTTTGGGAACGCAGCGGGCGTGGGTCGTTCACGGCGCGGACGGCTTGGACGAGATAACTTTGACGGGCGAAACTTTTGTCGCCGAAGTCTCCGGCGGAAAAGTTAATACATTTAAATTAACGCCCGAAGACTTCGGTCTGCACCGCGCCGCGATTGGACATCTGAGAGCCGAGACGCCCGAACAAAGCGCGAAAATCATCCGCGAGATTCTCGGCGGCGGACGGCGCGACGAAGCCCGCTCGCTGGTTGTCTTAAACGCCGCCGCCGCGCTTCTGGTCGGCGGACTCGCCAGCGAACCGATTCACGCCGCCCGACTCGCCGAACAAAGCATCGACAGCGCTTCGGCTGGGGTCAAACTCGAAAGATTGATTCAAACGACGAATAAAAATAAGTGATAAGTGAAAGGTGATAAATGACGGGTAAAGAATTCTGATTCTACTCATTGCTTATCACCTTTTACTTATCATCTATCACTTATCATTTATCACTTAACTTTATGTTTTCCGGTCTTTATGCGGCGATTTTGCAGAAGCGAATCGAGCTTTACGAAAACGGATTCTTTAAATCCTTTTCGCCCGGCGCTTTTACCGTCGGCGTTGGAAATCTGACGGTCGGCGGAACGGGAAAAACTCCGCTCGTCGCTTTCGTCGCCGAAATTTTAGCCGGAAAAGGCGAAAAGGTCTGCATTATTTCGCGCGGTTATAAACGAGAAAATCCGAAGGAAAGAGTTCTGGTTTCCGACGGCGAAAAAGTTTCAGCAACTGCCGAACAAGCGGGCGACGAACCGTTTGAGCTTGCCGCCAAACTGCTCGGAAAAGCGATTGTCGTCGCCGACGCCGACCGCGTTTCCGCCGCGCATTGGGCGGTTGAGAAGTTTGGAATTACGGCGCTCGTTCTGGACGACGCGTTCCAGCATCTGCGCATCCGGCGCGACTTGGACATTGTAACAATCGACGCGACGAATCCTTTCGGCAACGGCAAACTTCTGCCTTTCGGCATACTGCGCGAGCCTTTGCAAAATCTCAAACGCGCCGACGCCGTTGTTATCACACGCGCAAACCTGGTCGGGAACGTCGAAGATTTAAATATTGAAATAAGAAAATTTAATTCCCGCTGCCCGATTTTCGTTTCGGGAAATAAGGTTTCAAAATTGGTAAAACTCGAAGAATTTCCCGCAAAGGCGCAAAGCTCGCAAACGAGAAACGAGAAACGAGAAACGAGAAACGAGAAATTTTCAGCCTTTTGCGGTCTGGGCAATCCGCAGAATTTTTTCCGGCAGCTGAGAAGCGAAAATTTCGACCTGGTTTCAACCGAAACTTTCCGAGACCATTATTTTTATAAGCAGAGCGACGTTGCGAAAATCGAACGAAAAGCCGAAAAGATGGGCGCGCGGGTTTTACTGACGACGGCGAAGGACGCGGTTAAATTGAAAAATTTACAGTTTAATCTGCCGTGTTTCGTGGTCGAAAGCGAGCTGGTATTCGCCGACAAAGACGATTTTTCAAGTTGGCTGACTGCCGAAATCGAAAAGCAATAAATAAACTTTCCCGGCTTTTTTACTCGGTGCAGTCGGCGTAATCAGCCGATTCGCAGACGAATAAATTCGGCGCGTATTCGCGGGTTTGCTTTCTGATGTTTCTCCAAACCGCCGAATGCGCATACGCCTGTTTTGTCCAGCCGAGCTTTTTCCGGCTGCGCCAGACGAATTCATATGCTTCCTTTTCGTCGCCGCCTTTTAAGTGTTCGGCTTCGTGCAGAAGCACGGCGGCGCGCTCGGTGTCATCAATCGGGAGATTAAAAAATTCCGGGTAGAGAGTCATAATCTCAAACGGAAAATTAGTCGCGGCGTAGGCGTCCTCTAAACGTGTCGAAGCGTTGAGCCAGTTGTCGTTGGCGCGAAAGGCGGTCAGATTTCCGAGCAGAAAAACCTCGCTGCCGAATCCTTTTTCGTCCAGTATTTCGATGCTTTTCGCAACGATTGCCTTTTCATCGGAATCGAGCGGCGACGACGTAAAAATCATCGAAAGGTAAAAGCCGAAAATGGAAAGCACACAGACAGCGGCGCAGATTAAGGCGCGTTTTAAGATTTTCGACAAAAGCGGCGATTGATTGCCGTCCGTCGCGCCGCCGGTCGAAACTTCGATTAAATCAAATTGGCAGCGAGCGCATTCTTCGGCGTGCGAAAAATTTACCAGGCGGCAGTTGGGACATCGTTTTTTCATCGGTTGTGAATCGATGTTTTGCCGGACAAACATCGAATATTATAAAGAAGTGTGAAGCGGAGCGAGTTTCCGACAATATTAAAACTTTAATTGGGCAAGAAACGCAAACGACCGATTCAGCATCAAACACGACAAGTTGCATAAAATCACCTTTGAAGATATAAGATTCTAAACTTAAGTTTCTATTTTAAGGAATAAATATAATGAAACGTATCAATTACGCAATTTTTCTAATTGCGATTTTAGTGTTTTCCGGTTTGACGACCAGAGCGCAGGAAAGCGAGCTGAAAGTTGTCGATGAAGTGGTCGCGCAGGTCAACGACAGCGTAATAACGCTTTCGCGTGTTAAACGCGAAATGAAGGATATGACGGATTCGCTCGTCGCCGAAGGTAAAAAAACGCCGGAGCAGGCTAAAACGGAAGTCGATAATAAGCAGGGCGAGATTATCGCCAACATTATAAACGAAGAAATTCTGCTTCAAAAAGGCAAGGATTTGGGCATCGAATCGGACGTTGACGCGCAGATAAACCAGCGATTTCTTCAGATAATGAAAGAGCAGAACATCAAATCGCTCGATGTTTTGTATCAGGAAATGACCAAAGCCGGAGTTAATCCGGCGGAAATCCGCGAAGTGTGGCGCAAACAATTCACGCGCGACGCCGTTTTCCAGCGCGAAGTCGATTCAAAAGTTTATTCGGGTTTGAGTCCGAAGGAAGTAAAAGCGTATTTCGAGGCGAACAAAACGAAATTTACCAGACCGGAAACCGTCAGCATCAGCGAAATTTTTCTCGGCTTTGCCGGGCGCGACGAAGCGGCGGTGCGCGAGAAAGCCAAACAACTGGTTGCAAAAGCGCGAGGCGGCGCGGATTTTGGAACGCTCGTTGTTGAAAATTCCGACCGCTCGGACGTTAAAACCACGAAAGGAAAAAACGAGAATTTAAGCGTCAAGGATATGGACGAACGTTTTGCCAAACCGCTGGCGAATCTGCCCGTCGGCGGCGTTACCGACCCGATTGAGTTGACCGAAGGCATCGAAATTCTGCGCGTTGACGCCCGCACAAAGGCGAGCAGCGAATCGTTTTACGACGAAACCGAAGTCCGCAAAACGCTGACATACGAGCGTCTGCCCGAAGCGCGCAAAAATTTTATGGCGACGCTGCGCACTGAAACGTATATAAAACTCAACGAAACCTATCGCCCGATGGTCGCGCCGCTTCTGTTCGCCGACCAGAGAAAAGCGGAAGTTAAAAAATAAACGGAAAACGGAAAACGGGAAATGGAAAATGTTTATATCAAAAAACATTTTCCATTTTCATTTTCCATCAAAATTATGCGCCTCGATTTATTCTTAAAAGCCAGCCGTTTAATCGTGCGCCGAACTTTAGCGCAGGAATTTTGCGATGCCGGATTGGTTACGGTCGGCGGCACGGCGGCGAAATCTTCGCGTGAAGTCAAAACGGGCGACGAAATCGAAATCAAACGGCACAATCGTCTGACGCGCGTTCGGGTTTTGATTGTTCCCGACAAAAAACAGGTGTCGAAACAGGACGCGTCGAATCTTTACGAAATCATTTCCGAAGAATCCGTTCCTGACGAAACGCTGAATTAGAAAAAAAAAGTTTTGTTAATCGCGCCGTTTTGAATAAACCGCTGCCGACAATCGAAGGAATCAGTCCGAGCCGCAAATGGCTGCCGGCGGGCGCGTGGGCGACGATTCTGGATTATTTGAAAGAGCAGTTTCCAGAAGTGGAAACCGATGTCTGGCTATCGCGAATGGCGAAAGGCAGGGTAACGGACGAACGCGGAAACCGGCTCGACGCAAAAACTCCGTATCGCGCGGGCGCGTGTATTCTTTATTACCGCGAGCTTTTATTCGAGAAGAAAATACCGTTTATCGAACGAGTTATTTACCGCGACGAACATATTCTTGTCGCCGACAAGCCGCATTTTCTTCCCGTCAATCCAGCCGGACAATTTCTGCGCGAAACGCTTCTGGTGCGTCTCAAAAGAAGCGAAAATCTCGACAATCTCGTTCCGCTTCACCGCATCGACCGCGAAACCGCCGGAATCGTTATGTTTTCGCTTAATCCGGCGACCAGAGGCGCTTACGCGTCGCTTTTTAACGACCGCAAGGTTACGAAAGTTTATGAAGCGCTCGCCGGTCATAATCCGGCGCTTTGTTTCCCGCTGTCGCGCCGCAGCCGAATGACGGCGGGCGAGCCTTTTTTTCGGATGCGTGAAGCCGAAGGTGAGCCGAACTCGGAAACACGCGTCGAATTAATCGAACGGAAAACCGACATAAATTTATATCGTTTAAACGCGCTGACCGGCAAGAAACATCAAATCCGCCTGCATCTTTCGGCGCTCGGAATCCCGATTATCAACGATAAATTTTACCCGAAAGTGTGTCCGAACGGCGAAGACGATTTTCTTAATCCGCTCAAACTACTGGCAAAATCAATCGCTTTCGCAGACCCGATAAGCGGACGAGAACGCTGCTTTGAAAGCGATAGAAAACTTTGATTCGAGAACTGTTTTTCAGCATGAAAGTTATTTTGTATTTTCCGCCGACGCGGGCGACAGTAAAAACAATCCGAGCAAATAGAAAGTCACGGCAAAAAACTGTATGTAGCCGGTCGCGGGCGCAAAACGCGGCAAATCAAACAGAAGCGTGAAAAATTCCTGCGTCGGATTTTCCAGAATTCCGCGCCACCAGCTTTCGGACGCGGGCGCGGTCATATAAGCAAGCGCCAGATATTTGACGAGAAAAGCGAAGCCGAACAGACTGCCGAGACTTTGCAGAAGTCTTCGGGCGTCGAAAACCGAAAAAAGATTATTTAAAAGCGTCCAGAAAAAACAAAAGGTGAAAATCCAGAACGGCAAGCCTTTTTCAGGCAACAGCGAATTGAAAATCTGCACGGTGGCGGCGAAAAGCGCAATCAAAACAGCGGCGTTGGCGACATTCTTAACGGTCGAAAAACTTTCCGAAAACCAGCCGTCGAATCGAATTAAACCGGCGCGAAAGAAAAGCACAATTAAAATCGTCGCAAAAATCAGACAGACGAGCGGCGGCTTGAGAAAAACGAACGCGCCGCTCTCTGCCGCGACGCGCAAGCCGCCGAACAGCGCGACGGTCAGAAAAATCAAAGGTAAAAGAATGTAATCACGCACGGCGGATTGGCGAATCGGTTCTCTGCCGTTCGTCGTTTGTCGTTTATTTATTATTTCGGTTTTCGATTTCCGGTTCTCGATGTTGGAAACAGCTTTTCCGCCGCTTGAATCTTCAACCAATTCAGCGTCGATTATCGGCAAATTCGCGCCGTCTTCGTGTTCAAACGCCGCCGTTTCTCTTTTTTGCTTTTTGCTTGTTTCCACTTCGATAAATTTACTTTCTCTCGCGCAGAACTTTGAACGGATTGAAATCGCTCGCCGTAATTTTTAAGCCTTCTTCAAATTCGTTTTTCAATTCTATCGGCGTTTTCATTATTAAATCGTCGTCGGATTTGAAATTCCTGTCGAGCGCGATGACGCGGTTCGTCTGCTCCAAACCTTGTTTAAAAAGCGCGTCGTCATTAGATAACTTCCCGAAACCCTGCCGGTAAAAGCTGTAGGCGATATAAAACTGCGTTTTCGCGTCGCGTCGCTCCGGGTCGGCGCGTTCAAAAGCATCGCGTGCGACAACGAAATTATCCAGCCGGAAAGCGCTCAAACCGTCGTCGAATTTCGCTTTATCGACTTCATACATTCCGACGGCAACCTGCGTCTTGGCGCTCACGTTCTCAATCGTCGCCTGCGCTTTGGCGGGCAGTTCGTCGAGCGATTTCGGCTCGACCAGATAAAGCCAGGCGATGAAAATGCCGTAAAACATCGTCAGAAGAATGCCCGAAATCTGGATATATTTTTCTTTCATTGCTACTATCTATTTTGCCGCCTTACAAGAATACACTTTTTACAAAGGTTTTTCCTGTATAAAATTTGCAGACTTTAACAACTATTTTCGCCGCAAATACGTCTATTAACTGATTGTTTCAATCGTTTTTCCGGCTCTGATTTATTTTCCGCTCAGGATTTACCGAAATTCGCGTATATTTCGCGCGGCTGCAATCTTAAAAGCCTTTTTACAACGGAGAAGTTTTATAATGAAAAAATTTATCGAATTAACGATTTTAACGGCGGCTTTGGCTGGCGCGTGTCTGGCTCAAAATTCTAAACAACCGGAAAAGCACAATGATTTGGCAAAAGGCAAAAATATGGGGAAAATCAGCGAGAGAAAAACGCCCGTAAAAGTATTTGAACCGGCTGAAATCATCGACGGCGTACTGAAACGCGGCGCGGCGGTCGGCAAGGCAAAAAAAGTTTCGCTCGCCGAAGTTTTAAAAAAGCCGGAAGCCTTTGCGGGCAAAGCGGTTCTTGTCGAAGGCGTCATCGTCCGTTCGTGCAAAACCGAAGGCTGCTGGATGGAACTCGCGCCGGCAAATGAAGCAAAATCGGTGCGCGTAACCTTCAAAGACCACGCGTTTTTTATACCGCTCGATTCCGCCGGAATGCAGGCGAAAACCGAAGGCATTTTCTCGGTCAAAACCCTGAGCAGAGCCGAAGTCGAACATCTGGTTAATGAAGACGGCGCGAAATTCGACAACATCAACAAAGACGGCACGGTTACGGAAATCTCGTTTGAAGCAACCGGCGTCGAATTGTCCAAACAAACAAAGTAATTAATAGTGAAACCGTTTAAAATTCGCAATATCGAAATCAATCCGCCGCTGATTTTATCGCCGATGGCGGGTGTAACCGATTACACTTTTCGCCGTCTTATAAAACGACGCGGCGGCGTCGGTCTGTCGGTTTCCGAGTTTATCTCCGTCGAAGGTCTGACGCGCAGCAATCCGAAATCAAAACGGCAGATGCGTTTCGCCGAAGAAGAACGCCCGTTTGCCGTGCAGATTTTCGGCGGGCAGTCCGAACGTATGCGGATGGCGGCGGAAATGGCGGAAGAAGTCGGTGCGGATGTTCTGGATGTCAACTGCGGCTGCCCCGCGCCGAAGGTCGTCAAAAGCGGCGGCGGTTCGGGGCTTTTGAAGGATTTGCCGCGCCTTGAAACGATTTTGACGGAAATTAAAAAGTCCATTTCGATTCCTTTGACGCTCAAATTGCGAACAGGCTTTACCGATTCGACAATCAACTGCGTCGAAGTTGCGAAAATGGCTGAACAGTGCGGCGTCGAACACATCCAACTTCACGGGCGCACGAAAGAACAGGGCTATAAAGGCTTGGCGAATTGGGATTGGGTGCGCGAGATAAAACGCGCTGTGAAAATTCCTGTCTCCGGCAACGGCGACGTTACTTCGATTGAAAATGCTTTACAGCGATTCGGCGAAACCGGCTGCGACGGAATTTTAATCGGACGCGGCGCGATGCAGAATCCGTGGATTTTCCGCCAGATTCAGGACGTTTTAGAAGGTCGCGCGCCGTATCAACCGACATTAGAAGAAAAACAAGTCGTTCTGCTGGAATTTTTCGACCTTTTGCGCGAAGATATGCCGGAACTTCCCGCTTTGGGAAAAATGAAACAGCTCGCCGGACAATTCACGAAAGGCTTAGTCGGCGGCGCGCAGTTTCGCCAGACGCTGTATCACTCACATTCGGCGCAGGAAATTCTCGACAATATCGGGATTTATTTCAATACTTTAACGACGGGCGAAATGTTCGGCGACGGATTGACGGAAACGGACTCGGATTTGGAATTTAATTCGTGCGACGCGGCAAGCAGCGAATGTTCCGAATTGTCAGACGCAAATACTTCACGTGAAGTAGGAATTGCCGCTTAAATTTTGGAGAAATGTTATGAAACACTTTAGATTATCAGTCCTCATTATGCTGGCTGTTTTTTTATCGGCGCAAATTCCGTATCAGCGCAAAAGTTGAAACCGGAGGAGATTCTGGCAAAGCACCTCGATTCAATCGGCACGAAAGAGAAACGCGCGGCAATTAAAAACCAGTTGATATTCAGCGATGTAACAATAAAGGTGAAAGGAACGGCTTCCGGTGTTCCCGGAAAAACCGTTATGGTTTCACAAGAAAATAAAAATTTATGGGGATTAACTACTAATACCAATGATTATTCGACTGACAAATTCAGTTATAACGGTAAAGATGTAAAAACTAATTATATTAGACCGGGCGTTAGATCAGTTCTGAGCGGATTCATTTACTCTTACCCCGAACTTCTTAAAGAAGGGCTGCTTGGCGGCACATTATTGTCTTCCTGGTCTCTATTAAATACCGATGAAAGAAAACCTAAATTGTCTTTCGACGGAACTAAGAATATAGACGGAAAGGAAACTTACGTATTATCTTACTCGCCGAAGGGCGCTTCAGATTTAACTATAAAGATGTATTTCGATACAAACAGTTACCAGCACGTTCGGACTCAATACAGTAGAATTATCGCCGCCCGACAAGGAAGCACAGTAGATAGTTCAGCCGGAGAAAGCTCAGACCGTTTTAGCGTTGTCGAAGATTTTTCCGACTATAAAGACCTTGGCGGTTTAAATCTTCCGAGTTCATACAAACTTTCCTATAGTTATTCGAGTAACGCCGCACTACAGGCGTCACGAAATGCAAATCGCGAGATTGAATGGACGTTTAAGGTAACCAATTATTCTTACAATCAGCCGCTTGATGCGAACACTTTCGATATTGATGGTAAATAAATCTGTCGTGAAAATTAAAAGATTAACCTTTATTTCGATTGTTACGCTGCTTTCGGCGCTTCTCTGCTTTTCTCAGACGAACGGCAAAAGAGTTTCCGCACAATCAACTTCAGTAAATAATCAGGCGGCGAAATTTTCGCCCGCGTATGCTGAGATTTTATTGCAGAAAACCGAGCTTCAATCTCAGCTTGAAGATTTACTGGTCGGCTACACCGATGATTTTCCGAAAGTTAAGGAACTCCGCTTTCAGCTCGGATTGTTTCAAAAGCAGACGGACAAAATTTTAGCCGTCAACTCCGCCGACGCGGGAAAACTCACGGTCGCTTTGGGAAAATTGATTGTCAGGAAAGTCGAACTCGAAACCGAGCTTTGGAATTTGCGAGCGCAGTACAACGACGATTTCCCCGAAGTAAAACGTGCAAAACGCAAGGTCGAAGTTTTTGACAGAGCAATCGCCGAGATTTTGCCGTAACCGGACGAAATTCCCCGTTAATTAAAAACCGCAGACGAGATTTCCGGCTTAAAACGGAAACGAATACGAATTTGTCCGCGCAGTAAATTTTATGAAACAGAAAGTCTTTCCGTTTGCCTGCGCCGCGCTGTTGTTTCTTCTCGCGGTCGGCGTTTCGGCACAATCGCCGGGTAAAATTTTGAAACAGGCGGCGCAGGCGATAGGCGGCGAAAAAGCTTGGCTGGCGGCTCACAAATCATTTCAGAAAAAAGGCACGATTGCGCGAATTAAAGACGACGCGAACGGAATGTTTTTGATGCAGGGCGCGCAGCCGAATTTTTACAATACGAGTTTCGATTTAAACGGTTTTGAAACCGAAACGGGCTTTAACGGCAAATCCGGCTGGACGCGCAATTCTCGCGACGGCTTGAAAACTTTAACGGGCGCGGCGAGCCGCGATTTTCAAACCGAAGCCGCCTTTAGAAACAATCTCTGGCTCAATTATAAAAAGGAAAAATCAAAAATAACCTTCTGCGGAAAATCCGACATCGGCGGCAAGTCCGCTGATTGTCTGCTTTTAACAAACCCGAAAGGCACGGCGATAAAATTATTTTTCGACGCGGCGACAAGTCTTCTGCTGCGCGAGGAAATTCCCGGCGGAGACGGCGCGAAAATTTTCGATTACGCCGATTATCGCAAAGTTGACGGCATCAGCGAGCCTTTTTCGATACGCGAGCAAACCGGCGAAGACGTTTATGAAATAAAGCTCGACCGAATCACGCACAACTTGCCGGTTGCCGCCGCCGAATTTGATTTTCCGAAAATATCGGGCGAACCGCTTCCCGATATTTCGGCGCTGCTCGAATCTTTGCAGGCGAACGAAGATAAAATCGAGCAGATTTTAGACGATTATTCCTACACGCAGAAAATCATCAGCCGCGAGCTTGGCAAAGACGGTGTTCTTCGTGAAAAAGAATCGCAGACCGTTCAGCTTTCGTTTTATAAAGGCAATCGTCTGCGCCGCGTCGTCGAGAAAAACGGCAAGCCGCTTTCCGCCGACCAGCAAGCCGACGAAGACCGGAACGTGCAGAAACGCGTGGCGGAAATCGATAAGGAACTGGCAAAAAAAGAAGCTAAAGACGCTTTGCAAAAAGAAAGTCAAACGGCTGAAGAACAGGACAATCGTATTTCGATTGCCGAGTTGCTGCGCGCTTCAAATTTAACGAATCCGCGCCGCGAGCGTTTCCGCGAACGTGAAGTTATCGTCTTCGATTTCGAGCCGAACCCGAATTTCGATTACAAAAACGCGAAAAGTTTTCTGAAATTTTTCGGCAAAACGGCGGGTGTGATGTGGATTGACGAGAAAGACGAACAAGTGGCGCGCATCGAAGCCGTTTTGTCGGACAATTTCAAAATCGGCGGCGGAATTTTAGCGAATTTGAAAAAAGGCGCATCGTTCGTGCTCGAACAGGAACGCGTAGGCGGCGAAATATGGCTGCCGAGCGTCGCGGACATTAATCTTTCGGTCAAAGTCCTGCTCGTCAAAGGCATCAACGTTAATCAGTTAATCAAATCTTATAATTACCGCAAATTTACGACCGAAGTAAAAGATTCGAGAATCGACGAAATAAAACAGCCGGAATAAAAGTCTAAGAAGTCCAAAGTCTGAGAAGTCCAAAGTCTAAAGTCCAAAATTATTTTTAATTTTCGGCATTGGACTTTGATTTTATAATCGTTAAAATCAACGAAAGATTTTTTCGACTTTAGACTTTGGACTTTGGACTTTTAGCTTATGCGGCGCGCAATTTATCCCGGCTCTTTCGACCCGATAACCAACGGACATCTTGATATTATCGAGCGCGGCTCAAAGCTGTTCGACGAAATCGTCGTCGCCGTTCTCGACAACCCGGATAAGAATCCGATGTTTACCGTCGATGAGCGAATCGAAATGCTCGGCGAAGTTTTGCCGCGGATAAATTCCGAGAACTGCCGGATTAAGGTCGATTATTTTCAGGGTTTGCTGGTCGAATACGCAATTAAAAAAGAAGCAAACGCGATTGTGCGCGGCATTCGCGCTATTTCCGATTACGAATACGAATTGCAGATGGCTTTGATGAACCGGCGACTCGAACCGCATCTTGAAACGGTTTTTCTGATGTCGGCGGAAGATTATTCGTATGTCAGCTCGCGGCTCGTCAAACAAATTTTCACGCTCGGCGGCGCGGTTGACGGGCTTGTTCCCGATTCGGTCAAAACTAAAATGCGCGAGAAATTAAATAAAATATAGACAATTAGGACTTTCTCACTTTTTGCAGAAGCCCGCACCAAGTAAGCGCGCAGCAGTGAAGTAACACACTTACTTACGTGCGTGCTTCCGCATTTTTGAGAAAGTCCTGGACAAGTAAGAACGCGGCTAAAATTTCGACGGTCGCAAATTACGATTCCGAAGAATGAGGTGTATTTTTTTAATTTTTTGTATATATATTCTTATTCGGCGATAATCTTTTCAAAGAGTCTTTTCCGAATAAAAAAATTATGAAACCGCAAAACGCCGCCGAAAATTCTTTTCCAGTTTCCCGCAATGTCGCCAAAATGCAGATGTCTTCGACGCTCAAAGCCGGGCAGATTGCCGGCGAACTGCGCGCGCAGGGCTTTGACGTGATTGATTTGACGCTCGGCGAGCCGGATTTCGCTACGCCCGAATTTATCAAACAATACGCCTGGGAAGGCTTGCAGAAAGGTTTAACCAAATACACGCCGACCGCCGGGCTGAAAACTTTTCAGGAAGCGATTTGCGATTTTTATGCCGGTCAATTCGATACTCGAATTTCGCCGAAGCAAATCATCGCTACCTGCGGCGGCAAGCAGGCGCTTTTTAACGCCGTCTGCTCTCTGGTGAACCCGGAAGACGAAGTTCTGATTCCGAAACCGTATTGGGTAACGTTTCCCGAAATCGTTACCTTCGTCGGCGCAAAAAGCGTCTACATCGAAACCGAGCCGACCGATTTTGTTTTAACGGCAGATGCCGTAAAAGAAGCGATTACCGACAAAACCAAACTCATCATCATCAATTCGCCGAATAATCCGACGGGGCGCGTCATTCCGCCCGCCGAGATGCGGAAAATCGTCGAAGTCTGCGCCGAAAGAAACGTCCGGGTTTTAACCGACGAATGTTATTTATTTTTCGCTTATTCGCCGTCGGAAGTGTTCACGTCCGCGAGTTTGCCCGAAGAATTAAGAAAATTCGTCTGTGTCGCCGGTTCGTTTTCCAAAACTTACGCGATGACCGGCTGGCGCATCGGCTACACAATCGCCGGCGAAGAATGGACAAAGCAGATGACAAAGCTGCAAAGCCATTCGACATCGCACCCGACATCGTTCGTCCAATACGCCTGCGCGCGCGCGATGGAAAATCCGTCGAAGACGATGGATGCCGTCAGCGGAATGCTTGCGGAATATGAGAAACGGAAAAACTGGCTGATTCCCGCCCTGCAATCAATCGAAGGCTTCAAATGCAGTCCGCCGGAAGGCGCGTTTTACGCGTTCGTCGATGTGCGCGAAATGCTCGGCGACCGATTCAAAACTTCGGCTGACGTTGCCGAGACTTTATTAAAAGACGCGCACGTCGCCGTAACCGACGGCGCGGGCTTCGGCGCGGACGGATTTCTGCGGATTTCCTACGCCACTTCAATCGAAAATCTGCAAAAGGCGGTCGGGGAAATAAAACAGTTATTCAACTGAACAAAAGTTAGCCGCAAATAACACGAATAACACGAATTATAAATTATCCTATTCGTGTTATTTGTGTTATTCGCGGCTAAAATTCTTCCGCGTTTGTTCGCGGCTGAAATTTTCTTAATTTCCGCCGGTCATCAGCAAACCGATTTCCTCGGTCGAAGTCGTTTTCGGGTCAACTTCGCCGACAATTTTTCCCTTTCTGACGACAAGCAACCTATCGGCTAACGCCGTAACTTCTTCGAGTTCCGCCGAGACGAGCAGAACCGCCGCGCCCGCGTCGCGAAGTCCAATCAGTCTGCGATGTATAAATTCAATCGCGCCGATGTCAACGCCGCGCGTCGGCTGGGAAACGAGCAGCAATTTCGGGTCGAGTTCAAATTCTCTGCCGATAATCAACTTCTGCTGGTTGCCGCCGGACAGCGCGCGCGCCGGAAGCGCGGACTGCGGCGGGCGCACGTCGAAATTTTCGATAATTTCCCTTGCGCGTTTTTCGATTGCCGAAGAATTCAGAAAGCCAACGCCGCTCGCGACCGGCGGGCGATAATGAACGCCTAAAATCGAATTTTCCGCTAAATTCGAGTCGAGCAAAAGTCCGCGTTTATGGCGGTCTTCCGGGATGTGCGCGATGCCGAGTTCCTTTCTTCGTCTGACGTTCGTGTTTGAAATATCTTTGCCGAAAAACTCGATTCTGCCGCGCGCGTCTGGGATTAAACCGGCGAGCGCTTCGATAATTTCCGTCTGCCCATTGCCTTCGACGCCCGCGATGCCGACGATTTCACCGGCTTTGACCGAAAACGAAACATCGTCGAGCGCTTCGCCGTGCGCGTTTCTGACCGACAAATTCTGCACATTTAAAACCATCTCGCGCGGGTCGGCGTCAGTTTTTTCAACTCTCAAAAGTACGTCGCGCCCGACAATCATTCTGGCTAAATCTCTGGTGTTGGTTTCAGAAGTTTTAACATTGCCGACGACTTTGCCGTCGCGCATAACCGTAACGTTATCAGAGATTGCGAGAACTTCTTCAAGCTTGTGCGTGATAATGACGACGGTTTTTCCCTGCTCACGCATACGACGCAGAATCTGGAAAAATTCTTCGACTTCCTGCGGAGTTAAAACCGCGGTCGGTTCGTCTAAAATCAGAAGTTTTGCGTTGCGGTAAAGCGCCTTGAGAAGCTCGACACGCTGCTGCGCGCCGACGGATAAATCTTCGATTAACGCTTTCGGATTGACGCCGAGTTTTAATTCTTCCGAAAGACGCGCAATTTCCGCATTCGCCTTGTCCAAATCGAGATTCGCCGCGCCGCCGGTTTCCGCGCCCAAAATGATGTTTTCGGCAACCGTCATCGTATCGACGAGCATAAAATGCTGGTGAACCATTCCGATTCCAAGCCGAATCGCGTCCTGCGGCGATTTAATATTAACAACATTTCCGTCAACCAGAATCTCACCCGAATCGGCGTTGTAGAAGCCGTAAGCGATGCGCATAATCGTCGATTTCCCCGCGCCGTTCTCGCCGACAATCGCGTGAATCTCGCCCGGCTCAATTTTTATCGAAACGTCTTTGTTAGCAACGACGCTGCCGAATGTTTTCGTTATATTTTTAAGTTCAAGCATTTTTATTATTTCGCCATCGCGTCCGTTACTTTTATCTCGCCGGAAACAATTTTGCCTTTCGCTTGTTCGACTTTTTGGATGATTTCCGGCGAGATTATATCTTTGTTATTTTCGTCCATCGCGTAGGCAACGCCGTCTTTATCGAGTCCGAAGGTGTGAAAGCCGCCTTCAAATTTCCCTTTCGTTAAATCCCTGACGACATCGTAAACAGCGTTATCGACGCGTTTGACCATCGACGTTAAAACGAATCCGGGCTTTTGTCCGTTTTGATTTGAATCGACGCCGATGACGAATTTATTTGCTTCGCCCGAAGCGTTTCTGCCGTATTGCTCAACGGCGTCGAACGCGCCTAAACCGGAATTTCCGGCGGCGGTGAAGATTATGTCCGCGCCTTTGTCGATTTGATTTAAGGCTAATTCCTTGCCTTTGCCCGGATTGTTCCACGCCGAATCGGTTACGCCGACGTAGTTATCGACGATTTTTATATCGGGATTAACGGCGCGCGCGCCTTCGGCGTAACCTGTTTCAAATCTATGAATTAACGGAATATCCATTCCGCCGATAAAGCCCAGAACGCCGGTTTTCGATTTTTCGGCGGCAATCATTCCGACAAGATATGAACCTTCGTGTTCGCGGAAAACCAAAGAGGCGACGTTCGGAAACGGTTTGCCGTCTTTGTCCAGAATCACGCCGTCAACAATGGCGAATTTGATATTCGGATAATCGCGGGCGACTTTTTCCATAATCGGACCCTGCGCGAAGCCGACGCCGATTATCAAATCGAAATTTCTTTCCGCAAAAGCGCGCATCGCCGGTTCAATCGAAGTCGGATTTCCCGGCTCGACATCGCGCAGAACAATATCGAAATCTTTCTGCGCGCGCCGGACGCCTTCCCACGCCGCCGCGTTAAACGAGCGGTCGTTTTTGCCGCCGATGTCAAACACGATGCCGACTTTTATTTTCCCGTTCGATTCGACTTCTGTCGTCGCGCACGAAGAAAATGCAAACGCCGCGACGGTAAAAAGCAGAACAAATAAAATCTTGGTTTTCATAAATTTATGCTGATTAAGAATTTAATTTACAGATGAAGATAAACCGCTTTCGCACCGTTCGTCTAATTAAAACGGACAAGCTGCCGCAAAAATTTTAGTCGATGACTTCTTTTATTAAAAGACAATTTTCCGCCAGTGCGTCCTCTGCGATTTTATACGCCGCCCGTAGTTTTGCGGAAATTCGCGCGGCTTGCGCGTCGGAGCGGCAGAAAAGCGTGCCGAGCGATTCATTTTTTTCGACCGCATCGCCGAGTTTTTTCCCGCACGCGTAGCCGACGGCAAAATCGATACTGTCTTCAACTTTCACGCGCCCGCCGCCGATTGACGCGATTGCTTTGCCGATTTCTGTCGCGTTGATTTCACAGACGTAACCGCTCGCCGGAGATTTGATTTTTATTTCAAGTAAATCTTTGCTTAATAAAATTTCGGGTTTATCGCAAATCTTTCGGTCGCCGCCTTGAAGTTCGATGTTTTGCCGGAATTTTTCGAGCGCCGCGCCGCTCGCTAAAACATTTTTGATTTTTAATCGCGCATTTTCGATTGAATCGGCGGCTGCGGTTAAAACTAAAATTCGCGCCGCCAGTTCGATTGATAAATCGAGCGTCGGTTTAGATACGTCATCGACTTCGTTTCTTAACAGATTTACGCACTCGAAAACTTCGAGCGCGTTGCCGACGTATTTGCCGAGCGGCTGGTTCATATCGGAAATGACGGCTTCGGTTTTGACGTTAAAAGCCGTTCCGGTCGCCACTAATGCTTCGGCAAGCGCGCGCGCGTCGCTCTGCCGCCGCATAAACGCGCCGCTCCCGGTTTTAACGTCGAGAACGAGCGCGTCCAAGCCTTCCGCCATTTTTTTCGACATAATCGAAGCGACGATAAGCGGAATCGATTCGACCGTCGCCGTCGCGTCGCGCATCGCGTAGATTTTACGGTCGGCGGGAACGATTTTTTCGGTTTGACCGGCGAGCGCGAAGCCGCATTTTTTGATGATTCGCTTAAATTGCGTGGTCGAAAGATTGACGTTGTAACCGACGATTGATTCGAGTTTGTCGAGTGTGCCGCCCGTGTGTCCGAGTCCGCGACCGGAAATCATCGGAACGGCGACCCCGCACGCCGCGACAACCGGCGCAATTAAAAGCGAAGTTTTATCGCCGACGCCGCCGGTCGAATGTTTGTCGGCGACGGGCGCGCCGATGTCGGAAAAATCCAGAATCTCGCCCGAATTGAGCATCGCGCTGGTCAAAGCGTTTTGTTCGGCGAGACTCAAACCATTGATAAACATCGCCATCAGAAGCGCCGACATTTGATAATCAGCCCACGTTCCCGCGGTTACACCTTCGACGAAAGCGTTTATCTCGACAATCGAAAACTCGTTCCCGTCGCGTTTTTTTCTGATTAATTCCTGCGGATTCATTGTTGTAACTTTACAGATTTTTGCAAACCGACACAATTTTTACAAATTTTTCTCTCGAAATGTTTCTTTTTTCGTTTCAATAAGCGATAATAATTTTGCTATGAAAATTAAAAACATTTTATCAATCGCCGCATTTTCAGTCGCCTTTATTGTTTCAACTGCCTTCGCGGGTTTGTTCGTTGATAAAAGCGAAATTCAGCCGGTAATCGCGCCCGCGTCGGGTTACAATGCCAGAGCGACCAGTTGTTTCGGACATAGAAACAAAAGCGCGGCTGCCGAAAAAATAGCCGGACTTCTTAAACAGGACATTCGCAACGGATACGACCGCGACGGAAAACTGTATCGACTCGACAGCGGCTACGTTTCGCCTTTTTCGAGTTCGTCGTTTGCCGCCTATTCCGCCGTTACCGACGAATACGCCGACGAATCGGGCAGTATCGAAGACGACAGACTGCCGCGGGAATTTCAAACCGCGTGGCGCGCGCATATGAAAGCGTGGCGCGATTATGCCGATTTCCTCGAAAATATGAAAGATTCAACCGTTAGAACAACGTTGGGTGAAGAATCTTTCAACAATCTGGGCAGCGCGTATAATACGGAAATCAGCCGAACGTGGTTTGAAGTTTTGCGCGTCGCCGACCAATACGGAGCTAAGATTAATTAGTTTTGTTTTACAAGCTTTGAGTTTTCGTGCGGGGAAACCGGAAAGTTTAATTTTTAATACGGATTTTATTTAGAAGCGGTTGTTTGCAGTAAAACAACCGCTTCCGCTTTTACTGCTTCAATTCTGCCGACCGCATCGACGCCTTCGCCCGTCTTCGCCTTCACGCTTACGCAATCGATTTCAATCTCAAAAGCACGTGCCAGATTTCCGCGTATCTTATCGATAAAAGGGCGAAGTTTCGGCTTTTCCAGATGAATCGTTGAATCGAGATTGACGACCCGATAGCTTTTTTCGTTCATCAATTCGATTGTATGTTTTAGAAAAACCATACTGTCGGCGCTTTTCCAGCGTTCGTCTTTGTCGGAAAAATGCGAACCAATGTCGCCGAGCGCGAGCGCGCCCAGAACGGCATCGGTTACGGCGTGCAGAAGCGCGTCGGCGTCCGAATGTCCGACTGCGCCGGAATCCGATTCGATTTGGACGCCGCCCAAAATCAAGAGTTTGCCCGTTTCGAGCCGGTGAATGTCGCTGCCGAAACCAATCCGATACATAAATTATTGATATTCAAACGGAGAATCTTTTTACTCTTTTATATTACCGAACGCCCGTCTTTCCGTCTCGAAAAAACCAGTCAGCCGGTTAAATCTTTAACAGGACTTTCTCAAAATGCGGAAACACGCACGATAGTCGAGTGTGTTACTTCACTGTTGCGCCCTTACTTCGTGCGGGCTTCTGCAAAAAGTGAGAAAGTCCTGTTTAATCTTTTTTTACTTTCCGCAAAAGCATTTCCGCCAGAAGCCAATCTTCGGGCGCGGTAATTTTAATATTCCGCGCCGCGCCTTCGACCGCCGAAACTTCGACGCCGAGCTTTTCCACCAGAAAACATTCGTCCGTCGCCGTCTCGTTGATTTCGTTTTCGGCAAAAGCGCGTTTTAGTAAATCGAACCGAAACGCCTGCGGCGTCAGCGCGCGGCGCAAATTCGCGCGGTCAATCGTCCGCGTGATTTTTCCGTCGAACACCTGTTTTATCGTGTCGGAAACCATCGCCGTCAGACAAGCCGCGCCGGTTTCAAATGCTTTTTCGATTGTCGCGGCGATTTCTTCGATTGTAACGAGCGGGCGCGCGCCGTCGTGAACGGCTATAACGTCAGACGCTTCACCATTTACGGCGTCCAAGCCGTTTCTAACCGATTCGGCGCGGCTTTTTCCGCCGGCAACCGTTTTGACAAGTTTTTTCAGGTCGTATTTTCCGGCGACCGCGCGAAAGCTCTCGGTCTGTAAAGGCGGCAGAACGAGAATGATTTTATCGACGAGCGGACAGGCTTCAAAAATTTCGAGCGTGTGAACGATTAAAGGCTTTCCGAGAATCTCCAGAAACTGTTTCGGCTTCTCCGCTCCGAAACGTGTCCCGCTTCCGGCGGCGACAATGATTGCGTAGTTCATAAACGGCTTATTTTATTTATATTTACTGACCGATACGAAATGTTGTCTATTGAATGTCTAAAAGTATTTTATCACTCCGCGGCACTCTGAAAAAACAGGCAGCGGACACATTAAGTTTTAAATGAAATGTAAAAAGCCGCGAGCGTTAAAACTTGCGGCTTTTTCTTTCGCGGTCTATTATTTGTGAGCGGCAATGATTTATTTTTAAAGGGAGTTCAGAGGATGAAATTATTCACGGTAATTTTTATATTTATTTTCTTAAGTGTCGGTTTCGGACAGCAAAAAGACAACGCGGCTCAAAAAAATAACAGAACCGTTCAAAAACGAGAGAAAATAATCGATTACTCAAAAAAGTATAAAAACCAATGGTTATTATACTTTGAAGGTGTATTATTCAGGCATTTATACAACCCGACGATGGCGAAACGAAAAGGACAGATTATTGAAATATGGACGCGGAAAATCGATATTACAGATGACGAAGTTGTAGCTCTCACTCTGTATGAAATAGATTGCGCCTCCCGCAAACTGCGATACACGGCTAATACTGCGTATTATACGTATGATATTCAGCCTGACGGAGGAGAATTCAGAAAGAAAATAAACGCCGGTCAGGTTGATAATATTGACGAGCCGTTTGAAGATATTTTCCGCGATACGGCTCCCGCAGCTCTTGTCAACATTACCTGCAGATTATGAACTTGTCTAAAGACTCTGACCCGATGTTCACAGAATGATTAAAGGTTATTTACAGATTCATCTAAATCCTGCCTTTTCACTTTACAACCGCGCCCGAACTCGCCGAATGGGCTGCGTCGGGAAACAATCAATGTTTCGGCTGCCGCGACTGCTTGCAATCGGAATCAAGTTAAGAAAGCCGCGAGTTTTAATGCTCGCGGCTTTTCCCTTTTAACTTCGGTGATAAGTTATCGATGCCGAAACGGGTTTATGATTCGTTTCCGCCGCTCCAGCCAAGTTTGAAAAACTACTGCAATCCTTTGCCTATGACTGCATAATCGACAAAGTTAATAAGGTTTGCAGAGTAAAAGAAATTTCTTTGACTTTATGAAACCTGCAAACATTTTATTCTAGTTCTTCGATAATTGCCGTATGGCGAAGGTCACGCGCGGTCGTTTTGCGAAAGCCGGGAGTTCGTGAATCGTGAATACTGTTATTCTCGCCGCCGTTATTCGTTCCGTTATACGTTCCGCCGGCAGAATCGTAATTTTCGTTTCTGTCTTCCCACAAACGCCCGAAAATCATTTTGCCCGCCGTCGTTTGCAGCACACTCGTTACGGCAACGTCCGCCGTTTTGCCGATGAGTTTGCGCGCGTTATCGACGACGACCATCGTTCCGTCGTCGAGATACGCGACGCCCTGATTATATTCCTTGCCTTCTTTTAAGATAAAAACGCGCATCGCTTCGCCCGGCAAAACAACCGGCTTGAGCGCGTTGGCGAGTTCGTTGACGTTCAAAACGCTGACGCCGCGCAGCTGCGAGACTTTATTGAGGTTAAAATCGTTGGTGATGATGACGGCTTCGAGCTGTTTGCCGAGTTCGATAAGTTTCAAATCGACTTCTTTGACCGCCGGAAAATCCGTTTCGACAATCTGAATATCGATGTTGCTGTTGTTGCGCAGACGCTGGAGCATATCGAGTCCGCGCCGCCCGCGCTGGCGTTTTGAAGAATCGGCGGAATCGGCAACCTGTTGGAGTTCGGTTAAAATAAACTGCGGAATAATCAAAGTTCCGCCTAAGAATCCGGTTTCGGCAACGTCGGCGATGCGCCCGTCGATAATAACGCTCGTATCAAGAACTTTGTAATCGGGTTTGACCGCGTTTTTGTCGCTGAAGATTCCGCCGAGCGCTGATAAATCAATAAATTCGCCTTTCGCGCCGCCGACGACCAAGCCGATATAACCCATAAAAAACGCCAGCGAAATGGTTAGAAAAGTCTGCATTTCGGCGGGAACGGCTTCGACTTTTTGAATCGAAATCAGCACGCCGATGAGAAACGCGCCGACGATTCCCAGAATCGAGCCGATTGCCGCGCCGATTAGAGTTTTCAGAGTTGCGCGCCTGATGCGCATTTCAAATCCGACGACGACGGCGGCAATAATCGCGCCGAGCGCGGACGAAAAAATTCGTCTGGTTAAAACATCGGTTTCGCCGAGACTGCGAACCTCCGCCAGCGGATTCAGCAGAAAGCCGACGAGCGCCAGAAGGACGATAAAACCTATTCTGATTATGAGAATGTCGAGTTTCATTGCGATGTAAATTTTATCACGAATTTAACTTAACCAATAACGAAAAACAAGCGGCGAAAACCGAAGGCGTAATTATTATTTGCCGTCTTTGATTCGAGTTATTCAACCTTCAAAACCTGCCCGTTGACCCCGACCGCTTCCGAAGAAAGCAAAAATAAAACGACCCGCGCCACGTCGTCTTCAGCAACTCCGGTTTTGGGAGCAAATAATTCCGCGTCCAGATTTTCAACCGTTCCTTTTTTCCCTTCGCCGACGGCAACCGCGTTGACCCGAAACCTCGGCGCGAGTTGTTTTGCAAGCGATTCGGTCAGGCTGACGACGCCCTGCTGAACAGCGGCAAAAGCTATGTTTTTCCTATCCGCTTCGCCGTTTGAAACGACGTTGACAATCGCCGGTTTCGGGCGCGCCTTCATCAGTTTTACTGCCGCCTGCGTTATAAAAAACGTCGCTTTCAGATTTGCATCAACCGTCCGCGTCCAAACCGTTTCGCTTGTTTCTTCAAACGTCGAATCGACGCGGTATTTCAAAGTATTGACGAACAAATCGAGTCGCCCGTAAAGTTTTTCGACTTCCGCAACGAGATTCCGCGCGCCTTCGACGCTCGACGCATCCGATTCAAAATGATGCGCCAGCGTTCCGAGCGATTGCAGTTCTTCCAAAGCGCGCCGCGTTTCTTCCGAGGCGTTCGAGAAACCGACGATAACATAACAGCCCTGCAAGGCTAACTGGAGCGCGACGGCGCGCCCGATTGGATTTGCGCCGTCGGTGATGAGCGCGACTTTTTCGGCGAAAGCGTGAACGGATTGTGCGGGCATAATTTTAGTAGTCGGCAGTCAGTTGGTTGTTGTTGGTTATGATTTGTAGTTATCATAAAATTTGATTCAATTTCGGGCAAGCGTCAATTAAATTTTAATTTTCAATAGAAAATCTTACTGACCGCCGACTACTAATAAAAAATGGCAAAACAACCGGCAACAATCTACGTCTGTCAAAACTGCGGGCATCAATCCAGAAAATGGAGCGGCAAATGTCCCGACTGCAGCGAATTCAACACGTTCGTCGAAGAAAAATTTCGCCCGTCGCCGCAGCCCGTCGGCAAAACTTCGCTGAGCAGTTCGCCGCGTCTGGCGACAAGTTCTTTTCGAGACACGAAACCGATTGCTTACGGCGAAATCGAATCGCAGGACGATGCCAGAATCTCAAGCGGCATCGACGAATTCGACAGAGTTTTAGGCGGCGGAATCGTCGCCGGTTCTTTAGTTTTAATCGGCGGCGCGCCCGGCATCGGAAAATCGACTTTAGTCGCGCAGGTTGCCGACAAATTAAGCTCGAACAATTTGAAGGTTTTATATGTTTCCGGCGAAGAAAGCGAAAAACAAATAAAGATGCGCGGCGAACGATTAGGTTTGAGCGCCGAAAATCTTTTTCTGCTGCCCGAAACGAATCTCGACCAGATTTTAACGGAAATCGAACGAATGCAGCCGCATATCGTTATTGTCGATTCGATTCAAACCGTTTTTTCGCCGGGAATCGAAAGCGCGCCCGGTTCGGTTTCGCAAGTCCGCGAAGTCGCCGGGCAGTTTATGATGTTCGCCAAAGGCTCGAACGTGCCGGTTTTCCTCATCGGACACGTTACCAAAGAAGGCTCAATCGCCGGACCGAAAGCGCTCGAACACATCGTCGATACGGTTTTATATTTTGAAGGCGACCGCCACCACAATCACCGAATAATCCGCGCCACGAAAAACCGTTTCGGCGCGGCAAACGAAATCGGCATTTTCGAGATGACCGGCGAAGGCTTGAAAGCCGTCGGCAATCCGTCGGAAGTCTTCTTGCAGGAACGTCCCGAAGGCGCGTCCGGCTCGGTCGTAACCGTCTGTATGGAAGGCACGCGCCCGATGCTCGTCGAAATCCAAGCGCTAGTTACGGGAACGAAATTCGGCACAGGACGCAGAATGGCGCAGGGCTTTGATTACAACCGCACGTCGCTTCTCATCGCTGTTTTAGAAAAGCGTGTGGGCTTTCAACTCGCGGGCGACGACGTTTTCATCAATGTCGCCGGCGGCTTGGAAATCGACGAACCGGCGGCGGATTTAGGCGTCATCGCCGCGATTTCTTCGAGCTTCAGAAACTTGCAAATCCCGCCCGACATTGCCGTTTTCGGCGAAGTCGGCTTAACCGGCGAAGTGCGCGGCGTCCTGCAAGGCGAAACCCGCGCCCGCGAAGCGCAGACTTTAGGCTTCAAAAAATTGATTTTGCCCGCGTCGAACAAAAAAGGTTTGGAAAAATTATTAGGAATCCGCGTCGTCGGCGTGAGAACTTTGGAAGAAGCATTGGACGAGCTTTTTTAGTATGTATAAGTCGGAAAACGTCTGTATAATAATTTATGATTTTTGATTGGGACGAGCAAAAGGAAAAGCAAAACGTCAAAAATCACGACGGCGTAAATTTCGACGAAGCGAGCGCGGCTGTGCAGGACGATTTTGCTTTGGAAGAATATGACGACGCGCATTCGAGCGCCGACGAAAAACGCTGCAACTGCATCGGCATCGGCGGAAATAAGTTTTTATATGTCGTTTATGCGATGCGAAACGAAGGCGGCGAAGATGAAATCTGCCGAATCATTTCGGCGAGATTAGCCGAGCCGCAAGAAAGAGAAAGTTATGAGCGAGAAAAATTTAACTCAGGATATTTCGGATAAACCGCGCGAATACGTTTTGGAAACAACGCAGGAAGATTACGACCGTATGAAAGCCGAAGGAATTGACGAAGAAGCGATTCCTTCAGTCGGCAAACACACTTTCCGCCGCCGGACGCGCAGGATAAATCCGCGCGAGACGAAAATCAAAATGACGATGTTCGTTGACGGCGACATCTTGCAGCATTTCAAAAAACGCGCCGAAGCGCCGAACGCCGCGCCGTATCAAACGCAGATAAATCAGGAACTGCGCCGCGCGATGGAACGCGATTTGGAAAACGAAAAAACTCATCTCGACGAAGTGGCGGAAAGATTATTGAGTAACCCGAATTTCTTGCAGGCGATTTCCGAAAAACTCAAAGCGGCTTGAAAGTATGAAAATAATAATCAGTAAAAAGCCGCGATTACCGCGACTGTTTTAGCTTTTCCGTTTATGGCATCGGTTTCATACTTTTGGATTCAAATTTATTTATCAGCCAGAACCTCTGACCAGATTGCATTCTACTCAATCAGTCAAATTATTTTCCTTCTCGGCTCTCTGTTAACCTTAATTTATATTTTGTCTTTGAAAATATTGGACAAAATTCTAACTGAATTATTTGGTAATAATTTGGCTTTTTTAGTTTTGCCAATCCTAAATTTGCTGTTTTTAATTCAATGGATTATCTGGGCGCAGTTGATTGTTTTTATTCGCTCAAAATTCTTTAAGCCTAAAAAATTATTGTAATTCAAAACATCAAGCCGCTAATTTTTGCTTGACTCTTTCAATCTCAATTTCAACTTTCGGCAATTCCAAGCCTGTCTGCATCGCGGTTTCAAGCCAAAGGTTTTCAACCGTTTCCAATTCTTCCAGAGTTTCGCTCAAAGTTTCACCCTGCGCGAGACAGCCTTTTAACGCCGGAATTTCGGCGACGTAACCGCCTTCGCTTGCCGGATAAATTACGAATGGATATTTAACTTCTCCCATATTCTTCGATTATTTCGACGACTCGTTTTACATAAACGCCTTTGACTTTGTTGTTATGAACCGGCACGACAAATGTTACCGAGCCTCTTTTGAAAACGTGATGGCTTCCCGTAATTCTTTCGAGCGTAAATTGTTCCCGCTCTAATAATTTCCTGATTTGAGTAAACGTAACATTATTCGGACTTTGTTTTAACGCCTCAAGCAGTTTCTCACGTTTACTCATAACTCGTCGGAAAATTATTTTTCTTCCGCCGCCGTCATCGTCAAATTGTCCGTAACGCGCTCGATATTTGCGCCGACGGAGCTTAGTTTGCGGACGATGTTTTCGTAGCCGCGGTCGATGTGATAAACGCGGTCGATGACGGTTTCGCCCGACGCGGCGAGCGCGGCGAGAACCAAAGATGCCGACGCGCGTAAATCAGACGCCTGGACGGGCGCGCCCATCAAATCGGTTTTGCCGCGAACGGTCGCCGTGTTGCCCGCGAAATGAATGTCCGCACCCATTCGGATAAGTTCTGAGCCGTGCATAAAACGGTTTTCAAAAATCGTTTCCTTGATGTTGGAAACGCCGTCGGCTTGCGTCATCAAAGCCATATATTGCGCCTGCATATCGGTCGGAAAATGCGGGTGCGGTTCGGTCGTAACGTCTTTTGCGGTCAAACCTTTGGCGGAATGTTTGACGCGCAGAGTGCTTGGGTTTAATTCTTCGATTTCGACGCCGGCTTCGCGCATTTTTTCAATCGCGGCTGTAAGATGTTTCGGCTCGCAGTTTCTTATTTCTAATTCGCCGTTCGTTATCGCCGCCGCGACGATGAAGGTTCCGGTTTCGATGCGGTCGGGAATAATCGTGTGTTCCGCCGCGCCCAGATTTTCGACGCCTTCGATTTCAACTTTGGATGTTCCCGCGCCTTTTATTCTCGCGCCCATTTTATTTAAAAGCTCAGCAAGGTCTTCGATTTCCGGCTCGCGCGCAGCGTTGTGAATCGTCGTTTTTCCTTTTGCCAAAGCTGCCGCCATCATCACGTTTTCCGTTCCGGTTACGGTAACTTTTTCAAACGAAACGTCCGCGCCGATTAATCTGCCTTTCGGCGCTCGCGCAACGACGTCGCCCGATTCTAAAGAGACGACCGCGCCTAATTGCTCAAACGCTTTGAGATGCAAATCAATTGGGCGCGTGCCGATAGCGCACCCGCCCGGCAAACTGACTTTTGCTTGTCCGAAACGCGCTAATAATGGACCTAAAGCGAGAACGCTGGCGCGCATCGTTTTGACGAGTTCATACGGCGCTTCAAAAGTTTCGATATTTTTTGCTGTTATTTTGTGCGTGCGGAGTTCGGGCGTTAAAACAGTCGCGCCCAAATCTTCCAAAAGGCGGCGCTGTGTAATTAAATCTTTAACATACGGAACATTGTGTAAAATAACGGTTTCCGCGCTTAGAAGCGTTGCCGCCAAACAGGGCAGAGCGGAATTTTTCGCGCCGCTGATTTCGATTTTTCCCTTTAGCGGATTGCCGCCGGTGATTAAAAATTTGTCCATTTTAGATTGAAGTTGAATTTACTTATAGGTTGATTCGATTTTGCTTATAGCCGTGAAAAAAATCTTATCACGAGATTTGTTTTTAATAAAAATGTGAGAGCGGAGTTATTAAATAAGGCGGAAACACGACTGTCAGGAAGGGCGTTTCCGCCTGTTATTTGAAGGCGCAAATCAAGCGTGTCGGTTCGAGATAAGTTTTGTATTCGATTTTTTTGAATCCGGCTTCTTCGAGCCACGACCGGTAAACGCTGAAGTTTTTCTCGACATCGGGCGATTGCCAGCAAACGTCTTCGAGACAAAAAAGAACGGAAATTTCGGGCTTTAAACGGTCTTCGTCCAAAATCCAGCCGCTGATTAGACACGCGCCGTTTTCCGGTAAATTTTTATAAATGTCCGCGAGCAGTTTTTTATTGGTTTTTTCGTCGAAAACCGAAACGAGATTTGCCAGCAAAGCGACATCGAGATCTTTGGGAAATTCGTCTTTCGTAATATCGCCGCCGACGGTTTCGATTCGATTTTGCAGTTTGCTTTTTGAAATAAACTCGTCGGCTTTTTCGACATTTTCCGGCAAATCGAAAACCGTCGCTTTTAGATTTTTATACGTTTCGCATAAGCCGATTGACATCGCGCCGGTGCCGCCGCCCAAATCTAAAACTCGCTCGTATTTTGAAAAATCGAACGCTTTTGCCAGCGCGTAGCCGTGCAGAAGCGCGAGGTTGTGCTGTTCCGCCATCGACTCCGCGCCCTGGTCTTCGTCGTCGGGCGTTTCATTTTCGCTTTCGCCGTGTTTCCACGCTTTTAATTTTTCGGTCAATTTCGCCCACAGCGGATACGAGCGGTTTTGGTAGCGCGCGATTTGCCCGCCGAGATAAAATTCGTTTCCTTTGACGAGAAAAAATTCGGCGAGCGCGGCGTTTTTATAATGCTCGTTTTCTTTTTCGAGCAGACCGAGAATAACCGAAGCGTTGAGAAACCTTTCCGTCGCAATTTCATCGATAAGAAGTTTTTCCGATAATTCCTTTGCGGTTAATTTTTTTTCGTGAAGGATTTTCGGGACTTCCAGTTCGACGAACGAAAATAGAACTTGCGATTTTTGAAAGCCAATCGCAAGTTCTAATAATTCATTTGGAGATTCGATTTTTAATTGTTTTTTCAAAAAATTTATTTAGTTGGGTGATAAAACGATTTTGCGCCACGTGTCTTTTTCCGTGTTGAAATTAGCGTAACCTTCGGGCGCTTCGCTCAGCTTCATACGATGCGAGATGACGAATGTCGGGTCGATTTTGTCTTCCATAATCGCGTCGAGAAGTTTCGGCATATATTTGTGCATATTGGTTTGTCCCATTTTGAAAGTCAAACCTTTGCCGAACGCCGCGCCCATAGGGAACTTATCGAGAAATCCGCCGTAGACTCCCGCAATCGAAACCGTTCCGCCTTTGCGGCAGCAGAAAATCATCTGCCGGAGCGCGTGCGGGCGGTCGGTCGCCAGAAAAAGCTGCGCTTTCGCGTAATCGAGAAGCGCGTCGGGCGACGTGCCGTGCGACTCCAGACCAACGGCGTCGATGCACGAATCGGGTCCGCGCCCGCCGGTCATATCGTTCAATTTTTCGTGAACGTCCTCGTCATCGAAATTTATCGTTTCTACTTTAGAATCAGGGTTAAACTGTCTGGCTTCGGCAAGGCGCGCCTCGTAATGGTCAATCACGACAACCTTTTCAGCACCGAGCATAAATGCCGATTTGACGGCAAATTGTCCGACCGGACCGGCGCCCCAAACGGCAACCGTGTCGCCTTCCTGAATATTGCAGTTTTCCGCCGCCTGATAGCCGGTCGGGAAAATGTCGGAGAGGAATAAAACTTTTTCATCTTCGATATGGTCAGGAACTTTCAGCGCGCCGACATCGGCAAACGGAACGCGCACGTATTCGGCTTGCCCGCCCGCGAAACCGCCCAGCATATGCGAATAGCCGAAAAGCGCCGAGCCGGAATAGCCGTATAATGTTTCAACCACTTCCGGTTTCGGGTTCGAGTTGTCGCAAGCCGACCACAAATCGCGCTGGCAGAAAAAACAATTTCCGCAGGCAATGGTAAAAGGTATAACAACTTTGTCGCCTTTTTGTAGATTGGTAATTCCCTTGCCCGTTTCGACGACTTCGCCCATAAACTCGTGTCCGAGAATATCGCCTTCTTTCATTGTCGGAATATAACCGTTATAAAGATGCAAATCAGAACCGCAAATAGCGGTTTTCGTTATTTTAATAATCGCGTCGCGCTCGTTTAAAATCTGCGGGTCAGGCACATTCAAAATCTGCACGTCGTGTTTTCCCATCCAACAAACTGCTTTCATTTTATTGTTCTCCCTTATAATTTCCAACCACAGAGAACACAGAAAACACAGAGAAAAACCTTTTAATTTTTAATTTCCCGTTTGTGTTCATCTGCGTTTGTCTGCGGTTAAATTTTCTTAAAACTCTGTGAACTCTGTGTTCTCTGTGGCTAAACCAATCTTTACGCCGAAGCATCTTTCGCCATCGGTTCGCGTCCCGAAGTTTGACCTTCGACCGTGATGATTTCGCCCGATTCCATCAAACTTTTGAAGCGATACAAATCGCCGTAGACCTGTTGGCTCGGCTCCTCGCCGAAAAGCTTGGCGAACATCGCGCCGAACACGCCGCCGGGTGCTTCATACGTCATCACGACTTTGACTTCCGTGCCGCGATCGGTGGTCGGCAGAAATTCGACGACACCGGAGTTCGGCACGTCCGCGCCTTCCAACGATTTCCAGCCGATGCGCACGTTTTCCTGGTCGCTCGTAATTTCGGCGTCCCATTCGACCGACGTGCCGAGCGGCGCTTTGGCTTTCCAGTGCGAGCGTTTTTCATCCAAAATCTTAACTGATTCGAGATGCTCCATAAATTTCGGCAGATTTTCAAAATTATGCCAGAAGCTGTAAAGCTCGGCAGGCGATTTGTTGATTGTCAGCGATTTTGTAACGTGAACTTTGCCCGACAGCATTCCGTCGTTCCAGGTATTCGATTTTTTCGAGCCTCTTTTTGTCATTGCCGCCTTTGTTTCGCCCGCTTCGCTGCGGTCGATGCCCATCGCGTCATAAACCTGGCAATGTCCGGTAACGCCGCGCAAAGCAACGCCGCCGCCGACAATCGACAAAAGCGTTCCGAAAACACCGCCTTTTTTCAGCCCGTAAGCGAGCAAAGCGCCGCCCGCCGTTGCTGAAACGAGTCTTTCAATCGGGTTAACATTTGTTTCCGTATTGGTCAAAATATCGCTCAAAGATTTGTTCTGATTTGTATTTTCCATAAAAGTATCTCCTTCCCTTGTAATTACTTAACCCAACTTTTCGTCAGGTTCGAGTTCGTTGTTACGGTAAGACTCTTTATCGGAAAGAGCCGTCAAAAATGAAGGCGAAACCGAAGACGTGCTGTCTTTGCCGAGTGCGTAATTTTCGCCGATGCCGCCCGCCGACGGTAAAAATTTATTCGCCAATGCAAGCGCGTCCGCCGTAAATTCCGGGAATAGCGCGTTTATTTTCGCCGCGAGTTTCGCCTGAGGTGAAATAATCAATTCCGCGTCGCCGTTCCTGCACGCTTTGATGATTTGCGCCGCCGCGTTTTCCGCGCTGACCGACGTGAACGGCAGCGCGTCGGAAATGCTGAACCATGCGTATTCCTTTTCGTTCTGACCTTTGAAAATCGCGTTGACCGGACTTCCCGTTCTCATCAAACCGGGACAAACCGTCGTAACATATATGTTGTCTTTGACGAGTTCGCCGCGCATCGCGCCTGAAAGACCGACGAGCGCGAATTTGCTTGCCGAATACGGCGCGAGATGCGGCACGGGAATTTTTCCGCCGATTGAAGAAATATTAACAATTCGCCCTTCGCCGCGCCGCTTCATTTCCGGCAAAACTGCCTGCATCATATAAAAAGCGCCCCAGAAATGAACGGCGAGCGCGTCTTCAAAATCTTTCTGCGTTTGATTTTCAAGCGGCGCGACCTGAATCACACCGGCGTTATTTACGAGAACGTCAATCTGTCCGTAATGATTACAAACCTTTTCGATTGTGCGATTTACTTCGGATTGATTTCGGACATCGCACACGACGGTTAAAACTTCCGCGCCGTGTTCCTTCAAATCTTCCTTTGCACGGTCTAATTCGTCAGCGTCGCGCGCGCAGATGGCGAGCTTTGCGCCTTCACCGGCAAGCGTTCGCGCCAGCACAAGTCCGAGACCGCGCGAGCCGCCGGTAATTAAAACAACTTTATCCTGGAAATCGAAATGACGGCGTGTTCTGCGCGCCAAAGTCAAAACGGCAGCCGCTCCGACTCCGACCGTTGCCGCCAGCAACCAGGCGTTCCCTTTTTTGTCTTTCACCTTTTATAAACCTCTGTGTCTTTGTCTGCCGCTGACGCAATTAAAGTGCCAGCACCGCCCGGAGCGCAGACATCCTGCCCGCGCTCCGGTTATGCTAAAATCGAAAAATTATGGCGGAAACTTTAGCTTTTTCAAAAACGACCGACAGAGAAAAATTATACGGCGAACTCGCGCCGCAGATTGCCGCGCTCGTCGCGGGCGAAACGGATTTAACGGCAAATCTGGCGAATATTACAGCCGCGCTTAAAGAAGCATTCGGATTTTTCTGGGTTGGTTTTTATATTAAAAAGGAAAGTCAGCTTGTTCTAAGCGCGTTTCAAGGCACAATCGCCTGCACCCGAATCGATTTTGGCGAAGGCGTGTGCGGACATTGCTGCGCGACGAAAAAAATTGTAATCGTGCCGAATGTCGATGAATTTCCCGGACACATCGTGTGCAGTTCCGCTTCAAAATCGGAAATTGTTTTGCCGATTTTTGATAAATCGGGCGATGTGGCGATGGTTTTGGATGTTGACAGCGACGAGTTAAATGATTTTTCCGAAATTGATGCCGAAGGCTTACGGAAAATCGTAAAGATTATTGAAACGATAATTTAGGAAAGTTTTGTCCGCGTATTAAAGCCGGTAAGTTTTCTTTAGTTTAATCCCCAATTGTCTGTGAAATCAGTTCGAGCGAGCGATTATAGCGATAACTGATTTGCATATGTCCGTCGTCAAATTCTTCGTGAATGTGCGGAATATCAAAATCCTTCAGCTTTTTAGATAAAATCCGCGCGCCCAAATCGAGCGCGAATTCGTCGCGCGTTCCGGCGTCGATGTAAAGCAGTTTCAGCGATTTCAAGTTTTCCACAGACTTTTCCACAAGCCGCGTCGGGTCATTTTCCAGCCACTTTTGCCAGACATCGCGGCGGATTTCGCTCGTTTTTAAATCAAACGGCAAATCGAAGTTGTTTTCCGCGTCTTGATTCGGCGAATAACACGCGCTCATTCCGATAATATTGAGCGCCGGAAAATCGTTTTTGTCTTTCTTTTCATCGCGCCGGAATTTTTCCATAAAACCTTTCACGTCGCCGCCGATTGCGCGAAACGCTTTTGGAATGTCGGGCAGATAACAAAACTCGAAATACGCGTCGCCGCTGGTCGAGCAAATTAAACCGAAAATATCCGCGTGTCTCAAACCGCAAATTAAAGCGCCGTAGCCGCCCGAAGATTTGCCCATTACGGCGCGTGAATTTTTATCGGCAATCGTGCGGAAATTTTCGTCGATGAAAGAAACGATTTCTCCCGTTAAATAATCTTCGTAATCGCCGGTCGCGCTTGAATTTATGTATTGCGAGCCGCCATACTGCGTAAAACAATCGGGCATCACGACAATCATCGGCTTGATTCGATTTTCGCCGATAAGCAAATCCAATCGCTCGGCGATGTTAGGCGTAAAAGCATTATCATTTAAAAGCATTCGTCCGCGTCCCGTAAATCCGGTTAAAAGATAAACGACGGGAAACCTCGCGCCGCTTCGCTCGTAATCCGGCGGCAGATAAACGCATAAATCTCTGACGTGTTTGTCGCCCAGCGGATTATTTTTCAAAACCGCGCTTTCGTGCCGCAGAATCTTAACCGTTCCGCGCTGTTTTTCGTTAATCATAAAATTCATTCCGGCTGTCGGCTGGCAAATCAAAAAACCTTCGCGCATCCTTTGCGTCTTCAACTTCGCGTTACTTTGCGATACAAAAATCAGGAAAAACACAAAGGAAATCATCGGATTTGAAAATCGTTCCATCGATTTGCATATACAGTTTTTTCGCATTATAGCGTAATATTTCAGTTTATGGCGGGCGATTTATTAAATGTTAATCCGAACGCGCTCGGCTCGACCATCGAATTTCTGACTGCGATGGTTACGCCGACGCTGCTGATTTCGGCGACCGGCTCGCTCGTGCTTTCGACTTCGACGCGTTTGGGGCGCGTCGTTGACCGCGTGCGCGAACTCGAAACGCGTCTGAGCAGTTTAATTACGACTCATAACAAGGAATCGATACCGCTCTACGAAAAGCGTCTCGACACGGTTGTCAAACTGCTCGACAAGGTTACGACGCGCTCGCGCATTCTGCAAAGAGCTTTGAGCGCATTTTATTACGGACTCGGATTTTTTATTTTGACGAGCGTTACAATCGCTGTCGCCGCGTTTTTTACGACGTATCGCTGGATTCCGATTCCGGTCGGCATCATCGGTATTATGTGTCTTTTCTGGGGCGGCGTGCTGATGCTCAGAGAAACGCGTCTGGCGACGGCGACCATCAACGCCGAAATGGATTTTACCTGGACGCTCGCCAAAACCGTCGTGCCGCGCGAGATTATCAGCCGCTACACGAAAATAATTGACGAGCAAATCGAGCGAACAAAAGACTGAAAGAACGATTACGAATCGCAAATTACGAGTTACGAATTGAAAAGACAAGTTTTTGAATTCGATTACTTTTTCGATTCGGCAATTGAAACCATTTAAGTTCGTAATTTGAAATTCGTAATTGACTATGAACGAGCCGAAATTTTTAGAACTTTATCGAACAGGCGAACTCAAGCGGCGCGTTTTGCGTCTGGAAAAATTGCTCGCTCACTGCACGATTTGCCCGAAGGATTGCGGCAACAATCGTCTGAATGACGAAATCGCCGCCTGTTATTCAGGCAGATTGCCGATTGTCTCAAGCTACACGGCGCATTTCGGCGAAGAACCGGCGCTGTCGGGAACGAACGGCGCGGGCAATATTTTTTTCGGCAACTGCAATCTGCGCTGTGTCTACTGCCAGAATTTTCAAATTTCGCAAACGTGGAAAACGCAGAAAAAGAACGAAGTTTCGCACGAACGATTGGCGGAAATGATGCTCGAATTGCAGGCGAAAGGCTGTCATAACATCGGTTTCGTTTCGCCGACGCACTTCGCGCCGCAAATGGCGCGTGCTATTCTAATCGCCGCCGAAAACGGCTTACATTTGCCGATTGTTTATAATACAAACGCTTACGATTCGGTTGAAGTTTTGCGATTGCTTGACGGAATCGTCGATGTTTACTTGCCCGATTTGAAATACGCCGACAATTACGCCGGTTTTGAGTATTCAAAAATCCGCGATTACACGACGTTTGCTCGAAGCGCGATAAAGGAAATGTTCCGGCAAACCGGCGATGAATTAGTTTTCGACCAAAACGGTTTATTAAAACGCGGTCTTGTAATTCGTCTGCTCGTTTTGCCGAACGATTTAGCGGGAATCGAAGAAAACCTGCGCTGGATTCGTGATGAGTTATCGCCGAAAGTCGCCGTTTCGTTAATGGCGCAATATTACGCGACCAACAAAGCCGCGACCGACGAGCGTTATATTTTATTATCGCGCAAAATCAGCGAAAAGGAATGGATTAAAGCCGTTTCGCTGCTCGAAGATTTGGGAATGGAAGAAGGTTTTATGCAGGAATACGAATCGGCTTCGCTCTATTATCGCCCGGATTTTTCGGACGCGGACAAGCCTTTCAAAGACATTCGAGATTTTCAGTTGGAGCAAAATTCATAGGATAAATGATGGAAAAAGACGAAAAATTTATGCGCCGCGCAATCGAGCTGGCGCAAAACGGAATGAACGCGGGCGCGGGCGGACCGTTCGGCGCGGTTGTCGTTCGAGACGGTGAAATCGTTGCCGAAGGCTTTAATCGCGTAACTTCGACCAACGACCCGACGGCGCACGCCGAAATCGTGGCGATACGAAACGCGTGTGAAAAACTGGGCGCGTTTCAGCTCGAAGGCTGCACAATTTATACTTCGTGCGAGCCGTGTCCGATGTGTCTGGGAGCGATTTACTGGGCGCGTCCCGCCAAAGTTTTTTACGCCTGCACGCGCGAAGACGCGGCACGTATCGAATTTGACGACAGATTTATCTACGACGAAATCGAAAAACCGATTGAAATGAGACAAATCGAAACCGTTAATCTGCTGCGCGGCGAAGGTTTAAAGGTATTTGAAAATTGGGCGAATAAGGGCGACAAAACGGAATACTAAATCAATGGATAATGGATAATGGATAATTAAGAAGGTTTTTATTATCCATTATCCGTTAAATAAAGATGTCTTCATTTTTCAGCAATTATTTTTTCATCATTCTCGCCGTCGTCGCCGGCGTGATGATGCCGACGCAGGCGGCGATAAACAGCAAGTTTGCGGACGCCGTTGACAGTCCGGTTTTGGCGGCGTTCGTGTCGTTTTTTATCGGGACGATTGCGCTGTTTCTCTACATTCTGGCGACGGGAATTCCGCTCTCGAATCTGGCGGACGCCAAAAATGCTTCCGCCGTCGCGTGGACGGGCGGGATTTTAGGCGCGTTTTTCGTCGCATCGACCGTCGCGCTCGTGCCGCGTCTCGGCGTCGCTCTGACTTTCAGTTTAGTAATTGCCGGACAAATGCTGATAACTTTAGTAATCGACCATTTCGGACTTCTCGGCGTTTCGGTAAAGGAAATCAGCCTGCCGCGATTTCTCGGCGTAACGCTGATTACGGTCGGCGTGATTTTAATTCGGAAGTTTTAAGGTTTTCATTGCAAAGACGCGAAAGACGCGAATTTTCATTTACCATTAAATTAAACGTATCTGCTATTGAATAATTTTTATTAAAAACTCCGTGTTCTCCGTGCCTCTGTGGTGAAATTATTTTGTAATGATTAAATTTATTTTAAACAACCAAACAATCGAAACCGATTTGCCGAAAGGCGAAACGGTTCTCGATTTCGCGCGTTATCACAAAAATCTGAAGGGAACGAA
Source organism: Pyrinomonadales bacterium (assembly GCA_038200355.1). GTDB lineage: Bacteria > Acidobacteriota > Blastocatellia > Pyrinomonadales > Pyrinomonadaceae. The sequence goes on along the minus strand of JBBPXZ010000015.1, from coordinate 1,684 downwards.
AATCGGCTGTCGTGAAGGCGATTGCGGCGCCTGCACGATTTTAGTCGGCGAATTAAATAAAGATTCGGTCAAATATCGCTCGATGACTTCGTGCCTGATGCCGCTGGCGAACGCGAATGGAAAACACGTTGTAACGGTTGAAGGCATCAACAAACAAGGCGACGAATTGACCGAAGTTCAGCAGGCGCTGGTTGACCGTTCGGGAACGCAGTGCGGCTTTTGCACCGTCGGTTTCGTAATGTCGCTGACCGGATTTTGCATAGACGAAACCGCGAAAACCGACGAGTCGGCGATTTCCTCAATCGACGGTAACATTTGTCGATGCACAGGTTACAAATCAATCGAACGCGCCGCCGAAAGTCTGACAAAAGTTTTGAGCGAAAAAAACGGACAATCGCGCATCGGTTTCGCAATTGAAAAAGGCATCGTCCCCGGTTATTTTTTCGACATCAAAAATCGCCTCGAACTTTTAAGAACCGCGCCGGAAAACGAATCTTCCGAAGAAGAAAATCGCTCGCAGACACACGCGGCGAAATTCGGAATGGAAGACACATACACAAGCGAGAGTTCAAAATCGAAAATCGAAAATCGAAAGCCGTTTGTCGGCGGCGGAACGGATTTATACGTTCAGCGACCGGAAGAAATGGTCTACGCGCCCGCCGAAAATCTTTTCGACAATTCCGAATTGAGATTTGTTGAGGAAAACGGCGAGTTCGTCGAAATCGGCGCGTCCGCTGTCGTTACCGATTTGCTCGTCTCGCCCGTGATGCAAAATCTGTTTCCGAATCTCTATAAACATCTGAAACTCGTCTCGTCAACGCCGATTCGCAATATGGCGACGATTGCCGGAAATTTTATAAACGCCTCGCCAATCGGCGATATGACGGCTTGGTTCTTAGCATTGAACGCTTCGATTGTTTTCAACAACGACCGCGAAATTCCCCTGCGCGAACTTTATTTAGGCTACAAAACTTTGGCGAAACGGGACGATGAATTTATAACGAAAATCCGCTTCCGCAAAACATTCACGCATTTTAATTTCGAGAAAGTCTCAAAGCGCACGTTTCTTGATATTTCTACGGTCAACACGGCGATTTCCCTGAAAGTCGAAAACAATTTGATAACCGGAGCGAATGTTTCAGCCGGCGGCGTCGCACCGATTCCTTTATATTTGCAAAAAACTTCCGCGTTTCTGCGCGGCAAAGAAATTTCAGGCGAGACGATTTCGCAGGCAAACGACATTCTGCAAACCGAAATCAGCCCGATTTCCGACGTGCGCGGAACGGAAAGTTACAAAAGATTGCTTTTGCGACAACTTTTCACGGCGCATTTTGTCGAGCTATTTGATTATCAGTCGAATATTTAACGTCGAATCGGGTTGTTCGGGCGATGTTTCGCTTATGTTATAATTGCTCTCGGAGATTCGATTTTTATGAGCGCCGTAACAACTTTGAAAGATGCCGAAATCGCCGTTGCCGGACTTTCCGTTTCGGAAAAAAGCCGATTGCTGAAAAAGCTGGCGGGCGAGCTGAACGGAAAGTTTGCCGGCATCGAAAAAACTCCGAACGTGATGGGCGGCGCGGCTTGCGTCGGGCAGACGCGAATTCCGGTCTGGATGCTCGAACAGGCGCGCAGGCAAGGCGTCCGCGAAGCGGATTTACTGCTCAATTATCCGATTTTAACG
>JBBPXZ010000014.1:0-41924 GCA_038200355.1 Pyrinomonadales bacterium | reverse complement strand
GGTTAAAAACCTTGCAATTTATTGCAAGAATTTATTACGGCTTTCTTTTTCCAGCACTTTAAAATCTTAAAAAGAATCCTTATCGAATTTATTCGCCGTTTTCGAACCTACCTACTTCCAGTAGGTAGTGGTTCAGTTTAGAAAGTGGTCGGGGCGAGATGATTTGAACATCCGACCTCTCGGTCCCGAACCGAGCGCGCTACCGTGCTGCGCTACGCCCCGCTATGTCAAGTAACAGATTCTATGTTACGCGCGGCTTCAAAGTCAACCTTGCGGCTGCGGTTCTTTTTTTCCGAACCGCGAGCGGAGGAATTCGATGAGCGGCGGCAGAATCGACAAAAGAACGACGATGACGACGACTTTTTCGATATGGTCCTGCAGCTTAATATTAAAATTGTCTTCGATAATTTTACCTATAAAATAACCGGCAAGAACCATACTCGTTATCCATAGAAAACCGCCGATTAAGCTGAATTTCAGGAATTTCAGGTAAGGCATTTCGGTCGCGCCGACGACCATCGGCGCAAACGTGCGGACAATCGGAACGAAGCGCGCCAGAACAATCGTTTTCGCGCCGTGTTTTTCAAAAAAAACGTGCGCTTTCGCCACTCGGCTCGGCTTGAATATAAACGAATTTTCCCGGTTGAAAAGCCGCTTTCCCATTTTTTTGCCCGTCCAGTAGCCGGTGCTGTCGCCGATGACCGAACCGGCGAAAAAAGCTATCAAAATCAAAATAACATTCAATTTGTCGGGCAAAGTCCGAGCCATCAAACCGGAGACGACGAGCAGCGAATCTCCGGGCAGAAAAAATCCGACGGCTAAGCCGGTTTCGGCGAAAATGATGAAAAACAATCCGAAATAAACAAAGACACCGAGCTTGTCGAGCAGCGTCTCGATAAGAAATATCGGATTCAAAAGTTCTTTTATTAAATGCAGGAAATCTAAAATTGATTGCATAAATATATTTAATTACGGATTACAAAATTGTTTTTTTCGCTTTAGTTCGTAATTTTTTAATCTTTGTCTGCAAAATCCGGCGGGATTCGATTTGAAAATACGTTCCGGCTGATAATAACTCCAATCCACACGAGCAGCGCCACCGATGAAACCGCCCATCCGATGTCCGCCATCGCATTTTCTTCGAGCAATACGCCGACGATTATTGCCGGAAAGCTGATAAACGCGATTTGCAGGCAGGTTTTTTTCGAGCGCTCCAAGCCTTCGAGCAGATTCACGCGGTTGACTTCCAGTTCCATATATTCGTCGTCCTCGTTAAGACGGGCGAAATACTCCGATTCGTTTTGCGTCCAGCGCTTTAAGGCAGTCGATTCGGCGAGCCGTCCGGCGGTCGAAAAATGATGAATGACGTGGGCGATTTTTCCTTCTCTGAGCGCGATTTCCGCCAGTCCCCGACGGGAGCGAAAGTTTTCGTCAGCCGCCGCGATTGCTTTTTGAAAAACCGCCTGCGCGCGCCGCCAGTCGCCGTATTGAAAATAACTTTCTCCGAGCCGCGCGAGAATTCCGCCGTCGTCAGCCGCGCGTTTTTCCGCCAGGCGAAGCGCGGCAAAGGCTTTTCTGGTTAGCTTTTCATCTTTCTCGGTACCGGCAAACGAATGCAGACAGCGTGCGAAATCGAAAATCAACCGGGCGTCTCGCGGCTTGAGAAACAGCGCGCGGCGAAACGCTTCGAGAGCCTGTAAAAGATAGCCGTAAAGTCTCAGCTCGTTAGCTAGCTTGTGCAGATAATCGGCTTTTTCCATTTCTTCGCTGCTGTTTTTTTTATCTTTGAAGTGTGCTTTCTGCAAATTCTTATCACTGATTTTCAATTTGCCGAAAGAATTTTCCAGAACGTCCGCCGACGGGATTTTTGCAAATTCGGCTTTCATTAAAATTTCCTTCGGCTCATTAAAAAAATCGCGCAGTTCAATCGAGCGGTTATCAAGCGCGTTTTCAGGTATGAGCGGCAAAATTTTATGAATTATCTGTCGATAAGCATCGCCGCCCGACGCCAAATCAAATTTTAAACCGCCGCCCGAAATCGAAGTCCGGTAATGGTAAATTATGTTTCCGCCGCGCTTTAATGTGCGCAGCGAGCGCGTTTCGACCTGTTCGATTTCCGGGATTCTCAATCGGTGTTTCGAGCCGTTCAGCTTTGCCCAAATCTGCGGCACGATTCCGGTGCGCGTTAATCTCCTGCCGTCGAAAGTTATCCGGTCAGTTAAAAAGAGAAATGGGACGATTAGCCATCCGGCGCTGAAAAGAATTGTTCCCGCCAAATCTTTTTCTAAATAAACAAGTAACGCGGAAACGAAAGTCAGCAAAAAAAGAACAATAAAATAGTCGTTCGGCACAACTCTGACGCCGACTGTTTTGCCTGACGAAATTGTGGGCGCGGCGGTTTTTGTCGCCGCTGCTTCCGCTGTGTTTACCGGCACGTTTTGCTTTTCCTTTATTTTAGGACTTTCTCAAAATGCGGAAACACGCACCTCCAGTAAGTGTGTCTTCATCATCATCGCGCCGAACTATCGTGCGGGCTTCTGCAAAAATGAGAAAGTCCTATTGATTTCGCGCTGCCGCTTAACTGAATTAATAAAATTACATTCCCGGCGGCAGGTTGCCGAGCGGAGATTCCAATTCGGGTTCTTTAATTTCTTTGGCTCTTTCCGGGTTTATCGCCGTTAATTTATCTTTCGCCTCGCGTGCCGTCTGCGTCATTGTAACTGCTTTTCCTTCGGCGTCTCTGGCTTCGCCGGCGGTTTTGGCAATGTTGTAATACAAATCGGCGGCTTCGTCCTTTTTGCCCTGCTTTTCGTAGATTTTCGCCAGTTCAAAATTAACCGTGTCTTTTGAAAGAATCGGATTGTCCGATTTGCCAAGCTCGACGTAAAGCGCGGCGGCTTCGTCGAGTTTGCCGTCGCCCGCTTTTGCCTGCGCCAGCGCGAACTTCGACAGCGTTCCGGTTTCGTCGCTGTTTTTGGCTAAACCTTCAAGCTCCTGAATCGCCGCCGCGCGGTCGAGCGACAGACGGTTGACGGCGGCAAAATACTGAGCTTTTTCTTTGACGGGATTGCCGTATTTGTCGGCGACCGCCTGAAATTCGCTGACGGCGGCTTCGGCGCGCTCCTTTTCGGTTTTGAAAGTTCTGGCGGTCAATGCGGCGGGCGCGGGCGAGCTTGTAACCAGCGCCTGTGAAGTTTCAATCGCTTTACCGAGCGCCGTCTGCGCGACGACATCGGTGCGGCGACTCCACGAATAAGCGATTCCGATTATGGCGGCTAAAAGAGCGGCGGCGGCAATCGCGTAAATGATTTTTTTGCCGCTGCCTTCGACTTTTCTGCCGAAATCTTCGACTTTTCTGCCGACATTCGATTGAAATTCATCCTGATAGACGTTTTTACTTTTATCCTCTTGTCCCGGATTTTGAAATTGTTCGGTTAATCGTCTGGTTTTTCTTGCCATTTTAAAATATTGTGCAATCCTTTTGGTATCGAATCGTTCTATAATTGTCGAAAAGTTTTATTACGAAAAGGTCAATTTATCTTAAAACATAGACGAGTTCAAGGTTGGAAAGATTAAAGACCGGATACTACTGCGGCGAGCGACGCCGAATCCGTCGAATTAGCGCCTTTGAAAAAAAATTCGGAATTCCGGGAACAATTTCGGAAATTCGGTGTCTAATAATTCAGCTCGCCCGAACAGGGCGAACGAGCAGCTTGAAATAACGCCGTCGGAAAAAGGGAAAACAGAAGATGTTCTTCAGCCGGTCGATGACTTTCGATGAAGATGAAACGGGAAATGTTGCGGCGGCGACCGGTTTAAATTCTGCTCGCCCGGCAGTTGAAACCGAGTTCATTGAAAGGTTGAAAAGAAGCGACGCGGCGGCTTTCGATTTGCTGGTAACGAGGCATTCAGCCGACATCTACGCGCTGCTTTACCGCTTAACGGAAAACCCGGAAGAAGCCGCGGATTTAACGCAGGAAACTTTTCTGCACGCGCTCAAAGCGATAAAAAGTTTTCGCGGCGAAGCCGATTTGAAAACGTGGCTGTTTCGGATTGCGGTCAACGAATCGCGCAATCGTTTCCGCTGGTGGAAGCGCCGCCGGCGCGAAATCACGATTTCTCTGGACGCTCCCGAAGGCGAAAGCCGGACGCCTTTGAGCGAAACATTTTCAAGCCGCGCCGCCAGTCCTGAAGAAAATGTTCTGCGGCGCGAGCGTGAAAACAAATTGCGGCGGGCGCTGCAAAATCTGCCCGGCATTTTCCGGGAAGCGGTCGTTTTATGCGACATCGAGGGCTTGAGTTACGAAGAAATCGCGGCGTCGCTCGATATAAACATCGGAACGGTAAAATCGAGAATCGCCCGCGGACGTGAAGAACTGAGACGAAAGTTACAGGATATTTGAAAAGTAGTTCTTAGAGTTTATAGAGTTTATGGAGTTTATGGAGTTCGGGAAGTTTATAGAGTAAAAGGAACTTTTCTTTAACTCTGCAAATTCCTTTTACTCTACAAACTCTAAGAACTCTATAAACTCTATAAACTCTAAAGAGTGGATGATTGACTCGCCCCGGTTTCACTTTAAACAAAAAACAATCGGTGCCAAACGAGTGGTCAAGAGGTGACGAAGAAGTTTGAGACGGTTTTTGAGCGGTCGATTTTGAGGAGCGCGGCTTTATTTGAATTACCAGCAACAGATAAAACGAAAATGGTCGCGCGCCGGAGAAAATCGCCAATCGGAAACCGGCGAAAATAAAGCGTTGTTTTTCAATCGGTAAGAAAAACAGCCGGGGTCAGTGAATCATTCACTCTGATTAGCTTTTAGTGGTTCGCCGTCGTTTCTTTGCATGGATTTAACGGGCAGGGACGAATGACGAACGACAAAGGACTAAAAAAAATGAAATGCGAAAACATACAATTTAATTTGTCGATTTATCTTGACGATATTTTGAGAGAAGACGACCGCGAGACGGTCGGGAGACATCTCGCGCAATGTCCTTTGTGCCGGCAAAGAGCGGCGGATTATCAAATGCTGCGGCAGGATTTACGCATTTTAGAGCGCCCGGCGCTTTCCGCCGACTTGCTTGATTCGGTAAAGAGACGCGTTAATCTGGAAATCAAAACCGAACGGCAGCGCAAAACCGAAAGTATTTTTACCGAATCTTTCCGCGAATGGCTGAAAATGCGTCTGATGCCGTACGGCGTGGCGACGGTTTTGAGTCTTACCTTCGGAATCACGCTTTTGTGGAGCTTGCTTTCGACCGCGAATAATGCGGCGCAAAACACGGAACTCGCCAAAGCTCAGCCGTTTAATAAACCGGCGATTTTAACCGCGAATCGTGATTCGCCGCCGGATTTGACCGGAATCGAATTGACGCAGGCTGATTATGCGGCAGCCCGGTTGTCCGTGTCCGGCGATTCGCCGTCGCTTAATCCGAAAGGCGCTCTGCTTGCACTGACAAAATCGCTGGTGCGCGGAAATATGAAAGATGACGAAATCGTCGTGGTTGCCGATGTTTTCGGAAACGGTCTGGCGCAGATTGCCGAAGTTGTCGAGCCTTCGAGCGACCGCCGCGCCGTTCGCGAACTTGAAAAAGCTCTGAAAAACAACAATTCCGATTACGCGCCGTTCGTTCCGGCAGTGTTGGACAACCGCTCGGACACGGTGCGCGTCGTTCTGAAAATCCAGCGCGTCGATATTCAAACACACATTAATAAGTGATAACTGATAAGTGATGACTGATAAGTAAAATTGTTTTTTAATTTATCGGTTATCAGTTATCACTTATTCGTAACTCAGCGCTTCGACCGCATCGAGACGCGCCGCCCGCAATGCCGGATAAAGCGCGCCGATTGCGCCGCCGGCGAGTCCGACAAACAGCGTAATCGTCCAGACCAGCGGACTTAATTCGACTTCCAGAGTTGTAACTCTCGTTAAAATAAATCGCAGAATTATCGTCAGTAAAATTCCGCCGACGATGCCGCAGAAACTAATGAGCAGCGCTTCCTGCGCGACAATCCACGCTATTGAAGCATTCGACATTCCCAGAGATTTCATAATGCCGATTTGTCTGGTGCGTTCCGTAACGGTCGTATACATCGTCAGCAGAACGACGAGCGCGCTGATAATCGCCGCCACGCCGATAATGACGTTGAGAAAGACGTTGAGCGCCGGAACGCCCGCCATATAAAGCTCCTCGATGTCTTTCGTTAAAATAACCTGATTGTCGGGAAATTTTTCCTGTAGGTTTTGCGCGACCTGTTCGGAATCCGCGCCCTGCCTGACTTTTACCAGAAAAGCCGACGCTTTGCCCTCGCCGCCTAATTGCGTCTGCATCTCGCTCAAGGGGAGTTTGATGCGCGCGCCCGCCGCCGGCTCGTATGTGCCGACGATTGTAAATTCGCGGTCGTATAACAGAATCTTGTCGCCGATTTTTGAATTCTTCTGTTTCTGAAAAGCCGTATCTGTAATCACTTCGCCGCCCGCGCCGGAAAACTTTCTGCCTTCGATGATGCGCAAACCGGCAACGCTCGCGTATTCATCAAAGTTTATGCCTTCGATTATACGGCTGCCCGAATTGTTGTCGGCAGCCGAAACGCTGTTCTGCCCGACGGGAATCGCTGTCTCGATGCCTTCGACCCGATTGATTTCCGCCGCCAGCGCAACCGGCAGACTAAGCGACGCCGAACCGCTGATGCCGAGCGAACCCGCCGGGCGCACCATAATCTCCGCGCCGACGTTCGCCTCGCGCTTCGCCTGCTCGCGCAGCGTTCCGTTTGCCAGACCGATTGTAAAAACAATCAGCAGAACGCCGACGGCAATGCCCAAAATGCTGACAAAGGTGCGCGCCGGACGATGAAGCATATTCGAGAAAACGAGATTGTTCATAAATTACGAATTACGAAATACGAAATTACGAATTATGAATTAAGGAAACAATTTTCCGAATTCGTAATTCGTAATTTCGTAATTATTGAGCCTTTTCCTGCGTCGCCGTATCCGCGTTCGTGGTTTGATTTTGCGCGACCGCCGCCGCTTTTAATTCTTCGGGCGATTTCCAGCCGGCGCGTTTTAATAAATCGATTGCCAGACGAATCGGCAAAGCTACATTTGCCGCCGTGCTTTCGGTGAAGACGCCGAAATTTACGCCGATAACTTTTCCGGTTTGACCGAACAGAGGCGCGCCGCTTCCGCCTTCGGCAGTTTTGGCGTCGTGGACGATGCGCTTCGGATATAAATCGGTAATCGCGCCCTGCGTGGTCAGCGGCACGATTTTACGCGACTGCGCCAGAAAATTTATCAGCGCCTGGCGCGAGCCGCCGAAACGCTGGTTGATTGATTTGGCTTCCGAGTCGTCAACCATCGCCAACAGTCTGTCGGGACCGTTCGGATAACCCATCGTTACGACGGTTTTGCCGACCGAAGCCGCGCCGGAATCCGCTTCGAGCGGCAAAACCGGAATATCGGGCGAAACCTGATTCGGGTCAATCGAGCCGATTGCCAAATCGACGCCCGCGCCCAGCTGACGCACTTTGAGCGGAAGCGGCTTCGGCAGATTCGGAAAATAAATAACCAGACTTTTGACGCGCGCCCTGCCGTTCGACTGCTTCATCATTTGTTTAACGAGGTCGTCTTCTTCCCACGGCTGGACGACGTGCCGGTTGGTTACGATATAACCGCTGCCGACGTGAAAGCCCGTGCCGATAAAATCGTATTCGACGGCGCTGCCGCTGCCCTCGGTCGTCAAACCGGGCTGTGCGGTCGGCGCGGCGGGCGCGTTTCCGTCTTCGGGCGGCGGCGTCGCGGCTTCTTCCGGCTCGAACGGACTCGGCTGAAAAACCTGCGGGTCTGGATAACGAAGCGTTTTCCCGCTTTTGCGGTCAACCAGTTCATAGACGCCGACAATCAGGCAGACGCCGTTGCCGTATTCGCCGCGAATGTTCTGCATCGACGACAGATTTTTTATAATATCCTTGTTGCTTTTGTCGATTTCGCCGATTTGGTTGTTGGTCTGCGCGATTCGCTCCTCAAGCTGGCGAACGATTTCATTCTGCCGCTCGGCAAGCTGGCGATTCTTTTGCAGTTCTTTGCTGAAAGCGACGCCGAGATAAAAAATTCCGCTCAGCGAGCCGACGACGATAAGAAGAATAATCAGTTTTGTAACCCACGAAATTTCGCGCGCCAGCTCGCGGACGAATTCGCGCAGGAAAGCTTTGGCGTCGTCGCGTTTCGGCGAAAAGCCCGATTCCATCGCGGCGGCTTCGATAAACGGCGCGACGTGCGGCAAATCGCGGTTGGTCGTGATTAGAGAAGATTTCGATTCGAGCGAGAAGAACGAAAAAGCAATGCCCGTTCCGGCGATTTCAATCGTGTCGCCGTCTTCGAGAGCGGCGAAACGCCGGAGCGGCTTGCCGTTATGCATTAAATCGAGCGAGTCCAGCGAATGTATAATTCGGTAGGAATCGTCGTCGGATTCCAGTTTGAGCCAGACGCCTTCGGCATCGATTCGTGTACTGTGAATCTGCAAATCGCTCGCCTCGGTTGAGCCGATGCGTATGATTTTTTCCGAAAAAAATTCGGTGCGCCGCTCGTCGCCGACTGTAACGTGAATGATAATTCCGACTGCCATTACTAATTAAAACTCTTGGGTGAAAACGTAAACTTGACAGGAAAATTTTACCATAAATAAAAATTAATATTTACTTTACAAGCTGTAAATTTGTAGGCTGTAATTTATTTTCATCAAAAAAAATAAATTACAGCCGGTAAAAACTTTCTGCTATACTCTTATAAAAATTTGCGTGGCGAATTTTTATAAAAATCGATATGAAACAAGATTACCGGATGAAATTATCAGCTTTGGCGGCGGTAATTTGTTTAACCGCAGTAGCGGCTCAGGCAATCGCCCAGCAGGGAAGTCGGCAAACTTCCCGAACGGAAACACGGCAGTCGCCGGCGGCAGTCGATGATTTGTCGATAACGGCAAATGTCTCGGCGCGGGAATTGAAATTTGAAATCGTGCCGAACCCGACCGTCGATTTTCCGGGGCAACCGAAGCGCGAAACCGTCTGGGAAGCCGACCGGCAGAATTTGCCCAAACCGGTCGAGCCGGGCGTAACGTATCGTAATATCGGGATTCAGCTGCGTATTTCCAGTCGATTCGCCGACATCGAGCACATCGTTGCCGAAGCCCTGGGCGAAATTCCGATTTCAGATGCCGCGCCGCAAAATCAAACACCAAACGCTGTCGTGCAGCAAAAGACGCCCGCGCCGCAAAATCAAAATAAAAAACCGTAACCGATTTTCTAAACAAAAAAGGGACATAAATGAACTACTTTATTATCAAGCGCATTGTTTCGGGTTCGACTTTAGCCGCCGTCCTTTGCATTTCCCAGGCTGCTCAGACGACCGGACAAAGTAATGCGCCCGCCAATCAAGCGACCGCCAACGAAAATTTTGAACTTAATATCGCCAGCGACCGCATAACGGAGACGAATTTCGCGCGCTCGACGGCGGTTGAATTAACGCAAACAACTTCGGGAAACGTGCGGCTCGAAGTCGGCGTCGGTGTGCGCGCCGAACGAATCGACGTTATCCTGCGCGGCATAACGGGGCGTGTAACCTTTCGCGGCTCGCTCGAATCAATCCGCCGCCGTATCGAACGAATCAAAGCGGCTCCAAATCAGCAAATCCTGCCGCCGCTTTAATTCGACAAAACAATTTTTTATAAAAACCTGCTTTCCGATAAAAACCGGAAGCAAATTTTAACTAAACAGAGGAACGAAAAAACAGTGAGAAAATTATTTTATCTAGCAGCGGTTTCGACAATCGCCCTGAGCGCCGGAATCGCTCCGGCTCAAACAACGACAACCGGCGACCGCAATACCGGCATTACGACGCGGACGACAAGACCGCAGACGACGCCGACGCCCGTTTCGCGCGTTCGTCCGCTGTCGCAGGAAGACCAGCAGCGCCAGCAGCAGGCAAGCGAGCGCAGGCGACAGGAAGCGGCGAGCGGCGACCCGGATGTTCTTCTCGACGTGCCGAATCTGTCGGTCGAAGAAATCACGCTCGAAGTCGAAAATCTGCGCGCCAAAGTTTCGCTCGACGCCAGACTTGCCAATCTTTTGCAGTTGACCGCGGGCGCCGATGTTGGCATCGACAAGGTAAAACTGACAATCAAAGGCGTCCGCGCCGAAGTTTTATTAAAAGTCCGGCTCGATAACGTCGCCAGCATCATCGACCGTACGTTGACTACTATTGACCGCAACCCGCAGATTCTCGAACGCCTTTTGCAGTCGGTCGATAACACGGTCGGAACGGTCGGCGGCGTCGCAAACACCGCGCTCCAACCCGGCGGCGTAGTCGGTCAAACCTTAAACAACCTGACCCAGCCCGGCGGAGTTTTAACGCAAACCGTCAACACTTTGGGGCAAACCGTCCAAAGAACGCTCGACCAGACCGGCAACATCGTCGAAAAGACGCTCGACACGACCGGCAAAGTCGTCAACCAGCGCACCATCGGCTCGGTTTTAGACACGGCGGCGACCGGCTTGAGAGTCGTCGGCGAGACGACCAACAACGCCGGGCAAACCGTCAGAAGATTGCAGGACGCAACCGGCGGAATCGTAGAAGTAACGCTCGATTCGGCAGGCAAAATCGTCAGCTCGCGCATCGTGCAGGGCGCGGGCGGAACACGCCGTCAGTAATCGAAATAGCCGAAAAGAAAAAAACGCCGACTTTATCAGTTCGGCGTTTTTTTCTTGCTTTTAGATTGAATCTTTGAAAGTTTTAATCGATTTGCGACCGCCGCTCAAATCGGACGCGCCTGGAAATTTTCAATCGAATTATTAACCTGCCCGCAGCGCCGTAAAAATCCGGCAGCGGAAGTTTGCCGAATTAAAAACATCCCGCGATTTTTATTTTAATGTATTACTCGCGCTTTTTGCCGACATCGAAGAAACGAGCGCGGACGCGATTTTGGCTATTGTTAAAGGCAACTGTTTCTTTCAATCCATTGCGGCGAAGCGCCTGTTGTTCTTCAAACGGCAGACGATTGATTGTTTGACACTGCTCGCCGCAGCAGCCGTCGAATTTCGCGCCGCAATCTTCGCATTGGATAAAAAGCAGATGACAGGCTTGATTGACGCAGTTGACGTGCGTATCCGACGGCAACCCGCATTGATGACAGCGGCTGACAACTTCATCGGAAATTTGCTCGCCCAAACGATTGTCGAAAACGAAATTCTTACCGCGAAATTTATTTTCCAAGCCTTTTTCGTTGACCTGCCGGGCGTATTCGATAATGCCGCCTTCGAGGTGAAAGACGTTTGTAAAATTGTTGTGCAGCAAGTAGGCGCTCGCCTTTTCGCAGCGAATCCCGCCGGTGCAATACATTATAACGGGCGCGTCTTTTTTGTCTTCGAGCATCTCGACCGCCATCGGCAGCTGCTCGCGGAACGTGTCAGACGGAACTTCGAGCGCTCCGTCAAAATGCCCGACTTCGTATTCGTAATAATTTCGCATATCGACGACGACGGTTTCGGGATTTTCCGTCAGGCGGTTAAATTCTTCGGCATTCACATACTTGCCTTTGCGCTCCATCGAGAAAGTCGCATCTTCGATGCCGTCGGCGACGATTTTCGGTCGCACCTTGACGTTCAAAACCCAGAACGATTTGCCGTCGTCGTCAATGGCGATGTTGAGCCGCACGCCGTTTAGAAATACAATCGAATACAGATAATCTTTAAACGCCTGAAAATTCTTTTCGGGAACGCTCATCTGGGCATTTATACCTTCGCTTGCTACATAAATCCGCCCGAAAACACTCAGCTTTTCGAGATTTTCATAAAGCTCGTCTCTGAATTTTTGCGGGTTTTCAATTGGGTGATATTGATAAAACGAGAGCGTCGTGCGCGGCTCAATTTCCTCTGCGAGACGCCGTTTTAATTCGGCTTGCGAGACGGTATTGCGCAGTTCGTCTTTTAACATAATTCTTTACAAACAAAAGCCGCGAAATCGCTTTCGCAGCTTTTTATTTTATCGTAAATTTCTAATTTCTTTAAGCCGATTTGGTCATCGCGTCCATATCGGGTTTCCATCGAAGAACGGGTTTTCTCGCCGCCGTCGCCTCGTCAAGCCTGCCGATTCTAGTCGAATGAGGCGCGCCGATAACGAGTTCGGGATTCTCAATCGCTTCCTGCGCGATTGATTTCATCGCGTCGATAAAGGCGTCTAAATCCTGTCTGCCAACCGATTCGGTCGGCTCAATCAGCATCGCGCCTTCGACAATCAGCGGGAAATAAATCGTCATCGGGTGAAAGCCGTAATCTATCAGACGTTTGGCGATGTCCAATGTGTGGACGCCTTTTCTGGTTTGTTTTTTGTGCGAGAAAATGACTTCGTGCATTGAATCGCCCGCGAACGGTTTGTCGAACGCTTCGGTCAAATGGTGTCCGACATAGCGCGCATTTAAAACCGCCGATTCGGTCGCTTCCTTTAAACCTTCCGCGCCGTGCGTTTGAATATAAGCGAGCGCGCGAATCATCATTCCGAAATTGCCGAAAAACGCTTTGACGCGCCCGATTGATTCGGGACGATTAAAATCCAACCGGTAATTTTCGCCGTCTTTGACAATTCGCGGCACGGGCAGAAACGGTTCTAATTCAGCCGTGCAGCAGCACGGACCGCAGCCGGGACCGCCGCCGCCGTGCGGAGTGGAAAATGTTTTATGAAGATTAAGGTGAATGACATCGACGCCAAAATCGCCCGGACGCGCCACGCCGACCAGCGCGTTCATATTCGCGCCGTCCATATAAACCAAGCCGCCCGCCGCGTGAATAATATCGCAAATCTCTTTGATATTCGTCTCGAAAATGCCGACCGTGTTCGGATTCGTCAGCATCAATCCGGCAACGCCGCCTTCGGCGCAAAGCGATTTGAGATGCTCCATATCGGTCAAGCCTTCATTTGTAGATTTAACCGTTTTAACCGTAAAGCCAGCCATATGCGCCGACGCCGGATTCGTCCCGTGCGCCGAATCGGGAATCAGCATCACGCGCCGTTCTCTGGATTTTTCGCCGTCGCGTTTGTCTAAAAAAGCACGAATCAGCATCACGCCCGTCATCTCGCCGTGCGCGCCCGCCGCCGGCTGCAAACTCACGCCGGGAAGTCCGGTAATTTCCGCTAAATCTTCCTGCAAATTATAAATCAATTCAAGCGCGCCCTGCGCTTCCGATTCCGGCGCGAGCGGATGCAGATTAACGAATCCGCCGATACGCGCAACCTTTTCATTGAGCCGCGAATTATATTTCATCGTGCAGCTTCCCAAAGGATACATTCCTAAATCAATCGAGAAATTCCACGTTGACATCCGTGTAAAATGACGAATCACATCGACTTCGGACACTTCCGGCACACCGCTCAAATCGTCGTCGCGCCGTAATTCTAGGGGCAGAATCTCGTCGATATTCGTTTCTTCAACGTCGAGTTTCGGAAGCCTGTAACCGACGCGCCCGGTCTGCGAGCGGTCGAAAATCAATTCTTCATTCTGCGTCGGGTGCTGTGTAACTTTTTTAATGCTCATTATTATTTTTCCGAATCTTTCGTGTGCGGCAAGCGGCGTTCAAACTTCAGCATTTCGTTCGAGAGCTGCAATGTGATTTTTTCGCGTTCGCTTTTTTCCGTTTTGCCGATTTGCTCAATGTCGAAACTTAATTTCTGAACCAGGAAAACAAGCTGATTGAATTCGGCGCGAATTTTCTCCAGTTCGCGTCTATTCTCTCTGTTATCC
This sequence comes from Pyrinomonadales bacterium, assembly GCA_038200355.1. Classification (GTDB taxonomy): domain Bacteria; phylum Acidobacteriota; class Blastocatellia; order Pyrinomonadales; family Pyrinomonadaceae. Next base: position 28,136 of record JBBPXZ010000014.1, on the reverse strand, counting down.
TGCTCGCATTCTTTAATGTCGGCTTTATTTTGTTGTGTCTCGCGCTGGAGGAGAAAAGGGTTTTGCGCGTATTCCAGAACTTTAGTCCACATCATTTACGCCGCCTTTAATAATCTTTTAGACATTTCGTCTAAAATCTTCCGCGTTTCAGCAGCGATTTTATCGGTGTTTTGTTTGATTTGGCGCGATTCCTCGCGCAGTCGTTCGATTTCTGCCTGGTCTTCTTTCATCACCGCAAATGATTTTTGCATCTCATCGTGCAGATTTTTGAGCATTGCCTCAAAATCTTTAACTTCACTTTCGGGAATTTCAAATGTTAAAACTTTCGCCATAAAATCACCTCGCGCATTATTTTATCACTTCGCGCAAGCCTTCAATTAAATTATCAATCTGCTGTTTCGTGTTTAATTCAGTAACGCAGACGAGAAAATCGTTCGGGTTTTTCGAGTAATAACGCGATAAAGCCAAGCCGCCGATGATTTCTTTTTCGGCGCGGAGCTTTTCTAAAAGTTCGTTTGCGTTCATCGGCGCACGAACGACGAATTCGTTGAATTTCGGCGCGGAAAAGGGAAGCGTGAATCCTTTGATTTCTGCAATCTTTTTGGCGGCGTAAGCGGTTTTCTGCGCGTTCTGCATTGCGACTTCCTGCAAGCCTTTTTTGCCCATCGTTTCCATATAGACAGTGGCGGCGAGCGCGATTAAGCCTTGATTGGTGCAGATGTTTGATGTCGCTTTGTCGCGGCGAATGTGCTGTTCGCGCGTGGCGAGCGTTAAAACGAAACCGCGATTGCCGTTTTTATCGTAGGCGATTCCGGCGAGTCTGCCCGGCATCTGGCGGACGTATTTGTCTTTGCAGGCGAAAAGTCCGACGTAAGGTCCACCGTAAGATAACGGAACGCCGAACGATTGACCTTCGGCGACGACAATATCAGCGCCGCACGCGCCCGGCGATTTTAGCAATCCGAACGAAATCGCTTCGGTAACGACGACGATAAAGAGCGCGCCGACCTCGTGCGCTTTGTCGGCAAGCATTTGCAAATCTTCGACACAGCCGAAAAAATTCGGCGACTGGACGACGAGCGCGGCGGTTTTGTCGTCTAATTTTTGTAAATCGTCGGCTAAAACGCGTCCGGTTTCCTTATCGAAATGGACGGTTTCAATCGTCAAATCGCCGTGCTGCGTGTAAGTTTTGCCGACTTCCAGATATTCGGGATGCACGGTTTCGGCGATAACGACTTTATCGCGGCGCGTAACTCTCTGCGCCATCAAAAACGCTTCCGCCATTGCCGTCGAGCCGTCATACATCGACGCGTTCGCTACGTCCATTCCGGTCAACTGACAAACGAGCGTCTGAAACTCGAAAATATACTGCAATGTGCCTTGCGTAACTTCCGGCTGATACGGCGTGTAGGAAGTGAAAAACTCCGAACGCTGTATTAAATGGTCAACGATTGTCGGCGAATAATGCGCGTAAGCGCCCGCGCCTAAAAATGATGTTTTCTGTGCTGCCGTGTTTTTTGCCGCCAGCTTTTCCATCGAATTGATGACTTCGATTTCGGCAAGCGGTTCGGTAACTTTTAGCGCGCGATTAAGCTGAACATCTTTCGGAATCGAGCGGAAAAGCTCGTCCGCCGATTTTAAGCCGACGATTTCGAGCATCTCGTCGCGCTCTTCGGGTGAATTTGGAATATAACGCATAATTTAATGGATAACGGATAATGGATAACGAATAATGGATAAAAAATTTTTCTTCTATTATCCATTATCCGTTATCCATTATCCATTGCCGTTACTCATTGTTTGAAAGGTATTCTTCGTATTCGGCGGACGAAAGCAGCGCATCGGCGGCGAGCGCGTTGTCCATTTTGATTTTTATCAGCCACGCGTCGCCGTATGCGTCCGTGTTGACGACTTCCGGCGTATCATTTAATGAATCGTTGACTTCGAGAACTTCGCCCGCAATCGGCGTGAAGATTTCCGAAACCGCTTTGACCGATTCGACCGAACCGATGGCTTCGTGCGCGTCGAATTTATCGCCGACCTTCGGCAGCTCGACATAGACGACATCGCCGAGCGCGTGCTGCGCGTAATCGGTAATCCCGATTGTCGCGTTTTCGCCGTCAACCGCGACCCATTCGTGGTCTTTGCTGTAATGCAGATTTTCTTTTACGTTTGCCATATTTTTTTAGGTGATAGGTGATAGGTGATAGGTGATAGGTGCAAAATCTGATACCTAAAACCTAATTCCTGAAACCTTGAATTTATTTTTCTCTTTTATAAAAAGGAATCGGCACGATTTCCGCTGCCAGATGTTTTCCTCTGACATCGATTTTAATTTCCTGACCGATATTTGCAAACTCCGTTGGAACGAAAGCCAAGCCGATGTTCTTTTTCAAGTAAGGCGCAGGCGAGCCTGACGTAACTTTGCCGACTTTTTTATCGTCTATATAAACGTCGAAATCGTCGCGGGCGATGCCTTTGTCTTTCATTTCAAAACCGACGAGCTTTCTTTTCAAACCTTCAGATTTTTGTTTGACGAGCGCCGCTTTGCCGTTGAAATCTTCTTTGTTCAGTTTGCAAATCCAGCCGAGATTCGCTTCGAGCGGCGTAATCTCGTCCGAGATTTCGTGTCCGTAGAGCGACATTCCCGATTCTAATCTTAAAGTATTGCGCGCCGCTAAACCGCACGGCAAAATGCCGTCGTCTTCGCCGAATCGACCGACTTCGAGAAGTTTATTCCAGAGTTGTTCGGCGTATTTCTCGTCGGCGTATATTTCAAAACCGTCTTCGCCCGTGTAGCCGGTGCGGGAAATTATCGCGTCGATGCCGTCAACTTTGCCGACCTCAAAATAATAATATTTTATCTCGTCGAGCTTCGTTTCAGTTAATTGCCGCAAAATCTCAATCGCGTCCGGTCCCTGAACGGCAATCTGGCAGTAATCGGCGCTCGCGTTGGTTAATGTGATGTTGTCGTCGCCTTTGTGATGCGTAATCCAATCCCAATCTTTTTCCGTCGTTCCGGCATTAACAACGAGCAGTAATTTTCCCTGGTCGAAACGATAAACAAGCAAATCGTCAACGACCGTGCCGTCAGAGCGCGTCAAAGCCGAATACTGCGCCTGCCCGTCAACGAGTTTCGTAACGTCGTTCGTCGTCAGTCGATTGACAAATTTAATCGCGTCCTCGCCTTCGACCCAAATCTCGCCCATATGCGACACGTCGAACAATCCCGAATGCTCGCGCGTCCGCAAATGTTCGGCAATGACGCCCGAATACTGCACCGGCATATCCCAGCCGCCGAAATCGACCATCTTTCCGCCAAGCTCTCGATGCGCTTTATTGAGCGGAGTTTTCTTCAGATTTTCCATAGAAATTTTGAGTCTTCAGGTATAAAGAAAAAACTAACATTCACAAGTTGCAGGCGTCAAGAAAGAGCGGATAAGAAAAACCGCATCGATTCCCGAATATCATTCATCGATTGCTGTTCTTCTTTTTCCTGACCGTTAAATCTTCCTGCGGAACTTTTGCGGATGCTTCGATAATCTGCTCGCAGTATTCGATTGAAGCGAGAATCGCACCTTTTTCGCGTTCGTCGGCGGTTCTTGTTAAGTCGGATTTCAGAGCGGGCAAATATCTTTCAGCAGCGGCGGCGAGCGAGCGGACGGCTTTGGCGAAAAGTTTTTCGTCGTGTTTTTCGCGCGTCGCCACGTCGTCGATGTTGTCGATGGCTTCGGCGAGAATTTTCCTGATGTCGGTAAATAATTGCAGCGGCGTGCCGGCGGGAAGCTCGCCCCATCTGTCTATATCTTTGGCGATTTGTTTGGTTTGCGATGCATCGTTATTTAGAACCAGGAAGCGGCGGTCGATGGCTTTGACGAAAACTTCGGCGCGGCGGTCTACTTCCTGAGCGTCGCGGACAAGCTCGACTTCCATATCGCTTAAATGGTCGCGTTTCTGAGCGTCCGCCGCGCCGACGAAACCGATACAAAAGAAGGCGGTTAAAATAAAGAAAACGGAGTTAAGGGTTTTGAATGTCATCTTGATTTCCTGTTCTTTCGGACGGAACGACCGAGTTGTCGAAAAGCGGTTCGACCGCCTTGCTTCGCGCGGCGCGGACGGTTTTAATCAGCCTTCGCACGTAAGGCTCGTAGCGGGCAGGAAGCTCGCGGCGGATTAATTCGATGCGCGGGATAAAGCGGCGTAAATTTATTTCCAGCCGCTTGAAATTGTTCAAAACTTTTCCGCGCCCGTCGTCGCGCCGGTTCAGAAAGCCGAGCGCTTCGTCGATAAGAGCGTTAAAGCCGCCAAGCTCGCCGAACATATCGCCGAACGATTCTGCGGCGTAATAATTTTCAGCTTTCTTCAGGCGATTTTCCATCAGCGTCAAAGACAATTTCGTCCGGTCGGAGATGTCCGCTTCGGCGGCGAGCAAAGATTTTTCCGCCTTTGAAACGATTTTCAAAGGCGGCGGTTCGGTTTGCTGATACTGTTCTTCCTGCGCCGGAACATCGAGACAGAAACAGAAAATCAGAAGCGAAAAACCGAAAGCGAAAAGCGCGGAGTTTTTAACGCCTGCCGTTCCGACCGATTGCCTGCGGGGAACAAAAATTTTTATCACTGCGCTTTTCATTTTTTAAACTCCCGATTTTTCACTCTTTCACTTTCTCACCTTTTCACTTTCTTTTTGCCGTCGCCTTTTTTGATTTGCCTGAGCAGGAGCGGAAGCCGCAGATTTACTTTTTCGATTTCGAGGCGGTTTTTCTCCGCGTCCGCCAGTTTCAAAAATTGCTGGTAATTTGCCGCCGCGTCCAGATATTCATTCAAATTATCGTGCGCAATCGCCAGAAAATAATAAGCGATTGCCAAATCGGGCTGCTTTTCGGTCAGCCGCAGATACTCGGTTTTGGCTTCGGCAAATTGTTTCAGCTCGAAAAGCGCGGTCGCCAGATTCGCCCGCGCCGTGAAATTATCGGGCGACGTCCGCAAAATGCGCCGCAGAATCGCCGCGGCGTTTTCAAACTGCCTGGCTTGAACCAGAGCCGCGCCGAAACCGACGGCGTGATTTATATTATTCGGCTCGGCTTCGGCGGCGCGGCGGCAGTAATCCAAAGCCTTCGGCGGATTTTCCGCCCGCAGAAGCGTGCAGAGACGGCTTAAAATTACCGGATTTCGAGCGTCCTTTTCGAGCTGTTTTTCCAAATCCACCGCGCTGACCGAATTGTTTGCCGTAATTGTATCACGCAGAAGCGCCGCTTCGGAAGAAGAATTTTTTATCGAATCGAGAATTTTTACGGCGTCGTCGAATTTGTTTTGAGCGGCGAAAACGCGGGCTTGCAGAAGTTTTGCGGGCAGGGAATCGGGCGACAGGCGGAGAAGCGTTTCAGCATCTTCAAAGGCGCGTTCGTTGTCGCCTTCGGAGAGAGCGATTTCGGCGCGTTCCGTCAATGCCGTTTTATTATTCGCCTCGATTGCCAGCGCGCGGCTGACACTCGCTTTTGCCGAATTTGCGTCGCCCAGAACGCGTTCGAGCGCGGCGCGTGAAGCCCAGACCGAAGCGGTCGGATTGGCTTTGGAAGTTAAAAGCTGAAGTTTCACCAGCAGCAGCTTCAAAACCGGCGGACTCGCTTTCGTTTTCAGCCGCAGCTCGGTCAGAGCCGAATAAGCGGAAAAGTTCTGCGCGTCGGCGGCGACGGCTTTGTTGAGCAGACGTTCGGCTTCGGTAAATTCGTTTCTCCGCACCAGAATCGTCGCTAAACTGGTCATCGGCAGCGTCCAGTCCGCGCGCAGTTCGATGGCGCGCCGAAAGGCTTTTTCGGCTTCCGCCGTTCGGTTTAACGAAACGAGCGCGTTCCCGCGCTGAAATTCGGCTTCGGGAAAATCGGGCGCGGCTTGTAAGGCTTCGTCGTAAAATTTAAGCGCGGTTTCATAATCGCCTTTTTCGTGCGCGTCCTGTCCCTGATTGAAAATCTGAACCGCGTCCTTCGCTTCGGTTTCCGCCTGCGCGAAGGCGTTCGGGAAAAGCAGCAGGACGGCGAAAAAGACGGTTAAAATTTGTCGCCGGTCGAAGAAAAAATGTTGCGGTGAGACAGGAATCATTTTGATAAATTCGGAAAAAAGAAGATATAGAAACCTTACCAGAGCGCGGGCGAATCGTCTATATTTTTCAGCCGCGCCGCCGTTCCCTATTAATTCCGGTTAAATTCGAGACAGTTGCGCTAACACATTGCACTGAGTTAAGATTTTACCTTTCGACATCAGCCCGAAAATAACCGGCTGAAATTTTCAGCCGATATATAAGACAATGGCAAAACCACAACAAAGCGTTAATACCGAACCGACGCTTTCCACCGACGAAAAAGACCGAAATCTGCGCCGTTTGATGCGCGAAATGGAGACGGTGTTGGTTGCCTATTCCGGCGGTGTGGACAGCGCTTATCTGGCTTTGGCGGCGACGCAGGAAATCGGTTCAAACGCTGTCTGCATCACCGGACTTTCGCCGAGTGTTTCGGAAATTCAGCGCACGGAAGCCGCAAAAACCGCTTCAGATTTTAACTTCAATTTTCAAACCGTCGAAACCGAAGAATTAGCGAATCCGCTGTATCAAGCCAATCCGACAAATCGCTGCTACCATTGTAAAACCGAGCTTTACGGCAAACTTTCGACTCTGGCGCGGGACAAAAACATAAAATTCGTTTTAGACGGCACGAATGCCGACGACGTAGCCGATTATCGTCCGGGCAGAGCGGCGGCGGCGGAAAACGAAGTCAGAAGTCCGTTCGTCGAAGTCAGTTTGAGCAAAAATGAAATCAGGGAACTGAGCAGAAAACACAATCTTTCAACCTGGGACAAGCCTTCGAGTCCGTGTCTGTCGTCGCGCATCGCTTACGGAGTCCCGGTTACGATAGAAAGATTGTCGAAGGTCGAGAGCGGCGAGCAAATCCTGCGTTCCCTTGGTTTCAGAGAATTTCGCGTCCGCGTTCACGAAGAAATCGTCAGACTGGAAATCGCGCCGGGCGAAATGGAGCGCGCGCTGAATTTGGATGTTACGGAAAAGTTAGCGGCGAGCTTTCGTAAACTCGGTTTTAAGTATGTAACTTTAGATTTGCACGGCTACCGAAGCGGCGCGATGAACGAAATTTTAACAAAATAAGTTACTGGGCGAATTTATAAAACACTGGAGATTAAAATAGTAATGGCAAATCCGATGGCAGATGAAATGCGCCGCTTCAAGGGAAACGACGAAAAAAATCCGTTTGAAGCGATGAGCGAGCGCTTCGACCGAGCCGCCCAGCTTCTCGGCTTAGAGGCTGATTTATATGCCGTGATGCGCGTTCCGAGCCGGGAATTAAAAGTTTATATTCCGGTCAGAATGGATTCGGGACATATCGAAGTCTTTGAAGGCTACCGTGTTCAGCACAACTTCGCGCGCGGTCCGGCGAAGGGCGGAATCCGCTACGCGCCGGACGTAACTCTGGATGAAGTCAAAGCGCTGTCGGCTTGGATGACCTGGAAATGCGCTGTCGTCAACGTGCCGTTCGGCGGCGGCAAAGGCGGAATCGTCTGCAACCCGCACCAGATGTCAATCGGCGAACTCGAACGGCTGACCAGACGCTACACATCTGAATTGATTGATTTTATCGGTCCCGACAAGGACGTTCCCGCGCCGGATATGAACACCAACGAGCAGACGATGGCGTGGATTATGGACACTTATTCGATGCACGCACGGCACACCGTAACGGGTGTCGTTACCGGAAAGCCTGTGGCGCTCGGCGGTTCATTAGGCAGGCGCGAAGCTACGGGACGCGGCGTTTTATTTTGCGTCAACGAAGCAATTAAACGCTTTGATTTAACGCCGGAGCAAACATCGGTCGTCGTTCAGGGTTCGGGAAACGTCGGCGGAATCGGCGCGAGCCTGATGCACGAAAAAGGTTATAAAATTATCGCCATATCGGATATTTACGGCGGAATCTACAATAAAGACGGGTTGAACATACCGGAAGTTCTAAGCTATCTGCAGCAGACGAAATCGCTGGAAGGTTATAAGGAAGCCGATTACGTCAGCAATCAGGAACTGCTTGAAATCGAATGCGACGTTCTCACGCCGTGCGCGACGGAAAATCAGATTACTTCGGAAAACGCCGACCGGCTGAGATGTAAAATTTTAGCCGAAGGCGCAAACGGTCCGACGACGCCGAAAGCCGACCAGATTCTGCACGATAAAGGAATCTTCGTTATTCCCGATATTTTGTGCAATGCCGGCGGCGTTACGGTTTCCTATTTTGAATGGGTTCAGGACAGAATGGGTTATTTCTGGCGCGAAGACGAAGTAAATCAACGACTGGAAGAAAAAATGGTGGCAAGTTTCATCGAACTAAGCAATTTAGCCGAACTGCATAACGTCGATACACGCACCGCCGCTTATATGCTGGCGATTGACCGTGTTGCTTACGATACGAAAATGCGCGGCATTTACGCTTAAAATTATCATCTAATTGTTTGAAATACTTGCTTTTCCAACAGTTTTAAATTAATGTCTTACGAGGTTGTGATTAAGTCGTTAAAACTTTTTATTGACTTTTAAGAAAATCTCTCGTATAAAATTACAACGTAAGAGACTTTAATTGTATTAGTTAAACTAAAAGATTTAGAATTATTACTCGAAGTTTTTTAGTCTATGCAATAATTGAGTAACTTTGGTGAACGATTTTGTATTCTATTTATATTTTATAATGTCTTTATCAAGGTTGCTATTGAACAAATTTTTAATATTATTTTCGGCGGAGGAATGTGATGAAACTCGCTAATAAAGCGTTTGTTGTTGCGATTACGATGTTGACGTTGATTGCTTCAATGTCAGCTCAAACTTTAAAATCTACAGAAGACCCTAGAAATACGGCACCGACGGTGGGAACAGGTGGTTCTCCCGGCGGTCCGACTGGTCTTTTTACTATTTATGATGGACAAACCCTGAGAAGAGGTGAGTTCACTTTCAGTGCGGCTATCAGTAACTATGACCGCGATCCCGGCAATGTTGACATAACGGAAATTCCGGTCAGCTTCCAGGTTGGATTGAGCGACCATTTAGAGTTGTTTTTCAACACGGATGCCTATCGCGCCATCAAAGTTAATTCGCCGGGCAATCTTTCCGGCTTTGCCAGCCAAAACTCGACTTTAGTTGTTAACGGCAGACGCCAGTCTGCCGGCGCTATTGTTTTAGCTCCCAGAGGAAGCGGCACAAGCCAGTTTCCGAACTTTGCAGTATTTCGTCCGACGGGAACTGCGCCGTTCACCCAGTTTCCATTTGTCGGCGGCAATGTCGGAAACTTTGGATTTGACCCGCGCACCGGAATTACGGCGGGTAGTGTTTTCGGTTTTGGAGCAGGCAGTCAGGCAACCGGCTCGGTGGTTGACAGCGGCGGTAATGGAGCAGATAACTTTCCGGGTATCGGTTCTGTCTACGGCAGCATTTTGCCGGGCATAGTTTTACAAACTGCAAATGTCGGCACCACAGCCCAGACTCAAGTTCCGACATCATTTACGCTTGCGCCCAGTTATCTGCCTGACGCACCGTTTATCAATCGCACTTACGGCGAGTCTGCATTCAGTACTTTTACCGTTGGTGCAAAAATTCGTTTTACGGGACCGAATAATCCTTATGGGATTGGTTTAATTCCGTTTTATCGTTTTTATGCCGACCAGGCAAGTGATTTCAGCGGATTTAACCAGCTGCAGCGCGGTTCAAGTCCGGGCGGCGGCGGAATCAATCCGTTTAAGAATCGCGGCGACGTCGGTTTGGTTGCCTTCGGAGACGCTCGTCTTCGCAAATGGGTTAATCTTTCGGGCAACGTCGGCTATATCTATAACAGCAGTGTTAAAGGTGATTTTCCGAACGGAGAATTTACTCTTTTAGACAGACCCGATGAACTTTTGGCGGGAGTCGGCGTCGATTTTCCGGTCAATAAACATTTTCAGCCGATTTTAGAATTCAAATCGGTTCACTATGTCGGCGGACGCACTCCGAATGCATTTGAAAATAATCCTATGGATGCAATCGCCGGCGCGCGTTTTTATCCTACTCGCTACATAAGTCTGGGTGCTGCGTATCGCTATAATGTCAATCAACAGGATAGAGACAGCTTTGGCGATAACAGTTTCACCAGCAGGGCTACTGTTGCGAACTCAACTCTGGTGCGTAATACAACTTTTACCGGAGTTCCTCCGGGATTCCAGACTTCGACGGATCCGCACGGATTCATTTTTCAGGTTACCGCCGGTCGTCGTAATGAACGACAGGGACCGATTGTTAATCAGTTCGCTAACGTAACAGATGTTGTAATTAGCGAAACGACGGTTACAACGCCGTGTCCTGAAGGTTTGATTCGTGCTGAAGGCTCAACCTGCAGCGACGATATGACGGTCAGCGTCAGAACGACGGCTGTTGACCCGGAAAACGATGTGCTGACCTATAACTACACAGTTTCGGGCGGTCGCATTGTCGGACAGGGCGCAAACGTCGATTGGGATTTAACCGGCGTTGCTCCGGGAACTTATACGATTACAGCCGGTGTTGACGACAGCTGCGGCGTTTGCGGACAAACACAAACGCGAACGATTACAGTTGCGACTTGTAATTGTGTTCCGCCTATTGACGTTTGTGTTTGTCCGACGATTACCGTAACCGGTCCGTCAGGCGAAAGCAGAGCGGGCGAAACATTGACCTTTACGGCTAATGTCAGCGGCGGAAGCCAGACGGATGTAACTTACAACTGGTCAGTTTCGCAGGGTGAAATCGTCAGCGGTCAGGGAAGTCCGGTTATTACCGTAAGCACCGACGCGATGGCAACCGGAAACGTTGTAGCTTCGGTTACGGTTGGCGGTTTGTGTGTCGACTGTAATACATCATCGCAGGAAACCGTTCCTTTGATTGGTCTGCCCGTATTTACACAATTCACTGAATTTACAAGAGCTGTAGCTGATGAAGTTAAAGCTAACTTGGATCCATTCTTCAGTGAATTAAGTAATAACCCGAACGCGACCGGAACAATCATTAACTACGGAACGCCGAGAGAAATTAGAATCCGTGAAAGAGATATTCGCTCTGCAATCAGATTCCGTAATTTCCCGGCAGAACGTGTAACGATTATAAATGGTGGAAATAGAGGAACGGGCGTCAGAACAGTATTGTTTATTGTTCCCGCCGGTGCGACTCCTCCGATACCTGAACAGTAATTAACGATTACATCTTTTTAAGGTGTAACTTTCCTAAGCGAGTGAAGTTTTCATAAACTTCACTCGCTTTTGCTTTAAAGACAAGAAAAGGTTTGAATTAGTTAAAGTTTTGTGTAAGATAGTGATTGTCTTATCCTTGAAATTAGATGAGTTACGAGGTTCACTGAATTTCCGCAAGAGCCGACCGTTGTTTTGGAATACAACATACTTCCGCCTTCGCGTCATCTGAATAGTGTTTGTTAATTTGTTTGCAGTAATTCTCTGGTTAATCCATAAAAAAGAAATAAATATATGAAAGGTAAAACCGAACGACCGCGTGGTTTCAGAACGAATGTTTTAGCGTTATTGGCAATGATGCTTTTTGTATTGTCCGGCTTTTCCTTTGCGGCTGAGGTAACGGGCGAGCCGCCGCTGAAAATTAGTGGTTGGCAGGTCGTCGGTCCGAGCGGCGGCGATGTTCGCGTCGTTGCCGTTGACCCGAAAGACAAAGACCGTTTGTATATCAGCACGCTCGACGGTCAGATTTATACCTCTGCCGACGCCGGCGTCAACTGGAAACTTCTGGTTAATCTCAATCGTCCGCGCCTGGTTCTCGACCAGTTATTCGTCGATTCGCGCGATTCAAATGTTATCTACACTTCAGGTAATCGCCATAAAGAACCGGGCGGATTTTTCAAAACTACCGACGGCGGCGCGACCTGGAAGGAATCCAAAGAGTTAAAAAAAGAATCGATTCACGCGATGGTGCAGTCAACCTTAGACCCGAATGTTATTATGGTCGGCACGATTGACGGCGTTTGGATTTCAAAAAATTCGGGCGACGACTGGAAAAAAATCGAATCGGGAACGATGCCGATTAACATTGATTCGCTGGCGGTTGACCCGCGCACCGTCGATACGATATACGCCGGAACGTGGTGGAGACCTTATAAAACAACGGACGGCGGAAAGAACTGGCGCTTGATTAAAGAAGGAATGATTGACGATTCGGACGTTTTCGCCGTAACAATCGACCAGAAAAATCCCGACCACATCGTCGCTTCGGCGTGCAGCGGTATTTATGAATCTTTTAATCAGGGCGAAAGGTGGGCGAAAATTCAGGGCATTCCGTCGCAGTCGCGCCGCACACGCGACATTCTACAGCATCCGACGATGCCCGGAATATTATATGCGGCGACGACCGAAGGCTTCTGGATGAAATCGAGTGCCGGAAAATGGTCTTTGACGACGCAGAAAGATTTGGAAATCAATTCGATTGCTGTTCACCCGGACGCGCCGAACCGCGTGTTTATCGGCACGAACAATTACGGCGTAATGGTTTCCAACGACGGCGGCAAAAACTTTGCGCCGACGAACGATAATTTTACGAGTCGTTTTACTTATTCGGTAACGACCGATATTGAGCGCCCGAACCGGATTTACGCGACGACGCATAACACGGCGACCGGCGGCGGGTTCGTTTTCGTCAGCAACGACGGCGGAACAAGCTGGCAGACCGGAAAAAATCTTGACGTAACGCGCGTTTCGCCTTTTTCGATTATTCAGGACCGCGTAAAAACCGATACGCTTTACCTGGCGACGAACCTCGGAATGTTCACGTCGATTGACCGCGGAAATACCTGGAAACAGATAACCGTTCCGAAACCCGCCGCGAAGACAAAAGCGCCGGTGAAGAGGAAATCTGCAAAAGCCGCTGCCGGAAAATCGAAAACGGCAGTTAAAAAAACAATTGCAAAACCGGCTTCCGAAGTTGCTCCCGTCGGCGACACGACTTCGACAGCACCTGGATTAATTCCGGTTTTAACCGAAAAAGTTAAAGTTCTTTCATACTCCGAAGACGGCAAAAACGCGCTTTACGCCGGAACGGATAAAGGTTTGTATCGCACATACGATATAACGAAAGGTTGGGAAAAGATTTCTTTCGGCGGCGGAATTGACGAAAATATCTTTGTCATCCATTCAAGCACGCAGCAGCCGGAAACGATTTGGGTCGGAACTTCCGTCTCCGGCGTCGTCGTCTCGCGCGACAACGGGCAGACGTGGACAAAAACCGGCGGCGCGCCGGACGCCGTTCCGGTCAGCTCGATAACGGTTGACCCGAAACGCCCCGATTACGTTTATGTCGGAACGTCGCAGACGTTTTATCTAAGTCGCGACGGCGGTAAATCGTGGACGCGGCGCGGCGGAAATCTGCCGCTCGGCAATTACACGAGCATTCTTATCGACCCGCGAAACAGCAATGAAATCTATGTCTCCAGCGCGCTTGAAGCCGATGGCGGAATTTATTTCTCGAAAGACGCCGGTTCAAACTGGAGTCGCATCGATTCCAAAGAAATGAAGCTGCCGAGTCGCCGCGTCTGGTCGATGGCTTTCGACCCGAACGACCCGAATCGGATTTTTGCCGGAACGCATTCGTCCGGCGTCTATCGAATCGAGCGAAAAGCGACGACCGCTTCGACCGAAACCGTAACCCGACCGCGCGTTTTGGAGACGGGAAATTAAACGAACAGGAAACAGAACGAAAAAGGACGGCATATTACAGCGCCGTCCTTTTTTATTTTCCGGCTTAGAAGTTGTAGTATTTAATTCTGTAGACGGAAAAGTTAGGAGCAAATTTGTGAAGCAAGAAATCGCCTGTCCCTGTCCAGCCGGAAAAGTCATTTTGCAGACGGAAAGTCTGTCCTTTTCAGATGTGCCTCATCAAACGAAACTTTTCACGGAATATCAGGAAAATCCGCTCGCGTTAAAAAAATATTATCCTTTAACAGTCGCTTCACACACGCAGATTTCACAGCGAATCCCCGAAGTTTTGCAAAACTACAAAACCGACCGCGCCGCTCTCTGCGATATTTTAGAAGAAGCAAATAAAGCGAACGGAGCGGGCGAGGAAACATTAAAAAACTTAAAGCTGCTGCGCGACGAAGACTGCGTAGCGGTCGTTACCGGACAACAGGCGGGACTTTTTACCGGACCGCTTTATACGATTTACAAGGCGCTTTCAGCTGTCAGATTAACCGAATGCCTTCGCGGTCGCGGCTATAAAGCCGTTCCGGTTTTCTGGATTGCGACCGAAGACCACGATTTCGAGGAAGTTTCCAAAGTCGAAGTGATTGGAAAAAACGGCGAGTTGGTTCAATTGAAAAACGAGCCGCAGAGATGCCGCGAAAATTTGCCGGTCGGTTACGTTAAGCTCGACGATTCAATCGACAAAACCATAGAAGAACTTTTTAATGCGCTGCCGCACACCGAATTTACCGGAGAGATAAAAAAAGCAATCGAAGAATCCTGGACTTCAGGCGTCGATTACGGCGACGCATTCGCGCGCCTTCTGGCGAAGATAACCGGAAAATACGGTTTGATTTTGCTTTGTCCGCTTGATGAACGGCTGAAAAAACTTGCCGCGCCGGTTTATATCGAAGCGGTGAAAAAATCGGATGAAATTGTTTCGGCATTAATCGCGCGGAGCGACGAGCTGAAGGAAAACGGTTATCACGCGCAGGTTTTGATTACGCCCGATTATTTTCCGCTCTTTTGGCAGGCGAAAAATAAAACGCGACACGCGATTAAAAAAACTTTTGCCGGAACTTATAAAGTAAAAGATTCGGAAAAGGAATTTACGCTCGAAGAACTGACCGGGATTGCCGCCGCTGAGCCGCAGCGGTTTAGTCCGAGCGTCGTTCTGCGTTCGGTCGTGCAGGATTATCTGCTGCCGACGGTCTGTTATTTCGGCGGCGCGGCGGAAATCGCCTATTTCGCCCAATCGGCGGAAGTTTATCGGATTTTGCAGCGACCGGTAACGCCGATTTTTCATCGCCAGAGCTTTACGATTGTCGAATCGAAACACGCTAAAACGCTTGAAAAATATGATTTACACTTAAAGGATTTGTTCGCCGGTATTCAAAACATTCTGCCCCAAATTGTCGAAAAACATCTGAACCGCGAAATGGGACAGCTTTTCGGCGAAGTCGAGGAAAAAATCAATATCGAACTTAATCGCCTCGACCGGAGTCTGACCGCTTATGAACCGACTTTAGCGGAAAATCTGGCAAATCGCCGCCGCAAAATCATTTACCACATCGGAAACCTCCGCAATAAGTTTCATCACGCCCAGATGCGGAAAGACGCGGTTGTGATGCGGCAAATCGAAACGCTTTTCAGCGCGCTTCTGCCGAACAGACATCTTCAGGAGCGCTCGCTTAACATCGCTTCTTTAATCAATAATCACGGGCTTTACTTAATCGACTGGATTTACGCGGCGATTGACCTCGACGACAAAGAACATCGGATTATTTACCTGTAAAAATAAAATTCGATGTTCTTCGTTTTCTTCGGCACATTTAGAAATAAAAACAACGGTTTCCCGCTTCCATAATAGAATTTTATAAACATTGAAATCCCTGTTGCAAAACAGAACTTTAGTTGTTACAATTCTGAAAAAAGTGGTATAGTCCAGTAAAATTCGTTCTAAAATTTTCAAACCAAAAATCTAAGGAGTTACGTTAATGTTGAAGACATCGAGTCTGTTGCGGGCGATTTTATATTGCTCCATCTTTTCCGCCTTGTTTATATTCGGCTTCGGCGAAGTAAGCGCGCAGTCGCAAGCCTTGAACGGGCAAATCGAAGGTACTGTAACGGACGCGACCGGCGCGGCTGTTCCGAGCGCGTCGATAACTGTCAGAAATATTGAAACCGGAAACGAGCGGCAAATAGTGAGCGATGAAAGCGGCGTCTACCGCGCACCGCTTCTGCCGCTCGGAACGTTTCGGGTAACGGTCGAAGCCGCGAACTTTAAACGGCTCGTGCGCGAAGGCATCACATTATCGGCGGGACAAACGGCGACTATCGATTTGGCGCTCGAAGCGGGAGACGTGTCGGCGACCGTTACAATCAACTCGGACGCGCCGATTGCCGACCCCGGAAAAATCGACGTCGGGCGCGTGATGAATACGAGAGAGATTCAGGATTTGCCGCTCGTCTCCCGTAATCCTTATAATTTTTCACTCCTTCAGGCAAACGTCGTCGGACGCCCGAATACCGAATTCGGCGTTCCGCGCGTCAGTGCCAACGGTTACGCCCGCCGGACGAATTTTCAGCTCGACGGCAACGTCAACACGCAGGCTAACTTAGCCGGGCTTCGTCTCGTCCCGATTTCCGAAACCTTTATCAGTGAAGTCCAGCTTGTAACGAACGGCTTTTCCGCCGAGTTCGGCAATACGCCGGGCTTGATTATGAACAACATAACGCCTTCGGGAACAAACGGTTTTCACGGTTCAGCCAGCTATCGTTTTCGCCGAACGCCATTTTCGTCGCGTCCCTTCAATTCACCGGCGACGGCAATAAAACCACCGACGACTGTAGATGATTATACCATCGCGGTCGGCGGACCGATTATCAAAGACCGCTGGCATTTCTACGGCGGTTACGAATACGTAACCCGTGATTTTTCGGGCAGACCGGCACAGCTTGTAAATATAACCGAGGCAAACAAACAAAGGTTAATAAACGAAGCTGGTCTATCGCCGGATATATTTGTCTCTTCCATACCCGCTTCGCAGAAGGTAAACTTTTTAATCTTCCGCACCGACGCGCAGTTGACTGACGCGCATAGATTAACCGGAAGATTTATCAGATTTACAAATTTTTCGCCGAATAATGTCGGCGGCGGAATTAATACGCTTGAGCGTGTAATCGACCTCGATGATAAATCCAACTCTTTGGCAATTCAATTAGCTTCGATATTTTCGTCAAATCTGATTAATGAATTTCGCTACCAGCGCGCGCATCGAAATTCCATATTCTTACCAAACGAACTTACCGGAACTACACGACCTTCCGTGACAATCACGGGCGTTGCCGCTTTTGGTCCGGCGGCGAACATAAATGCTATTTCGCCGATTGAAACTATGAATCAGTTTCAAAATAACATAACTTGGACGAAAGGCGACCACACATTCAAATTCGGCGGCGGCGTAAACCGGATTTATGATTTCCGTCGTTCAAACGTAAACGCAACTTATACTTTTCCGTCATTGTCGGCATATCTTCTTGCCATAAGCCCAACAGCGACTCCTTTACAACAGCAGGGTTATACCAACTATGCGGAAACTATTGGAGAGCCGGAATTTGAATATAATTCAAATTTCTATAATTTCTTTGCACAGGATGATTGGAAAGCGACACGCAGACTGAAAGTTAATTATGGCTTGCGTTATGACCTTTATGATATTCCCGACGGTATTGCGAATGCTCCTTTACAGCAATCGAGAGATTTCAAAGTCGATAAAAATAACTTCGCTCCGCGCTTAGGTGTTGTTTACTCGTTAAGAGAGGGAAACCGTCCGACAGTTATTCGAGGAAGTTTTGGACTTTATTACGATACTGTCTATCTATCAATGTATGAAGGAGCATTACAGGAAAACGGCGTCGGCAGATATGCTAACCGCAGTTTTCAAGGAACCAACGGCGGCGCAAGACCTGCCGCCGCGCCTGGAGCGCCGTTATTTCCCGGAACATTAGGTTCGCTTCCAGCGGGAACTGTATTGCCTCCGCCGAATATTGAAGTGATTTCGCCTGATTTCAACAATATGTATGCGATGCATTTTCAAACTCAGCTCGAACAGGGTTTGACTGAAAATTATTCATTCACGGTAGGTTATATCCATTCGGAAGGACGGCATCTGCCGGTTTACAAACAAACAAACTGTCTCCAAACCGGCGGCGCGTTAGCCGATGGGCGACCTATCTATAATTGCGGCGTCGGCTTCCGCCTTAATCCCGCTTTTCAAAATATTATCGAAGTCGGGTCAGGCGGAAATTCCAATTACAATGCTTTGACGCTTCAATTGAATAAACGCTTCTCGCAAGGTTATCAATTTAGTTTCAACTATACCTTGTCGCGTGTCAGAGACAATGCTCCTGAACGAAATCTGCAAGGAGTCGGAGCGGCAACTCAGTCTGACCCGTCGAATAGAGATTTTGATTGGGCATACGGCGTCGCCGACCAACGTCATACCTTCTCAGCAAGTTTTGTCGCGCGTCCGAGATTTGATGTTGAAAATAGAACTCTCGGTTACCTTCTCAACAATAATCAAATTGGGTTTACGGCGTTTGCAGGAAGCGGAGAAACTTTTCCAATCGTGACTAATTCTGATTTGAACAGAGACGGTGTGCTTAATGATATTCCTGTCGGACTTGAAAGAAACGCTGGAAGAGCGCCAGGATTTTTCAACGTAGATGCGCGTTATTCACGGGTTATTCCTATCACGGAAAGATTCAGAATTGAACTTTTTGCTGAAGCGACTAACATCTTCAACATCAACAGTACTCTTAGTTATGGTACAGGAACGACGCTGACGTCAGGATTCAGCTCTACAACCGGCGTGCTTAATGTACCAATTAATTATGCTAACTTTACTCGTACGGCACAGGAAAGCCGTCAGGGACAATTTGGCGTTAAGTTCATTTTCTAATTTCACCAATTACAGCCTGAGCATTTTATAATTTGAAATGCTCAGGCTGATTTCCAAAACATGCAAACTGAAAAAATGAACGAAAATGAGAAGGTGGAGGAATTGCCCGACGCGTGGTGGTATCGGGTTTATCTGGCTGTGATAATCACGACGATTCTGGTTATTTCGGCTTTGGGCGCTTTTTCGCATTATTTTTCAAGCTAAACGAAAATGAAATTTCTTGATTGGACTGTCGTCGTCGTGTATCTGGTTTATGTGATTTGGGACGGAATCCGAATGACCAAGCACAGCGGCGATGTCGAAGGCTATTTTCTTGCCAACCGGAGCCTGCCGTGGTGGGCGGTCGGGCTTTCGGTAATGGCGACGCAGTTGTCCGCAATCACGTTGGTCGGGACGACCGGACAGGCGTATTCGGACGGAATGCGTTTTATCCAATTTTATTACGGTCTGCCGCTGGCAATGATAATTTTGTGCGTAACGGCGGTTCCGTTTTTTTATCGAGCTAATGTTTATACCGCTTACGAATATCTCGAAAAGCGGTTCGACGCCAAAACGCGCAGTTTGACGAGCTTCTTTTTTCTGCTTTCGCGCGGTCTCGGCGTCGGCGTGATTATCGCCGCGCCGTCGGTGATTCTTTCGATTGTTCTGGGCTGGAATGAAATAGTTACAATCTTTGTTATCGGCATAACGACGACCGTTTACACAATGATTGGCGGCGTTCAGGCGGTTACGTGGACGGATGTAAAACAGATGGTGGTCATTTTCGTCGGAATGGGCATCGTGCTGTTTATCATTCTTTCAAACTTTCCCGAAGGCGTTTCGGTTGCCGACGGTCTGCATCTGGCTGGTGCGGGCGGCAAATTGACGACAATCGACACCAGTTTCGATTTAAAGGAAAAATATACGATTTGGTCGGGTTTAATCGGCGGGCTTTTTCTGTTTCTATCATATTTCGGCTGCGACCAGAGCCAGGTGCAGCGTTTTTTGACGGCGAAATCGGTCAGCGAAGGCAGAACGTCGATTCTGATGAGCGCGTTTTTGAAAATTCCGATGCAGTTTTTAATTCTGCTTATCGGCGTGATGGTTTTCGTGTTCTATCAGTTTCAAACGCCGCCGATGATTTTCAACGAAGTCGAAGCTAAAAAAGCGGCGATGACCAATTCGGTCGAATATCAGGCGCTCGAAAACGAATACAAAACAATTCACGCGCAGCGCCAGCAATCGGCGCTGGCGTTTGTCGAAGCCGGACATCAATCGGACGAAGCGATAATGACGACGGCGCGTGAAAGCTATCTACAAGCAGACAAAAGTTTTAATGCGACTCGTAAGAAAGCGAGCGAATTTATCAAAACTACCAATAACGATAAAAGTTTCAACGACGTGAACTACGTTTTCCCGACGTTCGTTATTCAAAATATGCCGATGGGCGTAATCGGCTTGATTATCGCGGCGATTTTCGCGGCGTCGATGTCGAGCGTGGCGGCGGAATTAAACGCGCTCGCCACCGCGACGACAATAGATTTTTACCGGCGGCATTTCAAAAAAGACGGAACGGACAAGCAATACGTCAAATTCGGACGAATCGCCACTGCTTTCTGGGGACTTTTCGCCTGTATCGTGGCGATTTACGCGACTAACCTTGGTTCTCTAATCGAAGTCGTCAATAAATTCGGCTCGTTCTTTTACGGCTCGCTTCTCGGCGTGTTCGTTCTGGCTTTCGTCGTCAAACGCGCCAGAGCGAGAGGCGCGTTTTTCGGTATTCTATTCGGCATCGCTTCGGTCTGGATTGCCAGCATTTACACCGAAATAGAATTTTTGTGGTTTAACGTCATCGGCTGTTTAGTTACGGTTCTGGCGGGTTATTTAATAAGTTTAACGGTAAGAGGAGATAATAATGAGACTGTCGGCTAAGAAATTTACGGCTTTTTTCCTGATGTTTTTGTTGATTGGTTTGAACTTTTCAACCGGCGCGGCGCAGGTTCGCCCGATTTACGATTTGGGCGCTGCCGGTTTAGGACAAAAGCTCAAGCGACTGCAAACGACGGCGAGCGCTATGCACACCGGCGCGCACCCGGACGACGAAGATTCAAATTTGATTGCATATCTGGCGCGCGGCAAAAATGCGCGAACTGCTTATCTGGCTTTGAATCGCGGCGAAGGCGGACAGAATGTCATCGGCGCGGAGTTGTTTGAGCCGCTCGGCGTCATTCGCACCGAAGAGCTTCTGCAAGCCAGACGGCTCGACGGCGGACAGCAGCTTTTTACAAACGTAATGGATTACGGTTTTTCAAAAAACCGCGCCGAAGCGACCAGAATCTGGGGCGAAAAAGAAACTTTAGCCGAAATGGTTCGCGCCATCCGCACGTTTCGACCGCTGGTGATTATTTCAAGATTTCAGGGAACGCCCGCCGACGGACACGGACAGCATCAGCTCGCCGGCTTTTTAACGCCGCAGGCTTACAGAGCCGCCGCCGACCCGAACCAGTTTCCCGAACAAATCAGAGAAGGACTGCTTCCGTGGCAGGCTAAAAAATTATATGCCGGGCAGGGCTTTTCGGCTGCGGCGAGCGGCGAACCGGCGACGGTTATCGTTGACACAGGTTACTACGACCCGCTCATCGGACGTTCATACGCTGAAATCGCGTCCGAAGGCAGAAGCCAGCATAAAACACAGGAAATGGGAACGATTGAACGGCGCGGCAGTCAAACTTCAGGGGAAAGATTGCTTGAATCGACGGTTGAGAAATCCGCAAAAGAAAACGATATTTTCGACGGCATCGACACGTCAATCAAGGGAATTGCGAAATTGAACGGCAATTCGGAAAGCGGTTTGTCCGGCAGATTGTCCGATTTGCAGGACACGGCTGAAAAGGCTTTAAAGGAATACGATTCATACGCGCCGCAAAAAATCGTTCCTGTCTTAGCCAGAGGCGTAAAACAGGCGCGTGAAGCTAAAAATTTGACGCAGAATCCTTATACCAAAGCACTGCTCGCCGAAAAGGAACAGGAATTTTCGAGCGCGCTGCAAGCCGCTGCCGGAGTTGTCGTCGATGCTCTGAGCGACACGGATACGATTGTCGCGGGCGATTCGACCGGCGTTTCGGTCAAGGTTTTCGGCGGCGCGGCGCAGATTAAAAATGTTTCTCTGAATTTGCCAGCCGGTTGGACGGTCGAAAACGCGGCTGAACCAAAACCGACCGGGAATTCGTTTTTCTCAAGACCGGAGACGGCTTCGAGCGCGGCGTATTTTACGATTACGGCTCCTGCCGGTGCGACTTTGACACAACCGTATTGGCTGGAAAAACCGCGCAAAAACTTTACGTTCGACTGGTCGGCAGGCGACGCGGTAAAAAACGCGCCGTTTCAAAATCAGTTAGTTTCGGCAAACGTAACAATGGAACTCGGCGGCGTCGATATAACTGTTGCGCAGCCGGTTCAATACCGCTACGCGGACGACGTTCGCGGCGAATTAAGACGCGACTTAAATGTCGTTCCGATGGTCAACATCGCGCTCGACACGAATTTGTTAATCGCGCCGGTTTCAAGCAAAGTGCAGAAACAGCGGCTCGTTATGTCCGTAACCAACAACGCGCCGCGCGAAACAAAGGGAACGGCGAAACTTAATCTGCCTTCGGGCTGGACTTCAAGTCCGGCTTCGGCTGATTTCGATTTGCAGAGAAAAGGCGAAAAAGCGGCGGTTGTTTTTGACGTAACGATTCCGGCAAACGCCAAAGTCGGCAAATACGATTTAACGGCAATCGCCGTCGCAGGCGGTCGAACTTACGACCAATCGATGCAGGAAATCGCCTATCCGCATATTCAAACGCATCGCCGCTATACGAAAGCGACGGTTGTGGCGGAAGTTCTGGATTTGAAAGTCGCGCCCGTCCGCGTCGGCTACATAATGGGCAGCGGCGATGCTGTTCCGGCGGCAATCAGGCGTTTGGGCTTGCCCGTTACGATGCTCGAAGAAAAAGATTTATCGACCGGCGATTTATCGAAATTCGATACGATTGTCGTCGGCATCCGCGCCTCTCAGACGCGCCCCGATTTTGTCGCCAACAACGGCAGACTGCTCGATTTCGTCAAAAACGGCGGAACAATGATTGTGCAGTATCAGCAGTCGGAATACGTCCAGAACAATCTGACGCCGTTTCCCGCCAAAATGGAATCGGTAATCAACGGAACGCAGCGTGTTTCAAACGTCCGCGTTGTTGACGAAAACGCTCTCGTCAAGATTTTAGCTCCCGGCAATCCGATTTTTAATTTCCCGAACAAAATCGTCGCGAGCGATTGGGACAACTGGATTCAGGAGAGAAATCTCTACACGCTGACCGCGCTCGACCCGCAATACACGGCGCTGCTCGAAACGCATGACGAAGGCGAAGCGCCGGTTACGGGCGGTTTGGTTTACGCCAAAATCGGAAAGGGAAATTACGTTTATAATTCATATTCTTTTTTCCGCCAGCTTCCGACGGGAAATCCGGGCGCGTATCGCCTGTTTGCGAATATGCTGAGCTTGCCGAAGGCGAAAACAAGGTAATTAGCCACAGAGAACACAGAGAGATATGAAACCGTAAGCGGAAAGATATTATCTTATAAAGCAGTTATCCCGCATTTTCCTTTTTCTTTACTCTGTGCTTCTCTGTGTTCTCTGTGGCAAAAAATAAATTATGAAAGAAAAATTTCCCGCGTCGTCTTATACGGAAAACGTGCTTGCCGATTGCTTTGAAGACGCCAAGCAGTATTTTTTGAACGCTTTGCTCGAAGTCGATTACGCGCACGGCGTAATGCTCGCCGAGCAGAAAATCATCGGCGAAGATGAATTGAAAATGCTTCTTAAAGCTCTGCGGGCGCTCGATTTGAATGCGATTCGAGCGACGAAATACGACGGCTCATACGAAGATTTATTTTTTTTACTGCAAAGGGAAATAACTAAAAACTGCGACCCGGACGTTGCCGGAAAACTGCACACGGCGCGCAGCCGCAACGACATCGACGTAACGATTTACCGGCTTCATTTACGGCAGGACGCGCTCAACCTTCTTCGGGTTACGATGGATTTGCGCCGCACGATGCTTGATTTGGCGGCGCAGCATCACGAAACTTTAATTCCCGCTTACACGCACACGCAGCCCGCGCAGCCTTCGACTTTAGCGCATTTTCTGCTGGCGATTGCCGAGAATCTGGGACGCGATATAAAAAGATTACAGCGCGCCTTTGAAAATATGAATTATTCGCCGATGGGCGCGTGCGCGATTACGACGACCGGCTTTCCGATAAATCGACAGCGCACATCCGAACTGCTGGGTTTTACCGCGCCGACCGTAAACTCTTACGCGTCAATTGCTTCGATTGATTATTTTACTGAAATGCTCGGTGCGACCATCGCTTTATTAGTCAATGTCGGGAAATTCTCGCAGGAATTTCTCCTGATGGCGATGCAGGAATTCGACGTGATTGTCTTGTCCGACGGCTACGTTCAAACTTCCTCGATTATGCCGCAGAAGCGCAATCCGGTGGCGCTCGAACACGTCCGCGCCATTGCCAGCAAAGGTTTGGGTCAGGCGCTCGGCGTGATGACGGCGGTTCACAACACGCCGTTCGGCGACATCAACGATTCGGAAGACGACATTCAGCCGCTCATTTACAGCGCGATTCGAGATGCAAACCGCGCCGTTTCCTTGCTCGGCAGTTCGCTTAAAACAGCAACCTTCAAAATCGAAACATTGAAAAAACGCGCCGAAGAAAATTTTATCACCGTTACCGAACTTGCCGACACAATCGTCCGCCGCGAAAATCTGTCGTTTCGCAGCGCGCATCACATTGTCGCCGAATCGGTTAAAGCCGCGATTGAAGCCGAAAGCGAAATCACGCACGAAATTCTGCAAACGGCGGCGCGCGAAATCATCGGCAGAGAGCTTTCAATGTCCGCCGAAGACGTTCGGCAGTCGATGTCGGCGGAAAACTTCGTCAACATCAGAAAAATCTACGGCGGAACCGCGCCCGAAGAAACGCGCCGCGCACTTGCAGTCGAACGAGAAGCTGAATCGGGCGACGACGATTGGTTTGCGGAAAAAGCCGAATTTCTCGAAAATTCCGCGGCGAATCTGAAGCGGATTGTCGATAAGTATATCGCCGGTTAAACTCTTTTGCCGACCGCGCGACGCTTGATTTCCGGTCGATTTTATTGACACGGCGAAGTGGTTTTAGTAGCCTCGTTTTATAAATTCAAAATTTAAAAAAAGAGGAACATTTTCAAATTTGAGCAACATAAAAAAAATCGAACTTCCGCCGCAGGGCTTAAAGACTTTGTTCGGCGTTCAAGACCAGAATATAAAATATCTCGAAACACTTCTCGACATCACAATCGGCGCGCGCGGCAACGAAATTCTGCTTGACGGCGACCAGAACGACATCGACACCGCCGAGCAGATTTTAAACGATTTTTCAGACCTTTTCGCCTCCGGCAACGCTTTTTCCGACAAGGAACTGCGCGACGCCTTCAAACAAATCGCCGAAGACCGAACCTACAGCTTAAAAGATTATTTCACCAAATCGCGTTTTAATCCGTCGGGCAAAAAACAGGTAACGGCGAAAACTGCCAACCAGCGCAAATATATCGACGCGATAATGAAAAACGATTTGACGTTCGGCATCGGACCGGCGGGAACGGGAAAATCGTTTCTCGCCGTCGCTTTGGCGGTCAACGCGCTGTTTCAAAAACAGGTTTCGCGCATTATCCTGACGCGTCCGGCAGTCGAAGCCGGAGAAAAATTAGGCTTTCTGCCCGGCGATTTGCAGGACAAAGTTGACCCATACCTAAGACCGCTTTACGACGCGCTTTTCGATTTGGTTGACGGCGAGCGCGTCGCCAAAATGCTCGAGAAACGAATTATCGAAGTCGCGCCGCTGGCATTTATGCGCGGAAGGACGCTTGCGGATGCTTTCATTATTCTCGACGAAGCGCAGAACACGACCAGCGAGCAGATGAAAATGTTTTTGACGCGCATCGGGTTCGGCTCGAAAGCGGTTGTAACGGGCGACATCACGCAAATTGATTTGCCGCGCGGACAGCGCAGCGGACTTAAGGAAGCACAGGAAATTTTAGGCAATCTCGACGGCATCGAGTTTATAAACTTTACGGACAAAGACGTTGTGCGCCACAAACTCGTGCAGATGATTGTCAGGGCTTACGAAAGTCATACGGAAAATCACCCGAAAGACGAGCATTAAAACTTTTCCGAATGAAAAATAAAAAGCCGCGTTTTTATAAAATACGGCTTTTTATTTTTAATAAATAATGACTGAAATAGTCAACAATCAGCGCAAAACAAAAATTAAAATCGAAGATTTTCAGGCGTTTGCCGAAAGCGCGATTGATTCGGTTGAGAAAGCGAGAGGAAAATCGGCGACGATTGCGTTTGTTTCCGATTGGAAAATGCGCCGGTTGAATAAAAACTTTCGCGGTAAAAATGCGACGACCGACGTTTTATCTTTTCCGTTTGAAGCCGACGAATTTGAAGCGGGCGAAAACAATCTCGGCGATATTATTATTTCCGTCGAACAAGCGGAAAGACAGTCAAAAGAAAACGATTTGGATTTCGAGACGGAAATAAAGCAGTTGATTCTGCACGGCGTTCTGCATCTGTGCGGCTACGACCACGAAACCGACGCGGGCGAGATGAACCGAATCGAATTAAAACTTCGTGGAAAGCTGGGAATTTAGCCACGAACAAACACAAAAAAGCACGAAAGAAAAACAGAAAAAGCGTAAGATAAAAAAAACAACTTTTACGCCTTTAATCTTTTTCACATTTTCACCTTCCTTTTGTTCGTGTCCTTTCGTGTTTGTTCGTGGCTAAATCTTTTCTGTGGCAAAATAACAAAATGAGTATGCAAAAAACTGTCGAGCCGTGCGTGATGGTCATTTTCGGCGCAACCGGCGATTTAACGAAACGCAAATTGTTTCCGGCGCTTTATAATCTGGCGAAAGATGATTTTCTGCCGGACAATTTCGCAATTGTCGGCGTCGGACGGCAGGAAATGGAATCCGAAGATTTTCGCCGCAAGATTATCGCCGATTTGAAGGAATTTATACCGAACGGCGTCGATAAGAATCTCCTTAAATGGTTTGAAGAAAGGATTTACTACACCGGCGGCGATTTTAACGACGATAAAAAACTTTTCAAAGATATAAAGAAACTTCTGGGCGATGTAGGCAAAGAACACAATATTCCCGCCAATTATTTTTATTATATGGCGACGCCGCCGCAGCTTTTCGCCGACGTTACGCAGAAGATTTGCGACAATGATTTAGGACAGGAAACGAACGGAAACTGGCGCAGGTTTATTTACGAAAAACCGTTCGGGCGCGATTTGGAATCGGCGAAAAACCTCAACCGCGAGCTTTTAAAAATCATCAGCGAAAAGCAGATTTACCGCATCGACCATTATTTAGGAAAAGAGACGGTTCAGAATATTCTCGTTTTCCGGTTCGGCAACAGCATTTTCGAGCCGATTTGGAACAGAAATTATATCGACAGCGTGCAGATTACGGTTGCCGAAAAACTCGGCGTCGAGCAGCGCGGCGGCTATTACGATACGGCAGGCGCACTGCGCGATATGATTCCGAATCACATTTTTCAGCTGATTACGCTGACGGCGATGGAGCCGCCGGTTTCATTCAAAGCGAACGCCGTGCGCGACGAGCAGGCGAAAATTTTACAGGCGATTCAGCCGTTTACGCCGGAAGACGTTCTGCACAACGCCGTGCGCGGGCAATATGCGGCGGGACAAATCGACGATAAAAAAGTCATCGGCTACCGCGAGGAACAAAACGTCGCGCCCGAATCGAATACGGAAACTTTCGCCGCGCTGAAAATCTCAATCGATAACTGGCGCTGGGCGAACGTGCCGTTTTACATTCGCACGGGAAAACACCTGCCGAACCGCCACAGCAACATTGTCATACAATTTAAAAAAGCGCCGTTTATGCTGTTTCGCGACACGCCGATTGAAAAACTGCCGACAAACCGCATCGTCATACACATTCAGCCGGACGAAGGAATCACGCTGCATTTCGGCGCGAAAATTCCGGGTCCGATTGTCAATATGGGCGCGGTCGCGATGGATTTTAATTACGTCGAACACTTCGGCGAGCAGATTTCGACCGGTTACGAGCGGCTTCTTTACGATTGTATGACGGGCGACGCGACGCTTTTCCAGCGCGCCGATATGGTCGAGGCAAGCTGGGGAATCGTCTCGCCGATTCTCGACGTGTGGCAGGCGATTCCGGCGCGCGATTTTCCGAACTACGAAGCGGGAACGTGGGGACCGGCGGAAGCCGACGAACTGCTTGCAAAGGACGGGCGCAAGTGGAAAAACGACTGAAAACTTTAACATTGAAACAATAAAATTTTGAATTACAAATCT
>JBBPXZ010000013.1:0-28064 GCA_038200355.1 Pyrinomonadales bacterium | reverse complement strand
CTGCACGACCCACCAATTTATTAAAGAGACAGGTTTATAAACGACCTGTCTCTTTTTTTTAGACTTTTTAACCATTACCGGCGTCTTAAATCCGACACGTAAAAAGGGTTCGTGT
Organism: Pyrinomonadales bacterium; assembly: GCA_038200355.1. Lineage (GTDB taxonomy): Bacteria > Acidobacteriota > Blastocatellia > Pyrinomonadales > Pyrinomonadaceae. The sequence continues at coordinate 27,949 of JBBPXZ010000013.1, read as the reverse complement.
TCCGATGCGCGTCCGGTCAGCTTTTCGTGCAGATTTTCGTCTCCATACGCGAGTGATGCTGTGTAACTTAACCGATGAGCAATTAGTCGAATTAGCTGTTAATGAAAATTCCGAGGCTTTCGGCGAAATCGTCAACCGATGGGAGCGAAAAATTTTTGCTCTCTGTTTCGGTATGCTCGCGCGCGAGGACGAAGCGAGCGACGCGGCGCAGGAAACTTTTATCGCGGCGTATCGGAATTTGAAGAATTTTCGCGGCGAGGCAAAGGTTTCTTCCTGGCTGCACCGAATCGCGGTCAATCAATGTCTGACGACGAAACGCCGCGCCAAAACGCGTTCGGAAAGTTTTTTGGACGATGAGAACGGAACGGAAGCTAAGTTTTTCGCCGCGCCGCCGCATCTTTTGCCGTCGAAGACGAGCGAGCGGAATGAAACATTAAAAATGGTTCGTCAGGCGGTCGGCTCGCTGCCGGTCGATTTAAGACAGGTAATCGTTATGAAGGAATTTGAGGAAATGACGTTTCAGGAAATTTCAGACGTTCTGGAATTACCTTTAAGTACGGTTAAAAGCCGCCTTTACACGGCGCTCAGGCAATTGCGGCTGAAGCTCGAAAGAACGTCGATTGAAGTTATTTAATATTTGCAGGTAAAGTTATGCCCGACAGTAATTGCAATAAAAACTGCGCGTTTTCGGAACAAATGGTTTCTTACCTTTACGGCGAGATTAACGCGCGCGATACAACCGTTTTTGAATCGCATTTGAAAAATTGTTCGGTTTGCGCGAACGAAATCGCCGGTTTCGGACTGGTTCGCTCATCGATTTTTCAATGGAAAGAAACGGAATTTAACTTCTTAAATTCGCCGAAAATTGAATTTTCGAGTAACCGACCGCGGAAGACGAGCGAACCGCCCGCGTCGAACGCCGACGCAAAATCCCGGCTTGCCGTGATACGCGGATTTTTTTCGCCTTCGCCGGCTTGGGCTTTCGGCTTGGCTTTTTTACTAGTTTCAGGCGGATTGTTTTTATTCATTCAAAATTTCACAAAAGAAAATCCGGCTGCCGGTAACGTCGGCAAAAGCACCCGACAGATTAATAATTCGTCGGAGAGGACGAAACAGGAAACAAATAATATCGTCGAAAACTCTATGCCTGAATCGAATCCGAACTCTGTCCGCGACCCGCTGAAATCGAATGTTTCGACAGGCGAAGATTTAATTGCGAAAGAAAATATACCGAACGGTAAAAAAGACGCAGCCGTCAGGATTTCTAAAAATTCCCGCACCGCGCCGGGGAATTCTGAAATTGCCGCGCTGCCGAAAATGAAATCCGCTTTCCGTCGTAAAACCGAAAATGCAAACGCGGTTGTCGCTCAGCGGATTTTGAATAATAGACGGCAAATTCCGAAACTGGATAATATCGAAGACGAAGACGAAGAAGCGAATCTGCGTTTGACGGATTTGCTGGACGAAATAGGCGGAAAATAATTTTTGAGGTTGCCCGAAATGTTGAAATTTAAATTAGTCGGTTTAATTTTTTTTGGGGTTTTGTTCTTTCTTCCGTTTTCGAGCGTAAAGGCGCAGGAAGAAAAGCCTTTGCAGACCGAGCAGACAATTAATAAAAACAGTCGTCCGAGCCTTTTGTCCGAGCTTGACTTAACCGCCGGACAAATCCGCGATATTCGCCGAATCAACCGGGAAAACAGACCTTTAAGACGGCTCGCTCAACAGCGTCTTCGTCAAGCCAACCGCGATCTCGACGAAGCGATTTATGCCGACAATCTCGACGATGCCGAAATAAGACTGCGCGTCGCGGAACTGCAAAACGCTCAAATCAAAGTTATCAAAGCTCGTTCGACAAGCGAGTTGGCGGTAAGAGGCGTTTTAACCGGACGGCAGCTGGCAAAGTTTCGCGAACTTCGCCGTAAGTTTATGGAAAACAACGAGATGCGTCCGAATCGGCGTCGCAGAAATCTCGGAAACTTTTCCAATCGCCGGTTAAACAACCGCCAGCGGCAATCGCCCGCGCCGAATAATTAGCTCGCCTGACTTTAATTTTCATTCCCGCCGGCTTTTAACAAGGTCGGCTTTTTTATTTGTCGTTTTAACGGCTTCGTTGTAACCTCTTTAGAGTTGCGACAGCTTATAATCTAACAAATGAATTCACTCAAAAAATTTATTTTTGAACTTCAGGAAATAACGAATCTGATAATTTCCGTCTTTGTCGGCGTGTTTAAAAAACCTCATTATGTTGTCGATTTGGTCAGGCAGATGGACATTATCGGCGTCGGTTCGCTTCCGATTGTGCTGCTTACAGGATTCTTTACCGGCGCCGTTTTGGTTTTGCAGACTTTCCCGACGCTGGCTTATTACAGTATTCAAAACGTCGCCGGGCGCTCGGTCGCCACTTCGCTGATGCGCGAACTCGGTCCGGTTTTGACAGCGCTGATGGTTTCCGGTCGCATCGGCTCGGCGATTTCGGCTGAACTCGGCTCGATGGTCGTCTCGCAGCAAATCGACGCGATGCGCGCGCTCGGCACAGACCCGAACCGCAAACTCGTCGCGCCGCGCCTGCTGGCTTTGATTCTGATGCTGCCGCTTTTAACGGTTGCCGCCGACCTCTCCGGCATTATCGGCGGCGGAATTATCGCTTCGTTTATTTTCAACCAGGACTGGAACATTTTTTTTACTTCAGTGCGCACCGGCATCACGATTGAAGATATTCTCGGCGGTATCATAAAACCTGTATTTTTCGGATTGATAATCGGAAGCATCGCCTGTTATAAAGGATTGACGACGACCGACGGAACGGTCGGCGTCGGACGCTCGACGACCAGCGCCGTGGTTTTGTCGTCGATTTTCGTTATTGTTTTCGACTTTTTTCTTTCCCGCGCGCTTCAGACGATTCTCGGCATCAAATACATTTAATCGTTACCGACACTGAATTTTATGGCTTTTCCCGAAACGGAAGAAAATGTTGAAAGCATCGAAATCGCCGACGAAGAACTCGAACCGCAGGATTTGGAGGTCGCGGTCGACGAGCCTGACCGAATCGTTCCGGCAATCGAATTTCGGGACATACACCTGTCTTTCGACGATAAAAAAATTCTCAACGGAATAAGTTTTATTGTCCGGCGCGGTGAGACGAAAATTATTCTGGGGGGCAGCGGCGGCGGCAAATCAACGATAATCCGGCTTATTTTAGGTCTGCTCAAACCCGATTCGGGTCAGATTTTGATTGACGGCGAAGATATTACCGATTTGAGCGAAGTCGAGATGATGGACGTTCGCAAAAAGATGGGAATGGTTTTCCAGGAAGGCGCGTTATTTGATTCGCTTCCCGTTTATGATAACGTAGCCTATCGCCTGCACGAACAAGGAATTAAGGAAGAAGAAGTAGAAACCGAAGTCCGCCGTATGCTTCGCTTCGTCAATCTCGAAGACGCGATTGATAAAATGCCGGCGGAGCTTTCCGGCGGAATGCGGCGGCGCGTCGGAATCGCCCGCGCGCTTATCGGCGACCCGCAGATTGTAATGTTTGACGAGCCGACAGCCGGACTCGACCCGCCGACCGCCCGAACCATCTGCGAGCTGGCGATAAAATTACGCGATATTCAGGACGTTTCTTCGATTTTTGTTACGCACGAGATGAAAAATCTCGAATATCTCTCGACCCAATACGCGACCGTCAACGACGAAGGCGAAGTTGTTTTCGAGCTTGAAGGCGAAAAGATTTGCCTGATTAATACGGAAATCGTGATGTTAAAAGAAGGAAAGATAATTTTCAGCGGAAAGGACGAGGAGTTTTTCTTAACCGAAGACCCTTACATTCAAACATTCGTGCGGGGAAAATAAAATCAGCGGAAAGTTGAACAGTTGAGAGTAAAGAAAAATGCCTCTCCAATTTTCTACTCTCCGCGCTCTTATAATGTATGCCGACAACCCAGGGAAAATTAGGATTCAGCCAAATGCGCGTCGGAGTATTCGTGCTTTTAGGACTGGTCGTTTTAGGATTTCTCATTCTCAATTCGACCGGCGAGCTGAACCCGTTCGAGAAAAAAATTCGTCTTAAGGCTCGTTTTCCTTCCGCCGACGGCTTGCGCGAAGGCGCGGAGGTCGAGCTTGCCGGCGTTCACGTCGGAAAAATCGAAAAGGTCGCGCTGCTTCCGCCCGACAGTCCGGCTGACGCGCGGGTCGAAGCGACGATGATTATCGACCAGAAACTCGACGGAAATCCGGTTAATGAAAGAATTCGCACCGATTCGACTGCGCAGATGGTTTCGTCTTCCCTTTTGGCTAACGATAAATTTATCAATATTACGCCCGGCACGTTTAACGGCGCGCCCGTTTCGGAAAATTATCTTCTCGGCTCGGCAACCGCCACCACCATCAACCAGCTGACCGAAACCGGCAACGAGCTTTTAACGCAGCTCAACCAGCTGGCGACTCCGGCAAATGAAATCCTGAACAAAGCCAATCGCGGTGAAGGCACTTTGGGGCGCATCGTCAACGACGAATCGCTCTATAAAAATCTCGATTCGACCGTCGCCGAAACGCGGGCGACGATGCTGCGGCTGCAAAATACAATCGACAAGGTGAATCGCGGCGAAGGCAGCGCCGGAAAACTGCTCAACGACCCGGAGCTTTATAATAATTTAAACAGCACGGTAGCGAGACTCGACGCGATTTCAGCCGATTTGCGCGCCGGACGCGGCACAGCCGGAAAACTGCTTTCGGACGACGCGCTTTACAACGACACGCGCGCCGCCGTCGCCGACCTGCGCGCCTCAGCCGCGAAGATAAACGGCGTCGCCGACGATTTTCGCTCTATTACCAACGATTTGCAGGCAGGTAAAGGAACAGCCGGAAAACTTCTAAAGGACGAACAGCTTTACGACGAGGCGCGCTCGACAATTTCGAGGCTGAACAGCACGACCGAAAAATTTAACCTACTGCTCGATAATGCCCGGAGCGGCAAAGGCACGGTCGGCAAATTACTGACCGACGAAACGCTCTATAACAATCTCAACCAGACGACTTCAAACATAAACCAGATTACAACCGAAGGCACAAAGTTAATTTATGATTTCCGGCAAAATCCGAAGAAATATTTGACAGTAAAATTCAGCATTTTTTAATAAATTTGAAATTAAACAATGAATCAACAAGATAAAGAACAGAAAACCGACGTGGATTTGAACGAGAAAGCTGCGGCGCGTCAGGACGAAAATAACCATTCAATCGAAGCGCTCGTGCGTGAAGAACAATCTTTTGTCCGCCGGAAACTACTCGAAGGTTTAGGACGCGAACCGACTCAGGCAGAAATTGACAAATGGCTGAGCGAGCAAACCGAAGGTTATTGATTTTCTACGAATTACAATCTTGACCGCGTAATAATGAATTGCATACGGGACAAGTAAGTTTAAAGAAAAACTTTAAGTGTCTGCCCAAAGACACTTAAAGCAGTTTATTTAATCCTTTAACACCAACAGTTAGAAAATTCCCACCGGACTGAGTTTTAATTCGGGTCTTTCCTGTTCGACTCTTTCCAAATGCCATTGGCTTCTGAAAAGCAGCACGGGACGTTCCCATCTGTCTTGATAAATATCGGTTTCATAAAGCGTCTGCCCGCTCATTAAAACGTCCCAGCCGGCGGTTACCCAGCGGGCGGCGGTATAAGCCAAATTTTCCAGGCGCGTTTCAACTCCGTATTCGGCTGTCAGACGATACTGCGCCACTTCAAACTGTAATTCACCGACCGCCGCCAAAACCGGCTCCTGCGAGCCGCCGCCGTATCTTTTGTGAAGTATCTGCACCGCGCCTTCTTCTTCCAACTGCCCGATTCCTTTTTGAAACTTTTTGGCGAGCGACGTGTTCGGATTTCGTAATCTGGCAAACAGCTCCGGCGTGAACGACGGAATTTGCGGATAAACAATTTTCTCGCCCGTATAAATAGTGTCGCCGATAGCAAACGCGCCCGGATTATTCAGCCCGACGACATCGCCCGGAAACGCTTCGTCCATCGATTCGCGTTCCCGCGCAAAAACTTTCTGCGGGCGCGTCAGCCTCACTTTTTTTCCGGTTCGGGCGTTGGTTACGGTCATATCTTTTGTGAACTGACCGGAGCAGACTCTCACGAAAGCCAGGCAATCGCGGTGGCGTAAATCCATATTCGCCTGTAATTTAAAGACGAAACCGCTGAATTCCGGGTAAGTCGGCGCGATTTCGCCGGCGCTGCTCTGATGTGAAACCGGCGCGGCGGAAAGTTTCAGAAACGCGTCCAGAAACGGTTCGATTCCGAAATTCGTCATTGCGCTGCCGAAAAAGACCGGCGAAATTTCGCCGCGCAGAATCGCGTCTCTGTCGAGTTCAGCGCCCGCGCCGTCTAAGATTTCCAAATCTTCTCTAAGCTGAACGAGCGCTTTTTCTCCGATAATTGACAAAACTTTTGCATCGTCGAGCGGAACGATTGTTTCGGCGGCGAGCTGTCGCCCGCGCGGGTTGCGTTCGTAAAGATGAACGTTTCCGGTCAGACGATTGTAGATTCCTTTAAAGGTATCGCCCGAACCGATTGCCCAGTTGACGGCATAGACGCTGAGCTTCAATTCCCTTTCGATTTCGTCGAGCAGTTCGAGCGCGTCGCGGCTCGGGCGGTCGAGTTTATTGATAAAAGTAAAAACCGGAATATCCCGAAGGCGGCAGACGGCAAACAGCTTGCGCGTCTGCGTCTCCAAGCCTTTCGCCGCGTCAACCAGCATCACGGCGTTGTCGGCTGCCGTCAGAGTTCTGTAAGTATCTTCGCTGAAATCGTGATGTCCCGGCGTGTCGAGCAGATTAAGGTGAAAGTTTTGATATTCAAACTGCAATACGGTTGAAGTAATCGAAATTCCGCGCTGCTGTTCGAGCGCCATCCAATCGGAAGTCGCCGCGCGTTCGGTTCGCCGGTTTTTCACCGCGCCCGCCTCCTGAATCGCGCCGCCGTAGAGCAGAAGTTTTTCCGTCAGCGTTGTTTTTCCCGCGTCGGGATGTGAAATAATAGCAAACGTGCGGCGGCGCTCGACCGCTTTTTTTAGATTAACTGGTAATTCAGGCATAGTAAATTTTAGAATTTAGCAAAATATTTCAATAATTGACACTCGGCGAATCCGTATTCAATTTTTAATAACCAAATACTGAAAATATTTTCCCGTCGCCGTTTGATATTCGTTTGTTCCCGATTGTTTTGTTAAAATAACGGAAATATTTTTGTTTGCCGCGATGATTTAAAGACAATCGAACGAATTATGAAAGAAACAGCCACTCTTAAAAACCCATTGAATTTAACACTTTTAATAATTTTGTTTCTGTGTTCCGTTTCCGCGATAACCGCTCAAAACAGAAATGCGGCGTCAGGCGTTTGTAATGCCGCGTCCGGTCTTAGCGGAATGTATCAAATCGACGCCGCCGACAGCGACAGACTTTATTCAGTTATCGAAAGCGCGACGACTAAAATTCCTTTTGGAAAACAGCAGCAGTTTTTTATGGATTTGGCTGTGCGCCTGACGCCGCCCGATTTACTGGCTATCGAATGTCGCGGATACCAGGTCTCTCTTGGTTCTTCGCGCGCGCCGCGAATCTCCTTTAAAGCCGACGGAATAACCCGAAACACACGCACATCGGACGGGCGCGTCGTTCAGTCGCGCATCGGTTTTGAGCGCGACAGTTTAATTTTTAATTCCGGCGGCGCGAATGAAGATAAATTAAGTTTTACCTTCACGCCTTTAGATAACGGCACGCGGCTCAAAGTAACGCGCCAAATCACAGCCGAAGAATTGATTGAGCCGGTCATTATTCAAACCGTCTATAACAAAATCGATGAAGTCGCGCACTGGAACATTTACGGCGAAAAGAGGATTGCAGGAAAAACCGCGAAAACAACTCCGCGAAGAATTCCGCCCGCCGCTGACGAATCTGCCGCGCCGACTTCCCGCGCCGGAAACAGCGAAGCAAACGACATTCGCCAGTTGCTTAACCGTTGGATAGACGCGACGAACAGGCGCGACATTGAAAAACAAATGTCCTATTATATGCCCGAATTAGAAGCCTATTATCTGGCTAGAAACGCATCCAGAAATTCCGTCCGGCTCGAAAAAATCAAGGCATTCGCGACAGCCGAATCAATAAATATTCGCGTCGAGCAGCCGGAAATTATATTTCAGGAAAACGGACAAACCGCCGTTATGCGTTTTCGCAAAAAATACAGAGTGGAAAATCATTCAAAAATCAAAAGCGGCGAAGTCATACAGGAACTGCGCTGGAAGCGGACAAACAGCGGCTGGAAAATTTTCAGCGAGCGCGATATACGAGTTTTAAGTTGAGCATACGCGTAAAGGCAAACCTGTGTTGACTGCGCCGAGCGTGAAATTAACAAAATAGGGCTTTCTCATTTTTGCAGAAGCCCGCACATAAAGAAGACACACTTACTAACGTGCGTGTTTCCGCATCTTGAGAAGGTCCTAAAACTTAATTTTTGTTTTAAAACGGCGGAAAAGATTGTCGATTGCGGCGCTGCTGACGTTCCTGGCGGCGGATTCGTCGAAATTCTTCCCGTTCTTCGGGAGTCATCTGCTCGCGTAATCTTTGGTTTTCCCGGCGCTGCTGTCCTTTTGCCCTCTCTTGTGAAGAGCGACCTGTAAAAACGGATTCTATGTCGGGAACTTCCGACTGAGCGGCAGGCGCCGGATTTTCCCGGCGCGGCGGTTGAACTACAGCTGGTGTTTTTTGAATGTTCGGACGTTTGTTTTCGGGTTTTGGCTGAACGGGTTTCGGTTTTTCGGCTTCCCCGACCTGAGTCGGAATATCTTCAGCCGGCTCGCTTTTCTCGACAGCTACTTCAGTTTTAAGCGGTTTTTCTTCTCTTTCTTTCCTGGCTTTAACTTCCTTCTTAACTTCAACTACAGGAGATTCCACAGCTTCCGGCTCCGGCGAGGGTAAAGTTTCAGAAGCGGTTTCAATGTCTGGAATTGTTTCCGAACTTGACCGCACAACCGGATTCGGATTAGCTTCGACCGGAGAATTCGCCGCGTTTATGTAATACCAGACAGCCAGACAGGAAAAAATCAAGACTGCAAAAATCGCCGCCGCCGAGCGCGAACGGTTTTTCCGGGGAACGCGAATATCAGCAGCCGATCCGGAAATTGCGGACGAAAAAATTCCTTCTTTTTTTACATCGATTGCAGACTCTTCAACCGGTACGTGAATAATCGGCGGCTGATTTTCCTGATTTATCAAATCGGCTTCCGCATCCGGCTGGAAAACTCCCCTTAAATCCGGTTCAGCGGCGCTGTTTTGAATCGCCGCACTGTTCACGGTTTCCGCCGCAAAAGCATCGAGCGCCGGAAAACTCTCGGTTTCCGGCGAATCCGGCACGAGGTTTTCAGCCGAAGGAATAAAAACGGGCTGTTCCGGTAACTCCTTCGATTCTTCCTTAACGCCGGCTTCGATTGCGTTGTCGAGCGCCTGCCGCATCGCTTTGGCGGAAACAAACCGTTTTGAAGCGTTCAGTGCGAGCGCGGCGGTTAGAACATCGGCGATTTCGACTGGAATTTCATCGTTTAATTCGCTTGCCGGACGCAGCGGGTCGGCGTCGCCGTTGACAATCGCCGAAGCTCTGGTCAAAGCGTCGAGCGGCGGTTTTCCGGTCAGCAGGTGATAAACGGTTGCCGCCAGCGCGAAAAGGTCTGAACGCGCGTCCGTTCCCGTTCCCTGAATCTGTTCGAGCGGCGAATATTTGCGCGAGTAGCCGAACACGCTTTTCATTCCCGTATTTTCGTCCGAACTGAGTTTTGCCAACCCGAAATCGAGCAGAATAATATCGCCGCGCAGGGTTATTTTTAAGTTCTGCGGCTTGATGTCGCGGTGAATAATCGGCGGCTCCTGCGAATGAAGATAATCGAGCGCGTCGAGCAGGCTTTCCGTCCAGCGCACAACGTCCTTAAACGGAAAAGCGCCCTCGCGTTTTAAGGTAACGAACAAATCTTCGCCTTCGATAAACTGCATTACGAGAAAATGTCCGTTATTTTCCGTAAAATAATCGGAGACGTGCGGCAAAACCGGATGATGCAGGCTGTTGAGCAGATGCGCTTCGCGCCCGAAAGCGTCGGCGAGTTCGTCGTCTTTATAAAACGTTTCCTTTATCGCCACGTAGCTGCCGAAACGCTGGTCGACGGCGAGATAAACCGCGCCCATTCCGCCTGAGCCGATTTGCCTTTCTATCAGATAACGATTTTGTAAAAGTGTTTTATTTTCGAGCATTTGTTTAGCCGGTAAATTTTCTGCAATTTAGATGCCTTTTCCATTCGATACGTTTATACAAATACCGGAAGGCACTCAAACCTGCCAACGCTAAACGCGCTTTATGGCAAACGTTCGGTCTTTATTGGTTTTTGGGTAAATATAACGGCTGCAAATCGGTGGCTTCGCCGTTCGGTTCGTCGTATCTAATCGGAACTATAAACGGTTCTTCGGTTTCAACATTCGATTTCAATTGACGAAAAACAGCTTTGCCTTTCGTTTCACCCAGGACTTCGATTAACTCATTTTCTCCGGCTGTTTTGACGGCTTTTAACGAGCGAAATTTTCGCAGCAAAAGATAACGCTCCTTTTCCCTTAAAAACGGCAGGGCATAAAAAACTTCATAAAAATGAGCAGTTTCGCGTTTTGAGCGGTGAATATAATTTGCGAGCGAATGAGCCTCGTCGCGGAGTTTCAGCAAAACGCCGAAAACATCCGAGTTTTTTTCAAATCCGACCGAACGACCGTCTTCGAGTAAAAAATGCGATATTTCATTGTGTTTTCGAGGCGGCTTGACGGCGGAGATTACGGAAATTTTAGAATCTTTCAGTCGTTCGACGTTTCTCAAAACCGCTTGCAGCTGCGCTCTGCCGCCGTCGATTAAAATCAAATCCGGTAATTTCACCTTTGTCAAAAAACGTCTTCCAACCGAATCGGCTAACGCTTCGGGTTCGTTTTTTTTGTCGGAAAACCAAAACTCGTATTCTTCGGCAAGAAATCTTCCGTTTTCCCAAACCGATTTAGCGCCGACAAAATCGCTGCCCGAAATATGCGCCACGTCGAAGGCTTCGATTCTTTCGACTCGGCGCGACAGACAAAACGCTTTACAGAAAGTGTTTTGAAAATCTCTCACGGACATTCGAGGTTTCAGATTGTCGAATTCGTATTCAAATTCGGTTCGCCGCAATGCTCTGCCGGTTGTAATTTTCCGTTTCGTTTTTTTTATGACGGAAATTTTCACTTCTCTGCCGCCGCGCAGACTCAAGACTTTTTCCAGATACTTTCTGTTCGGAAAATCAACGGAAACAACGATTTCCTTCGGCTGGTGAAAACGGTAAAACTGCCATATCTGTTGTCCTAAAACTTCGGGGCTTGAGAATTCTATTTTATTTTCATAAACAAACGTTTGATTTCCTAAAATTTTTCTTTTTCTCTGCGTTACCAGGTAAATAAAAAAACTGTTGTTCCGCCGTTTAATGTCGAACGTATCAATCGCGTCGTCGAGCCGGTAGCCGGTGTTTTTATCATTCTGAAAATCAACAATTTTTCGCAGCAAATCACGCCAGCGCGCCGCCGATTCAAAATCGAGTTCAACCGAAAATTTTTCGATTTTATTCAACAAGATTTCGTTTAATTCGTCTCGTCTGTCACGCAAAAACAATCTCGTCAACTCGACGCGTTCGAGATAAGCTTCCTCGCCGCACAATTCGGCGACGCACGGCGCGACGCATTTTTTTCGGTAAAACTGCGGACACGGAACCGGATAATCGCCGTCAATCGGGATGTCGCAGCCGCGCAGCCGAAACGCGTCGATTAAAAATCCGAGCAGAAACCGCGCGCCGGTTCGCGGCAGAAACGCGCCGAAATATTCTGCCGCGTCCCGTTCAATCCGGCGAGTTGCCAGAAGGCGCGGAAATTTTTCGTTTGTTATCTTAAAGTGCGGGTAAATGTTTTGTTCGCTTAACGACAAATTATAAAGCGGCGCTTTTCGGCGAACGGTTTCGGCGTAATGATTTATTAAATTCGTCTCGTCCGCGTCGATAATTTCGACGTTTTCGGTTTCAGTCTTTAAGATTCGATTGCTTGAAAACAATCTTTTGACTTCGGCTTTTATGTTTTCCGATATGCCGACGAATAAACTCTGACCGTTTCTGCCCGAAAAATTGAAAATGCCGCTCGTCTCCGGCATTTCCGCTATATTTGTAAAAACGCGTTTGTTCATTTGCTGCCGTCCAGACTTTCAAGAATCCGGTGAATCGTTTCGAGCGAATCGGCGTCTTCGATTTTTTTATCGTCGCGCCACCGCAGAATTCTCGGAAATCGCACCGCCACGCCGGATTTATGGCGCGACGATTTTTGAATATTTTCAAAGGCAAGCTCGAAAACCAGCTGCGGCGCAACGCTTCTGACCGGACCGAAAGTTTCCTTTGTATTTTCGCGCACGAATTTATCGACTTTGCGAATTTCGTGGTCGGTCAAACCCGAATATGCTTTGGCAAACGGCACAAGCTCGCCTTCCGACCAGACCGCGAACGTGTAATCGGTAAATAAACCCGAACGTTTGCCCGTTCCCTTCTGCGCGTAAATCAGAACCGCGTCAATCGTCAAAGGGTCGATTTTCCACTTCCACCAATCGCCGCGCTGCCGCCCGACGCGATACATTGAATCGAGTTTTTTCAGCATAAAACCTTCGACTTTGCGCGAGCGGCTTTGTTCTCTGATTCTCTCCAACTCGTTCCAACTCTTAGCTTTAACCGATTCAGTCAGACGAAAAACCTTTTTTGCATCGTTACTGAGATTTTCTAAAACCTGTTCAAGTCGTTCGCGTCTTTCGGAAAAGACTTTGCCGCGTAAATCTTCATCTTCAAATTCCAGGATGTCGTAAGTTTGCAGAATAACCGGAATTTCGGCGAGCATTTTCGCCGACAGATTTTTTCTGCCGATACGTTTCTGCAACTCGGCAAAAGATAAAACCGCGTCGCCTAACCACGGCAGAATCTCGCCGTCAAGAACCGTTCCGTCCGGCAGACGCGCGGCGGCTTCGGCAATTTCGGGAAAGCGTTCGGTAATCAAGTCTTCGCCGCGCGACCAGACGAAAACTTTGCCCGCGCGTTTTATAACCTGTGCGCGGATTCCGTCCCATTTCCACTCGGCTTGCCAATCTTCGACATCGCCGAGTTTTTCGAGCGGAAAATCGATTTGATGCGCCAGACAAAACGGATACGGACGCGCAATCGGCTTTTCATCCGCGTCGATTTCCCGGCTGACGATTTTTTCGTAAAATTCCGCCGACGCTTCCCAATTTCCCATAAGGCGATGCGCGATTATGTCGGTCGGAAGTCCGCTCAACTGAGCTAAAGCGCGTGTTACCAGCAGCTGCGAGACGCCGACGCGAAAACTTCCCGAAATCAGCTTGTTATAAACGAGCCGCTGCGCGTAATTCATTCGCCGCCACGTCGATATAACTTCTTCATACTGGACGGCTTCGCCGGATTCGCGCAGCGGAAGCAGTCTTTTTTCGACAAGAATGTGCAGCGGCGTCTCGTCGATTGTCGAATTAAAAGGCAGAAGCAGCGCGATTGTTTCCGCGCCGTCGCCGACCGTATCGCGCGATTCGTCAAACAGCCATTCGGGAATGCCGGACAACTCCAAAACCCACTCGCGCAGTTTTTTTGAAGGCACGATTTGGCGCGGTTTTCTGCCCGACAAAAAATACAATGCCCAAGCCGCGTCGCGGGCGTCGGCGCGCTCGAAATAGGATTTTAAGGCTTCGACCTTTTCGTTCGTCTTATTAGTTTGTTCGAGTTCGGTGTAGAGTTCAGTAAATAATTTCATTCGGTTAAGTTGTTTGAATAGACAATTTACAACGAAAAGTTATTCATTTTCGATTATTTTTTCCGCAAAATCATCTTTAAGAACGTCGTCCGGATTTTCTTCTTCGCCGACGTAATTCGTCTTTAGCGGTTCGGCGTTCGTTCCGGTTTCGTTGAGCCAGCGCACCAGTTCGGGAATAAAACCGTGCGTTACGAAAACCGTTTCGGCTTTGGTTTCCCTGATTGCCGTTTGCAGTTCCGTCCAATCGGCGTGGTCGGACAAAACAAAGCCGCGGTCAACCGCTTTTCTTCTTCTCGCGCCGCGAATCGCCATCCAGCCCGATGCGAAGCCGGTCGAATAACTGCCGAATCTTTTGAGCCACGTTGAACCGGCGGACGAAGGCGTGGCGACGACGAGCGAGCCGGCAAAATCTTTTTTATTTTCGACCGCGCCGACATACGTTGTTTCCGGCAGGGAGATTCCGCTTCCCCGGTAAGCATCGTTTAACCGCTCGACCGCGCCGTGCGTGAAGATTTTCCCGATGCTCGAATCGATTCCGTTGAGAATCCGCTGAGATTTGCCGAGCGCGTAAGCGAATATAACCGACGCTTTTCCTTTTTCCCGATTATGCCGCCACCAATCGTTTATCTGCTCGAAAATCTGTTCGGTCGGCGTCCAGCGGTAAATCGGCAGGGCGAATGTCGCTTCGGTAATGAATTTATGGCAGCGGACGTGTTCAAACGGCGCGCACGTCGCGTCGGGCGTTAATTTATAATCGCCGGAGACGACCCAGATTTCACCTTTGTATTCGACTCGAACCTGTGCCGAGCCTAAAACGTGTCCCGCCGGATGAAAGGAAACTTTAACGCCGTCGATATTCTGAACTTCGCCGTATCCGGCAGTTGAAATAATCGCTTCGTCGCCGAGACGGACGCGCGACAGATGTTTTCCCGCTTCGGGAACGAGATAATCCCGACTTCCGCGATAAGTGTGGTCGGCGTGCGCGTGCGTCAAAATCGCTTTTTTCACCGGCAGCCACGGGTCTATAAAAAAATCGCCTTTTTCGCAATATAAGCCTTTACCTGTTAATTCAATCAAAGGTTTTTCTTTTTTCATCAAAATAATTTTAACTTAAATATCCGATTTATTTGAAAAATGATTATTGAAAAAAGTTCTTTTACTTTTGCGCCCGACGGTTTATGATATAAATCGTCGGGCGAACTTTTGAGACGCTCACATCTACCTTTTCAAAAATAAAAACATTCCCGCCTTTTTCGAGGTTTCCGTTAAATGAACTTTTTTCTTTCCGCCTTTGAAACGATTACCGGAATGCCGGAAATCATCGGCTATATTTTTGTATTCGCTTTCGGCGCGGCGGTCGGCAGTTTTTTAAACGTCGTAATTCATCGTGTGCCGCGTGAAGAATCAATCGTTTTTCCGAATTCCGCCTGCCCGAAATGCAAAACACCGATAAAGCCTTACGATAATATTCCGATTCTCGGCTGGCTCTTTCTCGGCGGAAAATGCCGCAATTGCAGTGGGAAAATTTCGCCGCGTTATCCGGCGGTCGAGCTTTTGACGGCGCTGGTTTTCCTGCTCGTCGCCCGCCAAATCGGTTTCAGCGCTTTTTTACCTGTCTGTTTAATATTCACGGCGTCGGTTATCGCTCTGATTTTTATCGACGCCGAACATATGATTTTGCCCAATGTCATAACTTATCCGCTGCTGGCGTTTTCGTTGATAATCCGTGTCGTGTTTCCGCTATTTTTCGGCGCGGCATTTTTTACCGATACGAATGTTTTTCCACTCAATCGTCTGGAAGATTATCCGGTTTGGCTGGTTTCGCTCGCCGGCGCGGCTCTGGGCGCGCTGGTCGGCGGCGGCTCGCTCTGGCTGGTCGGCGAAATCTGGAAGCGGCTTCGCGGCGTCGATGCGATGGGCTTGGGCGACGTTAAAATGATGTTCGCGGTCGGCGCGCTGCTCGGTTGGCGGCTGGCGATTCTGTCTATTTTTTTGGGAGCGTTTTCCGGCGCGGTCATTGGCGTTTTCGTCATCGCGCGGCAGAAAAACAAAGATTTGCAGACTCAGATTCCGTTCGGAATTTTTCTCGGTATCGGTTCTATAATTTCGCTGCTGTTCGGCGAGCAGCTTGTCAGATGGTATCTCGACAATTTCATTCCGCGATAAGCGTTTAAGCAACTTTGACGGCGGTTTCCATACAATTATACGAGCAGTAAAAGTTTTTCGAGCGCAGGTTTAAGGCTTTAGTTTGCGGAATCCACTTTCCGCATTTAGCGCAGCGGACGAGCGGAATATTGTCTGAATTTACGCTTTCGTTTATCTGCCTTTCTCCGGCGGATTTTTTATCCGTATTGCCCGTTTGCCGCATTTTTCTGAACATTCGCCACACGTAAATTCCCGTCTGAATCTGACGGCGATAACGTATCGCGACCAGCGCGAACGCGAAGACGATTAAAAGTAATAAAATCAGCCATTTCATTGTTTTTGTAAATTACTTTCGTTATTTGCAGAAGATGAATCGAGTTCGGATAAGATACGATTGTTTGGATTTACTTCTTTTAATCCGCTAATGAATTTTTCAGCTTCTTCTCTTTTTCCCTGATTCAGAAGCGCCCGAATCATTACCTGCAAAGTTTTTTCGTGCTTCGGATTTAACTTCAAGGATTTTTCAAAGTTTTCGACTGCCCGGTTCGCGTCCGGCGGACTCGATAAAAGATACGTCAAACCCAAGTCGGTTCTTATTTCAACGTCGTCCGGTTTTTTATCCAGCGCTTTGAGATAAAACTCGCGGGCTTTTTGCAGATTTTCGTTGTTTTCTTTGAAATAGCCGATGTCGAAATTTATATTTCCGAGCGTTTCAATCGCTTCGTAATCATTCGGATCATTTTCATAAACCCGCGTTATCAGGCGGGAAACTTCCGCCAAAAGTTCCGCGTTCTTTTTCATCGAAGCGTAATTGTAAAGCGCGAGTCCGAGATTTTTCTGGAACGCGATATTTTGCGGATTCCGGTCGGCTTCGGCGATTTTCTGCTTGATTTCCTCGTCGCCTAAAGTAAAATCTTCGCTTTCATCGACGGGTTCAGCCTGATTTTTCTTCAGGTTTTCATTCTCCGTCTGAAGATTGACGATTTCTTTTCGATTCAGAGAATTTGCAAGTAAAAAACCGCCCGCGAAGCTCGCCAGAACGCCGATTAACGATAACCAAAATAATTTCCTGTTCATTCACGTCAAATTTTATCAAAACGCTTTTTAAAAAGCGACGAGCGCCGTTCACGAATAAACAGCGCTCTCGCAAATCAAATCTTTTCAAACATTTATTTATCTTTTTCGTTTGTTTTATCGCCGGCGACGTAAGGTAAATCTTCGGTTCGGCGGCGCGGCGTCGGGTCGGTCGCGCGACGGCGCGGAATGGTCGCGTTCGTGCTTCGTCTGTCGATGCTTCCGGCGGGCAGCGCCTGTCCGTGAACGGCTTCAACCAGGATTCTGGTGATTTCCTGTGAAAGCGTCCGGTGTTCGGCGGCGGCGCGGCGGCGCAGAGATTCTTTTAATTCGTTCGGCACATACGCTCCGATGAAAACGCCTTTTCGGTTTGTCATATAAAATTTGATTGCTCCTTGAAAGTTATAAAAAAATAAAAAAAGTGCCGGGCAGTTAAAAAAACAAATCGATAAGCCGAATTTTGTTCCCTGAAACTATTCAGAGCGGCAATCATTCATCTAGACTCGTCGTTACCGGCGAGTTCGAGCGACCTACCCGGAAACCACTGTCCGCCCGAAAGCGAACAACTGAGCGGGCAACTCAAAATGTTTCCCTATTTGGTCTTGCACCGCGAGGAGTTTGCCTAGCCGCGCCTGTTGCCAAACGCGCTGGTGCGCTCTTACCGCAACCGTTTCACCCATCACCGGACGAATCCGGCTGGTTTATTTTCTGTTGCACTTGTCGTCGGCGAATTTTTTACACTCGCCGCCCGGACGTTATCCGGCTCGCTGCCCTTCGGTGTTCGGACTTTCCTCTTTTAATTTCGTAAATAAAAAGCGATTGCCTGATTTGCTGATTTTTGCCCGGCATATTCAGTTTAACAAAAACATTTGAACAATTACAATTCACTTTTTGTATGTTTTAAACTGTTCAAATGTTTTTAGAAAACGTCCGGTAAAATCGATTTAATATCTTACAACTTCAACTGTGTCTCCAGCCTGCAAAATCGGGTCGGGCTGTTTTCCGTCTTTGATGGCGCCGAGGTCGAATTCCATCGGCGACAATAAACCCTGCTCGTTTTTTCGTCTGATGACGGCTTTTTTAACAAACGTTTTTCGCAGACCGCCGGAAGCTAAAATCGCCTGCGTCAGCGAAATTCCCGCGTGAAAATCTTTTTGTCCGGCTGAGTTGATTTCGCCGCCGATGTAATAATAAAGCGGCGCGGAAAGACTTTCCGTATTTTGCCCGGTCGATTTGAATTCTAAAATATCGCCCGGGAAAATCAGAACGTCTTCGTTTTTTGAATCCTTTAAATCTAAAATCTCGGTCGCGCTGCCCGCGCGTTTTATAACAAGCTGATTGGCTTTCGCCTGAACTACGGCGTCGGCTTTGACGACGTAAAGCGGCATCGCCTCGCGCTGCAAAAATCTTTCCCCCGCTTTTTCCACCAAACCTAAAACGGTAATCGAGTGACTGGCGTGTTCGCGAACCTTGACCGAAATCTGCGGATTCTCGTAAAGCTTTACTTTTCCCCTGAGCAGTTCTTCGGCTTCTTCGGAAGTCAAACCGGCGACAGCGACCATTTCGCCCGCCAGAGGATAATCAATCGTGCCGTCGTTGAGAACGGTAAAATAAGTCGAAGCCTTCGGCGGCGCGTTTTGAAGACTGATAAACAAAACGTCGCCGGCACCGATTTTATAAACTTCGGTCGGAGCGGCAGACCGAACGGCGGCGCGTTTCGCAATTTCCAGCGTCGTCGAAGCCGACGAATAATTTTGAAATTGTTCCGGCTGTTCGGTTTTGTTTTCTGAAACGAGACTTGCCGGTTTATTTTTCGGCTCAATTGCCGGTTTTTTTATTTCAGCCGCGGCGACGGGCGTTTCCTGAGTAATATTTTCCTGTGAAGGCGGTCTGGTTTTCGTTTTCGGGTTGCGCGAATATCCGAAATTTACCTGTTTGGCTGACGCGGGAACGATTTGCGCTTCGATTCCGGCGGCGAAAACGATTCCGAAAAGAAACATTGCGGATAAAAATTTAGTAAGCCAAGTCATATTCGTTTCTGTAAAGCAACGGCAAAATCTTTTTCAACGCCCGGCTCGGATAACTTTTTCTGGTTTAGCTAAAGATAAGACATAACCGGAAGACGGGCAAGTTTTCGCGGAGCTGTTCGCCTCCCGGTGATATAAAAACCGAATAACCTGTTTATTTTAATTTTTCGGAAAAGTTTTATATTTCCAGGAATTTACAAAATATAATTTTATTTTTCCCGCGGCGGAAAACTATCGGAAGAAAACAGATGCGACCATTTTTCGATAAAAAGAGTTTTTACTAAATCTTCAATTTCGTCCGCCGTCCGGCAGATTTCCATTTGACGGCAAATTTCCCGCGCTTCTTCAAATGCTATGCCGCAGACGATTCGCCCGACGCGGGCAATCGAATTGACGTTCATACTGAGAACGGTCGCGCCCAAGCCGATTAAAACCGGCGCGTAGACGGGCGAGCCTGCCATTTCTCCGCAAACCAATATGGGAACATCGTTGTTTTCCGCCGCTTCCAAAACGATTTTTATCGCCCTGATGACCGCCGGATGAAGCGTGCGAAACCAATCGGCAACCGCCGGATTATCGCGGTCGACGGCAAGCAGATACTGAACCAAATCATTCGTTCCGAGACTCAGAAAATCCACTTCACGCGCTATTTCATCGACGATAAGAACGGCTGACGGAACTTCAATCATCGCGCCGAGCTGCGGGTTTCCGAAGCCGATTCCTTTTGAATTTAAGCGGTCTTTTTCTTCCCGTAATATCTTTTTAATTAAAATAATTTCCGAGACATCGGAAATCATCGGCAGCACGATGTCGATTTTAGTTTCGGCTGATGCCTGAAGCAGCGCCCGCAGCTGCGCGCGAAACTGTTCTTTGTGCGCCAAACCGAAACGAATGCCGCGCAAGCCGAGCGCCGGATTTTGTTCTCTTTCGGAGTTTTCGTCCGCCGACTGTTCGAGGCTTAAATCGAATGTCCGAATCCGAACGCCGTCCGCACCGACCGTTTCGGCAATTTTTCGATAAGCTCTGATTTGCTCCTGTTCGGACGGAAAACCCTTGAACTGATTAAATAAAAATTCGGAACGATAAAGCCCGATGCCGCGCGCGCCCAGACGATTGGCTTCGAGATAACCCTGCGGCAAATCGACATTGGCGCGAATTATTATTTCGCGGTTATCTAAAGTTTTGAGTTTTCCTTTGACCGGCTCGGATTTTTTGTTTTTTACATTTTGAAATTTCTCGGCGGCGATTTTGTATTCAGCCGAAATCTTTTCCGAAGGCGACAGGATTATTTTCCCGTTATAGCCGTCGATTATGATTTCGTCGCCGGTTTTGACGCGCCGCAGAAGGTCGCCGACGCTCGTAACCGCCGGCAGATTCATCTCGCGCGCCAGGATAAAAGTATGCGAAGTCCAGCCGCCTCTTTCGGTAACGATTCCCTTCGGGCTGCGTTCGGTCAGCTCGATTAATGTCGAAGGCTTGACATCTCCGGCGACGATTATCGAATTTTTATCGAGTAAGACAACCGGATTACCGGAACCGCCCAGAGCATTCAAAATGCGGTCGGAGATGTCCTCTAAATCGATGTGGCGCTCGCGCAGATGCTCGTCGGAGATTGATTTATAATCGGCGATGTATGAATCGAAAACTGTTTTTACAGACCATTCGGCATTGACTTTCTGTTCCCTGATATTATTTTCGACTTTTGAGAGCAAGGATTTGTCTTCGAGAATTAAAAGATGCGTTTCGATAATACCCGATTTATTTTTACCAGCGATTTTCGTATTTTTCGGAACGATTTTTTTTAATTGCCGCTTTGCCAAACGAACGGCGGCGAGAAAGCGGCGAATTTCGCGTTCGATTTGACTGTCCTTTAAGCTGACGCGGTAGAATTGTCTTTTGCGCCCGTGCAGGCAGACTGCTTTGCCGACGGCGATGCCGCGCGAGACGGCGCGCCCGGAAAGAATCGTTTCGACATTTCTTTCAGCTGCCGGCGAAGATTCAATTGTATCGTCATAAACAATCATTATTATCGAGGCTCTGTGAAAAAGAAAAGGTTAAATGTAACGAAATAAACGGCTGATTCGTTCAGCTTCCGAAATCTAAATTAAATCCGTTCCCGCCGTCATTCCGCGAAAGGAAAAAACGCATCGCAAATCCGCACAAACCACAAAATCTCGCGTTCGGTAAAAGCTGCGCCGGACATTTCGGGCAATTCATAAAACAACTCCTTTCGATTTTTCGACGATAATTTGACAGGCGCTTTCGGCGTTTTCGGCAAAATCCAGAAACGAAACGTCTGTGTCGCTGACCGCGAGATTCGTCTGCCAGCAATCGACGACCGGCTTCCAGCAATCGCCCAGAAGGACAAGCGGACGTTTTTGGATAACGCCGGTTTGCAGTTTGTTCCAGACGAGCGCGACTTCCGTAACCGTTCCCATTCCGCCGCGCAGGGCAATAAAACCGATTGAACGCTCGACCAGGTTTTGCAGCCGCTCGTAAAAGTGGTTGGTTGCGACTTTATCGGTTAAATAACGGTTCGGTTCGCTCTTAAACTGGTTCATCACGATGCCGAAAACGCGCCCGCCTTTTTCGTGCGCGCCCTGCGACGCCGCTTCCATCACGCCGAGATAACCGCCCGTGCAGATTGTAAAACCGGCTTCGGCAAGAATTTCGCCGACCCGTTTTGCCTCTCGATATTCGACCGAATCCTTTCCGCACCGCGAGCCGCCGAAAATTGTTACGATTTTGTCCTGCGTTTTTTCAATCACTTTATTTTTCCCGTTTTAACAGAATTAGAAACTGCGGCGGTTGAATCGCGGAAGCCCGCACGCGCGCAAGGCACGTAAGAAGACACTCGACTGACGTGCGTGTTTCTGCATTTTTATTTCAACCGCGCAGCTCATATAGAATAAAACTCGTTTGAGAACATTATAAACGTCCTGATTTTTTATACAAAACGGCTTGCCCGGTTCAGACCGCCGCTTTTTCGGGCGCGGTGTTTCCGGCTTCGGCGATGGCTTTGTTCGTGTCGGTGAAAAATAAAATGATGCTGCCGCCGACGAAGAAGACAATCAGCGCGAGAATCGCCGGACGATACGAATCGGTCATCTGCGCGACGAAGCCGAAGACAATCGGACCAATCCACGACGTTCCGCGCTCGCTGATTTCGTATATACCGAAAAACGAAGATTCGCGCCCGGCGGGAATCATCTGCGAAAAGAGCGACCGCGACAAAGCCTGCGAACCGCCCAGAACGAACCCGATTAACGCGCTCATAAAATAGGCTTCGGCGCGCGTCTGCAAAAATCCGTAAGCGTAGATGACGACGAGCGACCAGATGACGAGCGAGATGATTATAGCGGTCTTGGCGTTTGTAAAATGAGCGATTCGCTCAAAAATGAGCGCGCCGATAAAAGCGACGACTTGCGCGATGATAAAAGCGATTATCAGCGTTTTGTCGTATTCGCTTTCGGCGATATTCGGGTCTTTCATCAAAACTTCCTGCACGATATATATCGAAGAAGCCGTGATGACCGTTTGAATGCCGTCGTTATAAAGCAGATAGCCGATTAGAAATCTTAAGGTTTGCTTTAATTTGAAAAGCTCGCGGAAAGTTTCGCGCAGCTCGCCGATTCCGGCGGCGACGTAGTTCTTTCCCGCCGGAACTTCGCGCGCCGGTTTGCGCCGCTTCAGCAGCGAAAAGGTTATCAGGGCAAATCCGCCCCACCACAAACCGGCGGTAAGCAGGCAAATCCGCACGGCTAATCCGGTCGAGACGCCCATCGATTCGGCGTAAGTCAGAAAAATCAGATCCGCAGCCAACACCAGCACGCCGCTCGCGTAACCGGCGGCAAACCCCCAGCTCGAAATTTTATCGCGCTTATCTTCGGTCGTGATGTCGGAGAGAAATGAATTGTAAAAAACAATCGACGCGCCCGCGCTCAGATTTGAAACGATAAACAGCACCGAGCCGAGCAGATACAGATTGTCTTCGACGAAAAACAGCAGGCAGCAGGCGATTGTGCCGAGATAGCAGAAAAAAGCCATAAAGGTTTTCTTCAGATTCGTGTAATCGGCAATCGCACCCAAAACGGGCAGAAAAAAGATTTGCAGAAAAACCGACAAACCGACCGCATACGGAAAAAGCGATTTCGCCGTAACCAAATCGTAACCGCCGAGATGAATGACGACGCCGTTGTCGCCAACCGCTCTCTGCGCCAAATCGGTGATGTATTTACCGATTAAAACGGCGACGACGGTCGTAAAAAAAACCGAGTTCGCCCAGTCGTAAGCCATCCAGCCGAAAATCTCGCGGCGGTCGTTTTTTTGCGGTTCGCTGTTTTCCATTTTTATTCGCGGATGCTAAATTTGCGGATTGACAAAACCCATATAGATTAAAGTCAGAAGCGCCGCGCCGACGACGAGACGATAGACGATGAAAATCGCGGTCGAATTGCGTTTGAGATACGCGAGCAGAAACCAAATCGACAGGTAGCCGACGACGGCGGCGACGATTGTGCCGACAATCAGCGGCGTAAAACTCTCCTGCGGAATGCCGCCTTCGAGCGCCTGTTTTAATTCGAGCAGACCGCTGGCGGCAATCGCCGGAATCGACAAAAGAAAGGAAAATCTGGCGGCGGCTTCGCGCTTCTGACCGGCGAAAAGTCCGCCCATCAGCGTCGAACCCGAACGGCTCGCGCCCGGAATCAAAGCCAGAACCTGCGAAAAGCCGACGACCAGCGCGTCGAACATTCCCAAATCCCTGATTTCCTTGCGCTTCGAGCCGACCGCTTCGGCAATCGCCAGCAGAACGGCAATCGCAATCATCATAATTCCGATAATCGTCAGATTTTTCGTCTCCGCGCCTTCGATGTATTTTTTGAAAATCAAGCCGAGCGCCCCGATTGGAATCGAGCCGATAATAATCAGCCAGCCGAGCCACGCTTCCTGCGACAGCCACATCGGGCGAACGCCGTGCGTGCCGCCGAACGTCCGCCGTTTTCTGGTTACGAGCGCCCAGTGGTCGCGGATAAAAGCCGTCGTGATGCCGAAAATATCAGCCGCGAAATAAACGAAAACGGCGGCGAGCGTTCCCAATTGCAGAACGGCAATCGTCGCCGTCAACTGTTCGGGTTGACCTTCGTAAAGATGCGTCAGACGGCTGGCAAAAACCAGATGCGCCGTCGAGCTTATCGGAATAAATTCGCTCAAGCCCTGCACAATTCCAAGAATAATCGCTTGTAAAAGATTCATCGGTTATCGGTTCGACTGACATTGGT
Organism: Pyrinomonadales bacterium; assembly: GCA_038200355.1. GTDB lineage: Bacteria > Acidobacteriota > Blastocatellia > Pyrinomonadales > Pyrinomonadaceae. Next base: position 3,543 of record JBBPXZ010000013.1, on the reverse strand, counting down.
TGAAGCGTCGGTTTTCAAAAAATCGGCAACCGCGATTTACAGGGCGATTACCATTCGGCTAACCAATCTTTTTCCGGGATTTATTTTCTGAATAATAACTCTGTGGATTTTACAGACTTTAACGAAAAAATGCTATTCCGGTTTATTCGCGGAATCGGACGCGTCCGGCGATTTTATCGTAAAGGCGGCTCGGAAAAAATCTCGCGGCGCGAACAATGGCTGTCAATTGCCAGGGAAAAGCGGCGAATTTTCTGCGTTTTTCGATTGCGCCGAGAAAATGCGGAATCGAGTCTTCGAGTTCCATCAAAAACGGCATCGACGATTCGCGCCCGAAAGTTAAAGGCGTTTTGATAAATCCGGGCTGAATAATCGTTACGGAAACGCCTTTCTTCTGAACGTCAAGCCGGACGCTTTCAAAAAACGCCGTCATTCCGGCTTTCGAGGCGCAGTAAGCGGCTGATTTCGGCAGACCGCGAAAACCGGCGAGGCTTGATATTGCGACGAGCTGCCCGCTTTTTCGCTCCAGCATCGACGGCAAAACGGCGGCAACCGCGTTGACCGCGCCGATTAAATTCGTGTTGATAACCTGCGTAACGCCCGCCGCTTCGAGATTTCTCGTCTCCCGATTGTTGCCGCCGATTCCCGCATTGGCGATTAGAATGTCGATTCTGCCGAAGTCATCACGTAAAGCCTGCGCTGCTTCGGCAACCGCTTCGGCATCGGTTATATCGACGGCAAACGAACGCGCCGTTCCGCCGTTTCGCTCAATTTTACCGGCAAGTTCGTTTAATAATTCCTCGCGCCGCGCCAGCAGACCGACAACCGCGCCGCGCTTCGCCGTCTCAATCGCCAGCGCTTCGCCGATTCCGCTCGACGCGCCGGTTAAGAATACGACTTTGTTTTTCCAGAACATAAATTAAGTGATAGGTGATAAGTGATAAGTGATAACTGATAAGTAGGAAAGAACTTCTTTACTTTTACTTATCAGTTATCACTTATCACTTAAGTCATCGCTCAGCAAAGTTCTTCGACGTGTTCGCCCAAAACTCTCAGCGCTTTTGCCAGATTTTCCTGTTTTATTAAAATGTGGTCGCGGGAAAATGCCGAGAGAGCGACGATTGAAATTTCCGCTTCGGCTAAGATGCGCGAGATTTCCGCCAGGAAACCGACGACGCCGAAATCGAGCGTTACGTCGAAGGTCAGCATTCTAAAATTGCCGTCGGTTTTCGCGTCTCGAATCGCGTGGCGAATCGTCGAATAGTCTTCGTTATCGAGCAAGAGGGTAACTTCGCGGCTGTCGCGGAAAATCATAAACGGCGTGGTCATTCGCGGCGAAAGTTCCGGCGTCTCCAACAATTTCAGCCAGGCGTCGTGCGCCAGCGAAACGAGATGAAAAGTTTCCGGCGCGACTTCGACACGCGTTTTCTTTAATAATTCCGAAGCGTTCATTTGTTGTTTAGGGATTGGGTGTCAGGGATTGGATATGTATTCCAAAACCTGACACCTATTTTCTATTACCTGATTTCATCTGCTTAAACTTCGACAATCGTCGAGATGATAACGGGCTTCGTTCCGGTTTCTTTCTGGACGTATCGTTTCAGATTAATGCGCAATTTTTCTCCGCCGATGTTTTTGTCGATAAAGTCTTCGCGCTTCATATCGTCAATCATCTGGCTGACTGCTTCGCGCATATTTCGCAAATCGCCGTTGAGCGGGTCGATTCCGGCGACGCCCTGAACGACGATTTGCGGTTCGTTTTTAAGTTTTTTCGTGTCCTTATCGATTGTTACAACCAGCGTAATTAAACCGCCGTAAGCGAGTTTTTTGCGCTCGCGCACCGTTTCGTATTCGATTTCTTCCGAGCCTTCTTCGTCAATGAACGTGCGGTCTAATTCGTTATGTTCGGCGATGCGCGCGCCGCGTTCGTCGAGTTCGAGGATGTCGCCGTTTTCAATCAAAATTACGTTATCGTCGGTGTAGCCTTCAATGTGATTTTTGATAAATTCCTTATGGCGGAACAGCATACGATATTCGCCGTGAATCGGAATGACGTATTTCGGACGCGCAGTTTCGGTCATAATTCTGATGTCTTCCTGCGAAGCGTGTCCCGAAACGTGAATCAGGCGGCGTTTTTCTTCGATGATATTGCCGCCGCGTTTGTAAATGTCGCCAATCATACGGGAAATTCCTTTCTCGTTGCCGGGAATGATACGCGCCGATAAAACAACGGTATCGCCCCGTTCAATCTGCATTCCCTTGTAAGTGCCGCCCGCGAGATTTGCCAGCGCCGCGCGCGTTTCGCCCTGCGAGCCGGTAACGAGATAAACGATTTCGTCGTCATACAACCCGCGCGATTCGCCCAAACCGACGAGCGTGCCGTGCGGAATCTTTAATAATCCCTGTTCCGTCGCCAAATCGACGTTTTTCTGCATCGAGCGACCGAGAACGCAGACGCGTTTATCGAATGCGTGCGCGACATCGAAAACAACCTGCAAACGATGCAAAGAAGATGAAAACGACGCGACGAAAATTCTGCCCGACGCCTCGCCGAAGACTTCCTCGAACGCCGGAATTACTTCGCGCTCGGACGGCGTTCTGCCCGGAATATTGGCGTTTGTCGAATCGCCCAGAAGCGCCAAAACGCCTTCATCGCCGTATTTGGCGAGCGTTTCCAAATCGAACGCCTTGCCGATAACCGGCGTGTCGTCGATTTTGTAATCGCCCGTATGAATAATTGTTCCGACCGGCGTTTTTATCGCCAGCGAAAAACAATCGACGAGCGAATGCGACGCGTGTATAAACTCGATTTGAAAACTGCCGATGTCGGCGATGTCGCCCGCTTTGACGCGATGCAGCAAAATCTTTTCAAACAGATTATGTTCTTCGAGACGACGTTCGGCGAGCGACAATGTAAAGCGCGAGCCATAGACCGGAACGTTGAATTTCTTCAGAAAATACGGCAGCGCGCCGATGTGGTCTTCGTGTCCGTGCGTTAAAATGAGCGCGGTTATGTCGTCGCGGTATTGTTCGAGAAATCCGAAATCGGGAATCGAAATATCGACGCCGTATGGCGATTCTTCCGGGAAACCCATTCCGGCGTCAACGATAATCATTTCATCGCCGTATCGGATGCCCATACAATTCATCCCGAATTCGCCGATGCCGCCGAGCGGTATTAATTCAATCTTGTTCACTTATTTATTTTTACTCAACTTTTCTAACGATTAATATATTTTTAATTCAACTGGAAATTTTAACATAAAGCGCCGATTTCTGTTTTTGATACGTCGAAAATCTGTTTTTAGTTCAAGGCGGCAATCAATCGGTATAACGTTTTTGACGATTGGTTTTCGGTTTGTTAGTCTGAATCCGACAGTTTATGAAAGGGGAGTAGATAGCCCGAACGCGGGTTTGTCGAAGTCGTCAACACAATCGTTTGCAGTTAAAGCGGTTCGGCTCGATAAAGCGAATATCAAGACCTTTTGCGGCGCAATATTTTTTATTGCCGCGAAAGGTTTTTTCTTTTGCGGTAAAAACCTTTTT
>JBBPXZ010000012.1:0-45696 GCA_038200355.1 Pyrinomonadales bacterium | reverse complement strand
TAAAAAAGCGCCTGGTCGGTCGGATTCGCGCCGACGCGCTGAACGGCGAGGTCGAATTTGCCGTCGCCGTCGTAATCGCCCGGCGCTGTAAAATCGGCGGAGATGCCGAATTGATAAGCGTAAAAACCGACCTTGCTTCCTAAAATATACCAAATCATCTGACCGTTGGTGCGGCGAACGACGGCGAGGTCGGTTTTACCGTCGCCGTCATAATCGCGCGCAATCGGTTCATCGCCCGGCAGCCCGAATTTAATAACGGTATAAGTTCCGTCCGAGCTGTTTAACCGATACCAGTTGCCTTCGGTGTCGCGGTAGACCGAAATGTCTCCTTTGCCGTCGCCGTCGTAATCGCCGGGCGTTGGAAAATCTTCATTGGCGATGCCGAACGGCTGAAACGTGAAACCGCCGGCGCTTTTCAAAATATACCAGATGCCGTTTTCGGGACGAAATATCGACAAATCGGCTTTGCCGTCCTTATCCGTATCGACGGCGGTGCGAAGGCTGATTTGCGCCGAAACCGAAACAGCCAATAGTAATAAACAGGCAAAAAACACACCGGCTTTGCCGCTTACAGTCAAATTTTTATTCATTTAAATATAGTCCTTCTTTAAAAAGCTTCTCGATATTTTGAAAGCGTTCTTACGCGAAACGGTTGAGAATAGTAAAATATACTACTTAAAACTCGCTGAATGCAAGAGAATCTCCGCATTGTCAAGTGTAATCCGGTAAAAGCCGTGAGCCGTTTATCTTCCGAAATTACGAGGTGTTAGACGACGCCGCTTTTGAAAAAGTTTGTTTCGTCCGGGAAATATAGAATTTTTTACGGGTTTTGAAGCGTCGCGGCGGGAATCTTCATTGTCGAATTTCCCCAGTTGAACACCGAAAAACCCGTCGAAACCGAATAAACGTAAAACATTCCCGATTCGTTCGCCGACGCGTTCGGTCGCCAGACGGAAAAATCCGTTCTGCCGTCGCCGTCGTAGTCGCCGGGCGTCGGCAAATCGCCGCTCATACCGAATTTTATCAACTGAAAGCCGCCGTCCGAACTATTCAGGCAATACCAGACGCCGCTTGACGGACGCCAGACGGCAACGTCGGTTTTGCCGTCGCCGTCGTAATCGGCGGGAACGATTTTGTCTTCGCTCAAACCGAATCGATACGCGGCGAAACCGTCGCGGCTTTTCTGGATATACCAAATGCCTTCTGAAGGTCGATAGACGGCTAAATCGGCTTGACCGTCGCCGTCGAAATCGCCGCGCGCCGTTTTGTCCGTATCGAGTCCGAAGTGAACGATTCTCAAGCCGCTCGTCGAAGCGAGAATATACCAGATGAGTTTTCCGTTTTCTTTTCGCGTAACGGCGAAATCGGCTCGCCCGTCGCCGTCGAAATCCTGCGTAACCGCCGGATTGTCGCCCGCCATTCCGAATTTGACGATTTGGAACGTGCCGTTCTGACTGTTCAAAACATAAAACACGCCGGTCGAATTGCGCCAGACGGCGATGTCGTTCTTTAAATCGCCGTCGAAATGAGCGGGAACGGGAACGTCGTCGTCGAAAAGTCCGAAAGTCTCGGTCGAATATCCCTGAAGACTCAAATAATTGTGCCACAGCATATTACCGGAATCCGTTTTCTGAATCGCCGTAAAATCCGTGCGCCCGTCGCCGTCAAAATCGAGATAACCGCGATGCGGAAAAATTTCATTTCCCGATTGACTGATTGAAAACGTTTGTCCGGCAACGGTTATCGTGCCGCCGCGCGGGAGATTCGAGTTTCTGTCAACGCTGAAAGTAACGGTTGCATTGCCGCTTCCCGTCGCTCCGCCGGTAATTTGAATCCAGTTTTCGCCATTGGTTTTCGCCGCGTAATCGCAGTTCGGCGCGGCGGCGACGCTGAAACTGAAAACGCCGCCTTCGGGGAAAGCGTGCTGAGAATTTTTACTGAGCGTGAAATTGCAGACGGTTTGATTTTGTAAGGCGCGCGCGACGTTTAACCTGCCGCCGGTTTTGACCGCGCCGTTCCATTGCGGAAGCGTGTCAACCGTGTTCATCAACGTTGCTTTCAGCGACGCGGCGGAAAGGTTCGGGTTATACGAAGACAGCAGCGCGGCTGAACCGGCAGCGTGCGGCGCTGCCATCGACGTGCCGCTCGCGCCGCCGTAATTGCCCGAACCCGTTACGGTGCTTAAAATACCGACGCCCGGCGCGGCAAGGTCAACGCTTTGCGCGCCGTAATTTGAAAAGCCGGCGCGATTGTCGTCGCGGTCGGATGCGGCGATTGATAAAATGCTCGGCGAATTGTAGCTTGCCGGATAAAACGGCGTCGTTTCAATGTTCTGATTGTTATTTCCGGCTGCGAAAACCTGCAAAATTCCGACGTCTCCGAGCGCGTCAATCGCGTCTTTCGTCGCCTGGTCGTAACCGCACGCTTCGTCGCAGCCGCCGTAGGAATTGTTTGTAACGCGAATGTTGACGCCGCGATTCTTCATCAGCCGAACATAATTATAAGCGTTGATGAGCATCGCCGAAGTCGTGCCTGTGCCGCCCGCGCTGTAGATTTTTATCGCCATTATCCGCACGTTCCAGTTGACGCCCGCAACGCCCAGAGAATTACTGCCGACCGCGCCGATTGTCCCGCTCGTGTGCGTTCCGTGTCCGTTTTCGTCCATTGGGTCTGAACGATTATAGAAAAAATCCCAGCCGTAATAATCATCGACGAAACCGTTGCCGTCGTCGTCCGCGTTATTGTCCGGAATCTCGCCCGCGTTGCGCCACATATTCGCCGCCAAATCTTCGTGCGTGTATTTAACGCCCGAATCGATATTGGCGACGACGACAGCCGCGCTGCCCGTCGTTAAATCCCACGCTCCGAAAGCGGAAATCTTCTGCATTCCGTAAAGCTCGGAAACGCGCGCATCGTTCGGTGTATTTAGCAGATGATAATAAAAATTCGGCTGAACCGTCTCGACATTAGTGTCTGACTCGTAAAGTTTAATCGCATCGGTCAGAGATAAACCGGCGGGAAGTTTTACGCGCTGCCATTTGAGGTCGGGAAATTCTTCGACCGTCTTCGCGCCGATTCGACCGTTCGTCTCAAAAGCCGCGCTCGATGCCGCGCCGTTTTTATATTTAACGAGCAGCTCGCCGTCCGCAAAACTCTGCCCCGCCGCAAACTGCGCGGAAAAAAGAAAGAAGAGTGCGAGACAATAAAAAATATCTTTGCCCGACATAAGTTAAAACCTCCTGCAAACCGATTTTCCGATTATTTCGCACAGCTTTACGGAAACATTGCGAATCTTTCGCAAACAGCGCCGGAAAACTCCAAAACGAATTTAAAGTTAAGAAAAGGGTTGTTGCTGACTGATGCTTTTTCCGATTATAAAGTAAAACGGGAAAACAATGTAGGTTTTTTCGGATTAAGATTTGTCGGAGAAATAAATGGGGCGGCTAATGGGGCTCGAACCCACGACCTCCTGAACCACAATCAGGCGTTCTAACCAACTGAACTATAGCCGCCATACAACTTGCTAAAGTGAAAATAACAACTTGTCGAAGTTTTCAATTATTACAAAAAAAAGAAGTTTTGTTCAAGTCGGACTCGACAGATTGGATATTTATTTGTCGCGCTCAAGATGAAAAGAATGAAGAACCGTAATTTTTTATCGAAACATTAAACAGTAATGCGAATCGACAGTGGAAAGGAGACGCAGAAGCGGACAATTTCCGATTATCGATTCGCGTACCAATCAATTTTACAGGCGAAAATAATTATACCCGACACGCATTCCGTGAAGCGCGGCGGGCGGCATCGTCAATACCAGAACGCCGGACATAATACCGTGCGACAGCGCGAGAGCGAAAAGATTCGGCACGCGCTGATAAACCATCGCCCACATCAAACCGCCGGAAAACGTGGCGACCGTCAGCCATAAATTCGGCAAATGCAGTAACGCAAAAACCGAAGCCGCGACAAAAACGCTCAAAAATCCTCTGCCCCAAACCGCCTGTAGGCGGCGGTTGAAAAACGCCTGAAGCGCGTGCTGCTGAATCAAGCCCCAGACGAACAGCCAGACGTATTTTCTAAAAAAAGCCTGGCTGAAAAAATCATTTAAACGAAGACTTTCCAAAGCCCAGCCGAGCAGTGTCAGAAAAACAACAAACGCCAGCATCGGCAAAATCAGCGCGCGCCAGCAGTCGAAAAAATTATCGGCGCGATAACCGATTTCCGTTAATGTTTCGTGATTTCGGCGATGCGAAAAGAAAATAACGCCGACCATAATGCAAACGGGAAGCGCGATAATAAAAGGATTTTTTGTAAAAGGAAGAATCGCCCATTCGACGGCGAGCGCGCAGAGTAAAACAATCGACATCTCCGCGAGCGGATTTGTAAAAATGTTTTTTATCTTACTCAATGAAATGGAAGTTTGAAATCTGGAAAGATGGAAATGCCCCCGGCACGACTTGAACGTGCGACCCACAGCTTAGCTTACCTCACTTGGTTTCCCAAGCCACATTTTCCGAAGAAAACGGTTGAAAGTCTGGACTATATCTTAGACATTTCAGTCTGAGTGCGTATAGTCTCTACGGATCGATTTTGAACCGAAATTCAAAAAATTCCCTCGGTGTTGTCATAGGAATTTATGAAAATTCCCTTAGATATTCACCGATACAGCACTCTCCACTGTGCGAGTTACTAATTCCCCGCACAGGCTCCTTTTTTAGTTAAAGGCTGTTGCTCTATCCAACTGAGCTACGGGAGCATAAAAAGAACGAATGAAAATCTTAACGACTGCGCGATTTTAAGTCAAATTCGGCGCAGGAATAATAAGAAAGCAGCAGAAATTAATGCAGACAACAAAAGAGTAATACCGAATAATAAAGTCCGCGCGGCTTCATTTTTGAATGTAAAATTAAAAAGCTTTAGATTTCGCATTTTGATTTTCGCGCACAACGCTCATCATTCGTTCAAAAACTTCGGTCAAATCAAGCTCGCTGGTGTCGATGACGACCGCATCTTCGGCAATCGTCAGCGGCGAATCGGCGCGTGAAACGTCGCGTTTGTCGCGCTGGTTTATTTCTTCCAAAGTTTGCTCGTAAGTCGTCGCCCGACTCTTTTCCAAATCTTCTTCAAAACGCCGCCGCGCTCTGGCTTCTGGTTTCGCCGTCAGAAAAAACTTCGCGTCCGCGTTTGGGAAAACTACCGTGCCGATGTCGCGCCCGTCGAGAACCGCGCCGTTCTGCGCCGATTCGCCGAGCGTTCTCTGATGTTCGACCAGAATCCTGCGAACCTGCGAAATCGTCGAGACAATCGAAGCCGTCTGCCCGACCGTGTTCGTGCGGATTTCGTGCGTAACGTCGCGCCCGTCGAGAAAAACCCGCTGATTTTCCGGCTCGCCGGCAAGTTCGATTTTCGCGCTTTCGGCAATTCCGGCAATCTTTGCGATGTCTTCAATGCTCGTTCCATTCTCTAAAACCGCCAGCCCGACGGCGCGATACATCGCGCCCGTGTCGAGATAAAGCAGCCTCAATTCCTTAGCCAGCATTTTACCGAGCGTCGATTTCCCCGCGCCCGAAGGTCCGTCAATGGCGATTATCATTAAAGTTTAGTTTATTTGATTTCGGAATTTCTGTCGAAATCTTCATACATTTTGTCTGAATTGTTGAGTTGCTTTTCTGGAATATGTTTTAGGATTACTTCATACACATTCTGCGGCTCTGTGTCTATTAAGTTCAAATTAAGCGCTAATATACCTAAGTCTAAATCTCCATCGAAGTTATATTTTTTGTTTTTTGCGCTTGATAAAATTTCTGATGATTTTTGGGATTTTACAAGTTTGAGAAATATAGATCTATTTTTAGAGCTTCTTAATTTAACGTATTCAATATCTTCCCAGTTAATTCTTCCAATGCCGAGCATTCGGTCAGTAATACCCTTTTCGTCAATTAGAATCCGCGGACGGCGATTTAAAACTTGATATAGCAAAACAAAAAATCCGAATCCGAAAAATCCGATACAGAGAACTCCAGCAATGGTTTTCGTCAAGCTGTTACTGTCAAAAATAATAAAAACACCGGCTATAACGAAAAGCAAACAAACCATTAAGTATAAAATTGTTTTCCAGACAGATGTTTTTATTACAAACTCTTCATTCATTTAATTTTCTATGATTCTTTGTAATGATTTCAAAGTAGTTTCAATATCTTCGCGTGAAACGTCGTAATGCGTAACCATTCTTATCGAATTGCCGAACGGCGACGCTAAAATTCCGTTTTCTTTTAATTTCGAGCAGATTTCAGCGGCGGAAAGTTTCGCGCCGGAAACATCGAAAATCACGATATTTGTAACGGCTCGCTCGGCGTTAATCGAAACGCCGCGCAGATTTGCGACGCCTTCGGCTAAAATTCTCGCGTTTTCGTGGTCGATGTGCAGAATCTTCGGCGTTTCTTCGAGCGCAATCAAACCTGCCGCCGCTAAAACTCCGACTTGCCGCATTCCGCCGCCGAGCAGTTTGCGCCACGCTTTCGCTTCCGAGATAAAATCTTTCGTTCCCAAAATCATTGAGCCGACGGGCGCGCCCAAGCCTTTCGACAAACAAAACTGCACCGAATCTGCCGACGCGCTTAAACCGGCAACCGTTTCATTGAGCGCGACAGCGGCATTGAAAATTCGCGCGCCGTCGAGGTGAACAGGAATATTTAACGCGTGCGATTTTTCGCAGAGTTCGTCCGTGCGTTCTTTCGATAAAACCGTTCCGCCCGCGAGATTGTGCGAATTTTCGAGCGCGATTAAACCAGTTCTTGCAACGTAATAAGGCGCGTCGTCGGCGTGGATTCCGGCGAAAATTTCCGACCAATTCAAAATGCCGCTGCCGTCCGCCGATTTGACGGGACGCGCCAGAGTTCCCGAAATCGCCGCCATCGCCGCCATTTCGTAATTGTAAATATGCCCGCGTTCCTCAATTACGACTTCCTGTCCGGGTTTTGTATGAATTTTAACGGCGATTTGATTGCCCATCGTGCCGGTCGGCACAAACAGCGCGGCTTCTTTGCCGAAAATCCCGGCGGCGCGTTCCTGCAATAGATTTACCGTCGGGTCTTCGCCGTAGACATCATCGCCGACTTCGGCGTTTGCCATTGCCTGCCGCATCTGCGCGGTTGGTTTCGTAACCGTATCGCTTCTTAAATCAATCATTTCGTCTGATTATATCGGACGTTTCGCTTTCGACGACTTCGACATCGCCGTGCGTTCGGCGGAGCATATCGGCGAGCGATTTGCCTAAATCTTCTAAAATTCCTTTCATTGTCGGGTTCGTCATATCGCCGCCGTCGCCGTCGAACATTCCGCCGACTTTGCCGACGGCGATTTCCGACGGGAGCGTGTTGACGAGCAGAATCGTTAAAACGTCGCTCAGGTGTCCGAGACAGCGAATGCCGCCGAAGCTGCCCGGCGAAGCGGTCATAATGGCGGCGATTTTGCCTTTGAAGCAGTCGCCGGTTTTCAAATCGCCGTTGGAGCGCGAAGTCCAGTCAATCGCGTTTTTTAAAACGCCGGGAATCGACGCGTTATATTCGGGTGTGGCGATAAGCAATCCGTCGTGTTCGAGCAGAAGCCTTTGCAGCGCCGACGCAATCGGCGGAAAGCCTTGATTGTCCTGCAAATCCGAGTTGTAAATCGGCATCGGATAATCTTTCAAATCAATGTATGTAACTTCAGCGCCCGCGTTTCTCGCGCCTTCAATTGCTACTTTTAAAACTCTTTTGTTGTATGATTTTTCGCGCAGACTGCCTGCGAAAGCTAAAATTTTTGGATTCTTCGGCATTTGTTTTATTCGTTCGGACTATAAATTTTGATAATAAAAGATTTTGCCACGAATCGCCGCAAAAGAGAAAGTCGGCGCGCGCGATTGGATTTGTCGTTTTACACGGCTTATAATCGGCGGAGCTTTTTTGTATTTCCGGCAAAAATACCGTTTATAAATTTTCGTCTTGTTTATAAAGAAAGCTGGTTTAATTTAATAGTTCGGTTAATAATTTTTCAAATGATTACAGCTTTTCAAAACGTCCAGCCGAAAATTCACGCGAGCGTTTTTATTGCAGAGAACGCTCTGGTCATCGGCGACGTGGAAATCGGCGAAGATTCGAGCATCTGGTTTAATTCGGTTGTGCGCGGCGACGTTAATTATATAAAAATCGGCGCGCGCACCAACATTCAGGACGGCAGTATTATTCACGTTTCGACGAAAACTCATCCGACTGTTTTAGAAGATGAAGTTACGCTCGGACACAGAGTTACGCTGCACGGCTGTTATATCGAAACCGGCTGTTTAATCGGCATCGGCGCGATTATTCTGGACGGCGTTCGCGTCGGGCGCGATTCGCTCGTCGCGGCGGGAAGTTTGCTGACGCCGAACACGATAATTCCGCCGCGTTCGATGGTGATGGGAAGTCCGGCGCGTGTCAAACGGCAATTAACGACGGATGAAATTTACAATCTGGCTCGCTTTTGGCAAAATTACACGAAACTTTCTAAAGTTTATAAACAGCAACAAGGTTGACGAGGAGTTAAAATATAAAATGCATTTATTCAATCGAAGCCGGAGCGCCGCGTTCTGGCTTATTATTATTTTCGGCGCAACATTCGCGCAGGCTCAAAATTCACCGGACAGTATTGACGACACGACGAGCGGCAGGGAAACAAAATCTGTTTCCGCCGTGTCTTCGACAGATTATTTAACGGGTGAAAATAAAAACGGATTTACTAAAAACAATAAAAGCGGTAAAAACTTTTTTTCCGCTCCGGCGACAAATGAAAACGGCGGCGAATATAAAAAACAAACCGGGACGAGCAACCGCGAACTGGGATTTTACGCCGGTTCTTTTACCTTTCACAAGGATTTGAAAGGCGAATCGCAGAAAGCGCCCGTCGTGTTAGTCGGCGTGCGCTACGCGTGGACGACGAAAAATAACGCGAGTCATCGGCTCAGATATTATATGGATTTCAATCCGCTGATTATCGTCAATTACCGCGAAAGACGGCTTGTTTCGGAAAACCCGGACGTAACCGTCGGCGACCGCAAAACCGTTTTCGGCGTCGGCTTTACGCCCGTCGGTTTGCAGTTCAACTGGCGCAACAGCAGGAAATATCAGCCGTTCATCGCCGGCGGTTTCGGCGTCGCCATCTTCAATAAAAAATTTCCCGACAACCGCTCGCCGCTTAAGCCGGACAAAATCGGCAACTTTTTTCAGCTGATGCCCGAATTCGGCGCGGGTCTTGAGATTCGCGCGTCGGAGAAGAAAAGCTATTTCGTCGGCTACAAATATCACCACCTCTCGAACGGCTACACCGCGCCGCTCAACGTCGGCTACAATACGAATATGATTTACGGCGGAATGTATTTTCAAAGAGGCAAATAAAAGCCGTCTCAAAAATACTTCGCGCTTCGCTTTGCCGCTTTGCGCCTTTGCGGGAAACAAAGAAATATCCCGCAAAGGCGCAAAGCGAGGCAAAAACGCACGACACGAACACAAGGGAATGAAAAAAGTTTTAAGGTTCTTTTACCGCTTTTCGGTTTTTCTCGCTTTCGGCTTTCCGGTTTTCGCGCAGAATATAATTAAAAACGAAAAGCTTTCGCCCGACGCGCCGGCTGAAAATGCCGTCAATCAAACCGATTCGGCGACGGAAAATAATTATTCGTTAAAGCGCGGCGATAAAGATTTGCAAATCGAATACGGCATCTCGCCGTTTAATCCGAGCAATTTCGCCGGACCGAAAGAGTTCGACGTGTACGGGCGTCATCTGCATTTGTTCAGCTTTCGCTTCGGGCGCGTCGTCGGCACGAAGCGAAACGTCAGTTATCAATATTCGTTCGGCGCGACGCCGCTCGCCGTTTTCACGAAAAACGAAGTCGTCGATACTGCTTACGTTTCGCAGGCAGCGACGCCGAATCTCGCGCCGACAAAACGCGAAACCACTTACGGCGCGGGTTTTCAGCCAATCAATTTCAAGTTTATATTCTTAGCCAAAAACCGCTTAAAGCCTTACGCGCAGGCGGGCGCGGGCATAATGTTCGTCTCCAAAGCCGTTCCCGTTCCGCGCAGCACGCTTTTCCAATTAACCGGCGATTTCGGCGGCGGTCTGATGTATATGCTCTCGCCGAAAAAAGCCGTCAGCGTCGGCTACAAATATTTTCACATCTCGAACGGCAACATCAACGGAAAAATCAATAATCCGGGCTTTAACGCCAACGTTTTTTATCTCGATTATTCGTTTTTCTGGAATAGAAAATAGCCGCGCAAAAGAGCGGGGATTAGCCACGAACAAACACGAAAATTCACGAACAAAAGAAAACTAAAACAAATGATTTTGTTTTCTGTTCGTGTTCCTTCGTGTTTGTTCGCGGCTAATTCTTTTCTTTGTTTTGTGACTTTTCGCGGCTGTCCATTTTCCATTTTCCGTTTTCCGTTTTACATTTCTATCTTATGAACAAAACACAACCGGCGCGCGGAATGCGCGATTTTCTGCCCGCCGATGTTCGCAAACGCGATTACGTTATCGGCATTATCAAAGAAGTCTATGAAAGCTACGGCTTCGAGCCGCTCGAAACTCCGGCGGTCGAAAACATCGAAACGCTTGTCGGAAAATACGGCGAAGAAGGCAACCAGCTGATTTTCAAAATCCTAAAACGCGGCGAAAAGCTCGACGTAAATGATAAGCAATTAGCCGATTTAGCTTTGCGCTACGATTTGACCGTTCCGCTTGCCCGCGTCGTCGCGCAGCACAAAAACGATTTGCCGAAGTTTTTCAAACGCTACCAAATCCAACCCGTCTGGCGCGCCGACCGACCAGCAAGAGGAAGATTCAGAGAATTTTATCAATGCGACGTTGACGCCATCGGTTCAAGCTCAATGATTGTCGAAGCGGAATTGATTTCAGCCGTTTGCGAGATTTTGCAGAGATTAGGTTTTAATGATTTTGAAATTCGCATCAATCACAGAAAAATTTTGACCGAAATTTTAGATTGCTCTGGAATTGAATCTACTAAACATATCGAAGCATTAACAGCTCTAGATAAAATCGATAAAATTGCTCAAGAAGGGGTTGAACGTGAATTTCGTGAAATAGGAATTCCTGAAGAGTCAGGGCAAAAAGTATTAAATCTTTTGACTGCTATTAATACATCCAAGGACGTTTTAGGAGATGAAGTTTCGAGCAATCTAGAAAATTTGCATATAGAAGTTGGAATTAGACAAGCAATAATTGAGAGGGAAAGGTCTAAATTTGTAAATTCAGAGGAGCATAGAAAATTCTCAAATGAAGTTTCTGTGAATATTCTAAGAAACTTTATCGATGATAATAACAAAACAAATCAGTCGATTATGCAAATCGAATCAATTTTAAGTTTCCTAAAATCAAATAGAAATTTTTCACGGATTAAAATTGACCCAAGCCTTGCACGCGGTTTGTCTTATTACACCGGCGCGATTTTTGAGATAAATGTTCCCGATTTGGCGGGAAGTCTCGGCGGCGGCGGGCGTTATGACGGTTTGATTGGAATGTTCGGCAAAGAGCAGATTCCGGCGTGCGGTTTTAGTTTGGGTTTGGAAAGGATTCTGGTCGTGATGACGGAGCGCGGAATGTTTCCGCCGGAAATTGAGAAAAGCGCGGCGGACGTTTTAGTTACGATTTGGAACGAAGAAACAATCGGCGAAAGTTTAAGACTTGCAGGTGATTTGAGAAAACAGGGCTTGCGCGTTTTCGTTTATCCCGAAGCCGACAAACTCGGCAAACAATTTAAATACGCCGCGCAGATAAACGCTTCGTTTGTCTGCGTTTTGGGTGAAAACGAATTGAAAGAAAACAAAGTTACACTCAAAAATATGCGGACGGGCGAGCAGGAAACAATTACAATAGAAGAAGCTGGAAATAGAATCGCGGGCAAATAATATGGACAGGCAAATTCTGTTAAACGTTTCTTTTATATTTATTATGATTAGCGCCGCATTATTTGCGACGTGCAATTCTTTTACCGGTTTCGGCGGCGACAGTCCGGGCAGTTTCAAAATTATTAAAGCAATCGATTCGCCGGACGGAAAATATTCGGCGACGTTTTGGTTAGGAATGGGCGGCGGCGCAGCTGGCTGGTGCGGTAAATCTATAAATATTCATAAAAAGGAAGAAACTTTGGACTTGAGCAAAATCGAAGAAAATCGAAGAAATCGAATTTTCGATGTGGGCTGTTCGAGCGATGTCGAAATAAATTGGGAAGACGCAAATCTTCTGCGCGTCGTTTTTTCGATTGGAAAAGACGCAACAAGCGCCACGATGAACAGCCAAACCGAAGACGGCAAAGTGAAAATTTCTTATGAAATAAAATAGAACTTTGCAAATTTCTTTACCGATTTTTAAACAGCTTTTGAAAGCGGCGCGGGAATTTGGTTGCAGTGATTTAAAAAAAGAAAAGAGCGGGAGAAGAGAGTAGCTTCCCGCTCAATTTTTTATAATGGCTTTATTTTTAGCGAATGCGGACGCGGCTGACGATTTGCGTGCGTGTTCTGCCGTTCGGCAAATAAGTCGTGCGGTATGTTTCGCGGTAGATTCGTCTGCCGACGCGAATGTTGCGGGTTTGTATTACGACGCGGCGAACGCGGCGATTATTGCGCATAGCCCGACGAACGGCGCGCCGGTTCTGTCCGACCTGAATCCGAATTTGCGGTTCTGCCGCGCTGCTTGCCGCCGATTCGGCGACGGTGCTTGTTTTCGCTTCCGCCGAAAATGCCGAGAATCCAATCGAACCGGCAACTATTGCTAATGTTAATAATTTCTTCATTTATTGTTCTCCCTAAATAAAATTTTACAGGCGATTAAAATCGTTTGAAATCGACCGCCTATTTAATTAAGACATCTCAAAAAGCAGTTTGGTTACTTTTTTTTTCAAAAACAAGTTTCATCAGAAAGACTGCGGCGATAAAAACACTTTGAAAACTTTCGTCGAAAAATCGGGCGCGGGAACGGGAAATCGAAACAACCGGGCGATTCGGCGCGCAATTCGTATTTCTTAAACTTCTTTTGCTATACTTGAATCTAAAGAAAAGTTCTGCCAGCCGAAAACCCTGTTTTTTGTGGAGAAATCGTTAATGCCGGTCTTAAAATCAGAAAAAAATTCGTCGTCTAAAATTCGATTGCGGTGCGCGGGGCTTGTTCTAGCGTGTTTTGTTTTCAGCGCCGGTTTGACCGGAGCGCAAACCAATAATAACGAAACAATCAGAGATTTAGCCGCGACGCCGGAGCGACTCTCCGCTTCGTTTGCCGAAGTCGCCAAACGGGTCGAGCCTGCCGTCGTCAATATCGACACGAAAGGCAAAATTCCCGAAATTACCGCCAAAGGCGAAACCGCGCCCGGACAATCGGACGATATTCTGGATTTCCTGCGCCGCCAGATGCCGAATCGCCGTTCGGCGGCAGTCGGCAGCGGTTTTATCGTCGATAAATCCGGTTATGTTCTGACCAATCATCACGTCGTCGAAGACGCCTCGCGCATAATCGTTAGATTGCAGTCGGGCGAAGAGTTTTCGGCGAAACTTGTCGGAATTGACGAGGAAACCGACCTTGCCGTTTTGAAAATCAACGCGGGCAGAGACCTGGCGTTTATCAGGCTCGGCGATTCGGACGCGGCGCAGGTCGGCGATTGGGTTCTCGCAATCGGCTCGCCGTTCGGTCTGGCGCAGTCGGTTACGGCGGGAATCGTCTCGCAGACACGGCGCGAAACGCCATACACGTCCGTTTTTCAAAAGTTTATTCAAACCGACGCGGCAATCAATCGCGGCAATTCCGGCGGTCCGCTCGTTAATATGAACGGCGACGTTATCGGAATAAATTCGCAGATTGCGACGACGACCGGCGATTCGAGCGGCATCGGTTTCGCGCTGCCGTCGAACGAAGCGGCAAACGTCTATCGCCAGATTTTGCAGGTCGGACGCGTGCGGCGCGGTTATCTGGGCGTTCTGCTCGACTCGGTTAAACCCGAATTTGCAAAGGTTTATAATCTGCCGGAAGCGAAGGGCGCGATTATCACCGAACTGCGCGACAAACTGAGCGCCGCCGGTCGCGCCGGTCTGCAAACGGGCGATATTATCACCGAATTCGGCGGCGAAAAGGTGCAGAACGCGGCGGATTTAATTCAAAAAGTCGCTTCGACAACGCCCGATAAAGAAGTCAATGTAACTTTTTTCCGCGAATCGGGCGCGCAGGTCGAACGCCGAACAACCGTTATTAAGCTCGGCGAGCGTCCGTCTAACAACACAATCAGCGACGCGGACGAGCCGAAAAAACTTCCCGCAAATGGACAAAAAAACAATGTCGAGCCGTTCGGTTTAACTTTGTCGGAGCTGACGCCGCAGCTTGCCGCAAATTATAGAACCGAAGGCGGGCGAGGCGTCGTCGTCAAAAACATCAATCCGGCGAGCTTTATCGCCGACGTAAAGAATTCAGGCGGCGGCGATGCACTCCGCGAAGGCGATTTGATTCAGCGCATCAACCGGATTCCGGTAACGAATTTGAAAACTTTTAACAACACGGCGTTAAAATTAAAAACCGGCGACGCTGTTGTTCTGCACATCGTCAGCCCGCTCGAACGCGGCGCGCAAATGCGCATCGTGCAGTTCACGATTCAGTAAAATCAGTTCAGGGTGCAAAATTCAAGGTTTAAGATTATTGCGGTAATCTCGAACTTTGAACTTTGAACCTTGAACCTTAAACTTTTATTTATGGCACAAGAAGCAAAGAAAAAATCGAAAACAAACGTTGAAACTTATCATAATTACATCGGCGGCGAATGGGTCGCTTCCCGTTCGGGCGAATATTTCGACAATATAAATCCGGCTGACACAAACGATATTATCGGGCGCTTTCCGGCGTCGAACGAGGCGGACGTAAATGCGGCGGTCGAGGCGGCAAAAGACGCGGCGACGCGCTGGCGGCGAACGCCCGCGCCTAAAAGAGGCGAAATTCTTTTCCGTCTGGCTCGCATTTTAGAACGCGATAAGGAACAATTTTCACGCGATATGACGCGCGAGATGGGCAAGGTTTTGAAGGAAACCGGCGGCGACGTTCAGGAAGCTATCGACTGCACGTATTTTACGGCGGGCGAAGGTCGCCGCTTGCACGGATTTACGACGCCGGCGGAGATGCCGAATAAAGCGGCGATGTGCGTTCGTCAACCTGTCGGAATCTGCGGCTTGATTACGCCGTTTAATTTTCCGATGGCGATTCCGTCGTGGAAGTTAATTCCCGCGCTCATTTGCGGAAATACGGTCGTTATCAAATCCGGCGAAGACGTGCCGCTTTCAACCGTTAATTTAATAAAATCCTGTGAGGAAGCCGGAATTCCGGCGGGCGTCGTCAATCTGGTCAACGGACACGGCGCAGAAGTCGGCTCGCCGCTGGTCAATCACAAAGACGTGCGCCTGATTTCCTTCACAGGCTCAACCGACACCGGACGCGTTATTGCCGAGCAATGCGCCAATCAAAATAAAATCGTGTCGCTCGAAATGGGCGGCAAAAACGCGATTATCATAATGGACGACGCCGACATCGACAACGCCGTCGAAGGTTCTCTGTGGGGCGCGTTCGGAACGAGCGGTCAAAGATGCACGGCTTCTTCTCGTCTGGTCGTTCACAAAAAAGTTTATAAAAAATTCGTCGATAAATTAGTCGAACGCGTTAAAAAATTAAAAGTCGGCAACGGCTTAGATGAAAACACGGAAGTCGGACCCGTTATCAATCAAGCCGCGATGGAAAAGATTTTAAGCTACATCGAAATCGGGCAGACGGAAGACAAAGCAACGCTCGCGTGCGGCGGAAATCAATTGACGAACGGCGATTTCGCCAAAGGTTATTTCATCGAGCCGACCGTTTTCACCGACGTTGCGCCGAAAATGCGCGTCGGGCAGGAAGAAATTTTCGGTCCCGTAACGAGCGTCATTCCGTTTGAAACTTTGGACGAAGCCATCGAAATCGTCAACGACTCGAAATACGGCTTGTCGTCGGCGATTTACACGCAGGACGTAAATCAGGCGTTTTACGCGATGCAGGAACTCTACACCGGAATCTGCTACGTCAATTCGGCGACAATCGGCGCGGAAGTTCACTTGCCGTTCGGCGGCACGAAGGGAACGGGCAACGGACACCGCGAAGCCGGAACGCAGGTGCTTGATATTTTCACCGAATGGAAATCGCTCTACGTCGATTATTCGGGCAAGCTGCAAAAAGCGCAGATTGATACGGTTGAAATTTAATTTTTGAAATTATTTACTGGAGAACAAAATGAAAATCGGATTACCAAAGGAAATAAAAGATAACGAATATCGCGTCGGTCTGACGCCGGCGGGCGTGCAGGCGCTGGGCGATGCTGGACACGACGTTTACGTCGAAAGAAGCGCGGGCGAAGGTTCGGGTTTTGCCAACGAGCTTTACGAAAAAGCGGGCGCGACGATTCTCGACACGGCGGACGAAGTCTGGCAGACGGGCGATATGATTGTCAAAGTCAAAGAGCCGGTCGCGCCCGAATATCCGCGGATGCGCGAAAATCAACTGCTTTTTACATATCTGCATCTCGCGCCGGAATTTGAGTTGACCAAGCAACTTTTGGAGAGAAAAGTTACCGGCGTCGCGTATGAAACGATTACCGACAAGCGCGGTCGCCTGCCGCTTTTGACGCCGATGTCGGAAGTCGCCGGACGAATGGCGGTTCAGGTCGGTGCGACTTATCTTGAAAAAATGAACGGCGGGCGCGGCATTCTTCTTGGCGGCGTTCCGGGCGTTCCGGCGGCGAATGTCGTCATTCTCGGCGGCGGCGTTGTAGGAACGGAAGCGGCGAAAATGGCTGTCGGCTTGGGCGCGCACGTTACGATTATCGATAAAAATCTCGACCGTCTGCGCGAGCTTGACGACATATTTTTGTCGAAAGTCCAAACGCTGGCGTCGTCGCGCTACGCGATTGAAGAAGCGATTTCGCGCGCCGATTTGGTTATCGGCGGCGTGCTGATTCCGGGCGCTGCCGCGCCGAAACTCGTTACGCGCGAGATGCTGAAAATTATTCCGACGGGAGCGGTTCTCGTCGATGTCGCCGTTGACCAGGGCGGCTGTTTTGAAACGACGCACGCGACGACGCACTCGAATCCGACTTATTACGAAGAAAACGTCCTGCATTACTGCGTGGCGAATATGCCGGGCGCTGTTCCGAGAACTTCGACGTTCGCATTGACGAACGCGACTTTACCGTATGCGCTTGATTTGGCGAACAAAGGTTTTGAACGCGCCGTCAGTGAAGATGCCGGTTTGAAAGAAGGCGTTAATACTTACGCCGGAAAATTAACCTACGAAGCGGTTGCCGTCGACCAGAATCTCGAATACACGCCGCTCGATTCGATTTTAGACGGCGCGATGAGCGCGAAAAGTTAATTCGGCGATAAATGAAAAGCGGCGAGTGAAAGTTCACTCGCCGCTTTCTTACGTCTGCCCGTTGAAAATATCCGCCAGAGTTTTTGCCAGATTTTCTTTCAGTCTTTCGTCTTTCAGCAAATAAACGTCGGCAAGACAACTTTCCGCTTCGCCCGTCGTATCCTGCGCAAGCCCGCTCAGAATTACGAACGGAATATTTTTTTTACTCCCGTTTTGCCGAATCATCCGGCACAAATCGAATCCGGTCATATTCGGCATCACGGCATCGGCGACGATTGCGTCAAAGTCCTGTGTTAAAGCGATTTGCATCGCCTTCAAACCGTCTTCAACCGCTGTAACTTCGTAGTTTTCTCTGCGCAAAACGATTTCGACAAACCGCCGCATCGCGTCGTCGTCTTCGGCAAACAAAATCTTTTTTCCCGCTTCGTTGATTTCCATTGTTTTGTAAGAATTCCGTTTATATTCTCAAATACTGATTTGCATTCGGGCAGAGAAAATCTTTAGATTCAGGAAAACTTTAATTTTCCTGAAAACGGGGAGGTTCACGTAGCTTAAAAAGTTGCGGTTTGTTTGTCAATGAGATTATGCCGTTTCGGTTGCAGTAAATTTTAATAAAACCGAATATTTTTAAAGTCGCGAGCGAATTGTTTGTATGTTCGATTGTTTTCAAGGCAAAACCTGCTTCAAATATTTGCCGGTGTGCGATTTTTTGACTTTCATAATTTCTTCGGGCGTTCCGGTCGCGACGATTTCGCCGCCGCCCGTGCCGCCTTCGGATCCTAAATCGATGACGTAATCGGCGGTTTTTATCACGTCGAGATTATGTTCGATAACCAATAAACTTCCGCCGTTTTCAATCAGGGCGCGAAAAGCGGCGAGCAGCTTATTTATGTCGTCGAAATGCAGTCCGGTCGTCGGTTCGTCAAAGATAAAAAGCGTTTTCGATTTGGTTTTCTGTGCCAGATGCGCCGCGAGTTTTACTCTTTGCGCTTCGCCGCCGGAAAGCGTCGTCGCCGATTGTCCGAGCCGCAGATATTCAAGCCCGACTTGTTCGAGAACTCTAAGTTTATTGATGAGTTTATTAACGTCTTTAAAAAACAAAATCGCCTCGCGCACGGTCAACTGCAAAACTTCGTGGATGTTTTTGCCTTTGTATTTTACGTCGAGAATTTCATCGCGAAAACGTGTTCCGCGGCAATCTTCGCACGTTAATTCGACATCAGCCAAAAACTGCATCTCGACCGTTACCGTTCCGCTTCCCTGGCACGTTTCGCAGCGTCCGCCGGGAACATTAAATGAAAAATGCGACGCCGTAAAACCTTTGGCTTTCGCGCCGTTTGTCGCGGCGAAAACTTCGCGCATCGCGTCGTAGGCTTTGATATACGTTACCGGATTCGAGCGCGGCGTTCTGCCGATTGGCGATTGGTCAACCAGAATCACGTCGTCAATCAAATCAGTGCCTTTGATTTCCTTAAAAAGTCCGACGTGTCCCTGCCATTCGCCGCGTTTTTTCTTCAAACCGGCGTAGATTATTTCGTGAATCAGAGTCGATTTGCCCGAACCGGAAACGCCCGTTACGCAGACGAGCAAATCGAGCGGAATGTCAACCGAAACGTTTTTCAAATTGTTTTCGCGCGCGCCGACGATTTCGAGCTTTCGTTTCGCGTTCGGCTCGCGGCGTTTGGCGGGAACTTTAATTTCCGCGTCGCCGCGCAGATATTTCGCCGTCAAAGATTGACCGTCCTGAATAAGACCGAGAAAATCGCCCGCGTAGACGAGATTTCCGCCGAGTTCGCCGGCGTGTATGCCGATGTCGATAACGTGGTCGGCGGCGCGCATCATTTCCTCGTCGTGTTCGACAACAAGAACCGTGTTTCCGATGTCGCGGAGATTTTCCAGAATCCGCACAAGTCTTGTGTTATCACGCGGATGCAAGCCGATTGAAGGTTCGTCCAAAACGTAAAGCGCGCCGACGAGCGACGAGCCGAGATTCGTCGCAAGCTGAATTCTTTGAGCTTCGCCGCCCGATAAAGTCGATGCCAGACGGTCGAGCGATAAATAATCTAGTCCGACTTCGACGAGAAACTTCAAACGCCGCCCGATTTCAAGCAGAAGTTTTTCGGCAATTTGAGAACGTTCTTCGGACAATTCCAATCCATCGAAAAATTTATTGGCGTCTTTTATCGAAAGTGCGACGATTTCCGGCAAATTCTTTTCGGCGATTTTCACATCTCGCGCTTCCTGCCGCAATCTCGCGCCGCCGCATTCGGGACAAACGGCGTAACCGCGATATTTTGCAAGAAATACGCGGACGTGGAGCTTGTATTTTTTCGTCTCCATCCATTTGAAAAAACCGCGCACGCCGCGCCAGCCCGGAGCGCCTTCAAGAATCGCCTTTCGCTGAAAATCGGTCAAGTCGGCAAAAGGAACGTCGAGCGGAATGTCCGAATTTCCGGCAAACCGCAGCAGTTCCTTGTTCGCCCAAACGTGCGCCGGTTTGGTAAACGGTTCAATCGCGCCGTCCTTTAACGAAAGCAGCGGATTCGGCACGACAAGATTAAAATCGACGCCCGTCGTGTTGCCGAAACCCTGACAAACCGGACAAGCGCCGAACGGCGAATTGAAACTAAAAAGTCGCGGTTCGGGTTCTTCGTAAATCGTTCCGTCGTATTTGCAGATGAATTTTTCGGAGAAATTTAAGGTTTGCGGTTTGTCTTCAGCGGTTAAAATTACAGCCGAGCCGTTTTCACGGAAACACGTTTCGAGCGATTCGACAAGACGCTGTTTGATGTCCGTGTCGGCTTTCAGACGGTCGATTAAAACGTAAGTATTTTCAAAATTCTTGAATTTATAATCTTCCGGTTTCTGCAAATCAATCGTTTCGCCGTCGCGCAAAAGGCGCGAAAAACCGTGTCCCAAAAGACTCATCAAGTGCGCCGTCGGACTGCTTTGGACTTTGGACTTCGGACTTTGGACTTCTGCGGCGGCTGGAAAAACGACGTAAAAGCGCGTTCCTTTTTCCAGCTTTTCCAATGTATCGGTCGCCGCCGATTCGGGCGAATCTTTTTTCACTTCGCGCCCGCAGACGCGGCAGAAAGTTTGTCCGATGCGAGCGTAAAGCAGACGCAGATAATCGTAAATCTCCGTTTGCGTGGCGACGGTCGAGCGCGGATTGCGCGTCGAATTTTTCTGCCGGACGGCGATTGCGGGCGCGATGCCGATAATTTCGTCAACGTCCGGCTTGTCCATTCGTTCAAGAAATTGACGCGCGTAAGCCGACAGCGATTCGACGTAGCGGCGCTGACCTTCGGCGTAAAGCGTGTCGAACGCGAGCGACGATTTTCCCGAACCGGAAACGCCCGTAACGACGGTTAATTTATTTATCGGCAGGGAAAATGAAATGTTCTTTAAATTGTGAACGCGCGCGCCGCGCACTTCGATTGCTTCTTCGGCTTTTTTTACTGCTTGCATAGATGAAATTTCCTGTCGTTCGGGCAATTGAACATTTTATCAAATCAACTGGCGGACATAAAGCGCGAATGTCATCGGACAAGATGTCCGCGCCCCGGCAAAAACCGATTATTCAAATTTGAGAAAGTTGTGTGATAATATCGGTAAAAGGAATTTTTTATGAAGCTATTTCTAGTCGTCGGACTTTTAACCGTATTTTCGGGCGCGTTTGCTCTGTTTCAAAACACTCAAAACGACGCCGACGTTCCGCAAACTGAACAGAATAAAGCGGTTAAAAACTCGCTCGCAACTGATAAACAAACGGTTCTTGTTGAGCTTTTTACGTCCGAAGGCTGTTCGAGCTGTCCGCCAGCCGACAAGGTTTTGTCGCTTTTAAATAAAAATCAGCCGGTTGCCGAAGCCGACATCGTAACTTTGTCGCTGCACGTCGATTACTGGGATTCGCCGGACTGGAAGGACGAATTTTCTTCACAGATGTTCAGCAGGCGGCAGGATATTTACTCGGCGCAGCTGCGCGGCGAAAATTACACGCCGCAAATGGTTGTTGACGGGCAAAACGCTTTTGTCGGAAGCGATGTCAACAAAGCGCAAAAGGCAATTTTGGAAGCGGCGAAAATGCCGAAAGCGAAAATCGAATTCGTTCAAAATCAAGACAATATCAAAATAAAAATAACAGATGCACCCGCGCACGAAAACGCGACGGTTTTTCTGGCGATTGCCGAAGATGATTTGGGTTCGAGCGTCAGAGGCGGCGAAAATTCCGGGCGCAGACTGGCGCATACGGCGGTTGTTCGGGAACTGAAATCGCTCGGCATTTTAACCGCTGAACAGACGAATCTCGAAATGGAAACCACCGTTCAGCTTCAGCCGAACTGGAAAAAGGAAAATTTAAGTTTTGTCGTGTTTCTTCAGGAAAATCAAAAACGGAAAATCTTCGGCACGGCAAAGATAAAAGTCGAATAACGCTTCACCAGCGCGCGTCGGATTTTACGAAATTCTCGCGCCAGTCGTCCGCGCATCCGTCGGGCAGAATCGAAAATGCGCCATCGAGAATTATCGAAGTTTCCGGCGGGCGTCGAAGTCGGTAAGTTCCGCCGCTTGCCGCGCAGACAATCAGCGTTATCTTTTCTTCGTCCGTTTTCGAGATGACTGCGCCGCGCCAGTCTTTTCTACATTTGACGATAAGACGAGCGCCGACAGGCAATTGGCTTAAAGTTATTTGAGCTTCGGCAATTTCCACAAGGTTTGAAATTGTTTGTAATTCGCTTCGGGCATTTGAATTAAAACCGGATTTTTCTTCGCGTCCAGCCAGCTTAAAACGGTTTCGATATTTTCGCGCTTCATCGCTGTGCAGCCAGCCGTTCCCGTCGTTTCATTTTTCCAAATATGAAGAAAAATACAAGAACCTTTTCCGGCAGCCGGCGGATTTGAATTGTGCGCGACGAAAACGCCTAAATCATATTGCGCGCCGACTTCAAGCATTTTTTCGGAACTCGCCCAATCAACCGGAACAGTTTTATTGTCAACAATTAAGTTGTATTGTCCTGAATTTGTATCGTCAACGCATTCAGTTCTTTCGGTTAATCGTGTAAAGGGAAGTTTGACGAAATCCGGTTTCGCGCCTGAGCCGAAAGCCGAAGTCAGCCGAAAAATTCCGGCTGGCGCTCTGCCGTCGCCTTCGCGCTTGCCCGGCGCGGTTTCGGCTTTCATTTGCGCGTCGTCGCTCCAGCCTAAACCGTTTTTGCCGACCACGACCGGAAAACTTTTGCCCGCCGGTTTCCAACCCGATTTTGTATCGGAGCGTTCAAATATTTGCGCCGCGCCTTGCAGTGCATTCCAGTTTTTCGTCGTAACGACAATCGCCTGCCGTGAATTTTTAATCAAAATTTGCTGTGCAAAAACGCCCGCCGGCAGTAAAAGCGCGGCGAGCGTGAAAATTAACTTCACATACATAAAATTTTTCAATCGAAAAGCATTGTCCAAAAGTTTAATCGTTAAAAGGCAAATCCTGTTGGTTCGATTTTTTGCTGAAAGCGTAAAATCGCAAACCGACGGAAATCATAACAACGGAAATTCCAATCCAGATTAAAACCCAGGCGATTGCGGGCAATCCGGTCGCCGCCGCCATATTCGCCGCGTCCGTGTGCATATCCGAACCGACGAGCGGCGCGTTGATAAAGAACAATGTTTTCAAGTCGAGAATCGCGTTTAAGAGACATTGAACGGCGAGGAAACTCAAAACAAACTGCGCGACTTTCGCGCTTGTGTATTTGGCAATCGCCAGCAATCCGACAGTTAAAATCGCGCCTGAAGCTACTGTGAACGCTACGCTTCGGAAACTGACCTGCGCGGAAAAAACATTCCACACGGGCGCGAGAAAGCCGAATAAAATCGTCATCAAACCGACAAAACCGGCGGACGCTGCCAGCACGATGCGCGCCGAATAAGCGCGGCGAATCAAAACCAGAAGAAGTGTGCCGTAAGCGGTTGCGCCGAGATAACCGGCGCTCGAAATAAACAGCGCGGACAGCCAATTGGAAGGCATCGAGTAGACCGTTCCGCTGCCGTCGCCGGAAATCGTCAGGCTCTGCACCGGACTTCCCGTCAGAAGCGAGGCGAGCGCGTGGCTGCCTTCGTGAATAAAGGTTACGAACAGCCGAATCGGATAGACCAGATAATCGGCAAACGGAATAAACCACAAAGCGATTGTGATAACGGTTGCAATCAAAAGAAGCATCAACTGCGGTTTGGCGTCTTCGGCTACTTTGTATCTCATTTTTTTTGTTTTGAAAAACTCCTGTCTCAAATCTCTGCGAACCTTTACGTTTTATTTTACGACATTGTTCGATGAATAAAAAGCGAAATCGTTCGGCGTCGATTATTAAATCGATTTAATAATCGGGAACGTAATCGGATTTTCCGCCGGTTTTTAATTCGAGCTTTATTTCCGTAATCCCGATGTCTTTCTGAACGGCTTTGCACATATCGTAAATCGTTAAAGCGGCGACGCTTACGGCGGTCAAGGCTTCCATTTCGACGCCTGTGGGCGCGTTCGTTTTTACTTCGGCTTCGAGATATACGCCGTAATCTTTTATCTCGGCAGTAATATTTACTTTTGAAAGCGGCAGCTGATGACACAGCGGAATCAAATTCGCGGTCTGTTTTGCAGCCATTATTCCGGCGATGCGCGCGACTTCGAGCGGATTTCCTTTCGGATTTGTGTTTTCTTTAATCGCTTTTATCGCTTCTTTATTCAATAGAACTCGCCCGGAAGCGACGGCGCGTCGATTTGAAGTTGATTTGTCCGAAACATCAACCATCGTCGCCTCGCCGGACTCGTTAAAATGTGAAAGTTTGTTCATAAAAGTTTTAACCTTCGTGTTCCTTTGCGTCTTTGCGCAAGATTTTCCTGTTTCCCGCAAAGGCACAAATCTCGCAAAGTGAAACGCAAAGCATTTTTGAGACGGCTTCTAATCTCCTTCAAGGCAAAAACAAAATTTTCGCAATCTCTCCGGCTTCCAACACTTCATCCACCGGCACGAAAACCAGACAATTGGCACGCGCGAAGGCGATAAAATTCGCCGAGCCGCCGAATCGCAAAGACTCGACGACGAGTTTTCCGCGCTCGTTCGTTTCGACGAACGCGGGCAGAAACGAATCGCGTCCTTTCGCGCCCTTTATTTTCTGAGACAAAAGAGCGTAACCGCTTTTTAACCGGCAATTTGCCGCGCCCTGCATTTTCAATAAAGCCGCCCGGACGAATAAAAAAAATGTAACCGCGACCGAAACCGGATTTCCCGGCAAGCCGAAAATCAGCTTTCCGTTCAGCTTTGCGAAAACCGTCGGCTTTCCCGGACGAAGCGCGACTTTTTCAAAAAAAATTTCCGCGCCGAGTTCGCGCAGAGCCGGTTTTGTAAAATCGTAATCGCCGACCGAAACGCCGCCGGAAATTATCAAAACATCGCACGTTTCAAGCGCGTTTCGGATTCGAGCTTTGAGATTTTCGATTTCGTCGCCGGCAATCGGCAGAATTTCAGCACCGGCGATTTTTTCGGCGAAAACTTTCAGCGAAACGGAATTTGAATTGCGAATCTGGTCTCGCTGCGGCGTCTTGTTTATATCGACAATTTCGCTGCCCGTCGCTAAAACCGCAACTTTCGGCTTTTTATAAACTTTTAATTTTGCGTATCCGAACGAAGCCAACGGCGCAGCCATTTGCGCGCTTACCATTTCGCCTTTATCGAAAACTTTTTTGCCCGCCTCGATTTCCGCACCTTTTGAAACTACGTTTTGCAGCAACTTCGTCGCCTCGAAAATCTCGACAAAACTTTCGCCGGTTTCATTTTTTAATTCCCGCGCAAGCTCTTTTTTTTGAACCGAATCCGCGCCGCCCGCGACGCGCGCGCCCGTCATAATTCTGACCGCTTCATTTTTATTTATCTCGCCGTCAAAACCTTTGCCCGCAACCGACTCGCCGACGATTTTCAATTTCGCCGGATTCTTTTCGCCTGCGCTGCCGACATCTTTTAATCTGACTGCGAAACCGTCCATCTGCGAGCGGTCGAACGGCGGCAAATCCGTGTCGGCGCAGACATCTTCCGCCAAAACACGCCCGACCGAATCGGCTAAATCAACCGTCTCGGCTTCGAGCGAAAAAGTTTCGCGTTCTATTATTTCAATTGCTTCGGAAATCGAAATCATAACTTTTGAAACCACAGATTAACACATCGAAGCCGATTTTATTGCCGACAAAAAAATGTCCGGTTCGCCTAAGATTATCTGATAATGATAGAATAAAGTCGTCGGAAATTCTTGTTTATACAACACATCGAGCGAGGAAAATAAAAAAAGTGATTGATTTTGAATTGACTGAAGAACATCTGGCTCTGCAGCAAACCGTCAAAGAATTTTGCGCCGGCGAAGTCGCGCCGTTCATAAAAGAGTGGGACGAGAAACAATATTTCGAGCCGTCGGTTTTTGGGAAAATGGCTGATTTGGGCTTGCTCGGCGTTTGTATTCCCGAACAACACGGCGGCGCGGGTTTCGATTATATTTCGCTTGGCTTAGTGTGCGAAGAATTAGAGGCGTGCGACACGTTTCTGCGCGTGGCGATGTCGGTTCACGTCGGGCTAAACTCTTTATCGCTTTATAGTTGGGGAACGGAAGAACAGAAACAAAAATATCTTGTTCCGCAGGCGAAGGGCGAAAAAATCGCAACTTTCGGCTTGACCGAGCCGAACGCCGGAAGCGACGTTATCGGTATGCGCTCAAATGCCAGACGCGACGGCGACGATTGGATTCTAAACGGCGAAAAAATGTGGATTTCGCTTGCCGACGTTGCCGATAATTTTTTATTTTTCTGCTGGACGGACGAGGAAAAGCGCAAAAACCGAGACCATTCGGGAATGAGCTGTTTTATCATCGAACGTTCGATGCCGGGATTTTCAAGCGGAACGCTTCACGGCAAACTCGGTATCAAAGCCGGAAACACCGGATATTTTTCGCTTCAGGACGTGCGCGTTTCCAAAGAAAATATGCTCGGCAACGAAGGCGAAGGTTTTAAGATTGCGATGTTTTCGCTCGAAAACGGGCGATACACGGTTGCTTCGGGCGCGACGGGCGTGATTCGCGCCTCGCGCGACGCGTCGATTGCGTATGCAAACGTGCGCGAGGTGCAGGGACAAAAGATCGGCAGCTTTCAATTAGTCAAACAAAAAATCGCTGAAATGGAAGCCGATTATGAAATGGCGCATCTGTTGTGGCTCAAGTGCGGTTATTTGAAAAACGAGGGCAAATCTTCAGGGAAAGCGGCAAGTTTAGCCAAATGGCAGGCAACAATTAGAAGCGAAAAAGCGGCGTCGATGGCGATTGAAATTCACGGCGCGAACGGCTACACGAACGATTATCCGGTCGAAAGATATTTGCGAAACTGCAAAGCCGCCGTTATTTACGAAGGCACGCGCGATATTCATACCTTAATGCAGGCTGATTGGGCGCTCGGTTTGAAACGGGAAAAGTCGGCGCGCGTTACGCTTCCGCCTTATAATTCCGGCGACGCGAAAACGACGGCAAGTTAAATTAAAAACTCTTTGAAAAGCTAGGAAACAGGGCGCGGACAAACGCGGATTCGGCGGATTGGCGCGGATATGGCTTATAAATCCGTGCTAATCCGCCGAAATCAGCGAAAATCCGCGTCCTGTTTCTTCGTCTTTCCCTTCAATTTTGATTTTTATTTCGACGTGCCTGCGCCCGAATCGGTTCGCGGAATGTCCTGCAAAGAAAGGCTTTCGGCAGGCGAAGCGAATTTCCATTCGCCGTTTTCGCGGACGAATTTCGTTTTCGTCCAGACGCCCAAACTGCCGCCTTTCATTTCGGCGACGGCTGTATCGCCGTCGATTTTTTCGTTGCGAATCTCTCGCTTTTCTTCGACGGGTGATTCGCTGTCCTCAAGAATCGCCAGCAGGGACGGCATCTTTTCGCTTTTCATTTCGTCCTGCCAGTATTTTATCGCCGATTGCGAAAGAAATTTTTTCGCGCCCGCTTCGTCCCTTTTCTGCAAAGCCGCGTAATAATTCTGAACGACGGGCGCGAGCGTCGGCGCGTTGTTTGTCGTCGCCGTTTCGGGTGTTTTAACGGTCGCCAGCGGATTATCGGAACTGGCAGAAGCGGCATTTGTCGTTCGGTTTGCCGTATTCGCATTTGCCGAATTGGTCGGCACATCCGAAGTGCAGGCGCTCAGAAAAAGTGCAAAAACGGAAAATGTGGTAAAAAATATAATTTGAAAACGCATTTTTGTCTCCTGAAAGATTGCCGTATTAAATCCGAAAAGTAAAAATTATAAATCAAAAGAGCTAAAAGACAAGGAAACGGACGATGAAAAAAGATTATAAAATCGAGCGCAGGCGCGTATTTTTGATTCCCGATTTGCCCGCGCCGCTGACGAAAGCGAGCGTTCATCTGCAAATTTTCGACAATTACATCGAAAATACGCGTCTGCGTCTGCGCCTCGTTCGCTCGCCCGAAACCAAACAGTGGACGTATATTTTAGAACAGCGTTTTCCCGCGAGCGAAGATTTAACCAGCTGGAATGTCGCGGAAATTTACTTAAACGAAACCGAACATCAGGCGTTTGAACAATTTGAAGGCAGAGAAGTTAAAACAAACGAACGCGTCGAAACCAACGAATTGCGCTTTAACCGTTATTTTTACGAATATAATAACTATCGGCTCGCAATCGACGTTTATCTGGGCGCTCTGTGGGGCTTAAATCTGGCAAAGGTTTTTTTTGAAACCGAAGAAGAAGCGAATAAATTTCAAGCGCCGGATTTTGTGGTTGTCGAAACGACGAACAATCCATTTTTCGTGGGTACAAATCTTGTCGGAAAAAGTCTGGCGGACGTGAGGAAGGTGATAAATGATAAGTGATAAGTGATAAGTGATAAGTATAGGATTTTCTCATTTTTGCAGAAGCCCGCACGATAGTTCGGCGCGATGACGAAGAAGACACACTTACTGACGTGCGTGTTTCCGCATTTGAGAAAGTCCTAAAGTATAAAAAAGTTCTGTTTTTACTTATCGGTTATCACCTTTCACTTTTCACCTATTTAACTCTCGGAATGACCGGCACGTATCTGTCCATCGCGGCGTTGATTTGCAGGTAAATCTGGGTTTCGCGCGGAATCAGGTTTTTCCAGTTTCCGCCGCCGCGCCGGATGTAGCCGGGAAGTTTCGCGGGATTTGAATTGTAGCCCGCCGACATCAGTTGCGCGGGCGTTGCGATTCCGCTTTCGACCGCTTCATTTATCGTTTCGCTCAGCGTCAAATCGCTCCACGTCATCTGCATATAAAGCAGCATTGCCGTCGCCGCGTTAAGATGATTTCGCATTCCTTCGACAAAATCGGGAGTCAGACCGGCGCTGTAATAGCGGTTGCGAACCATACGATAAGTCGCCGGAATCATCTGCACCATTCCGCCCGCGCCCGCGCTGCTGACCGAATAACGATAAGTTTGCCCTTCGTTCAGGGCATAAAGTGCATAAATGTCATTGAGAACCGTCGGCGTATATTCGTTTCGGAATCTCTGATGGTCAACGTGTTCGACAATCGTCAAACGCTCGGCAATGTCGGCGACGACGGGCGAAATATACACGCCTTTTTTCTGCAAATTCTCGCGTGCCGTGTCCAGTGTATTCCGCACGTAAAGTTTTCCGGCGTTGACCACTTCCGGCGTAACGATTCCCGGATGCGTCGAAATATAATAAGCCGTGTCGGTGTGCCGTCCGAATTTTTCGATTGGATATTGCACAAGCAGCGGCAGATGCGCCAGATTTTTGTCGTCGATAATCATTATCGGCGTGTTGACGCCGTTGGCGCGAATCGTGCGGAGCGTTACCGGCTTGCCGTCGGAACTCAAAATTCTTATATCGACGGGATTTTTCTGAAGGAAAGCGCTTTTGGTCGTTACCAGATAATCGACTTTGGCGGCTGTATAATCGTAAAAGGCTATTCGGATAACGTCGGTTGCCAAAAACGCATCGGTCATCGCGGTCGAAACCGGACGCGACATCATTTGCCGTTTGGCTTCTTCGATTTTGCTTTTAATCAACTTATAAGCGAGTGGTTTGAAAAACGTGGGCGAAACAGGCGCGGGTGTCGGATATGCCGGATATAAAGTCGGCGCAGCGCTCGAATTAGTCGCAGCCGGATTTTGAAACGGCGTCGCCGCCGGTTGCGGAACGGGCGTCGGCGCGGGCAGATTTTTTGTTACGACAACTCTCACCGCCGGAGTCGGCGAAGCGGCGGGCATCGGCGTCGGCGTTGAAACGACACGCTGCTGCCGTGTCAATGCCGGAGAAGTCGGCGCTTCCTGTGAAGACACGGCGGCAACTGACAACAGAGAGACGAAAAAACCGATAAAAAACTTAAATTTCATAATGCTTTTTGAAGAAACTAATTTTCGGGAAAACTTTTTGAGCGAGAGTTCTGCCGCAAACGCGGAAGCGAAAGTTTGCAATTATAAAGATTCGCTTATCAATCAAAAGGTTGTCAAATCCGCCTGACAATTCTTATATTATCGACAAATAAATTTTATGGATTGAACTTTTCGTGTTGGATTGCGTCCGATTTTGCGGTATAACTGAAATTTCGCTTTTTTAATAAAGCAAAAGGTATGGAAAAATTATTCGGAACGGACGGCATACGCGCAAAGGCGGGCGAATTTCCGCTCGACGGGGAAACGGTCGAAATCGTCGGGAAATCTCTGGCGCGCCGGTTTGCGGAAAAATTGGGGCGAGCGCCGCGTTTTGTAACCGGCAGAGACACGCGCGAATCCGGCGCGTGGATTGAAAAAAGGTTTCACAAAGGCGCTGATTCAGAATCGGCGAGCTGTGAATCGGCGGGCGTTATCCCAACTCCGGGCGTCGCGCATCTGACCGGAAAATTCGATTTCGACGCCGGAATCGTCATCAGCGCGTCGCATAACCCGTTTGAAGACAACGGCATCAAAATTTTTTCGCCGAGCGGGAAAAAAATTGACGGCGAAATTGAAAAAGCGATTGAAAAGGACGTTTTCGACGGTTCAAAGCTCGAAGTACAAAACTCGAAGTCTGATTTTGAAATCGATTCGTCGAGAACAATCGAGATGCAGAACGACTATTCGGATTATCTCGCTGAATCTTTCAAAAATCTTTCGCTCGAAAATCTCAAGCTGGTTGTCGATTGCGCAAACGGCGCGGCTTGCGGTTTTGCCGCAAAACTTTTTGAAAGATTCGGCGCGTGTGTCGTCGTCATAAACGACGCGCCTGACGGGAAAAATATTAACGCCGGTTGTGGTTCGCTTCATCTCGAACTTCTTCGAGCGAAAGTTTTGGAAGAAAAAGCCGATTTCGGCGTCGCGTTCGACGGCGATGCCGACCGCGCCTTATTTGTCGATGAAAAGGGAAATCTGGTTGACGGCGATTCGACGCTCTGGATTATGGGACAGCATCTTCAGGCGAATAATAAGCTGAAAAATCAAACGGTCGTTGCGACGGTGATGAGCAATATCGGTTTGGAAATCGCATTTGCCGCGAGAAACATCAATCTTCTGCGTGCGGCGGTCGGCGACAAATATGTTTTGCAGGAGCTTCTCAAAAGCAATTCAAGCGTCGGCGGCGAGCAGTCCGGACACGTTATTTTTCCCGAAAGAAGTCTGGTCGGCGACGGTATGATGACGACGCTCGCGCTTTTGGAAGCGCTGCGCGAAAACGACAAAACTTTGTCGCAAATGAACGAAGGCTTCACGCGATTGCCGCAAATCTTAGTGAACGTTAGAGTTGCGAAAAAACTTCCGTTTGAATCAATCGCGGACATTGCCGAAAACGCCGAAAAAATCGAAAAACAACTGGGCGTCAAAGGCAGGCTTCTTCTGCGTTATTCGGGAACGGAGAATCTGGCGCGCGTGATGATTGAAGGAGAAAATCAAGCCGAAATCGAAGCTCAGGCAAATCATCTTGCGGAAGTTATAAGGAAAAGTTTAGGTTGAAATAACGGCGACGGGCGTTTTACATTTTGCCGGAAATGTTTTCCCGCGCGCTTGCCAAGCATCGAAAAAAAATTGTATATTTATTTCAATTGAAACGTGAGGTGAAACCTTCGTTTCTAGTGATTGCTGGGGTGAGGACAGTAATTACGAATCGGCAGATGCGGCGCACTTCCACGTTGCTTCATCTGCTTTTCTCTTTTTAAAGCGTTTATTTTTCTACTGCCGATTCTTCTGCAATTTCAATTTTCGGAAATAAAATAATTCCAGCCCTCTGCTTTTTAGCTCTATTATTTAAAAAACGACAACCAACTTTTTGTATCGCAAAGGAGCGCAAATGGTAAATCAGCGTTTGATAATGCACAAAATTATGAAAAACATTTCCGTAAAATTAAACGAGTCCGCGCACGGTTATAAAGTAAAAATCGGAAATGATTCGCTGAAAAACAGCGGCGTTTGGGCGCGTGAATGTTTGCCGCGACGGACGAAAAAAGTCGTGCTGATTTCAAACCGGAAAGTTTTTAGTCTCTATGGCGAAACAGTCGCGGAAAGTTTGAAAAATCAAGGCTTTGAAGTTTTTGTATGGCTGATGAAAGACGGCGAGAAACATAAAAATTTTCGGGTTTTGGAAGAAGCAGTCGGGTTTATCAGCGAAAATAAACTTAAACGAACCGATGCAATTGTCGCGCTCGGCGGCGGCGTTGTCGGCGATTTGGCTGGTTTCGCGGCGGCGATTTATCTGCGCGGCATCGCTTTTCTGCAAATTCCGACGACGTTTCTGGCGATGATTGATTCGTCGGTCGGCGGTAAAACCGGTGTCAACGGCAAATTCGGAAAAAATTTAATCGGTGCGTTTCACCAGCCGAACGGCGTTTTAATTGATACGCAAACCTTAAAGACTTTGCCGCGCCGCGAATTGACCGCCGGTTTTTGCGAAGCGGTCAAACACGGCGCAATCGGAAGCCGCGAGCTTTTCGACAAGACGGCGGGCTTTTTAGAAAAGTATTCGCCCAATCGTATGAAAAGCTGTTTTGATGACGAATCGTTTCTCGATTCTTTTGAAAATTTAATCGCCGCGCAAGTCGCATTCAAGGCGGAAATCGTAATGCAGGACGAGCGCGAAGAAGCCGAAAGAGTCGATTCTAAATCACGCAAAATATTAAACTTCGGTCATACTGTCGGACACGCGCTTGAAAAAGCGACCGATTACAAAGTTTTCAAACACGGTGAAGCGGTCGGCTACGGAATGCTGGCAGCCGGAGAAATCGGAAATATTTCTGGCATTTTTAATAAAGTTGAGCTAAACTTGTTGAACGATGTTTTGCTTCGTGTCGGCAATCTGCCCGACGCGAGCGCGGTGAGCGTCGAACGAGTTTTCGACGCGCTTTTATTTGATAAAAAAACAATCGGAAACTCGCTTCAATGGGTTTTGCTGGAAGAAATCGGCAAACCGAAAATCTTTCAAGCCGAAGACCTGCCAAAATCAGCGGTCGAAAAAGCCGTAAAAAAAATACTCCGAAAATAAATTTACTCTAAAAGATTTTTCAAATCAGAGGAGTTTGTCGATATGAAAAATATAATGAACGAACAAAATCCTGAACGCGGCGGCGCGGGCGTAAAGTTTTTAATTGTTTTAACGCTCCTGTTTTTAATCGCCAACGCCGCTTACAATTATATTCCGGTCGCTTATGAAGGCGAGGATTTCAAACAGGAAATGGGAACGGCAGTCGTGCAGGCTTTGGCAATGCCGAGCAGCGGCGATGCAATCGGAACACTAAAATCGAAAATTCGCCGGGTCGCACTCGCCAACGACGTGCCACCCGATGTATTTATTGATGTCAAACAGGTTAATAATGTTTATCAGGCGCGCGCGGCATATTCAAAACCGGTTAAAATTCTGCCGTTCGGACTCTACGATTACACGTATCATTTCGACCACACGGCAACGCCGACCGGATTTTTAGCCAAATCAGCAAATTAGAATCTTAAATCGTAACGACTGAAATCTGCGGTTTGCGCAAACCCTGCAATTGAACCAAACCGGCGGGCGCGTCCGCGAGCCAGGTTGTCGGGCAAACGCCGCAGGTCGTGCATTTTTCGACCGCCGGACACGGCTTGCTCGATTTTGCGGCTTGCGCTTTTTCGTGTTCGGTTTTTA
Source organism: Pyrinomonadales bacterium (assembly GCA_038200355.1). GTDB lineage: Bacteria > Acidobacteriota > Blastocatellia > Pyrinomonadales > Pyrinomonadaceae. Next base: position 12,094 of record JBBPXZ010000012.1, on the reverse strand, counting down.
GAAAATCGAACGAAAGACCCGAATCGATAATCGTCCACGGCAGAAATTCGTCGTAAGAGCGGTCGCGGCTGGTGTGAAACGCCGCATCGATGCCGGTTTCGCGCAATGCTTCATTCAAATTTCCTTTGTTTCGCGCCGCCGATTCGATAACTTTTGAAATCGTCCGGTCGCCCGAAGAAAAAAGCGCCTGTTCGTGCGCGATGCGGGCGCTCATTGCGCGGACTTCGACGTTCGGAATACGCGACAAACCTTTTGAGACGTATTTAAGGCGCTGTTTCAATTCCTTTTCGTTGCAAATAGCGTCCCATTGCAGCGGCGTGTTCGGCTTCGGCACAAAACCGTTCAATGACGGAATAATTTTCCCGGCGCGTCCGAAACGCTTTCCGGCTTCGAGCATACGGTTTTTGATGCGCTCGACGAGAACGAACATTTCGTCCAAATCTTCCTGAGTTTCGGTCGGCAGCCCGACCATTAAATAAAGTTTTATCGTCAGCATTCCGCAGTCGAAAACCGCGCCGCAGATGTCAACGATTTCGTCGTTCGTCAGATTTTTATTGATAACGCGCCGCATTCTGTCCGAGCCGGTTTCGGGCGCGACGGCGATTTGCTGGTCGTTCGATTCGACGAGCGCATCCAATAATTCTTCGGAAATCTGGTCAAGACGCAAGGAAGAAACCGTAATGCGGTAATCCATTTTCCTGAGTTCGCTCAAAATCGTGGAAATTTCCGGGTGGTCGCAAACGGCGGTTGAAACCAAGCCGATTTTGTTGGTTCTACCGCGAAACTCGGCGGCTTTCGCCAAAATGTCTCTGGCAGGCACGACACGCGGCGGATAATAATTATAGCCAGCCCAGCAAAAACGGCAGCCCTGCGAGCAGCCGCGTGAAATTTCAATTAAAAGACGGTCGCCCATTTCCGCTTTCGGAGACCAGACGGAAGTTGAAGGCGCGAAAACGTCCTGCTTCATCAGAAAATCGACGACTTCTGTTTCGCCTCGCTTGATGGCGCGGCGCAAAGTTCCTTCTTTCGGATTTTGTGAAGCGAGCGCGCGTCCGACACGTTTCGGAACGCCTTCCGCTTTCGGCGAGTAATCGAAAACCGTTCCGTCGTCGTTGTAAATTACATCGTAAAGCGACGGCACATAAAAGCCGCGACCGATTCGCGCCAGACTTAAAAGAATTTCTTCTTTCGTTTCATTCTCGAAAATCGCGTCGGTTAATTGAAACGCCAGAATCTCGCCTTCGCCGACGGCGATAATGTCCGTAAAATCGGCAATCGGTTCAGGATTTAGGAACGACGCCGCGCCGCCCATTACAACCAGCGGGTGAAAATGATTTCTGTCTTTCGACCAAACCGGAATGCCCGACATTTGCAGCATCCGCGCCATATTCAGATAATCGGTTTCAAACGAAATCGAGAAAGCGACCACATCGAAATCGCGAATCGGCGTCTGCGTTTCTAAAGAAAGCAGCGTTTCGTTCGATTTTTCGTATTCGCGCATTTCGTCGGCGTCGGGCAGAAAAACTCGCTCGCACGAAACTTCGGGAATCTTGTTGAAAAGCTCATACATCGTGTGCAGACCGAGATTTGCCATACCGATTGAGTATGTATTCGGGTAGCAAAGCGCGATTCGCAAAGTCGCGCCGCGCTTAATCTGCCAGCCTTCTTCCTGTGCGAGTTTTTGTTTGTAACTGTCGGCGATTCTTTTATTCATAGCAAAACATTGAATTATACTTTATCGGCGCGGCTTTCGGTTAATTATTTGAAAGGTATCCGATGATGGGAAGCCGTGAACGACTGCCTTGAGATTCAGAAAACAGAAAAGACCGGATTATTCGTCGTCCAATCTTTCCTTAACTTCTTCAGCCAGCAGATTTTCGTGTTTGATGTCGACGCGCAGACGGCGGTAAACGCTCATAAACTGATTGGAAATCCAGGGAATTACGAAAAACGCCAGAATGTAGCCGCGCCAATCGTCAATCAGAAGGCGAAAACCCGTGAAAATTATCAAAAGCAGCGTAACCCAATGGCTGAAACAATATTCGCAGGTGAAGACGTAAAAGAACTTACGTTGCGGCAAACTCTCGCAATTCTCTTTTTTTTCGTTGCAGTATTCGCGCCACTCGCGGAAGATTTCTTCCTGCGTAACCGTCCACGCAATCGAACCGACAGCCATCGCTAAAATTACGAGCCAGAAAATTTGTTCTGAAATAGACATTTTTTTTATTATTCAAACAACTCGTCAACCGCCATTTTCCAATCGGGCAAGGCAGGTTCGGCATCGGCAATCTCACCGCGACGGAAAACACGCGCCTGGTTTGGATTTTCGCGGCTGTAAGATTTAATCGCGTCTTCGCTTAACAAATCCACGTCCCAGACAATTTCAGTTCCCGCGGCGAAATAATCGGCGCGTTTGTCGGCAATATCCTTTTCGGCTCTCGCGCCGTAATCGTTTTCGCTGCGAACTTCGACGGCAAAAATCGGCGCGCCTTGTAGGAATTTCATTCCCGCAGGCTGACCTGTAAAAAAACACGCATTCGGGCTGAATGACTTACGGCGCGGAAGATTAACCAGAAACCCGACGTTATCAGCGTATGCTTTTCCAAAACCGACTTGCCGCTGGTAGCTTTTCAAACTAACGGCAATGTTAAACGCAGCTGTTCCGGGTTCGTCTCCTGTTGCCATAAACTTTACTATTTTTCCATTCACGATTTCTGCTTTAGCCTTTGTGCGATAAAGTTTCTCGATGAGTTCTTCAGTTGCGGCAACCGAATTTTCCAACGTTAAAACTGCCATAGAATTTCTCCGTAAAAACAGATTTGCGATTTGCAGCGGCTAAATATCATCTTAGCAACTGCAAACCGCAAATCAAAAATCATTTTAAGATTATTGCTTGCCTTCAAGAAACGCTTTCAGGCGACGCGAGCGCGACGGATGACGCAGCTTTCTCAATGCTTTAGCTTCGATTTGGCGAATGCGTTCACGCGTAACGGCGAAATGCTGTCCGACTTCTTCGAGCGTATGTTCCGAACCGGTATTTCCCAAGCCGAAACGCATCTTGATAACTTTTTCTTCACGCGGCGTCAGCGTTGCGAGAACTTCGTCCGTTATTTCGCGAAGATTCGCAAACGTAACCGATTCGGACGGATTCAAAATCGATTTGTCTTCGATAAAATCGCCGAGATGTGAATCTTCTTCTTCGCCAATCGGCGTTTCAAGCGAAATCGGCTCCTGCGCGATTTTCAAAACCTTTCGGACTTTTGAAACCGGAATGTCCATTTTCTTGGCGATTTCTTCGCTCGTCGGCTCGCGTCCGAGTTCCTGCACCAAAGAACGCGACGTGCGAATCAGCTTGTTAATCGTCTCAATCATATGGACGGGAATGCGAATCGTTCTGGCTTGGTCGGCGATGGCACGCGTTATCGCCTGTCGAATCCACCACGTCGCGTAAGTCGAAAATTTGTAGCCGCGACGCCACTCGAATTTATCGACCGCTTTCATCAAACCGATGTTGCCTTCCTGAATAAGGTCGAGAAACTGAAGCCCGCGATTCGTGTATTTTTTCGCAATCGAAACAACAAGACGTAAATTGGCTTCGACAAGCTCGCGCTTTGCCTGATTGGTCGCCGTCTCGCCGATAAGAATCGTTTGCAGCGAACGCTTTATTTCAACCGGCGGGAGATGATATTTTTCCTCGATGTCAGCTAGATTTTTGCGCCCGTCGGCGATTTTGCGCGCCGATTCTTTTTTGCTTTCGGCGGAAACCTTGCTTTCGAGCCGTTCTTCGGCTTTGTTAATTTCCTGTTCGGTTTTGCGAATTTCTTCGGAAACCCTGCGAATCGCGCCGATAAGCAATTGCATTGCGCGTTCGGTTAAGTTGAGATTTTTAATTTCCTGCGAAATTTCCAGACGCATCCGCGCAACCTGTCGTTTCAGAGCGAGAAGTTTTTTCGTCGATTTACCTTTGGCTTTCTTTTGTTCTTCGCGCAAATCGCCTAGCGCCCTGAGCGCGTTGTTGTAATTTCCGCGAATATTTTCGATGCCTTCAATCGTCCAGCGAAGATATTCTTCGGCTTTATCTTCCTCGCCGGTCAATTCCGCCTGTTCGGAAAAACTCACCGTTTCGCGGATACTTCCTTTGCCGCTTTCGAGCAGCGCGCCGATTTCAATCAATCTTTCGACAGCAATCGGCGAGCGCGAAATCGCTTTGCGCGTTTTTATCTGCCCGCGCTCGATTCTCTGCGCAATCGTAACTTCGCCTTCACGCGTAAGCAGCGGCACGATTCCCATCTCGCGCAGATAAAGGCGAACGGGGTCATTGGATTTATCGACCTGTCCGGCTGATAAATCCAAATCTAAATCGTCCTCGTCAATCGTTTCGTCTTCGTCGAGCGCGAGCGTCGCCGCTTGTTCAAGCAATTGCGCGTCCGTGTCGGCAACCGAAATATTCGCGCCTTCGAGCCGTGTCAAAACGTCTTCGATGTCGTCGGGCGACATCATTTTGTTGGGAATCTCGCGGTTCAGTTCGTCGAAACTCAAAAACTTTTTGCGCCGTCCGAGCGCAACGAGTCTGTCCATTAAATCTTCTTTTTCGTCGTAGTCTGCCATAATTGTATTAAATAGGATTTGATTAAAACTTGCATTATATCGTTGTTTGCAAAAAGTTCTAAACGCGAAAATGAGAAAAAAGTTTCAGCTGTCAGGGCTTGGAAAACCGAGTTTTAATTTGAATTCGCCGCGATTATCTTACTTTCCAAATCGCGTTTTAATCTGGCTAAGTTAATTTGTTCCATCACAAGTTCGTCGCGCAAAGCAATATCGTTATTCTGTTCGGCAAAAACGAGTTCCTGGCTGATGTCTAAGATTCGCCGCGTAATCGCCATTCCGCGCAGGCTTGCGACGCAGTTTTCGGCTTCATTTAAAACTTCGTCAATCGCTTCGTCCGCCTCACGCGCCTGTTCGCTTAACAAAAGAATTGAAATAAAGTCGCTCGCATCCGCGTCGTCTTCGACGAGCGCGAGCAAATTTTCGCCGTTAATTTCCGAGCCGATTTCCCGAAGCGCCAGAAACGCGCGAAAAACTTCCGACGTTCCAAGCTGTTCGTAATCGGTTTCTTCGAGCGCCGGCAAAATCATCTCGCGCAGTTCGTGGTCGTAAATAAGCAGTTCTAAAAGCCTTTTTTCCGCGACGGTTATTTTCGCGGCGTTTCTTTTGACAACGAATTTTTTAACGTCGAGCTTGTTTTCTTCTGATTTATACGCGCCGCCGTCTCGCTTGCCGAAATCTTTTTCGTTTTTCTGGATTTCCTTCCACAAATAACCTTCGGTAACTTTGTCGTCAATCTGAAAAAACTTGAGCGTCTGTTTTAGAGTTTCCCGCCGCTCGATAACGTTCCGAATCGCCGACAAAACCGGCAGAATTTCTTCAATAGCTTCGGCTTTGGCTTTCGGCGAATTCAAATTTCGCTCGCGCGCCAGATTGTCGAGAACGAATTGCAGATACGGAAAAGCGTTTCCGCGCAATGCGTTATAGCTTTCCGCGCCGTTCGCCTTCAGAAAATCGTCCGGGTCCTGACCGTCGGGCAGCAGTAAAACTTTCGTCTCGAAATCGTCCGCTATTAGTGTTTCAATCGCCCGCCGCGCCGCTTTGACTCCGGCTTTATCGCCGTCGTAATTGATAACGATTTTCTTCGTAAATCTGCCCAAAAGTCTTGATTGTTCCGGCGTGAAAGCCGTTCCCAAACTCGCCGCCGTGTTTTTTATGCCGTATTGATAAAGCGCGATTAAATCGAGATAACCTTCAACCAGAATCGCAAATTTCTTCTGCCGGATTTCCTCCTTCGATTGAAAAAGTCCGTAAAGATGCTCGCCTTTGGTGTATGCCGGAGTTTCGGGCGAATTCAAATATTTCGGCTCGCCCGTCGCCAAAATCCGCGCGCCGAACGCAATCGGATTGCCGTCGATATTCAAAACCGGAAACATAATGCGCCCGCGAAAACGGTCATAAACCCGTTTCTTTTCTTCATTAACCGAAACCAAACCGCTCGTCTCAATCAATTTCTCGTCCGCGCCTTTTTCCTTCAAAAGCGACATCACGGCGTCCCAACTGTCGGGCGCGAAACCGATGCGAAATGCTCGCTGAGTTTCAAGCGAAATCTCGCGTTTCTCTAAATATTCACGCGCCGCTTTCGAGTGCGGATTATCGTCCTGAAGATGATTTTCCCAAAATTCGAGCGCGTAATTATTCAGCTCGATAACCTGTTCGGCAATCGCTTTTTTTTCTTCTTTACGCTTTTTATTCTTTTGATATTTCTCGTCGTCAACCGGTTCGGGCAACGGTATGCCGGAAAATTCGGCAACTCTTTTGATGGCTTCAAAATAGGAAAGACCTTCCATTTCCATAAAGAAGGTGAAAGCCGTTCCTGATTTCTGACATCCGAAGCAATAATAAAAACCTTTGCTTGGAGTAACGGAAAACGACGGCGTTTTCTCGCCGTGAAACGGACAGCAACCCATCCAATTCGCGCCCTTTTTCTTGAGCGGCGCATACGGCTCGATAATCCGCACAAGGTCGGCGCGCGATTTTAATTCGTCAATGAAATGTTGCTCGTAAAGCATTAACTTTTAACTTTTGATTTAACGTCAGGTTTCGGCACAGGCGGTTTATCATTTTTCGGAACAAGCCAAAATTCGATTTCAGGTTCTTCACGATTTCCGCCGTATATCATTGTCAATCGCTCTCGCGGAATTTTGTAATCTTTGACCAATTCTTTCAACGCAAATTTTCCAATTTTATTTGCGCGACTTTTTCCTTTTCCGAATTTCGTGTAAACGATTAAATAGCCGCTCAAATCTTGATTGGAAAGTAAAACTTTTGCGAACGCATTTCTGTTCGGACTAAAATCGCAGCCCAAATCCAAGAAACCGTTTATATAAATATCTCGCTTTCCAAAGTATTTATTAAAATCTGCGTAACCGTTATCAAAAAGAGTCGTTGACGTAATTTTGCTTTCAACAAACGGCTTTTCGAGAATCGGCGGGTTTGCTCCAACCGGAACAACCCAAAATTGCGTCAACATCGCTTCACGATTTTCGCCGCGCAGAAAGACGAATCTGCTCAAATCAAATTTACGAAATCGAGACAGATATTTGGCGGCGTTTGAGTAATGTTGATTTTTCGCTTCGGGTATTGATTTTTCACCGTAAAAAACTATATATCCGGTTGATGTTGGATTATTGCTCAATTCATTAATGTAAGCGTCAAGGTGCGCCGAAAATTCTTCGCTGCAAAATTTCCCAAATTCACTAAACAAATCAGCTTTCGGTTTTTCCTGCGAAAAGCCAAATTGAAAAGCGGCGAGCGAAATCAAAAAGGCGAATAAAAATCGGCGAAGTTTCATAAGATTTTCAGATTTCAAATTCGCTGCAAAACTTGCAGAAAGTCGGTCGGCGAATAAACGGGCAAAGCCGCGTTTTTATAATCTCTGATGTTGCGCGTAACAATCGCGTCGAGATTTTCAGCCGCCGCGCACGCCGCTTGAACGGCGTCTTCGTAATCGTTGAAATTGAGCAGAAAAGCGTCTTGTAAAACTTTTTTCTCCGTCGCGCAAACCTCGGTTAATCGCAGCAGTCTTCGCACGGCTTTGAGCGGGTAGTCTTTGCCCTTTAGTTTTCTGCCCGTGCAATAGACGTTAATTGCCGTGATGCCGGAAATGTATCCGACAAATTCGTTTTTGGCGAGACGCAGAATAATTTCTTCGGCTTCGTGGTGAAACGGCTGACGCTCAAGCACGTAATTCAAGACGATATTCGTATCAAGAAGAACGCGCAGTTTAAGCATATTTCTCCGCCAGATATTCTTCGATTACTTCGCGTTCTTCTTCTCTTGTCATAGGCGTGTAGCCGTTTTCGGGTTTCAAACAGCCCGAAAGATTTATTGCAATCGCAACTCGCTCGTCAACAGACAATTCGCGCCGAAATTCGTCGTCAATTTCGCTTTCGGCAGTTTGTTCGATATGGCGGCGAACTTTCTCTATTATTTCTCGCTGTTCGGCAATTGGCAGATGAATTATTTTCTCAATTAATTCGACTTGCATAATTTAATTCTCCAAAACGAAAAATCACTGTTTCAATTCCGCTATTGTAGCACCTTGCCCGCCTTGGTCGGGCGGCGCAAAACTAAACTTTTCGATGTGCGGATGACCTTTCAGGAAATGGTGGACGAAGTTTTTCAGCGCGCCCGTGCCGAAGCCGTGAATGATTCGGACACGCGGCAGAGCGGACAAATACGCTTCGTCGAGAAAGCGGTCAATTTCGTATTCGGCGTCGCTCGTCGTTCTGCCGATTAAGTTTAATTCGGCGTTCGCGTCTTCGACATCGAGCCGCAGATTTGCGTTTTTCGCCTGATTTTGCAGTTTTTCGCCGAGCGATTGCGCTTTCGGTTTTTCTTCTTCGATGACAGCTTGCAATTCTGTAATTTTCTGGCGCAGACGCATTCCGCCGACGAGAACTTCAGCAATTTCCTTGTCCAATCGCTCGACGACGCCGACGTTGCCGAAACTCGTGCGAACGCGCGAACCGATTGAAATCGTTTGGTCTTCGGCGGTTGAAATTTGTTCTTGATTTTGCTGAACGCCGAATGCCGATTGACTTTGAACTTTGGGCTTCGGACTTTGGACTTGCGCGAGAACGGCGCGGTTTAGTTCGGCTTTTCGGGCTAATCTTTCTTTGTCGAGCTTGGCTTTTAAGGCTTTGTCTTCGATTGTTTTGACGAATGCTTTTGACTGGCGCTCGAAGCCGGCGATTGTTTCATTTAATTCTCGTTCAAATTGTTTCTGGCGTTCCTTTTCTCGTTTGCGCGCTTCGATGTCTAAAACGGCGTATTTATTGGCGACGATTTCACGTTCTTCTTCCAAAGCGACGCGCAAATCTTCGGCTTGTTTGGTTTCGCTTTGTAATCTGTGCAGATAACTTTCGGCTTCCTGCGCGGAAACGTCGAGATTTTCGCGGGCTTTTTCGATAACCGAATCGCGTATGCCGAAACGTCTGGCGATTTCGATGCCGCTTGACGCGCCCGCTAAGCCAACCAACAAACGATACGTCGGCTGCAAAGTTTTTTCGTTGAATTCAACCGATGCGTTGACGACATTTTCGTCGTTTGCCGCGTAGATTTTCAAACCTTTGTAATGCGTCGAAGCGATTAACTGCGCGCCGCAAGTGCGCCGAAAATAATCGACAATCGCCACGCCCAACGCCGAACCTTCGTCCGGGTCAGTTCCCGTGCCGACTTCATCCAATAAAACGAGCGACGGCGAATTGCAGTTTCCCATCATTCCCGCGATGTTCGAGATGTGCGACGAAAAGGTCGAAAGATTCGCCGACAAACTTTGATGGTCGCCGATGTCTGCCAACACAGATTGATAAAAGGGAATCGAAGCACTTTTGGCGGGAACGGGCAAACCGGAAATCGCCATCAAACTTAATAAACCGGCAGTTTTCAGCACGACGGTTTTGCCGCCCGCGTTCGCGCCGGAGATTATCATCACGCCTTTTTCTTTCGTCAATGTGAAACTGACGGGAACGATTTCTTGTTTTTGCCCGCTATTTGCTATCCGCTGTTCACTGTTTACTGGCTGTCGTGCGTAAAACTTAATTCCTCTTCCGCTTTGTTGCTGTCCACTAACTGTTGGGCAGACCGTTGATTGCTGACCGCTGACCACTGATAACTGTCGAAGATTTTCTTCCAACAACGGATGACGCGCTTCGATTAAATCAAGCGTTTCGTCCGTTGAAATCGTCGGCACAATCGCCTTGAATTTCCTTGCAAATTCGGCTTTCGCTTTGACGAAATCGAGTTCCGCAACGACTTCGACGGCGGTTTCGATTGCCGGAAGATTAGCGCGTAAATCTTCGGTTAATGTGAAAAGTATGCGCGCCACTTCGCGTTCTTCTTTGCCTTTGAGGTTTTGCAGTTCGTTGTTCGCCTCAATCGCTTCGAGCGGTTCGATGAAAACCGTCGCGCCCGACGACGAAAAGCCGTGCGCGACGCCCTGCACTTTGCCGCGAAAATCGGCTTTGACCGGAACGACGAAACGCTCGTTGCGCTGCGTTACAATCGCATCCTGAATCGCGCCCGAATTGTTTCGCATCAGACTTTCAAGCGATTTTTGCAAACGGTTGCGCTGGTTGTTTATCTCGCGGCGAATCTGCGCCAGTTCCGGCGAAGCGTTGTCGTCAATCTCGCCCGACGGCAGCAATTTTTTGTTGATGCGATTTAAGACTTCGAGCAAGTGAGCGGGCAGATTTTCAACCGTTGCCCAAAGCGTCGGCGTAAATTCCCGTTCCGGCGCGATGACCGAGCGCGCAAACAACGCCTGATTGCCGAGCCGCGTAATCTCAAGCAGGGAAATCGGGTCGAGCGTCGCGTTCCTTATCCGCAAAGTCGCAACCGCGTTCGACGGGTCTGAAAGTTCGGAAAAACGCCACGAAATCTGCTTTTCGCCGAGCGCAAAAGTCTCCGCCACAGCGCGCAAATCCCGTTCAAGCTCCAGCCGATTCGTGAGCGGCTGCAAGCTCTCCAACCGCGCCTTACCCATCGTCGTCTGCGCGTTCCGAGCGACGAGCGCGAGAAGTTTTCCGTATTCTAAAGTTTCGAGCGATTGCATATTATTGCCACTGTCCATTTTTGAGAACTTTGTTTCCTTTCAACTGAACGTCTTTAAAGTTTGATGTTTTGAGAGTTGGATTGTAAGTAAAAAATGCGTTTTCTTCTCTACGATAAAATCTAGCTTGGTAGTAATCGTATTCGTCGGGCTTGTTAGCTCCGCCTGACGTTCCGCTGGCTGGGCAATCGGATGGCAATGAAAGCTGTTGCCAATTCGTTTTAACAATTACTATTAAATTTTGCGAGTTAGGATTTTTGCCCGACAAATATGTAAATAGCGTTTTGAGATTCTCTTCGGAAAATGCTTTCTCATCAAGAAAAATATTTATTTGCTGAGTATTCGGCGTAACCATAGAATCCCAAGTTACTAAATAATGGAAATTCAACGTAACGCAATCTCCCAACTTTTTCGTAATGCCAACTGTTTGGGCAATTACATTGTCTGACTTTCCAACGCCTGATTTAGTCGCTATTTCACTGCAAGCTATACAGAGAAATAATGAGAAAAGTATCGCTAAAATTTGTAGTATATTTTTCATTTGATTCGAGTGATTATCCGTATTCTAAAATTACCGGCGACGGCATAATTTTAACAAAATAAAAGCCGCCTCAATACGATTGAAACGGACAGTTAAAAAATATGCCGCGCGCGTCTCAAACCGTCCGCGAGTTTGCGGCGTTTTAAGCAGCGACTTCGACGTATTCGACGCGAATGCTCGGCTCTGGAATCGGCAGACCGTCTTCGCGCATCCCGCGCAGATGAAATTCTATCGCTTCCCGAATTTCCCGTTCCGTTTCCTCGATTGTCTCGCCCGTCGCCACACAGCCGAGCAAATCCGGCACATAAGCCGCGTAGTTGTTTTCGGCTTTTTCAAACACAACAGCGTAACGCATCTTTATAAAAATTCTCCTTAATTTTTCAGTCCGGCTTGCCGCAAAATACTGTTCAGCGTGCCGACCGGCAAATCGTTGTTCGGCTTGCCCGCAACCGTAACGCGCCCTTTTTTCGTCGGATGCTTGAACTGCCGATGACTGCCTTCGGTCGCAACCAAATACCAGCCGTCTTTGCCGATTAATTTCAAAACATCGCGCACCTTCATTGGGCAAAATTAACTTTTGTGCGAGCGACAGTCAAGCATTTTCACGCAACGACTTCGACGCCTTTCCAAAACGCGACGTGGTTGGCGATTTCCTTTGCCGCTTCTTTCGGTTCGGCGTAAAACCACGCGGCGTCAGGGTTGGTTTTGCCGTTTGCCGCAATGCTGTAATAGCTCGCCGCGCCTTTCCACGGGCAATGTGTGCGCGTCTCGGACGGTTGGAAAAATTCTTTGTTTAATGAGTCGGCGGGAAAATAATGGTTTCCCTCGATTGTGATTGTGTCGTCGCTTTCGGCTAACACTTGATTGTTCCAGATTGCTTTCATAATTTTTGT
>JBBPXZ010000011.1:0-38351 GCA_038200355.1 Pyrinomonadales bacterium | reverse complement strand
AACTCAGGCTGCCGCCGCAAAATGGACGATGCCGATTCAAAACTGGAAACAGGCAATGAACCGATTCGCCATTGAGTTTGAGGAGCAACTGACTCCTTATTTGTAAAAAGGCAGTTACACAATCTGCTTTACAATCTCTTCAATCATGAAATTGCGTTTATCAAACAATTTTGCTCTTGTTTCCGCCTTTTCAACAATCTTTTTGTACATTTCCAGCAGACTTGCCACCCGTAATCCTGTTTCCTTCTCAATATCTCCTTCTAACGGCTCGAAAATCTTTTTCACATACCTAATCATTTGAGGAACGGTTCCCCAATTTCTAATGAATTGGGTTTGCGATTTCATTTGCTCCGAAACATATTTTGCTGTTAGTTTTTCGTCTGATAGGGTGTCCAATGCTTCAGCATCTTTTAAGGAAAGAAATTCTCTTGCCGATTTCCTGACTAGTTCTCCAATGTTACCGGCAAATTCACACGCAACAAATGTATTAGGAGGATGAACATAGTCGTTGTAATGTCTTTTCAAAAGGGTTGCTTGAAGAACTTCGTAATCGGATTGCAGAAACGCATTTTGATTCGTCCATTCGTCTCCAGCAACCGATGTTCGCCGGTAAAATAAAGTAACAGCTAACGTATAAAGTGGGTCGACATATCCGCTTTCCTTTTCGAGTTCTTTTATTAAGCTGTTGAAACTAAGATTTGCTCGAACAGAATTTTCTCGAATTACTTTTAATTTTTCTGATGGAGATAGTTTCGCCAACTCATCAAATTCCTTGTTTAAATTAATAAAAGGAGTTTGAATTTGTGCTTCTTTTAATCTGCGATTGCAGGCTTTGATTCGCTCTTTTCGGTTATTTCTTGACATAATAAGGTATGGGTTATTCTGGTCGCAATCTAAGCAAGGAGTATTTCGATATTGAGAAATGTAAATAAAAACGTAAATTATTATAATTATATGTAATAGCTTACTGCTATTACATATAATTATAATCGGTAAATTACCGTACCCATCTTCAAAGGTTCTCTGACATCGAAAAATACATAATTAGCATCAACTAATCGCCAAATCTGCGGAAGCATTTCCGCGTATTCCGTCTTGTCTCGGCTGACGTTTTCAAGCAACTGATGTACAGTCATAGTTTTCAAACTGCGAATCTCCCGCATTAATCTTGAAAAGTATTCACCGTTAAGCGTAAGGCTTCGGTAACGAAGCAGAAAGGACGCGTTTACATAAAGCGGCGAGCGGAAAAATTCGTCGCGAACAAGACGAAAGTTCCAGCCCTTTTCCCGGGCGAAGCGGTTAGCGGCGCGCCATGCCGGGTACAGCCAATCCCAATTTTGCCGGATATTCCCCCTCGAGCGAACGTCTACCAGCACGGGCTTCATCGAGCTATACATCAACTCCTTCGAGAAGGTCAAAAGAGCCAACGGCTCGTATTTACAACGTTTACCTTCGCCGTCCCGGAACGGTATTTCCACCGGCTGCAACTGGTAGTATTCGAGACATCGCAGGAAATGCGGGTAATGCCGGAACCGGCGGCGCAGGTCGCGCGTCGCCTCATCTTCGCCTTCGGAGTCCCACTTGTCGGCTGATGCCGCGTGCACCCAATTATACGGGCGCGATTTATCGGCGCGAATCTTTTTGTATTTGAGTTTCGTTTTCGGGTATCGCTTCCCCGGGCATAAAACGGCGGATTCGCGATTGTTCAACTGCTTTGTATCCGTTTCCGGCGGAATATCTTCAGAATTAAGACAGCCGGTAGTTATATTTTTCAAATCCTTGGTTGTTTCAAGCATTTCTTCTCTCTAACTACTTTCTTTCTGGTAAAATAGAAAATGAGTGTGGAGTAGCGCTCTTTGAAGCAAACAACTGTTTTTGTACGCTGCGTTTGACCGAATAAGTTTTGGTCGACTAGGCGGTCAAGGTAGCAAACATAGTTTAACACAAACGCTGTTATGTGCGAAGAATTTTGCACCCGCTCGCTTACGTCGGCGTGGAAGATTTTAGGCAGGATAATCAGAATGAAAAACAAGTTCCCAAACTTGTCTCATTTACTTCTGAGTTTTCAAACCTCGTCTCATTTACTTTTGGCTTTAGTCTCACTGACTTATAGCTAAAAATGATGAAAAACGGGGTTTTAGTCTCATTTTCTTTCACGCCGACTAGCGGCGGCTCGATTCCGAAGCCGGGCGAAGTTTCCTTAGCGCATCTTGGCGTTTTATTTCTCGACGAGCTGCCGGAATTTGACCGCGGCGTTCTCGAAGTTCTGCGGCAGCCGATGGAAGATAAAGAAGTTACGATTTCCCGGGCAGCAACGTCATTAACATTTCCGGCAAATTTTACGCTCGTTGCGTCGATGAATCCGTGTCCGTGCGGCTATTACGGCTCATCACAGCGCGAATGCCAATGCTCGCCGCCGCAGATTCAGCGTTACGTCGGCAAAATTTCGGGACCTTTACTGGACAGAATCGACATTCACATCGATGTTCCGGCGGTTAATTTCAAAGAACTGCGCGGCAAAGGCGTCGCGCTCGGCGATAGTTCGGAAACGATTCGGACACGCGTGATAAAGGCGCGTGATATTCAACTGCAAAGATTGTCGGGCGAACGGGTTTTTTCAAATTCGGCGATGTCGCCGACGCAAATCAGAAAGTTTTGCGCGCTCGACGCCGACAGCGAAAATCTGCTCGAACGCGCGATGCTCAAACAAGGCTTGTCGGCTCGCGCTCACGACAGAATTCTGAAAGTTTCGCGCACGATTGCCGATTTGGACGGGAGCGAAAATATTCAGCCTAACCACATCAGCGAAGCGATAAGCTACCGCTCGCTCGATAGAAATTACTGGGCTTGAGAGATTATTCGGAAGATGAAAAATTGGGACGCGGGCGAACACGGATTTCGGCTGATTGAAGCGGGTTCTTAAATATAAAGAGCGAAAATCCGCTTAATTCGTGTTCGCCCGCGTCCTGTCGCTCCAACTTTTTCTTTTAATTTAGAAGCTCGAAAACAGCAATTTTCAAGACATAACGAATGCGAAAATGTTAAAATCGAAATTTCGTTTTGAGAATTGAAACGATTGAAATCGAACAATGATTAACACAAATTTAGACAGCTTTGAAAAACTTCCGCAGACGCTTCCCGCTTTTTGTTTTGAGGCGTGGCGCAGGTATGACAAACCGGACGCGCTCAGTTATAAAATCAACGACGTTTGGGAAAATCTGTCCGGCGCGGCGGTTATCGAAAAAGTAAAACGCATCGCGCTTGGGTTAGCCGATTTGGGCGTCAAAGCCGGCGACCGCGTGGCGATTATTTCCGAAAATCGTCCCGAATGGTCGTTTATGGATTTGGCGATTTTATCCCTGCGCGCCGTTAATGTTCCGATTTATACAACTCAAGCCGTCGAACAGATTCGCTATATCTTAGAAGATTCGGGCGCGAAAATTCTCTGCGTTTCGGGCAAAAAGATTTTCCGCCACGCCGAAAACGCGATTCAATCGGTCGAACGATTGGAAAAACTTATTTTTTTCGACGAAGACGCCGTGTCTGAAGACGACAATAAAGCGCTTTCGCTTTCGGCAATCGAGACGCGCGGCGAGCGCCTTAATGAAATCGATTCGACGGCGTTCGAGACGGAATTTTCTAAATTGGAAGCGAGCGATTTAGCGACGATTATCTACACTTCCGGCACGACCGGCGAGCCGAAAGGCGTAATGCTGACGCACGAAAATTTCGTCACGAGCGTCGTCGCCGTTTCAAAAGGTCTGCCGATAAAGCCGTCCGACCGCTCGCTGGCGGTTCTGCCGCTCTCGCATATTTTCGAGCGCGCGGTTTTCTATGTTTTATGCGCCAACGGCGTTTCGATTTATTACTGCGCCGCTTTTGAACAGCTCGCCGCTCATCTGGCGGAAGTGCGTCCGACGATTATGACCGCCGTGCCGCGCCTGTTCGAGCAGGTTTATCACAAGATTGTTAAAAAAGGAATGGCGGCGGGCGGCTGGAAAACATCGCTTTTCACGTGGGCGCTCGCGGTCGGTCAGCAGTATTGGGACCATAAAGACAAACATCGAATGGTTTCGCCGCTGCTCGCTCTTAAACATTCGATTGCCAGTAAATTAGTATTTTCAAAATGGCGCGCGGGCGTCGGCGGCAATATTCGCTTTTTCGTATCCGGCGGCGCGCCGCTCTCCCGCAAACTTTCCTACGCGTATTGGGCGGCGGGAATCCCGATTCTGCAAGGCTACGGAATGACCGAAGCGTGCGTTTTCTGTGTTAATCGTCCCGAAGACAGCAAAGTCGGCTCAATCGGCACGCCGCTCGAAGGAATCGAGATGGAAATCGCCGAAGCCGACGGCGAAATTCTCGTCCGAGGCAAAAACGTGATGCCCGGTTATTACAAAAACCCGGAAGAAACCGCTAAAGTCATCGACGCCGACGGTTTTTATCACACCGGCGATGTCGGCTACAAAGACGCCGACGGGCATTTTTTTATCACCGACCGGAAAAAGGATTTATTTAAATTGTCGAACGGCAAATACGTCGCGCCGCTTCAGGTTGAAAGTCTTCTGAAGCAGTCGCCGCTTGTCAATCAGGCGGTCGCCGTCGGTTCGGGCAGAAAGCAGGTCGGCGCGCTCGTCGTGCCGGATTGGGAAACTCTGAAACAGACTTTGGAAGCCGAAGGAATTTCAGCCGAAGGAACGCGTGAAGAATTGTGCGAAAACCCGTATGTCGTAAAGCGCGTTCAGCGCGACGCCGTTGAATTTACGCGCGAGATGAATGATTACGAGCGCGTTAAACGGGTTTATCTTCTGCCGAGAGAATTTTCGATTGACAAAGGCGAGATGACGCCGACTTTGAAAATAAAACGCGGCGTGATTGAAGAAAAATACCGCGAAGCGATTGACGAGATTTGCGGCAGTTGAAACAGGTGATAACTGAAATAAGTGATAAGTGTTAGGTGATAACTGATAAGTAGGAAAGAATTTCTTTCTTAACTTATCACTTATCAGTTATCACTTATTAAATCTTCACGCCTTCGCTTTCACACATCAGACTGTTGAGCAGCGAAAATTCCTTATGTTTATTGCCTAACAGAGCTTTTGCGAGTTCGTAGAGCGGAAGCGGAATTTCGGATTTGGCGACTGAATCTTCGGCTTGCGGGTAGTGAGCGTAAAATTCGACTTCGGCAGCGCAAAATTCACACGCCTCTAAATGTCCGTCGATTTCCCGGCACGCTTCGCCGGAAACTCCGCCGCCTTGAAACGCCAGCAAATCGTGAGATGTCGGACAATTTACGCTTTTACAAAAAGTAATCATTTTTAACGAAAACATATTTTTAATTTTGAACCTGCCGAATTTTTCAGTTCCGCGCGCTCAAAAAAACTAGAGAACAAATTACCTGCTACAAAAAAAGTAAATCTGTAATGCCCGCCCGCTTCCAAAACTTCACGTATAAAAACAAAAAAAAATACGAGCGTAAAATTCCGAGTTTCAGGTTAGCTGACTGTAAATGTTGGAACGTAACCATTTACGCAATCGGTTTAACACGGCAAAAAATTACAAAAAACTGTTGCTCAAATCCGAAATTGTTGCTACTATTTATTTTGTAGTCGGTAAGGGCGACCATATCCTGCCAGCTCAGCCTCAGAATCGACCGTTATGCCCGACGGTTAATTTACAATTTCTGCCCGATTCCGGTTTGCGTCGAATCTGAAAAGCATTTCGCTTTATTTAAAGCAAAATAAACTTCAAACGGAATTGAGTTTCCTGCTGAAAACGCGGGACAAGGCACGATTCACGCAAAGCGCGAAATATAAAAAACAACAATCGACAATAGGTTTAAATATGAATTTAATCAAACAGCCGGAACATCTTCCAAAAAACGGGCGAACGCGCCAGCTGAAAATTGGAAAATGGAATGAAAGCCTCAAAACTTCCGACGTTAATCAGATTTGGACTGAACTTCACCGCATAGTTTCTTCACATCCGCTCGTTCGCGCATCGAAACGCGCCGGTTTTCTGGTCGAAGAAGGCAGGCAGAACGCTTATACGGATTTAACGCAGGAGCTTTTCGTCGCGCTGCTCGGCAAAGAACGGTTTCAGCATTACATCGACACGGGAATGTCGGACGCCGAAATCGAGGCGGAAATCAGCCAGATTGAGCTGACCAATATGCTGACCGCCGAGCTTCGCAAGCGCTACCCGGAATCTTACAGACTGGCGCGGCGCGTCTCGACCCTGATTCAGACGGGGAAAAGTTTCAAGCGGTTCGACAATATCAACAACCCGGACATTCATCGCCGCCTCGCCGACCGGCTTTACGGTCTGGCGGAATGGAAAGACGTTAAATCAAGGCGCAACGTGCAGGAAATGGAAGAACGCGTCAAAGTCGTTTCGTTTCAAAGCCGCGATACGCGTATGGTCGGCTGCACCGGCGACGCGCAAATCGTCATCAGCAACGTCGAGCTGGAAAAATTGATTATCCGCGTTTTCAAAGCGGTCGATTCGCCGGTTGACGTGCGTTCCCTGCGTTCGTTCGTGATGTCGCGCCTGCCGATTATGGATATTTATCTCGTCCCGGTCGGCGGCACGTCGGATAATGACGACCGTATGGATTTCGATTTTGCCGACACGCGCGAAAACCCGGAAGAAAACGTCGTCCGCCGCGAAGCCGAATTGGCGGCGGCGGGCTTTGTCGAAAATTTTTTGAATGAACTGAATAAATCGGTGCGCGGCAAATCCAAACAGTATGACCGTATGATAAACGTTTTGTGGCATTGTTATTTAATCAGCGACAGCGGCACACAGCTCGAAGTCGCCGAAATGCTCGGCGTCTCCGATTCACTCGTCTCCGATTACCGCAAGCGCATCGAATCTAATTTGCAGCAGCTCTCCTTTAACGGCGTGGGCGAAGCGCGCCACTTTGAAAAAGCCTTAAAACGAAAAGTGCGGGAAATTATCGCAGCCGAAAAAGAAGTCGCCGCCGCCGTGTAGCAAATGAAGTTCCCGCACCGGAAATTCCCGAAACTTCCTGGCAATCCTCGCCGAAAATGTTAAAATGGCATCTGAAAATTTTTCCGACAAAACAATCAAAACAACCCCGAATCAGCGACATCAGAAATTTTCTCTGAAAAGCACGACATTAAAATTTACAGATGCCTGCCAACAAAACAAGGAGTCTCGATTACCAATCGCTTGCCTCACCCGCTAAAAATACCGGCGCAGACTTCGCCGACCGCGCAGCGCTCAAACCTTCGGCGAGACAAAATGGAAAAGAAGAATCCGCGCCGAAAAATTTAATCAATCCGAAGTCAACAGATTCAAATTTAGAGAAGGCGAACGGAGAGCTTTCGCAAAAAAACCCGTCCGAATCAATTTCTGAAACTGAAGAAACAGCGCGGGCGGAAAATTCGTCTTCGGCGGTAAAAACAGAGCAGACGGAAAAGGAAACAACTCACGCCGAGCCGCAAAAAAAAAAAAAGCAGGGGAAAAAAGACGAGAAAGACCGCAAATTGCTGAACCGTGAAAACTGGCTTGCGCGAAACAATCACGGTTTTACTTACGTCGGAATTTTTCTTTTCACGCTGGTCGTTTATTTTCGTCCGTATGAATTGATTCCCGCGCTGTCGAATTTAACTTCGATGGCGCTGGTGATTGCCCTGGCGACCGTATTGATTTATCTGCCGTCGCAGATTGTCGGCGAAGGCTCGCTCCTGATTTTCACCACGGAAGTAAAATGTATACTTTTTATAGCTTTCTGGGCGCTCCTGACAATTCCGATTGCCAAAGATTCGTCTCTGGCGTGGGATACTTTTAACAATACGTTCAGCAAAGTCCTGATTATATTTATCGTAATGGTAAATACGCTGCGGACGCCCGGTCGCCTCAAAGGACTGATGTGGTTGGCAATCGGCGCGGGCGTTATGATTAGCTGTCAGGCTTTGTATTATTATCAGCAGGGCATTTTCAAAACCGAAGGCTATCGCGTCAACATAGATTCGGGCGGAATGTTCGGCAATCCGAACGATATGGCGCTGCATCTGGTTATTTTCCTTCCGGTCGCTGTTGCGCTCGGACTGGCGACGAAAAACTGGATTGCGCGGCTTTTATATTTTGCAACCGTGCTGCTTATGATTGGAGGCGTTGTCGTAAGTCAGTCGCGCGGCGGATTTTTGGGGCTGATTGCCGTCGGAGCTGTTCTTGTCTGGAAGCTCGGAAAAAATCAGCGCTTCAAGGCTGTTTTGATTTCGGCGGTTGTCGGTTTGATTTTTATCGCCGTTGCGCCGGGAAACTACGGTCTGCGAATTATATCAATCTTCGTTCCGTCGCTCGACACGGTCGGCTCTGCCGACCAGCGGGGCGAACTGCTGAAACTTTCCCTGCTTGTTACACTTCGACATCCGATGGGCATCGGTATGGGAAATTTTCCGATTGTCAGCATCCGTAATTTGCAGACGCACAATGCTTACACACAGGTGTCGAGCGAACTCGGCTGGCTTGCCGCCGCCGCCTATGTGTTTTTAATGGTCAGTCCCGTGCGAAAGCTCGCGGCAATCGAACGCCGTTTGTTTGCATTCGACAAGGAAGATTTGTGGATTTACTATCTGGCGGTCGGCGTTCAGGCGAGCATTATCGGCTATATGGTTACCAGCTTTTTCGGTCCGGTAGCGTATAATTGGTATGTTTATTACCCGATTGCCTATGCGGTCTGCCTGCGCCGGATTTACCAAATCAGAGAATCCGAAAGGGGAATTGAAGTTAAAGCTGAAAGCTCGGCGGCGGAAGACGGTTATTTAAACTTTCCAAACGTATTGGAGCGATAGGTCAAGTGAGTTTGAATTTCATTGCACAAACAGTTTTTTGGTCGAGCGCCGCCGCGCTCTTCTACTCTTACGCCGGTTATCCGCTGGTTGTTTATTTAATCAGCCGAAAATTTCCGAAACCAATCAAACGCGCCGCCTTTGAGCCGACTGTTACCGTTTTGATTACGGCTTACAACGAAGAGCGAGACATTCGCGCCAAGCTCGAAAACACACTCTTGATTGATTACGACCCGAAAAAACTCGATATTCTTGTAGCTTCCGATTGCTCGAACGACAAAACGGACGAGATTATCAAAGAATTTGCCGCGCGCGGCGTCAAACTCGTGCGTCAAACCGAAAGACTCGGCAAAACAATGGCGCAGAACGCCGGAGTAGAAAAGGCTGCGGGCGAAATTGTTTTATTTTCCGACGCGACGACAATGTATGCACCGGACGTTTTGCGCCGAATGCTGCCGAATTTCGCCGATAAAACAATCGGATGCGTCGCCGGAAAATTGATTTACGTTGACGAGACGCGCTCGCAAGTCGGAACGGGCGCGAAAAATTACTGGAGTTACGAAACTTCTTTGAAGCAGAGCGAAAGCCGCGCCTGTTCGCTTATCGGCGCGTCGGGCTGTCTCTACGCCGTGCGAAAATCGGCGTATCGCCCGATGTATGCCGAAGCGTGTTCGGATTTTTTGATTGCGACCGTGTTGTATGAACAGGGCTTGCGAACCGTTTTCGAGCCGAACGCCGTCTGCACGGAACAAACAAACCGGCAAACAGATAAGGAAATGCAAATGCGCGTGCGCGTAATTTCGCAGACGTTCACGGATTTATGGCGAAATCGCTCGATGCTCAATCCTTTCCGAAGCGGTTTTTTCGCCGTCCAGCTAATCTCGCACAAGATTTTCCGCTATGCTGCGCCGTTTTTTTTGATTGCGCTGTTTATCTGTTCGGCGTCGCTCGCTTTTTCATCCGTCTTTTTTTTGGTTGTTTTCTGGCTTCAAATTGCTTTTTATTCGACGGCTCTCTCAGGTTGGGCGTTGGAGAAAACGGGAAAATCTTTGGGCATTGTGGCAATGCCGCTTTATTTCGTGCTGACAAATCTGGCTTCGCTCGTCGGCTTTTATAAATTTTTGCGCGGCGAGCGCTACGCGCGCTGGGAACCGATTCGCGGCGGCGGCGAAAACGCGCCGACTGCTTGAAAAGACAGCACAGAAGAAATGAACGAAACGACGCAGAAGAAAGATTCGCTGACGCGGCAGAGCGCGTTGATTTTGATTGCCAAAATCGCGGGTTTCGCGCTTTCGTTTCTTTTGCCGCTTCTGATTGTGCGTTTCCTGACGCAGGAGAAAGTCGGCGTCTACCGGCAGGTTTTTCTGGTCGTAATGAACGCCGTCGTGATTCTGCCGCTCGGTTTTTCGATGAGCGCGTATTATTTTCTGAACCGCGAGCCGGAAAACCGACCGGCGGCAATTTTCAACATTCTGCTGTTTAACTTCTGCGCGGGCGGCTTGGCTTTTCTGACGCTTTTTTTCTTTCCTCAGCTGTTGGGAAATCTTTTTCAAAACGCGGAACTGACCGGTTTAGCGCCGCTCGTCGGCGTCGTCATCTGGCTTTGGATTTTCTCGACCTTTCTCGAAAACGTCGCACTCGCCAACCGCGAAACCGGCGCGGCGATGCTTTTTATAATTTCGGCGCAGCTCACCAAAACCGTTTTTATGGCTGGCGCGGTCGTTTTATTCGCAACCGTCGAAGCGTTTCTTTACGCGGCGATTCTGCAGGGCGTTTTGCAGACGATTGTTTTAATTTTCTATCTCGGCTCGCGTTTTCCGAAATTCTGGCGCGCCTTTGAACCGCAGTTTTTTCGCCGCCAAATCCTTTATGCGCTGCCGTTCGGTCTCGCCGGTTTGCTTTACACCCTTCAAACCGACGTTCACAATTATTTCGTTTCTTACCGCTTCGGCGCGGCGGATTTTGCGATTTATTCGCAGGGCTGTTTCGAGCTGCCGCTGATTGCGATTCTTTACGAATCAATCAGCGCCGTGATGATTCCGCGTATGAGCCAGATGCAGTCCGAAGGCAAAAAGCGCGAAATGCTCCTCGTAACCGTCAGCGCTATGCAAAAGCTCGCGCTCGCTTATTTTCCGATGTTCGTTTTCCTTTCAATCGTCGCCGAAGAATTTATCACGACGCTTTTCACGAAATCTTACGCGGCAAGCGTGCCGATTTTCCGGCTTTATTTGCTGCTTCTGCCGTTTTACTGTTTGATAATTGACCCGATTGGACGCTCTTTTTCGGAAGTCGGCAGGTTTTTGCTCAAAGTTCGCGTCGTTTTGTTTTTCGGCTTGATTGCGGCGCTTTATTTCGGTATTCAATCGCTTGATTTGCGCGGAGTGATTTTGATTGTCGTCGCCGCCGTTCTAATTGAAAAATTCGTTTCGCTGTCGAAAATTCTGCAAATTCTCGACGTTCGGCGCGAAGATTTTCGGCTGCTGCGAAACGTCGGCAGAACGGCAGTCGCCGCCGCGTTTGCCGGCGCTGTTTTGCTGCCCGTCTACCGCTTCGCGAAAGATTTTCTGCTCGAAGTTTGCGTTGATTTCGCCCGCAGCGCTTTAACTTTAATTAACTTTGAAACGGCTGCTGATTTTCTCGGCGGCAGTTTGTTTCTCGGTATTTGTTTTGCGTTTTTCGGCGCGGCTTATGTGTTTTTCGTCAATCGGTTCGGCGCTCTTACCAGCGAAGACGAAGAAAAATTAAAGAATTTCGCCGACGGTTTAAAATGGCGCGGGGTAAAGAAAAAGACTTTGGATTTAAAGCTGGAAACTTCCGAGTAAGAAAATGAACAGGCTTTTGGCGCAAAAATTTTTTATTCCTCTCTCGCATTTTCGCCGTCGGCGACGAGCCGATATACGCGCGGTTTTCGAGGCATATCGAACCGGTCTGCGATTTCGCCAATCGGCGAAAAACTGGAACGAAGAACAAAAGCGCGAGTGGATTTTGCAGACGCTTCGCCGCGCCGTTCGCCGCGCGGGCGAAGAAACCGATTATTACGCCGAACTCTTTCGGCAAATCAATTTCGACCCGAAAGCCGATTTTACTTTTGAAGATTTTGCGCGTTTGCCTGTTTTAGGGCGCGAGGACGTTTCCGAAGCCGGAAAAAAAATCGTCTCGAAAGCCATTGCGCCCGAACTTCTGCTCAAAGACTCGACCGGCGGCTCGACCGGCGCGCCGACCGAAATCTGGCTCGGCGCGCAGGAGCGCGGCTGGAAGGAAAGCGGCATTGATTTTTCGTTTGAAAAAATCGGCGTGCCGCCGGGCGCGAAAACGGCTTATTTTTGGGGACATCATCTCGACCCGAAGGCTTCGGACAGCTTCGCCGACCGCCTTCGTTCGTTCGTTACAAATACGCGCTGGTTCGATTGTTTTCGCCTGTCGCCCGAAGTTTTTCGCGCATATCACCGCGAGTTTGAAAGCTGGTCGCCTGACTGCATCGTCGCCTACGCGGGCGCGCTCGGACAGTTTGCCGAATTTTTGCGTGAAAACGAAATTCGCCCGAAAAATTATCCGCGCATTTGTTTTGTAACCGGCGCGGAAAAACTTTATCCGCAGCATCGCAAAGCAATTGAGGAAGTTTTCGGCAAGCCGGTCTACGAGCGCTACGGCGGGCGCGATTTCGGCGGCGCGGCGATTCAGACCGGCGCGCCGGAAAATCTCGAATACGAAATTGATTGGGCGTGGGCGCTGGTCGAGCCGGAAACCGAGGAAGAAGACGCGCCGATTCTGGTTACCAAGCTGCACGCCGACGCGATGCCGATGCTGCGTTACCGCACGGGCGATGTCGGAAAATTTCCGGCGGACAGTCGAAGCGGGCATCCGGCGTTTTTTCTGCGCGAAGTCGTCGGGCGCGAACTCGACCGGATTTGGCTGCCGGACGGACGCTGGGTTCACGGCAGTTCGATGCCGCATCTTTTGAAAGATTTTGCGGTGCGCGAATTCGTGGTTATACAGGCGGAAGATTACGGCATCGAACTGCAAATCGCGCCGAAAAACGAATTTGACGTTGAGCAGAAAAAAAAGATTTTGCAGATAATTCAATCGAATTTTCCCGGCTTGCCGGTAGAATTAAAAATAGTTGCGGAAGTTCCGCGCACGCGCGCCAATAAATTGCGACCGGTGATAACGAACGTTAAAAGGTAAAAGATATGTCGAACGATTTACAAAAATCAATCCGCGACGCGCGCGTATCAGCCGCCAAACTCGCGTCGCCGGTTTATCCGTTAATGGAAGGCGAAAACGAAATCGCGCGCGCCGTCAGGCAGACGGGCGAAAACCTCGGCTGGGCGGATGAAAAACGCGGCGCGTTCGGAAAGATTATCAATCAAGGCGCGCGCGTTTTAATCAAGCCGAATCTGGTGCTGCATTACAATCAGGGAACGGGCGGAATGCTGCCGCTCGTTACGCATCCGTCGGTTATCAAAGCCGTTGTCGCCGAAGTGCTGAAGGCAAATCCGGCGCAGGTTGCCGTCGGCGACGCGCCGATTCAAAGCTGCGATTTCGAGAAACTTCTGCGTTTGACCGAACTTGACCGATGGGCGGAAGATTTGCAAAAAAGCGAGCCGCGTTTCAAAGGCATTCACGATTTCCGGCGGACGACGTGCGTTATTGCAGGCGGCGTTCGCGTTGCCGAAGAAAATCGCCGGTCAGCCGAAAATTACGTGCTGTATAATTTAGGCAAAGACAGCCTGCTCGAACCGATTACCGACGACAAAAATTCCTTCCGCGTTACGCGTTACGACCCGCGCCTGATGGCGAAAACGCATTCGCCCGCCAATCATCAATATCTGGTGGCGCGCGAAATCATCGAAGCCGATGTGGTGGTCAATCTGCCGAAACTCAAAACGCATAAAAAAGCGGGCATCACGAGCGCGCTTAAAAACCTGGTCGGCATCAACGGCAACAAGGAATATCTTCCGCATCACCGCATCGGCGGCGCGGCAAACGGCGGCGATTGTTATCCGGGCAATGATTTAATCAAACGCGCCCTCGAATCGGTTCTCGACCGGCAGAATATGACCGTCTCCCCAGCCGCAGGAAAAATGCTTGCCGGAATCGGCACGCAGCTCGAAAGAATGATGCGTCTGAAAGGCGATGAAATCGGCGTCGAAGGCTCGTGGTCGGGAAACTTAACCGTCGCGCTGATGTGTCTTGATTTGAACCGCGTTCTGCTTTACGGAAAATCCGACGCGACACTCGGCGAAACGATTCAAAGACGGGTTTTGCACGTCGTTGACGCCGTCGTTGCCGGTCAGGGCGAAGGACCGCTGGCGTCGGACGAGTTGCCGCTCGGTTTAATTCTCGCGGGCGAGAACGCTTCGGCGCTCGATTGGGTCGGCGCGCATCTGCTCGGCTACGACGCCGGAAAGATTCCGCTTCTGAAACATTCGTTCGAGGATTTTCGCTGGCGAATCGCCGAATTTGCGCCTGAAGAAATCATTCTTCTCGGCGATTGGGAAGAAAATCTGACGGCGGACAATCTTTTGTCATTCGCAAAAAGGCAGACGGTCGTTCATCCGGGCGGCTGGCGCGACGTTAAAGCGTAGAAGCGCGAGCGGAATTATCGTTCCCGGAATTTATGCGCCGCGATGTCAGAGCGATTAACGAAAATGTTAAAGCAATCGGTAAATTAATAAATTCAGATGTATTAAAAATGCGAGCGCGGATTGCCGTTGACCGAAAATTTCCGTAATAAACGGGCGCGAAAGTTCGCGTTTTGGAAACGAGCCGCAATTGCTGCTTATATTTAGACGACCGCCGTTTTTTTATTTGGAAGTCTTTATGGACGAAAGCGGCAAAAACAGTTGAAAATAAAGCTAAAGAAAAGATTTTTTGATGCGGGCGGGAACAATGGCAAATCCAACGGAAACATTAACGAAAATAAACGGCGAAAGTCGGATTAAAGCGCGCGGCGAGCAACCGGAACACGGCGGCAAGTTGCCGTCGGACGAAGAATTTGCCGGTTTGCTCGACAAATCCCGATTCGAGACCGGCAATGTCTCCGCCGAGATTCTGTTTGAAAAATTTTACCGGAACGCCGAATCCGCATTTTTCCAGTCTTTCCGCGACCGCGAAAAAACTCTCTTGAGTTTCCGGCGCAACTTCGGCGAGAAAAGCGCCCGGTTTTTTATCGAAAAAGCGGAAAATCTGGTTGCCGGACGATTCGATTTGCCCGGTTTTGAAAATCTGGATTTCGGAGCGGAAATCGACTGGCATTTCGAGCCGATTTCCGGCAAACGTTCGCCGCTTAAAGACTGGAAACTGTTTGACGAGCATTCGATGAATGAAGCGGGCGACCGGAAAATAATCCGGGAACTTAATCGCCACCAGCATTTTTTCACGCTCGGCGTCGCTTTCTGGCTGACGAATGACGAGCGTTTTGCAGAAACATTCGTGCGCCATCTCGAAAGCTGGATAGAACAGAATCCGGCTGGTATGGGAATAAACTGGAGCAGCAGTCTGGAAGTCGCGCTGCGTGCGATGTCGTGGATTTGGGCGTTTCAGTTTTTCAAAAAATCGGCGCATTTTACGCCCGAAATTTTCCTTAAAACGCTGAAATCTCTCTGCCTTCACGCCCGCCATATCGAAAAATATCTTTCGACATACGTCAGCCCGAACACGCATCTGACGGGCGAAGCGCTCGGTCTTTACTATCTCGGAACGCAACTGCCGTTTTTCGAGCGCGCCGCGTTCTGGCGTGAATTGGGCGAGAAAATTCTTTTTACCGAACTCGACCGGCAGATTTTACCCGACGGCGTTTATTTCGAGCGGTCAACCTGGTTTCAGCGTTACACGACTGATTTTTACACGCATTTTTACATTTTAAAGAAATTAAACGGCGGCGAAACTGAAAACAATTCGCAGCCGAAGCTCGACGAAAAACTTCAATCTTCGCTTGATTTCTTAATGTTTATTACGCGCCCCGACGGAACGACGCCGCTCGTCGGCGACGGTGACGGCGGAAGAAGTTTGCCGCGCGGAAACTCCGCGCCTGATGATTTTCGCGCTCTTCCGGCAACCGGCGCGGCGATTTTCCGGCGCGGCGATTATAAATTTGTCGCCCAGGAATTTGCCGAAGAAACGCTCTGGCTTTTGGGCGCGTCCGCCGAAGAAATTTTTGAAAATTTAGAAGCGCAAATGCCCGACGAAAATTCGGGAGCGTTCAAGAACGGCGGCTATTTCGTAATGCGCGACGGTTGGACGGAAACCGACAATTACCTGCTTGTCGACTGCGGCAAACTCGGCGCGATGAACGACGCGCGCGGACACGCCGACGCGCTTTCGATTGATGCGGCAATCGGCGGGCAAACGCTGCTTGTCGATTCGGGAACTTACACGTATCACGAATCCGAAGCGGCGAGAAATTATTTGCGCTCGACCGAAGCGCGCAATGTTTTGACGATTGACGAGCAATCGCAGTCCGAGCCGGGCGCGACATTTAACTGGCAGACCAAAGCACAGGCAAATTTGCATCGCTGGATTTCGCAGGAAAGATTCGACTTTTTTGAAGGCTCGCGCGACGGTTACGAAAGATTTCCCGGCGCATCGGCGAGGCACACCAGAAGCATTTTGTTTTTGAAAAACGATTACTGGATAATGCGCGATTTCGTCGAAACATCAGGCAAACATCGTTACGCGCTGAATTTTCACTTTGCCGCCGGAACGAATCCGGCAATCGAAACGACGGAAAACGGCGTCTGCGTCGGCGAAAAATCCGCTAAAAACGTCGGTTCGAGACTGTTCAGTTTAGGCGACAATGCGTCCTGGAAGCAAAAAGAAAGCTCGATTTCACCCGTTTACGGCAAGCGCGTCGGCGCGCCGCTTCTGAAATTCGTCTCCCAGGGCATCGGTTCGCAGGAATTTTTCACCTTTTTGCTGCCGCGCGAAACGGGTTTTGCCGCGCCGGAAGTTTCTGAAGTTTCGGTCATCGGCGGGCGCGCTTTTGTTCTCGGCTACCGCGAATATCGGGACATTTTCGTTTTTGCCGACGGCGAGCCAATCGTCCGCACCGAGCTTTTTAACACAAATTTCCGGTTTTTCTGGGCGCGCCTGAGCGAGGGCGAAGATTTGCCCGAAGAATTCGTGCTAATCGGCGGAACCAATTTTTCTCTCGGAAATTGTGAAATCATCAATTATCCGCAGCCGATAGAAGCGGCGACGGCGCGGCGATTCGGCAATCAGCTCAACGTCCGCGCGTCCGAAGGCGTTTTCAGCGTTTCGCTTTCGCAAAAAAATCGTTAACTTATGTTTTGAGAAAGTCCTGATAATAAAAATTAAGATTGCCGAGTCGTGTTCAGAATTGTAATTTTAAGTTTTGAAGTTACTTTCTCTTTGCTTCTCACGCATAGAAACTTTCAGCCGTGAAAATAAACATTCTTCAATTAATCGGGAGTTTTCATCAAGGCGGCTCCGAGCGTCAAGCCGTGCAGCTCGTCCGTCTTCTGCGCGACGAAGGAACTTACCGCGTTTTGGTCGCGTGTCTGGATAAAGAAGGCGTTTTGCGCGGGGAAATCGAACAACCCGGCTGCGCGGATTTTCCGGAATTTCCGCTCACTTCGTTTTATGACGCGAATATGTTCCGCCAACTCCGAAGATGCGCGAAGTTTCTGCGTGAAAACAACGTAAAAATCGTGCAGACGAGCGATTTTTACACGAACGTTTTCGGCATAACGGCGGCGGCGCTGGCTCGCGTTCCGGTTAAAATCGCTTCCAAACGCGAAACCGGCGGAATGCGTTCGGCAAAGCAAAATTTTTTTGAAAAAAGAGTTTTCGGGCAATCCGATGCGATTGTCGCCAATTCAAAAGCCGTCAAAAATTATCTGGTGAACGCCGGTGTGGCGGCAGGTAAAATCGAAGTAATCTATAACGGTCTCGATTTGCGGCGTTTAGCGCCGTCGGAGAAAAACCGTCGGAAAATTTGCGAAGAAATCAATTTGCCGTTTGATGAAAACATAAAATTCATAACTCTGGCGGCGAATTTGCGGCACAAAGTTAAAAACCAATCGATGTTTTTGCACGCGGCGAAAAAGGTTTCGGAAAAATTTCCCCTCGCGCATTTTGTTCTGGCAGGCGAAGGCGAATTGAAAAACGATTTAGAAAATCTTGCAAAACATCTGCAAATCGCCGACCGGACGCATTTTACAGGTAGATGCGCGAAGATTCCGGAATTGCTTTCCGTTTCTTTCACGGGCGTTTTGACATCTTTTGCGGAAGGTTTTTCCAATTCGATTCTCGAATATATGTCGGCGAATCTGCCGGTCGTCGCCACTAACGTCGGCGGCGCGTCCGAAGCGATTACGCCCGGTGAAACAGGATTTCTAGTCGAATCGGACGACGCCGAAGCGATGTCGGAAAAGCTGATTTGGCTGCTTGAAAATCCCGCGAAAGCCGAAACGATGGGAAAACTCGGCAGAAAAACAATCGAAGAGAAATTCTCCTGCCAAAGACAGCTCGGCGAAACTCTCGAACTTTACGAAAAAAGCATCGAAACGTCCGGCAAAATTTACTGAACCGAAATTCATTCGTTTTACTTCCGCGTTTTATAATAATATCGACGAAGAATCTTTTCCGGTATGAAGAGGAAAAAGCACATTTTACAACTCGGACCTTTTCCGCCGCCATACGGAGGCGTGCAGACGAATATGCTGGCGATTCGCGACGAAGTGCTGCGAAACGGCTGCGAATGTTCGATAATCTCCATCGTCAACTCGGAACGCACCGGCGGCGAAAAAAACGTTTATCATCCGCGAAATCCGGCGGAGCTTCTGCGGCTGCTGTTTTCCTTAAAATACGACGTTCTGCACATACACATCGGCGGAAATCTGCCGCCGCGCGTGCTTGCTCTTATTTTGACCTGCGCGACGGCGGCGCGCGGCAAAAGCGTGATGACGCTTCATTCGGGCGGCTACGCGGTCGAATCGGTGAAGACTGCACGTTTTTGGACGCCGCAAGGTTTTATTTTTCGACAATTGACGAAAATTATCGTCGTCAACGAACTGATGACGGAAATGTTCGGGAAATTCGGCGTCAAACTCGAAAATATAAAATTAATTCGTCCGTTCGCACTCGGCAAACCGGACGAAAATATTGAAATTCCGCAAAAATTCAAGGAGTTTTGGAACAATCATAAAAAAGTTCTGCTGGCGGTCAGCGGGCTTGAGACGCATTACGATTTGCCTTCGCAGATAAACGCGCTTGAAAAAGTGCGGCGAAAATTTCCCGGCGCGGGTTTGGTTATTGTCGGCGCGGGAAGTCTGGAAAAAGATTTGCGCGCGCTGATTCGGTCGAAACCATACGCCGAACACGTTTTGCTGGCAGGCGATACAAAACGCGAAGTCGTGCTTCATTTAATTGAAAAATGCGACGTTTTGCTGCGAACGACGATTTTCGACGGCGACGCGATTTCTATTCGGGAAGCTATTTATTTGGGAACGCCCGTCATCGCCACCGATAACGGAATGCGCCCGGAATCTGTTCGCCTCGTTCCTATGCAAAACGCCGCCGCCCTTGAAACGGCAATCGAAGAACAGTTGAAATCGGGTAAAAAACCGGAGGATTCCGGCGCCGACGGCAGGGAAAATATCAAAGCCGTTTTGAATCTCTACGAAGAATTAATGCGGAAGTGAAATGCTCGGAAAACTCAAAAAAATCAAAGGCAGAAGTTTCGCCGAACTTGGAGAACGCGCCGTGCAGGGCGCGAATATCTTCGCGGAAAGATTCGGCGTATCTTCGCAAATAAAATTGCCGACGGACGCGCGGTTATTCAAAAAATTCGACTTGCAGGGAAAAATCGTTTCCGCCGAAACTCTTTTCGAGCATTTTCGCTCGCGAAAAAGTCCGAAATTTTACGCTTCGTTTGAAAATCCCGAAGCGACAATCGGCGAGCTGCGAAGTCGTTTTCCCGAAGAAGAAATTGCAATAATCAATCGCGCCGACCGAATTTGCGAAGGTTTTTTCGATTTGCTCGGCTATGAAAATCTGCATTTTGCAGGCAAAATTCCCGATTGGCATTTCGACCCGGTTTCACAAAAAACGTCGCCGAAAGTTCACTGGTCGAAAATCGAAGAAGTAAACGCCGGGCAGACCGGCGACAAAAAAATAATCTGGGAACTCAATCGCCAGCAGTATTTTACGACTCTCGGACGCGCCTATTGGCTGACGAAAAACGAGAAATACGCCGAAACTTTTATTGCTCATCTCGAAAGTTGGTTCCGCGACAATCCGCCGAAAACCGGCGTCAACTGGCTTTCGAGTCTGGAGATTGCATTTCGCTCGATTTCGTGGATTCGGGCGTTTCATTTTTTCAGGAACTCGCCGAAATTCACAGCCAAAGTCTTCGCGCAAATGTTGAAATACTTGTATTTGCACGGACAACATCTGGAAACTTATCTTTCGACTTATTTCAGTCCGAACACGCATCTGACGGGCGAAGCGCTCGGTCTCTATTTTCTCGGCACGTTTTTTTCGGAACTCGAAGACGCCGGGCGCTGGAAAGATTCGGGTTATAAAATCCTGCTCGGCGCGCTTGATTTTCAAATACGCGCCGACGGCGGTTACTGTGAACAATCCGGTCATTATCATCGCTACACGACGGATTTTTACGCTAATTTGTTGATTCTGCGACAGTTAGAAAATTCAGGCATCGAGAAAAAGCATCGAGAAAAACTAAATCAATTGTTTGATTTTTTACTTTTCGTTACGCAGCCGAACGGCGAAACCGCGCTTTTCGGAGATGACGACGGCGGACGATTTTGTTTTCTCGACGAAAAACCGATAACCGATTTTCGTCCGACTCTGGCTTTGGGCGCGACACTTTTTAATCGCGGAGATTTAAAGTTTGCGGCAAAAGATGCAAGTGCCGAACTTTTGTGGCTGCTCGGCGCCGAAGGGCTGCGAAAGTTTGACGAACTCGAAGCGTTTGAGCCGAGGGAAACTTCAAAAGCATTTGAGACGAGCGGATTTTTCGCAATGCGCGATTCCTGGGAAGCGGACGCGAATTTTTTACTGATTGACTGCGGCGAACACGGTTTTTTAAATTGCGGACACGCGCACGCCGACGCTTTGAGTTTTGTTTTATCATCAAGCGGCGAGCCGATTTTTATTGATTCGGGAACATATAATTACACTTCCGATATGAAAGCGCGGCAGCTTTTCCGCTCGACTTCGGCGCACAACTGTCTGACCGTCAACGGCGAATCTTCTTCGATTCCGGGCGGCGCGTTTTCGTGGAAATCAACTGCAAACGCCGAACTTCTCGAATGGCGCGAAGAGGAAAATTACGTTTGTTTTCGCGGAACGCACGACGGTTTCGAGCGCTTCGGCGTTTATTACGAACGCGAAATTTTATTGAAAAAACACGACTCGGTTGGTTTGATTGATTCTATAAAAAGCCGTAGTTCAAACGCTTACGAACTGAACTTTATACTTTCCCCGCATCTCGATGCGGAAATAAAAAACGGGTCGGCTGCGATTTTTAACAAAAAAAACAGAGCGCAAACGTTATTAAACATTTATACTGAGATAGTCGCCGAAAAACTCGGCGATGAAGGAGCCTGGAAAATAGAAAACTGCTGGATTTCACCCGGTTACGGCGCAAAAATCGAATCGAAAAAGCTGGTGTTTTCGGCGCAGGCGCGGGGAAATATCAAGTTCATAACCGAAATTACCAAAAAGGCGAAACAAACCTCGGCATCCGAAAATGCGGATGAGCGCGGCGAAAGTTTAAGTTTATAAAATTCGGTTAAAATTTCTTCTTTCTCAACTGTGCAAACAGTATCGAGAATTTTTCAAATTAAAATGTGCGGCATTAACGGCATAATTTATTCAGGTAAATCGGGACGCGAAGTCGAGCGCGAAACGCTGACGCGGATGCGCGACGTTCTTCGTCATCGCGGTCCCGACGAAGCCGGAATTTTCATCGAAGAAAACATCGGTCTCGGTCATCGGAGACTTTCGATTGTCGATTTAAAGAGCGGTCAACAGCCGATGTTTAATCAAGACGAATCCTGCGTAATTGTCTATAACGGCGAGGTTTATAATCACAACGACTACCGGCTGGAGTTAATCGAAAAAGGCTACGAATACAAAACTCATTGCGACACGGAAACGATTCTGCATCTTTACGAAGAATACGGCGCGGGCTGTGTTGACAGGCTGCGCGGAATGTTTGCTTTCGCGGTCTGGAATAAAAAAAATCGGGAATTGTTCATCGCGCGCGACCGTCTGGGCGTCAAACCGCTTTATTACGTTCACGACGCGGACGGAAATTTGTTTTTCGCGTCGGAAATTAAAGCGCTTTTGAAAGCAAAAGCCGTCAAGCCCGAATTAAATTACGCCGCTTTAGCCGATTATCTGGCGAACCACGCGACCGGCGGCGACGAAACGCTTTTCGCGCGCGTCAAACGGCTTCCAGCCGGACACACTTTGACGTGGAAAGACGGCAAAATCCGCATTGAAAAATTTTGGGATTTGCAGTTTGAACCGAAACTTAACGATTACCGGCGCAGCGATAAGGATTGGACAGCCGAATGGTTTGAGCTTTTTCAAAAAGCCGTCGAACTGCGCCTGATGGCTGATGTTCCGCTCGGAATGTTTTTGTCGGGCGGCATCGATTCGAGCGCGATTGCGGCGGTAATGTCGAAAATGGTTCGCGAGCCGATTAAGACCTTTTCCGTCGCTTTCGCCGAGCGCGAAGCCAATGAATTTGAGTTTGCCCGACAAGTTGCCGCGGCTTTTAAAACCGACCATCACGAAATAATCGTTTCGCCCGAAGATTTTTTCGATGCTTTGCCCGAATTAATCTGGCACGAAGACGAGCCGCTTGCACACGCTTCGAGCGTCGCGCTGAATTTTGTTTCGCGTCTGGCGAGCCAGCACGTCAAAGTTGTTTTGACGGGCGAAGGAAGCGATGAAAGTCTCGCCGGTTACGGGCGTTACGCGAAAACTTTAATGAATCTCAAATACGGCGAAAGTTATTATAAATTTACGCCGAAAATTGCGCGTGAATTTGTCGAAAGCAGAATCGAAAACTTGTCGCCCGGTTCAAAAGTCCGTCATAAACTCAAAAAAAGTTTTTTCGCCGTCGAGCCGAATATCGAAAACATATATTTCGATAATTTCGCCGTTTTCCCGCGCCGGATGCAGAGCGAAATGTTCTCCGATGAAACGAAGGCGCGAATCGGCGCTCACGCGAATCCTTACGCCGAAATGTCGCGCTATTTCGATTCGGCGCAAACGAAAAGTGTTTTGGACAGAATGCTTTACGTCGATACGAAAACTTATCTTCAGGAACTTCTTATGAAGCAGGACCAGATGTCTATGGCGGCTTCGATTGAAAGCCGCGTGCCGTTTCTCGACCACAAATTAATGGAATTTTCGGCGCAGATGCCCGACAATCTGAAACTTCGCGGAAACACGACAAAATTCGTTTTGCGCGAAGCGATGAAAGGCATTCTGCCCGACGAGATTTTAACCAGAAAGAAAATGGGTTTTCCCGTGCCAATCGGAAAATGGTTTAGAAATGAATACAAACATCTAATTGACGAATTTGTTTTGTCGGAACGCGCGATTTCACGCGGAATCTTTAAGCCCGAATTTGTCAGAAATTTAGTCGAAAGACACCGGCAGGGCGAAAATCACGACGAGCGGCTTTGGGCTTTGCTCAATTTTGAAATGTGGCAGCGCCGGTTTTTAGACGAGGAAAGTTAAGTTGAGCATATTTTTACACGGAAACTCTTAAATCTTTGTATCGATTCATTTACACACGTCAAAATTTTCTGTTGACGAAACAAAAAAGTGCGAATACTCTGGCTGAAAACAGAACTGCTTCATCCGATTGATAAAGGCGGAAAAATCCGCACGTATCAAATGCTGAAGGAACTGAAAAAAAATCATCACATCACGTATCTGACGCTCGACGACGGCTCGGCGGAAGCCGACGCTTTGGAAAAATCCATAGAATACGCGCACGAAACAATCGCGATTCCGCACCGAACGTCGGCGAAGTTTTCAGCGAAATTTTATCTTGAATTAGCAAGTAATCTCGTCTCGAACCTACCGTATTTTATGCAGAAATACGTTTCAAACGCGATGCGCGAGGCGATTGAAAAACAGGCAAATCGGGAAAATTTCGATGTCGTGGTCTGCGATTTTCTGATGCCGTCGGTCAATATGCCGGAGCGGTTTGAGATTCCGACAATTCTTTTTCAGCACAATGTCGAAGCGATGATTTGGCGCAGGCATTTCGAGGTGCAGAAAAATGCTTTCAGGAAATTATACTTAAAAAATCAATGGCGAAAATCTTTTGAATACGAGCGTGAAGCGTGCCGGAAATTTGATTTTGTCGTCGCCGTCTCCGGCGAGGACGCCGACACGATGCGCGGCGAATACGGCATCGAAAACGTCGCCGACGTGCCGACCGGAGTTGATACGGAATTTTTCCATTCGGATGAAACAATCGAAAAAGATGAATTTAATTTAGTTTTTACGGGTTCGATGGACTGGCTGCCGAACGAAGACGCGATTAGCTGGTTCACGAAAGAAATTTTTCCGCTTATAAAACAAAAAATTCCGCAAGTTTCGCTAACCGTCGTCGGGCGCAATCCGTTCGCTTCGCTCGTCGAGTTGAGCGGAAAAGATTCGTCAATCGTCGTTACGGGCAGAGTTCCCGACGTGCGCCCGTTTATGAACAAAGCGTCGGCTTATATCGTTCCGCTCAGAATCGGCGGCGGCACTCGTCTAAAAATTTACGAAGCGATGGCGATGCGGCTGCCGATTGTTTCGACCGCCGTCGGCGCGGAAGGTTTGCCGGTCAGAGACGGCAGAGAAATTATTTTGCGCGACACGCCGAACGATTTTGCCGATGCGGTTGTCGAATTGCTAATTGACAAAAAATCGGCGAAAAAGATTGGTTCGGAAGCGGCGAAAGTCGTGCGCGAAAATTTCGGCTGGCAAAAGGTTGCCGAAGCGTTTACCGAAATTTGCGAAAGCGCAATTGAAACGCGAGAGGAAAAGACAAAAAAGGCGAGAGCGTGAAAAGGCGAAAGTTGACTTTGAAAGTTTATGAAAACCGTTCTTATATATCACGAAAACGATTTGATTGACCGCGAAATAACGGCGCGCTGGCTCGATTCGTTTTCCGATTTAGTCGGCGTAATCGTTCTGCGCGAGAAAACAAAACGAATGAAAACGCGCGTCAGACGCGAAATCAAACGAGTCGGTTACACGCGATTTTGGGACGTTTTGGCGTTTCGCTTGTATTACAAATTTTTTCTCGCCGCAAAAGATGAAAAGTGGCGCGCGGCGACGATTGCCCGTTTTAAGAAAATTTATCCTGAATTGAAAAATGTTCCGACGCTGCTGACTCACAGTCCGAATTCTCCCGAAGCGGAAAAATTCTTAACGGAAGCGGCGGCGGATATTATTGTCGCGCGCTGCAAAACCTTGCTGAAAAAGAATATTTTCACTTTGGCAAAAACCGCGACGGTCGTTTTTCATCCGGGAATTTGTCCCGAATACCGCAATGCGCACGGTTGTTTTTGGGCGCTGGCGCGGGAAGATTACGAAAAGGTCGGAATGACGCTTTTGCAGATTGACGAAGGCATCGATACGGGTCCGACTTTCGGTTATTATTCTTACGATTACGATGCTCGAAGTGAATCTCACATTGTTATTCAAACCCGCGTCATTACGGAAAATCTGCCCGAACTGCGGGCAAAGCTCGAAGACATTTACGCGGGAACGGCGCAAAATTTAGATGTGAAAGGCAGGCAATCGAATGTTTGGGGACAGCCGTGGCTAACCGAGCATTTCAAAATCAAGCGCCGGGCGAAAAATTTATTCGACGCGAAAACGCGCCGACGGGAAAGCAAAAACGCCAAAGGTATTTGAAAACCGGACAAAGTTTTCGGCTCATTTGCTGCTGCGCGCAGTCGGTTTTTTTAATAGATGAAAGCAATTTCCTTAATGTATCACGACATTTGCGACGAGACGGACGCCAGCGGTTTTGCGGGCGCGGATGCGGCGCTTTATAAAATTTCGGCGACGGAATTTGCCGCGCATCTCGACGCGATTTCCGGAAAAATCAAAGAAAAGCCCGACCGCGTAATCGATTGGAAAAACGACGCAAACGCCGTATTTATTACGTTTGACGACGGCGGAAAGAGCGCGCTCGAAGCCGCCGAAGCGCTCGAAAAAAAAGGCTGGCACGGACATTTTTTCATAACGACGGGCAGAATCGGAACAGAAACTTTTGTCGGCAGAAATGAAATAATCGAGCTAAGGCGGCGCGGACACGTCGTCGGCAGTCATTCGGATTCGCATCCGCTGCGAATGGCTGGTTTGAGCCGCGCTGAAATATTTGACGAATGGCGCGTCAGCACGGAAAAACTCGCCGAAATTACGGGCGAAAAAGTAGTTGTCGCGTCGGTTCCGGGCGGTTTGTATTCAAAAGAAGTAGCCGAATGCGCCGAAGAAAACGGCATCAGATTTTTGTTTAATTCCGAGCCGACAACGAAGGTCGGTAAGGTTGGAAATTGCCTGATTTTGGGCAGATACGCGGTGCAAAACCGCACGAGCGCAACGGAAATTTCGGCGATTGCCGGCGGAGATTTCGCGCCGAGATTGAAACAGAGCTTGATTTGGAACGCGAAAAAACCGCTTAAAAAAATCGGCGGCGAAGGTTTTTTAAGGTTAAGAAAATTTTTGATAAATCATAAAACGGGCAATTAAAAATTCGATTTTGAAAAGCGCGAAAATTGGTTTAACCGGCACTCAAACAGACGAATGAAAGCATTTTTCCCATACATTTTCGGAACGGCGATTTTTTTCGCCGCCGTCGTTTTAACCGACGCGAATTTTTGGGCGGATTCGGCGGATTATGTCGATTCGGTGATTGCCTTCCGGCTCGGCAAAGACTATAACTTCTGGGAATTCGGACATCTTTTCTGGCGACCCTTCGGCTGGTTCGTCTGGTCTCGATTTTTCCCCGCAACTGATAATACTTTTTGGCGCGGCGAAATAAATTTAATTTTTCAGCGGATAAGCTGCATTGCCGGACTTGTTTCAACCGTAGTTTTAATCGGAATTTTAAAAAAACTCAAACTACCTGTTTGGACAGTTGCCGTTGCCGCGGTCGGTTTTGTTTTTTCGCACGCTTTTTTGAATTTCACGCAGACGGGAACTTCCTACATCACGGCATTGATGTTTTATCTTCTCGGTTTGTTTTTTAGTTTGCGCCAAGCAGATGAAAAGCAGTTTCCTGACTCGATTTTATCAGGCATCTTTCTCGCGTTTGCAATTTGTTTTTGGATGCCTTTTCTGTGGGCGCTGCCGGCGGTTTTCTGTGCGCCGCCGGTGCTTTACGGGTTTAGCCGTAAAAATTTATCGGCGGCGGCAATTCAAGTCGCCGCGTTTTTCCTCGCGACGGCTTTATCTTACGGAGTTGTTCTGGCAATTTTACAGGTTGACAGCCTGAGCGGACTAAAATCCTGGATTTCGGCGGCTTCGCACGGCAACGAAACGCGCGGCGCGGCGCGGATGATTTTCGGTCTGGCGCGCTCGTTCGTCAATATGGGCGGCGACGGCGTTTTATTCAAGCGTTTTCTTTTGAGTGACGCTTATAATCCGGTTTCATTCGGCACGCTCGTCGGCGGAAGTTTATGGAAAATTGCGGCTTTTTACGGTTTGGTTGCGGGAGTTTTATTTCTTCTTTGGAAAAACGTCGAAAACAGAAAAATTCTCGTTTTGCTGTCCGTTTCAGCGCTGCCGATTTTAGTTTTTGCGACGCTTTTCGACGGCGGCGCGGTCGAGCGCTATCTGCCGCTTTTTCCTTTTGCTTTCATCGGTTTAGCCGCCGCGCTCCGAATCAAAGAATATAAATTTCTACGTCGTTCGATGATGTTGATTTTGGCGGTGTTCGCGGCGGTGAATATTAACGCCTTATCGGTTTGGACGGCGGCTGAACAGCAGAAAAAAATTGTCTCCCGTGTCGAATCGCTCGAAGGAAAAACCGCGCCCGACGACGCGATTTTTTTGGTGAATTGGACTGACGATTTGATAAATTTTAATCGCAGTTATCCTTTTAATCCGGTTAATCTGCGCGGCAATCTGAAATTCGGCTCGATTGTTACGCCCGGCTCGACGCAGACGACACAATGGCGCGAAGAATTTGCCGCGCGGAGTTTTTGGAGCTGGGAAAAGGGAAAAAACGTCTGGCTCTCGGCGCGCGCTTTCAGCGAAAAACCGCAAACCGATTGGAATTGGACGGAAGGCGACGATAAAAATGTCGCTTGGCGCGAATTTCCAGAGTTTTTCGGCAAACTCGAAACGGGTGAAATGCTCGGCGACGAAAACGGTTTTGTTTTGATTTTGCCGTCCGAGGCAAATAAAAAAACGCTGCGGGAATATAAAGATAAATTTACGGGCGGAAATCAATTTTAGACAACGAATGAATTTGTGAAAATCAGCGTATTCGGCTTAGATTATGCCGACGCGGTTGAGAAAGAAAATTTATTGGTCAACAGGCAAAATCCAAATTAGACAAAAAATGAACGCAAACCTAAATCGAAAATATTATTACGCGTTTTTCGCGCTGGCTTTGTGCGCGTTGATAGTTCCGCTCTGGCTGGTAGAACTTCCGCCGCTCGTCGATTTGCCCAATCATCTGGCGCGAGTTTTTATTTTGGCAAATTATGCCGAAACGCCTTTTTTTCAGCAGAATTTTCAAATCCTTTACGAGCCGATTCCAAATCTGGCGGTTGATTTGATAGTCGTTCCGCTTATGAGCCTGTTCAATATCTGGACGGCAAATCACCTGTTTCTAACTTTAACTGTTGTTTTGTTTGCCGTCGGCTGTCATTTAACGGGCGCCCGGACTGGCGAAAAGCCTTCGTTTTCTATCGTTCTGGCTATGTTTCTGATTTACGGCGGAACGTTTTTTTACGGCTACGTCAACTATA
Organism: Pyrinomonadales bacterium; assembly: GCA_038200355.1. GTDB lineage: Bacteria > Acidobacteriota > Blastocatellia > Pyrinomonadales > Pyrinomonadaceae. The sequence goes on along the minus strand of JBBPXZ010000011.1, from coordinate 9,538 downwards.
TTTTCGGCGTCTCGCTTTTTTTGATTACATTCGGTTTGTGGATGAGATGGCGCGCAAAGCTCGATTTTATACGGTTTTCGGCGCTTGCCGTTTTAACGTTCGCGATTTATTTGTCGCATCTTTCCGCATTCACTTTTTTCGGTGCGGCGGTTTTTTTCGTAAATTTGTACGACTTTTTTGCGTCCCGCGAAGAAAGACGAAAATGGATTTTTCTTGCCGCCGACGCCGCTTTATTCATTTTGCCGGCAATCGCCTTTCTGACTTTTATGGGCGGCACGGGCGAAGTCGGGACGATAACCTGGAACAGTGTAGGCGGCAAAGCTATCGCGCTGTTCGGTCCGTTTCGCAGCTATGATTTATGGCTGGATTTAACGTGCGTCGCGCTGACTGCGTCCGTTTGCCTGTTTCTCAAACGCTGGCGGCAAGCCGTTTTTGACCGCAGAATGCTGTCATTGGCATCATTTTTTTTCGTGCTTTTTCTCATCTCGCCGAATATCTTGTTCACGTCGGGCGACGCTGATATGCGTATTGTGCTGCCGGCGTTCGTGCTTTTGATTTTGTCGTGCAAAATTAATTCCCTGCGCGGAAAAGCTTTCGCATTTTTCGTACTTGCTATTTGTCTTCTTGTCGTTCGACAAGGCGTGATTTCGTATCGCTGGCTGCAAATGTCGGAAAGAATGGCGGCTGAGATAAAACTTCTCGAAGTCGTGCCGCCGCAATCAAAAGTTTATCCGATTTTTGTTAACGAGGGCGTCGGCGCGGAAGAAAAATTTGAACGCCCGATTTTGCACGTCGTTCAATTCGTTACGTTTATGAATTCATCGTTTGCCTCGACGGTCTTTGCCTATCGTGGGCAGCAGCCGCTCGGTTTTCGACGCCCCGAAGAAGCGATGCGATATGAAGATAAAACGAAATGGCTTCAATATCTGGGCGGCAACGACTACGTTTGGACTCACGGCGTTGCGCAAAATGTTTCGGACGAACTCGAAAAGCGGGCGCAAGTGGTTGCAGAAGGCGGCAAAACTAAAATTTGGAAATTAAACAAATAAAGTAAAATATTACAATTATGAAAATCAGTGTATTCGGATTAGGTTATGTCGGCGCGGTTTCGGCGGCGTGTTTTGCGCGCGAAGGCAACGAAGTCGTCGGCGTCGATGTCAGTCAGACGAAGGTTGATATTATCAATTCGGGAAACTCTCCGATTATCGAAGAAGGCATCGGCGAACTCATCTCTCAAATGGTTGCCGAAAAACAGCTTCGCGCGACAACCGACGTTGACGACGCGATTGAAAATACGGACGTTTCACTCGTATGCGTCGGCACGCCGTCGAACGATAACGGCTCGCTCAAGCTCGATTATGTAAAGCGCGTCAGCCAGCAAATCGGCGAGGCGATTTCTAGAAAGGCGCGCCGGCATACGGTCGTGATGCGCAGCACGATGCTGCCCGGAACGATTGAAAGTCTGGTTAAACCGACTCTGGAAGTTTATTCGGACAAAAAAGCGGGAACTGATTTCGACGTTTGCGTCAATCCCGAATTTTTGCGCGAAGGCACTTCGATTAAAGATTTTTACGCACCGCCGTTCACGCTTATCGGCGCGGATTCCGAAGAAGCGGGCGAAATCGTAAAACGTCTCTACGCGAAAATCGACGCGCCGCTTTATATTACGAGCGTCAAAGCCGCCGAAATGGTCAAATATTCCTGTAACTGTTTTCACGGGCTGAAAGTCTCTTTCGCTAATGAAATCGGCAATATCTGCAAAGAATTGGGCATCGACAGCCACGAAGTTATGGAAGTTTTCTGCAAAGACACGAAGCTGAATTTGTCGCCGTATTATCTGAAATCGGGCTTTGCCTTCGGCGGTTCGTGTTTGCCGAAGGATTTACGCGCTTTGCAGTATAAGGCAAAGGAACTGGATGTCAAAGTTCCGGTTTTGGAAGCGGCTCTGGCGAGCAATTTACTGCAAATCGAACGCGCCGTTCAAATGATTGTAAAAACAGGCAAAAAGAAAGTCGGCGTTCTCGGTTTCGCTTTCAAAGCCGGAACCGACGACTTGCGCGAATCGCCGGTTGTATCTGTAATAGAAAGACTTATCGGCAAAGGCTACGACATCAAACTCTATGACAGGAAAGTTTCCGTGGCAAAACTCGTCGGTGCAAATAAAGAGTATATCGAACGCGAGATTCCGCACATTTCTAATTTAATGGCGGACGACATTGACGAAGTTTTGCGGCATTCGGAAGTAATTTTAATCGGAAATCCGGCGAAAGAATTCGGGGAAATCGAGCCGAAATTGACAAAGGAACAAACAATCATCGACCTTGTGAGAATTTTCGGCAATCGCACTTCCGATGCGAATTATCAGGGAATTTGCTGGTAATTTCTTAAGTCGTGATTTTTATAAATGTAAATTACGAAAGAAATGGCGGGAAAAGAAAAAGTGAAAACGTGAAAAAGGAAAATCGCGCATTTAAATTTTTGGTAATGGCTTTGATTTTATTTTCTGCTTGGATTTTGCTGGCTCCGTGTCCGGCTTCGTTTTTGATTGTCGAAAAACCGCTCGAAAAAGCGGACGCGATTTTTGTGCTGGGCGGCGCGGCAACTTACGTCGAAAGAAATCAGCGAGCCGCCGCGCTTTATAAACAAGGAATTGCGCCGAAGATTTTTCTGACCGACGACGGCTTGCGCGGCGGCTGGAACGAAAAAGAGCAGAGAAATCCGTATTACGTCGAACGGGCGCGCTGGGAATTAATCGCTCAGGGCGTTCCCGAAAATGTTATCGAAACGTTGCCCGGAACGGTTGACGGAACAAAAGACGAAGCTGAATTGTTTGTAAAAACGGCGCGCGAAAAAAAACTAAAGTCCGTTCTGCTGGTTACTTCCGCGTATCACACGCGCCGCGCTTTGCGGACGTTTGAAAAAATTTCGGCGGACAACGGTTTGAAAACGGAAATCGGCATCCTGTCCGCGCCGTTCGGGCAGCAAACTCCGCCGCCGTTTTACTGGTGGCTGTCGTCGTCCGGCTGGAATATGGTCGCGGGCGAATATGTGAAAAGCTTTTACTATTGGGTGTATTATTAGAAAGTCGGAGGATTCCGGCGCGATAGTAAAGACGGAAATCCTGAAGGGCGGCTTGAGAAACGGACTGATTGTATATAATCAGGTGAAAGATTGATTGACACGGTTATTTGCGCCTGGAAAGTTACGTTGAAAACAATCAAGCAAAACTTGTTGAAATCGGCAAAGAGTCTAAGATTTTTCGACTTTTCAAGCGAAAGTCGGTGGCGGCAAAGCAAATTACTGATTTTGGCTTATCACGGCGTTTCGCTCGAAGATGAAAATTTTTGGGATTCCTCGCTCTTTATGCCGCCCGATTTGCTGCGGCGACGGTTTGAATTAATTAAACGGCACGCCTGCGCCGTTCTGCCGATAAATGAAGCCGTCGAACGGCTTTACAACGGGACTCTGCCGAAAAAATCCGTCGTCATTACTTTCGATGACGGAAATTATGATTTTTACCGGCGAGCCTTTCCAATCATCAAAGAATTCAACTTTCCGGCAACCGTCTATCTGACGACATTTTACTCTCAATACAACAAGCCGGTTTTCAACGTCGCCGTGAGTTCCGCGCGCCACGTCGTCGATTCGCGTTAAAGCGACAATTGACCGCGGCGACAAAAAAGGTCCTGGAGCTGACGAAAATCAACCGGGAAAACCTGGGCGAGCGCTTATACAACACCCGACACAAATTAAAATTTACGAGCACTGGAAACGTTATTCCCAAATTAGCGGCAAAGGCGCATACTTTAACTAAGAAAAAACGCGAGATGCGAGTTTATACTTTTGACGCGGAGAAAATCGCATCCGTTCCGAATCCGAATTTGATGAATCGCAACTGTCTGGAAGATTTGCTGAAATACGAGCCGACCGAATCGTGGCATTTAACCGCGAGCGCTTTTCATCGTCTCTCGATTAACCGTCTGAGCGAAGGAAGTCAGGTTTATACACGAGTCGAAGCGGGCAAATTGGCGCATTACGGCTGGCTGGTTGAAAGAGAGGAAAAGTCTTTTATTCCTGAAATTAATCAATATTTCACCTTGCCGCCCGATTCGGCGGTTCTGTTTGATTTTTTTACTCACCCGCAGGCGAGAGGAAAAGGTTTTTATCAGTCTTCGATGCGTCAGATGCTGCACGACGCCGCGCGCGCGCCGAACTTGCGTCAGGTTTATATTTCTGTTTTGGCTGATAATCTTGCCTCGCACCTCGCAATAGAAAAAATCGGTTTTGAATATAATTGCAGTTTGTATGGATGAAAAACAATTACCATTTTTATTAATCTCCAGCCAAACTTTACGAACTCTCCAAACTTTTTGGAAGCATTAAAAATTATGAACGCCGTCAACGCGAAAATTTGGCAGCAAAAACAAAAGGAACGTCGAAAATCTTTGCGACAACTGAAGAAAGGTGAAATTGCAGAGCGTTCGCACAAAGGAATTTATTCCGTGCTTTTGCTTGTCGCTCTCTCTTTGCCGCTAATCGCTTCCGGCGCTTATTTTTATCGACGGCACACAGGAAATTCCGCATTAGAATTTGCCGGAAACGTCATCGTCGTCAAAGCGGGCGGCGATTTTCAAGCCGCGCTCGAAGGCGCCAGACCGGGCGATACGATTACGCTGCAGGCGGGCGCGTCATTCGTCGGAAACTTTAATTTGCCGCTTAAAACGGGCGGCGAGTTTATCACAATTCGCACGTCCGCGACTGACGAGAAATTCGCGCGCGCCGGCACGCGAATCAAACCGGCAAAATACGCTTCCGTTTTGCCGAAAATTTCATCGCCGAACGCCGAAGCCGCGATTAGAGCGATTAACGGCGCGCATCATTACCGCTTTATCGGCGTCGAATTCGGCGCGACTAAAGGCGGTGAAAGAAATATAATACAATTGGGAACAACCGAAGAGCGGCGAATTGAAGATTTGCCGCACCACATCGAATTTGACCGCATCTTCGTTCACGGCAGCCCGACCGAAGGACAACGGCGCGGAATTGCCGCCAACGGAAAATTTATAAAAATCATTAACAGTTACTTCTCCGACATCAAGCGCAATGGCGAGGAAAGCCAGGCAATCGGGATTTGGGCAACGGACGGACCCGTCGAAATCGTCAATAATTATCTGGAAGCGGCGGCGGAAAACATTCTTTTCGGCGGCGCGCAATCGTATCTGCAATTGACGCCGGGCGATTGTCTGGTCAGCGGCAATCATTTAAATAAATTGGTAAAATGGCGCGATGAAGGCTGGGCGGTTAAAAATCTTTTCGAGATAAAACACGGCAGGCGCATACGAATTGAAAATAACCTGATGACGAACAATTGGGGAATGGCGCAGGACGGCTCGGCGATTCTTTTTACGACGCGCGAGGACAGCGGAAAGCAAGTCGTTATCGAAGACATCGAGTTTACAGGCAACGTCGTGCGCGGCAGCGCCAATGCGCTGAGCGTCTACGGCGCGGAAGGTGCCGGCGGGCATCGTTTGACGATTCGCGACAATTTTTTTGAAGACATCGACGGAGAAAAATGGGGCGGTGCAGGATTTTTTCTCAAATCTACGGCTTGGGACGGACTGATTATCGAAAATAATACGATAATCAATTCGGGCAATATCAGCATTGCTTACGAAGCGCCCGTCAAAGGACTTGTCTTTCGCGACAATATCGTTTTTCAAAACGAATACGGTTTTGCGGGCGATTCGACAACGCCCGGACAAGCCGTTATAAACAGATATTTCCCGAACGCGGATGTCGGCAACAACATAATTGTCGGCGGCGGCAGTTCGATTTACCGCAGCCGAAATTTTTATCCGACTTCGATTAAACAAATCGGTTTTATAAACGCGGAAACCGGCGATTATCGTCTGCGAAGCGATAGTCCATACTTAAATAAGGGTTCAAACGGAAAACAAATCGGCGCAAACTTCGATTCTCGTTCCGCCTTCGGCGCGGCGAGTAATTAAATTCCGTCTGGTTCTTACTTTAATGTTCGATTTTGTCCATCAATTGATGGAATCGCGGGTCTTCTCTCATCGGCGCGAGGCATTTGTCGGTTTCAAACCACGGGCGATTTTCGTTGCCGAGCTTGATGGCGCGCTCAAGCCAGTAAAACGATTCGTCGATTTCGCCCAGTTGAGCGTTTGCCGAAGTCATCCAGTAAGCCATATCGTGGTCGGTTTTCGCCAAGCCGCGCGCTTCTTCGGTCAAATGCGCTCTGGCTTCGATTTTATTACCCTGATGAGCGAGGAAAATCGCCATCAGCGAGCCGATGCCAACCATTTTCGGATTCTGCGCCATAACGTCCTGCAAAATTTTAATCGCTTCGGCTTCTTCGCCCTGACCGCGATAAAAAAGAACGGTCGAGCGGAAAATCCGTATCATCGGATGATTCGGCTCAATGAGCGCGCCTTCGTCGAGAGATTTTAAGGCTTCGTCGTATTGACCGAGATAAAGATAAATTCTGGCTTTATTGTAGCTGGCGACGACGACGGCAACCGGGTCGAGCCGCGATAATTTATTCCAGGCGTGAAGCGCTTCTTCGTATTGCCCGTCGAGCCGGTGCATCGTTCCTTTGACGAAATAAAGCGGCGCGTCGTTCGGAAACTGCTTTTGGAGAAGCGCGATTTCGGCGCGGGCTTTTTTCTTTTCGCCGCGCGACAGATAAATTAAAACCATCAGAACGCGCGCTTCGACGACGTTCGGGTCATACATAAACGCTTTTGAAAACGCGGCTTCAGCGTATGTGTAATCTTCGCTCGCGCCCATTCCCTTAAACACGCGGTTGGCGTAGCACGCTCCCAAACCGCTGTAGGCAAGCGCGAAATGCGGGTCGAGTTCGATGGCGCGGCGGAAATTGGCAATCGCCGCTTCGCAGTCTTCGTTGGCGACGGTGCGGAAAATAAATCTGCCGAAACAATCGCGCCCGCGCAGGAATGCTTCGTATGCTTCGGCGTTTTCGGTCGTCCGCTTGCCGAGTTTTTCCTGTTCCTTGTCGGAGAGTTCGAGCCGCAAGCCTTCCAGAATTTTCAGCGCGATGTTGTCCTGAAGCGCGAGAATGTCCGCGCCCTGCGCGTCGATGCGGTCGCTCCACAAAATTTCGCCGGATAAAACATTGAGAAGCTGCGCCGTTACGCGCATACGGTCGCCGGAACGTAAGAAACTCGTCGATAAAACAGCGTGAACTTTCAATTCTTTGCCGACTTCACGCGGGTCAAATTCCTTGCCCTGATATTTGGCGATAACCGAACTCGGTCGGACGATTAATGAGCGAAGCTGCGCCAATTCGGTAATCACGGCATCGGCGAGCGCAAATTCGTAAAAATTTGAATCGGCGTCCTGTCCGAGATTTTTGAACGGCAGAATGGCGACGCTTTTTTTCTCCTGTCCGGTAATGGTCAGCGACGATTCGGGCGCGTAGGTCGGCGTCATCGAAATCTGGGAAGACGTGCGCTGCGTCGTCGAATTTTCCGAACCGGCGGATTTTCCGGTTATCCAGTTCCAGGCGCGCTTGACCGGATTCGGGTCGTCTAAATGGCGCGGTGTGAACGTGTCGCCCTGCAGAATAGGCATACCTGATAATTCCTGAAGCACAGAGCGCAAGTCATCGCGCATCTGTGAGATTTTCTGATAACGGTCTCTCGGCTCTTTCGCCAAAGCCTTGTCGATAATTTCCTGAAGGCGCGGCGGCGTCGGTTCGGGACGAAGCTCAGCGAGCGGTTTCGGCGTTCCGTATAAAACCTGATGCCGAACGTCGTGAACGGTTTTCCCTTGAAAAGCCCAGATTCCGGTCAGCATCTCGTAAAGCAAGACGCCGGTCGAAAAAATATCGGCGCGATGGTCTGTCTTTTCGCCTTTCGCCTGTTCGGGCGCGGCATACGTCGCCGTGCCGTATGGAACGCCGATTTCCGTCAAATCGGCGCGGTCTTCGCCGCCCGTTACAGGCTCGTCCTGCATAAGTTTGGCGAGTCCGAAATCGAGAATCTTCGCCTGCCCGGTTTCGGTTACGATAATATTTCCGGCTTTGATGTCGCGGTGAATAATTCCGCGCGAATGCGTGTAGGCGAGCGCGTCGCAAACCTGCACGGCGATGCCGAGCGCGCTGCGCAAATCGAGCGGTCGCCCGTCAACCAACTGGCGCACGTTTTTCCCTTTTATATACTGCATCGCAATATAGAAAACGCCGTCGGCACTGTGAAAATCGAAAATCGTGCAGATGTTCGGGTGGTCGAGCTGCGAGCAGAGCTGCGCTTCACGTTCAAAGCGGCGAAAATTTGCGGTTTTGGCGGTTAATTCCGGCGGCAGAACTTTAATGACAACCGTGCGGTCGAGCTTCGTGTCGAGAGCTTTATAAACCGTTCCCTGACCGCCCGCACCGATTTTTTCGAGGATTTTATACTGATTTATATTCGAGCCAATCATTGAGGTTTTGAATTTTGGATTTTAGATTTGTTTGCCGCAGAGAATTTTATATTTTATCTGTCGGAGCAGAAAAGTTCACGCATAACGATAAAGAATTCCAGAGTGAAATACAATTGTAACAAAGTAATCAATCCAAAATCCAAAGTCAGAAATCTAAAATTGCGAGTCGGCAAACTGCCGATTATTCCGGCGTAACCGTTCAGCCGCGCGGCGGCGTTCCCCAGCCGGACTGAATATATTCGCCGTTTTCGACAATGCACGGCACAACCAAATCACCGCCCGAATATTCGAGCATTTCACGTTTTCTCTGCGCGTCGTCCTCGGCGTTGTATTCGATGAATTCGATATTATTTTCGTTGTAATAATCGCGCGCCTGCCGGCAATACGGGCAGTCCGGTTTGCCATACATTACTAAAGCCATCTCGGTTTATTCTCCTTTTTACGAAAAAACAGTTTATCAGTTATCAATCTACAGTCAACAGCCGGAAATTTGACATCTCTTTGATGATAAATGATAAATGTTGAAATGATTGATGCAGACCTTTTCGAGCCGTTTGAAAAACTTGTCGAGATTGAAATTCTCGGTGAAAAGAAAAGCGTTCCCGAAAATAACAATCTGCTGCGCTGTTTCCAGTTTTTAAGTCTGGAAACAATTTCATACGGCGAATTCTGCTGGAACGGCGACTGTGCTAATTGTCAAATTTGGCTTGATGACGACGAAAAGGAAAAGCCGAAACTCGCCTGTCGGACAATCGTTCGGGAAGGAATGAAAATCACGCGCCTGAGCGAACAAATCAAAATCGAAAAATAAAATACGAAAGAAGAAAATTAACAGGGATGAAGAGGATAATCAGGGATAAAACAAATGTTTTAAAAATCCCCTGAATCCTCTTCATCCCTGTTAATTTTTCTTTTTTTCCAAAATCAGCTTGCCGACGAAGCGCGCTCAAACGGGATTTCTTCAAAATGCGTGATGCGTTTAAAGCGGCGGAAACGCTCGTTGATTTCGTCCTGCGTCAGGCGGTCAACGCGTTCCGTGCCGAATTCTTCGACGTTAAACGAAGCCATCACCGTT
>JBBPXZ010000010.1:0-53816 GCA_038200355.1 Pyrinomonadales bacterium | reverse complement strand
CGTTCCCAGAATCAAGCCGCCGAAACAGACTAAAACCATTGTTAAAATTGTCGATTTCGTTAATTCTTCGACGCGCACGCCGACGTAATTGGCAATCCAGACGTTGTGCGTGTTGGTCGGGTCGCAGACGTTCTGCACCTGCACGACAGCCATAATCGCGGCGAGAAGGGCGAGCGCGGGCAAAACTCCGGCGGCGGCGATAATCGAATAAAGCCCGATGCCGACGCCGAACAAATTCAGCGGTCCGCGATAAAGCGCGAGCGGCGACAGCAAGCCGAAAAACAAAATATAAACGAGCGGCGAGCCGAACGGAATCATTCTGACAAACGGGTCGAGCGATTCGCGGACGGCGGGCAAAGTCAGCGCATTTAATAACATTCCGATGCCAATCATCAAAACCGCCGCCGGCGCGCCGTCTTCCACGCCGCGAATGACCGACGAAGTTAAATTGCGAACCGCGTTTTTCGGCTGCGTCGTAAGCAGTCCGAACAGCGCGCCCGCCAGAAAACACGGAATTTCCTTCCAGCCGAAGCCGACATATAAAATCAGCGGCACAATCGGCGTTAAAAATGAAATTAAAGGAACTCGTTTTTCGGGATTGCGCTCGGTTAATTCTTCGGTCGTTTTCGCCGCCCACAAGCTCATCTCCGGCGAGCGACGCGCGGCGATAATCGTAAAAATTATCACCGCGATTGCCATAATCACGAATAATCCGGCGGCGTAGCCGAAAATCTGCGTCTGCAATTGTTCCTGCGGAATTTTTAGAACTTCGCTGTAAAAGCGCAGGTTTGCGAGATTGAAAATAAATCCGGTCGCAAACGCCATTAAAAACAAAACTCCGGCGAGCTTTCGGGGAATTCCCAAACTCATCATAATCGGCAAAACGAGCGAGCCGACCATAATTATCGCGCCGAGTCCGGTCAGAGACGTGAACAAAATCGTCGTTACAATCATCAAACCGAACGCGACGACGAGCGGTTTATCGCCGCCGAATTCCGCCGCGCGCTTGATGATTTCCTCGGCAATTCCCGTTACCATCATCACGCGCCCAAGCATCGCGCCCGCGAAAACCGCGACATAAGCCGGAGCGAGCCGCACCGCACCCGCCGAAATAACATCATTCAAAATATTTCCGAGCGGCAGCGCGACGATAATAGCCGTCAAAATCGCCATCGCCGGAAGCGCAATCAGCGCGGGCATTTTGCGCGTGAACATCAGCGCGGCGAACGCGATAAAAACGATTGAAAGAAGAAAGACGGTCATTCTTTGAAAGGATAAAGGATAAAGGATAAAGGATAAAATCAAAGGAAGAATTTTGAACCGCGAAGCTCTTAAACTTATCCTCCAGCCCTCATCCTTTATCCTTCGATTAAATGATTAAAATGTGAAACGCCCGACAAGCTGAATCTGTCGCGGACGATTCCCCTGTCCGGTAATTCGACCGAAGTTCTGGCTGCTTGCAAATTGAGCGGAAGCCGGCGAACCGAAGACCACCATATTGAAAGCGTTGAGAAATTCGGCTCGAAGCTGTATTTTTTGTCTGCCTTCGCTGAAGCTGACGTTTTTGATAATCGACAAATCAATATTTTTGTAATTGTCGCGTCGAATATCGTTATACGTTCTGGCTCCGCCAAACTCGAAATCGGTTTCGTTCGGACGGGCGAAAGCATCGGAATTAAAGACCGACACACCGGCGCGCGCGCTGTCGCCGTAGCTGCCCGCCATCGGGTCAACGCCGGAAACGCGGAGCGGACGACGCTGCAAGTTTCCGACGGCGGCTATTCCGCCCGTCAACTGAAAGCCCTGATAGGTAATGGTTATCGGCGCGCCTTTTTGATAAACGCCCGTGCCGGAAATCTGGAAACCGCCGAACAGGGCGTTGGTCAGACCGCTCCAATTGCCGCCGATGTATTTGCCTTTTCCGAACGGCAGCTCGTATGTAAAGCTCGCCGTTACGCGGTGCGGCACGTCGAGCGTTGAATACGAATATTCCTCGTCGAAATTAGAAACGTCTTCGGCATTGGTCGGGTCGGTAAATCTGGCTCCGTTGCCGCCGCCGCCGGTGTCGAGCAGTTTCGACCAGACGTAATTGGAAAGGAGCGAAAATCCGTTGCCGAAGCGTTTCTGCAAATTGATTTGCAGAGCGTGATAATTGCTGTAACCGATGTGCGGGCTGAACAAGCCGACCGATTGATACTGCGGAAACCGCCGCAGAAGCTGCGCCCGCGCAATTGTCGCCGAATTCAAAGTTCCCGGCGATGTAGTGCCGTTGTTTGAACCGGTCGGATTGGCAGCCGTTACAGCCGGATTAACGCAATTGGTCGTTGAGACTCCGGGGAAAAGTCCTGCAAACGGATTCGGAACACACGTTTCAAGAAAATTTTCAATTGACAGCGCGCGTCCGGCGGCGACTTCACCGCGTGCGAAAGCTATTACATCGGAAGATATTTGATTTAACGCAATGTCGCGACTCGGCAGGTTTCTGCCCGCGTTTCCGACATACGCGATGTCCAGAACCAGGTTTTTCGCCAGTTCTCGCTGAAGAACGAGATTCCACTGCATTGTATATGGATTCGGGCGTTTCGGTTCGACCACGAAGCCCAAAATACCACCGAGCGACGTATTGGCGCCGAGCGAATTTCCCGTCGGCAATCTCAAACCCGGATTAGTAAACGGGTCGGACAAAAATATAGTCGAAGCGCTTACCTGCGCGTTAAGATTTGCTTGCGTCTGCGGGCTGGTAATGTTCGTTCCGGTCGCCGTTCCTGCTTCGAGCGAAATCGGCAGAAAGAACATTCCGAAACCGCCGCGAAGAGTTGTTTTGTCGTTTATGCTGTAAGCAAAGCCGACGCGCGGCGCGAAGCGGTCGAAATTGGTTTTCGTCTGCGGACCTTCGGGAAAGCTGAGCAGTCCGCCGGGGTTTCTGATGCCCGGATTCAAAGCGGCAACCGCCGGGTCGAGCGTAAAGGTCGATTTCTGGATATTAGCCTGAACTCCGGCGATTAACGGCGACGGCGCGTCAAAATCAAAACTCGAAACGAGCTGCTGTTTATTTGCCGTCGGCGTTTCAAAATCCCAGCGCAAGCCAAGATTAAGCGTCAGATTGCGGAAAATCTTCCAGTCGTCCTGCGCGTAGCCCGCGCCGTAATGATGATAAATCGTAATCGGTCTGACGATTTCCTGACTGACCTGCGAAGGAATTCCGAGCAGAAACGAAGCGAGCGACGAGCCGGTCGATTCGACAGGCGTTCCTGCCGTCGGCGTCGGTCCGCGCGTCGGGTCGCGGCTGAACGTGTAGCTTCCGGTCGGCGTCGATTGACTCGCCTGAAACGGATAAAATTTATACAGGCGATATTCCGCGCCGACTCTGACCGTGTGCGAACCGCGAATCCAGGTAACCGAATCGGAGATGTTGTGCGTGTCGCGCGCCTGATTGTTGCCGCCGCCGCCGATTTGTCCGGTTGTTACTTCGCCGGGTTGACCGGGCGCGTTAACCGCAACGTTTCCGATGTTAAAGACGGGGAAAACCAGAATCGGCGCAGCGTCGCGCAGATAAGAGGGCAAGCCCAGAGTCGTCGGGTCGAAACCCAAACCGGCAGGCGCGGTTACGGCGTGGGCGCGCGTAAAGCCGACCCGCAGGTTGTTAATTAAAGTCGGCGTCAAGCTGTAAACGTGGTTGACCGTTCCGTTATAAAATCTGTCGTCGGTCAAGTTGCCTGACGTTGCTGGAGAATCGAAGAAATTAGGCGGTGCGTTCAATCTTTTTTCATAGCTGTAACGAGCGAAAATGTTTTGACGTTCGGAGAATGTGTGGTCGATTCTGCCCGAAACAATATCGCGGTTAAAATCAATCGTGTCGTTAATCAGGTAATTGTCGATTAAACCGGAACGATTCGGCAGCGGAAGATACTGCAAAACGGCTAAAGCCACCGGGTCGCGGCACGCTTCGGTACGCGCCCTTGCGGTTGTGCAGAGGGGCAGTCTGCTCAAATCATTACCGGCAAACGGCACACGCTTGCCGCCGACCAGCGCGCCGAAGGGATTGTAAACCTGTCCGAATAATGACGGCGTTCCGTCCGGGTTTGTTAGTCCGGTGCGTGCCGCGCCGGTTAAAAGCTCGCTCAAATCGCCTGTCCGCATTTTCGCCGTCGGCAAAGTCAGCAGACGCGTAAACGGATTTTGCTCGCGTCTGGCTTCGTAGTTAAAGAAGAAAAATGTTCTTTCAAGCCGGCGGACATAGGCGGGCGTTCCTTCGCCGAACGACGGAACGTAAAGCGGTCCGCCGATTGCGCCGCCGAATTGATGACGGGAAAGCGCGTTGACGCGGGAAATGCCGTTTTTATTGTTAAAAAATCCGTTGGCGTTTAAGTTCCCGTCCTGAAAATACTCATAAAGCGCGCCGTGAAATTTGCGTGTGCCGGATTTCGAGGAAATCGTAATGATACCACCGCCGGTTCTGCCGTATTCAGCCGGAGCGACGCCGGAAACTACTTTGAATTCACGAACCGCGTCCTGCGGCGGCGAAATCGTGACGCCGTTAAAATCGCCGATGGTGTTGGTGATGCCGTCGAGCAGCACGTCGTTGGTCGAAGCGCGTCCGCCGTTGACGGCGAAGTTCGAGTCGAAAAAGTTACGGTTGGCGGACGAGCCGATTTGCGAGTTGGGGTTGCCCAAAGCCGCGCCGGTGTCGATTGTTCCCGGAACCAGATTGACGAACGAGAAGATATTTCTTTCCGCCGAGGGCAAATCTTCGATGAGCTTTTGCTCAATCGTCGTTTCGAGATTCGATGTTTCGGTCTGCAGAATCGGCGTTTCATCGCCTGAAACATCGACCGTAACCGAACCGGCGGTTACGCCTAAATCGATGTCGATGCTCGCCGTCTGTGCCACTTCGAGCTTAATGTTTTCTCTGATTGTCGGAGCGAAACCGGATTTATTGACCGTGATGTTATAAGTTCCCGGCTGAAGGAAAGTTACCGTGTAATTTCCGTTGTCGGTCGTTGTCGCGGTTTTAGCCAGTCCGGTTTCGATTGACGTTACCGTAACGACTGCGCCGGGGACGACCGCGCCGCTCTGGTCGCGCACTTCGCCGGTCAGTGTCGCCGTAATTTGCTGTGCAAAAGACGCGCCGGCAAACAGCGCGATGCAAAAAAGCATCGCAAGCGACGCAAAATATGTTTTTTTCAGGTAATTCATAGCTTTTCCTCGAAAGTAAAAATTTTTTATTAGTCCGTCTTGTATGTCGATTCGGAAATGTCCGTTTGAAATTCCTCAGGCAATCGATTGTTCCGCGCGGCGGAAGACACGCTTAAATTATTTATCGCGCAGGTGCTAAACGTATGTCTCTCAGACCTTTATCGAGCGCTTCCGCTTCTGCGAACGAGCAAATTCGTTAATTATTTTCGGAATACAAAAAGTGGACTAGACCACTAGCTTTTAACAAAAAAGTAATATCGATGTCAACCCGAAAACGGCAGGCGAGGACAAAAATGAATTTTGGGCGGCGGCGTGCGGGAAATTATTTGACACGAATTTATGGGACGTGTTATCAATGCGATTGGTCTAGTCCACTTTTTATAAAATATTTAATGACACGAACAACCTTACGACGCAATGACACGACGCCGCTTCACGCGCAAATCTGCGAGGCGCTGAGGCTGCAAATCAAAAGCACGGGGCTGAAGGCGGGCGAAACTTTTCCGTCCGAGCGCGAGTTAGCCGAAACCTACGGCGTCAGCCGGATGACCGTGCGGCAGGCGCTGCGGCAGCTTCGGCAGGACGGCTTGATTTACAACGAGCGCGGCGTCGGGACGTTTGTGTCGGGGCGAAAAATCGACGTTCACACCAGAAACCTCGGCGGCTTTTCCGATGAAATGATTGCGCTCGGCATCGAACCGAGTTCGCGCCTTTTGCAGTTAAAATCGATTTCGGCAACCGAACAGGTCGCGCGGGATTTGGATTTGGAAGCGGGCGCGAAGGTTTTTCAGTTGGAGCGCCTGCGGCTTGCCGACGGCGAGCCGATGGCGCTGGAGACGACGTATCTGCCCGAAGAATTATGCCCGAAACTCGACAAATGGGATTTAACCGAAAATTCGCTTTACCAGATTCTGACGGAAAATTATAATCTGCAAATGAACCACGCGGCGGAAAGTCTGGAAGCGGCGGCGGCGACGCGTTTCGTCGCCGAACAGCTCGGCATAAAAGCGAGCGCGCCCGTTCTGGTCGTTCACCGCGTCGTCTTCGGCGAATCGAACCAGCCGATAGAATCGGCGCACACGACCTACCGCGCCGACCGCTACCGCGCGACATTCGTTTTAACCAAATCGTCTTTATAATATGAAAATTTCAAAATTCGCTTTCATAATTTTTACCTGTGTTTTTTTACTTGTTCCTTCGCTTTTGTTCGCGCAGAACACGCCGAAAAATCGGATGCGGATTCTGCTCGTCCCGCTCGACGACCGACCGCCGTGTCTGCAATTTACGGTGGAGATGGGAAAAATCGCCGACGCCGAAGTCGTCGCGCCGCCGAAAGAGCTTTTGGGAAAATTTACGACGCCCGGAGACTCGGACAAAATCGTCGAATGGCTCGAAGCTCAGGATTTGAAATCGTTCGACGCGGCGATTATTTCGCTCGATATGACGGCTTACGGCGGACTGGTCGCGATGCGCAGATACGGCGACACTTCGGCGGCGGAAGCGATGAAAAGAATCGAAGTTCTGCGCGATATTAAAAGGCGCGCGCCGCGGCTGACACTTTATGTGCAGAGCGTGATTATGCGTCTCGCGCCGACCGGCGACGGCAAAAACGAAGCGTATCGCGCCAAACTCGCCGACTGGGCGGAAATTTCGCCTTATACGGAAAATAAAACTCAAACCGCGAAACTGGAGCGCGAAATTCCGGCGGAAGTTTTAGCCGATTATAAAAACGCGCGGCGGCGGGATTTACAAATCAATCTCAAAGCGATTGATTTCGTCCGTCAAAACGTCGTCGATTATTTGATTTTGTCGCAGGACGACGCCAAGCCGCGCGGCATACACGTCGCCGACCGCGAGCGGTTGATTGCCGAAACAAAACGATTGAATCTGACCGGAAAAATCGCGATTCAGCCCGGCGCGGACGAAGTTTCGATGCTTCTTCTGGCGCGCGCGCTGAACGAATATTACAATTTTTCACCCAGTGTTAAAGCCGTCTATTCGTCCGAAGAAGCGGCGAATAAAGCGATGCCGTTTGAAGACCGCGCGTTGAAGGAGACCGTCGGTTTTCACATCAAAGCCGTCGGCGCGCGCGAAGTCGAAAGCGAAAAAGACGCCGATTTGCTCTTTTACGTTTTCGCTTCGCGCTCTGAAAACGGACGCGCCGAAAGTTTTGCAAATGAAATCGCCCGGAAAATTAAAAGCGGCAAACGCGTTATCGTCGCCGACATCGACCCGAAAGGCGACGTGCAGGGCGGCGACCGGAAATTTACCGAAGCGCTCGGAAAGCGCGGTCTGTTTCCCGAATTAAACGGCTACGCTTCGTGGAACACGGCGGGAAACACAATCGGCACAACCTTGCCGCAGGGCGTCGTTTTCGCTCTCGCGCAAACCAAATTGATGCGGTCGAAAGACGCCGCGAGCCGCATCTGGACGGCGCAGAACCGGTTCACGTTTCACCGCGTTCTGGACGATTATTATTACCACAATCCGGTAAGAACCGCCGCCAAGGAATTTATCGCGCGGAACAAATGGAACGCGCCGCGCCTGTCGGACGAAGCAACCGAAAAAGTCGAAGCATTCAGCCGGGCTTTAATGCTCGATGCGTTTGCCGAGCTGTCGAACGTTTATTTTCGCCCGAATAAAACCGGCATTCAAAAAAACGTCCGGTGTGAAAAACCGACGAATCTGAGCTTTGATTTGCCGTGGAATCGCACGTTTGAAGCCGAAATTGATTTCGATTTGCAGTGCCGCGTTTTGCGTTAAAAAATCGAAGCCGGAAAATTATAAAACCCAATTATCTTATGCCGGAAAATCCACCGTAAAATTTTCCTCTTTTGCGTTTCTACTGCTTAAAGCGGGAAGTTAAATAACCGGTTGGAAGAGTTGCTCAAAAAAGAATGATTTTCGGGCGGCAGAACGACATAAAACAATTAAACAGGCAAAGATAATTTTCATATCTTTGCCTGTTTTTCTCTGCCGGGAAGTTAAATTTTACGTTCTGATTTCGCCTTCGATGTTGCCGAATTGAATTTTCGTGCCGACGGTTAAGCTGACGCTTTTTCCCGGTTCGACATCTTTGACAGCGCCGCCGGCGGACGTTATCACCCATTTATTCGTGGAGACGTTTTTGAGTCCCCACAGATTCGGGTTCGACGGATGCTGCGCGACGGCGGCGACGGGCGCGGAGAAATCATACATTCTGCCGTCGTCGATGTGATGCGGAAAAAGCTCGGTGTTGTAGTTGAGCATCACGACGGATTTGCCGATGCGGATGCGCGGCGGCAATTTCAGCGCGGCGGCGCACGCCCAGCACAGACCGGGATTTCCGCCGCTTGCTTTAAGCGCGATTGAATCGTAAAAGTTTTCCATCGAACAATTGGCACAGTAAAAAATCGCGTCGCGCAGTCGAATCATCTCGCCGCGCCACTCGCTTTCGCGCACGCGCCCGTTCACCGGGTCGCGCAAGCCGACGGTAAAAGCACGCGTAAAAATATCGCGCAGAAATTGCGGATAAATGCGCCAGAAGGCGAGCGCGTTGTCGTGGATGCCGGGAACGGGACGGTTTGAATCGTCGTTCGGGTCATAAATAAACGTCGCGTCCGTGCCGTAAATCTTCGTCATCGCGGGCAAATCGAGCGCCTTTATCGACGCTTCTTTCGCGCCTTCGAGCGGATGCGCGACCATCAGCATATAAAAAATCAGAACCGACAGCGAATACAAATCTGTGTTTGTGCTGGGCATCGCCTCGCCGCGCACGATTTCGGGCGCCATAAAACGCGGCGTTCCCAAAACGCCCAAAACCGCCGCGCCGTCAACCGAAACATTGTCGTTGTCGGCAATCAAAACATCGCCGTTGTCCGGGTCGAAAAACGCGTTTCCGAACGAAATATCACGGTAGCAAAGTCCTTGCGAATGAAGCAGTAAATAATTGTGAGACAGATTCAGCCCGGCAGTTGCCAGAGCGCGAAAAGTCGGCTCGATTTTCCGCTTCATCAAATCGACGATATTCTTAAAACGCTTCGGGCGCAGCGGCATCACGTAACCGAAACCGGCAACGCCGTCGGCAACCGTAATCTCCATTGGATAAAGAAAATGCTCGCTCGGCGCTCCCTTTCTAATCAGCAATTCCATCGAAGCGCGCTGTTCGGCGGTTGCCATCGCCGGAAAAAACCATTTGACCGCGACATCTTCGCCGCCGAGCTGCGCTTTATAAACTTCGCCCTGCCCGCCCGCACCGAGCAGAACTTCAATCGTGCAGGGCATTCCCGACGGCAGACATTGAATTATCTGTCCGGGTTTTAAGATTTCGTCCATTTTTATATTTTCCTTTACTTCACTGATTTATTCCCGATTGTTTTTCCGCTCGACGACAACGCCGTGTTCGGTTTCCCACGCGGCAAGCCGATTTCCGCGCAAATCGCAATCTTCGACGCTCGCCGCGCTGCCGCCCTTTACGCGAACCCCGACTTTTCCGTTGCGATGAATGTTGCAGCGCGCAACGCTGGCGACGCTTTCGTTATTGACATTAACGCCCGCGTCCGCGTTGTCGTAAATGTTGCAGCCTTCGAGCGTGGCGCGTCCTTTGTCGCGCACGAAAACGCCCGAATGCTGTCCGTTGTGAATGGCGCAGCGGCGCAGAACCGGATTGCCGCCCGTCGAGACGGCGACTTCGGCGTCTTCATTTCCGAAAATGTCGCATTCTTCGAGCTTGCCGTAACCGTTTTGCTGAACGAACACGCCCGCGTCGCGCGAGCCGTAAATTTTACAGCGGCGAAAAATCGGATTGGCATATTCGCTGATGCCGACGTTGGCGAGCCGATGACCGAAAATGTCGCAGTCTTCGACGACGCCCGCCGCGCCGTTTTGCCAGACGACGACGCCGCCGTTGTCGCCTTCAAAAATTCGGCTGTTTCTGATTGTCGGATTCGCGCCGCCGCTGATGGCGACGCCGACGTTGCGATTGCGGTAAATTTCGCAGTCGTCCACAAGCCCGCGCGCGTTGTCGAAAAAATAAATGCCCGAATCCGCGCCGTCGTGAATATTGCAGTTTTTAATCGTCGGGTTTGCATCGACGCCGTGAACGGCAACGCACGACAGCGAATCGGACGAGATGTCGCAGTTTTCCAAAATCAATTCGCCGCGCAAAATATCAACCGCGAAAAACGCTTTGCCGAATCTCGCGCCGTTTCCGCGCAGCGTCAAATTATGCACAACTGCTTTGTCCGTTTGCATTTGCAGACAGCTCGAATTTTCGCCGACGATTATAATATTTTCGACTAAACCGTCGCCCGTAATTTCAACGTTTTTATCAATGACGACGCTTTCACGATAAACGCCGGGACGAATCGACAATTTAGCATTTACCGGAACGTTTTTAACCGCTTCGCCGACAGACGCGAAATCGCCGCGCCCGTCGGCGGAGACGACGAACGATTTTTGAGTTATGGATTTACCTGCCGCTGTTTTTGCCGGCGGGGATTTGTTTTCGATTACAGTTTGAGCAGTTGGCGAAGCGGCATTCGGCGTTGTCGGGGCGTTTGTCGAAACTGCATTCGGCGCGGCGTTCGGCTGTTCGATGCTTTTCAATTCATCGCCTGAAACGACTTCGAGCGCCAGCGCCCACGAATTGACCGCCCATTTTGCCGCCTGTTCGGACAAAGCGAGATTATCGCACAAGCGCTGCGTTAATCTTCCGAATAAAACGGAGCGCGGCGTCGATTTTCCGGCGAGCAAATCAAGCGGCACACGTTCTTCGACTGCCATTGTCAAAACGGAAATTTCGCGCCGGAACGCGCCCGCGTAATCGCGCAGAAGACCTTCACAGCGGCGCGGATTTTCAACAATTGATACGCCGTGTTTCGCAACGATTTCGACGAGTTTTCGGCGCGGCAAATCGTTCATTTAATTTCTTTATCGTTTGCTTCGCCGCTTGTGGTTTTCGGCGGTTCGGAATCTTTTTGAGCGGGCGCGGTTGAAGAAGATTTATTTTTATCCTTTTTAATGGTTATCGTAACGGTTACGTCTTCCATATTTTCGGGCAGCGCCGTTTGCGAATCCGACGACGCCGTTAAAGCGGCGATTGCCTGCGAAGTTTCAGGCGACGGCGGCGTTTCGGTTGTCGTTACGGTTTCCGGCGTTTCCGGTTTTTGAACGGTTTCAGTTTTTTTCAATAAATCAGGGCGATATATTACGGCAACGGTGCAGTCGTCGCCGCTGCCCATCTTCGTTGCTTCTTCGAGCCAGCTTTTGAGATTTTCACTAACCGCGTCGAAACCGTTTTCCGCGCCGAGCATATTTAAAATATCCGTTCCGGCTTGAAAAAATCCGGCTTCGTCCGAGAACGAATTTAAGTAGCCGTCGGTTGACAGCAAAATCATCGCTGGACTCGATTCGGCGGAAATTTTCTGGACGAAAAAACGAAAATCGTTTTCCGCTTTCGGCAGACACATCGAAGTCGTTTCATTGGCAAGCAGGCGCGCGTCTTCCGCCAAAGGCTTCGTAACTTCACCTTTTGTTGAAACATTTAAAATGTCGCCGTCGCCGAGCTGTAAATAAACGGCGAAATCTTCTTCTAACGCAACAGTTAGCGAAGTCGTGCCGTAGGCGAGAAGCGGATTTTCTTCGACTAATTTTCGTGCGCCCGCGCCGGATTTTTCTTCTAGCTTTTTGAATTCTCCTTCGGTGAACGGATTATTTTTCAAATGATATTCAACCGTTTTCCTCCATTTTTTGACAAATTCTTTCGGCAGATATTCTTTGCCTTTGCTTTCGATTTCCGCCGAATCAAACCGCCCGCGACGCTCGTCGAGAAATTCGCCGACGATTTGTGCGCTCTTTTTGACGGCAAAGAGCGAGCCGAAATCGCTGCGAAAACATTTCGGGCTGCCGTGTCCGTCGGCGATTGAAACAATCAGCGGCGCGCGTCTGCCCGATTCGCGCATTTGCAGAATCGCGTCCTGATTCGGAAGCGCGGCGCGAATGTGCGACGCGCCCGGAACAGTTTCGCCGATTACGCGCCATTCGATTTGATTAGATTCTGATGACATTTGTTTTCTCAATTGCCACTAGCTTCAGCTGGTGGCTGCGTTATTTCGAGCCATCGGCTTTAGCCGAATTTAAGAAAACAATCAATCATCCTTTTTGCTTTAGCTAAAGCTGTAAGGAATTGATTTTATTTTTAAAATTCGGCTAAAGCCTTTGTTTTTATTTCCATTAACCACTAGCTAAAACCAGCGGCAATATATTTCCCTATGATTTTTCAATAACTCTCTACCAAACATCGTCAACCGTGTTCTGATTATCCGCGTCGGCGGATTGCGCGCCGTTCGGCGTTCCGGCGTTTGCGGTTTGCGCTCCGGCGTCGGCTGGTGCTGTTGTCGTCGGAATCGGAATCGGCACGTTTGCCGTGTCGGGCGAAGCCGGAACGTCGGCGGTCGCAGCGGGCGACGAAGCTGATTTCAAAACCGCCGTCGAAGCCCATTTTATGTGCTTAACGAGCGCTTCGGGACTATTCGCCGCGAGCGGTTTCAGCTCGGAATTGCCGATAAATTTCTGTAAAACGTCGGCGTCTGCATCTTGTCCGATTGAAATGGCGATGCGCACGGCTTTTTTGCCCCACGGCTGTTCCATTAACGCTTTCAAACCGGCGTCGAAATCGTCCGTCGGCTGTCCGTCCGACAATAAAACGAGAACCGGCGGCAGAGCGCGGTCGCTCATCGGCGGCATTTTTAATTGTTCGGAAACCAGTTCGAGCGCTTTTCCCATATCGGTTTCGCCGTCGGCGGTCAAATCCTGCCACGCGAAATCGGCAACCGGCGTCGGCTGTGAAATATGCCATTGAGCGCCGTTTGAAAATTTGACGGCGCGGACTAAAACCTGCGCGTTCGGGTTGTCTTCCGCAACCTTTTTCATATGCGGAATCGCTTCGCGAATCGCCGTGTTAAGCGATTGAATCTTGCCGTCGTCGCCCATCGAGCCGGAACTGTCGGCAATCCATATAAAATGCAGCGGGCGCGATGCAAGCTCGCCGCCGGGTCTTTTCATTTCCATAATAATTTCTCCTTATTGTCGGTTGTTTAATAAATTTATTTTCAATTAACCGTGCAGCTTATGCAAAATCTTTGCCAATCGCTGAAACTCAGTAAATAAAAGGCTTTGAAGAATCCGCGATTATTAAAACCGTATCGATTCAATATAGCCGAAAAACCAAATATTTCTTATTCGCCGCTCAAAACATTTTACTGCGGCAAGCGTCGCGGCTCGGTTCGCTGAGTTTCGCGCATCACCTCGATTGCATATGGCACTCCGAAAAGCAGAACGACTGCCGCCGCTGCCAGCAGAAAAAGCACGACGAGACAGCCGAAAAATTTGCCGAATCGTCGTTTCGGCGCGGTGTTTGAAACGGGTGAATTGCTCGCCTGATTATTTGTCTGCGCCGGAGCTTGCGGAACACTCGTCGGTTGTCTTTGCTGCTGCGATTGCGGCGGCTGAGCTTTCGGCGCGGGCGTCGGCAAATTTGCGGACGGGCGCGCGGCGGGCGGATAAATTTTCGGCGTCTGCGGTTTATTCGGTAAAGCCTGCGGCGGGCGCGTTGCGTTCGGCGACGAAGTTTTCGGCTGCGGCGTCGGCTGATTTTGCGGCGGCGTTTGTGTGGGAATGCTGCGCGGCGAAACGGTTTGATTATTCTGCGGCGGATTTGGCTGAATCGGCTTGGTTACGGGCGGCGATAAATTTTCGCCCTGTTTTTTCTCCTTTTCCGCAACTTCGGCTTCGGTTAAAATTCCGAGCGCCAGCGCCCACGAATCGACTGCCCAGTTTGACGCTTCTGTGGTTAAACCCAAATTGTCTTCGAGACGCCTTACGAGCTTTGTTAAAACCAACTCGCGCGGCTGTGATTTATTCGCCGCCAGCAAATCGAGCGGCACGCGTTCTTCGACGGCGTTGGTTAAAACATTGATTTCGCGCCGGTATTCGCCGCATAAATCCTTTAATAATCCTTCGACACGCCGCCGGTCGCCGCACAAATCGTTTCCGTATTTGGCGATAATTTTTTGCAGGGCGCGGCGCGGCTCGTTGTTCATAGATTTTCGTTTTTAAGACGAACAGCTTACCGCAATTTTCTGGCTTCCTTCGGCGGGCGGCTCGCTGAATCGCTCCATTTCCGGCTGTTCGTCAAACGGTTTTTGCAGAACTTCTAATAAAACATCGACTTCGGAATAATCGCCCGATTCAGCTTTTTCAATCGCCGACTGCGCGATGTGATTGCGTAAAACGAATTTCGGATTAGCGAGATTCATTTGCGTTCGGCGTTCGGCGTCAACCGAATTTTCCTTTTCAAGCCGAGATTTGTAGTCTTTTGCCCAACGGTCAAAACTGTTTGGGTCGATAAACATTCCCTGCAAACGTTTGTTTTCGCCGTTCATCTGAAAATCTCCGAGTCGGCGGAAAAAGAGCGTGTAATCGACGCGGCTGGTTTGCAGAATCTCGAATAAATCGTCAATCAATCGGGCGTCTTCGGTTTCAATTTTTCGCAAACCGAGTTTGCCGCGCATCAGTCCGGCAAAGTTTTCGGTGAAAACCGTTTGATATTCGCCCAGAACTGTTTCGGCTTCTTCGACTTCAATCAGCGGAATTAATGTTTGCGCGAGTTTATAAAGATTCCACAAACCGACGTTCGGCTGCTGGTCAAAGGCGTAGCGCCCGCCGTAATCCGAATGATTGCATACGAATGCGTGGTCAAATTCGTCGAGAAAACCAAACGGTCCGTAGTCGATTGTCAAACCGATTATCGACATATTGTCCGTGTTCATTACGCCGTGATTGAAACCGACGCCTTGCCATTGAGCGATAAGGCGAGCGGTTCGGCGAACGATTTCACGAAGAAACTCGACGTATTTATTTTCGGCGTCGGCAAATTGCGGATAAAATTCTTTAATTACATAATCGGCAAGCGTCCGAACTTGTTCCGTTTGCCCGCGATAATAAAATAATTCAAACGAGCCGAAGCGCACGTGCGTCGGCGCGAGACGCGTTAAAACCGCCGCCGTTTCAACGGTTTCACGATAAACGGGCGCGTCGCTGCCGGTGATGCAGAGCGAGCGTGTTGACGGAATGCCGAGTGAATTCATCGCTTCGGAACATAAATATTCTCGAATCGTCGAACGAAGCACGGCGCGCCCGTCGCCCATTCGAGAAAACGGCGTCATTCCCGCGCCTTTTAATTGAATATCGTATCTTTCGCCTTTATCGTTAATCGCTTCGCCCAATAAAATAGCGCGTCCGTCGCCCAATTGCTGGACAAAATGACCGAATTGATGACCGGCGTAAATCGCCGAAACGGGTTCGCTTCCCGGCAGAAGTTTGTTGCCGGTAAAGTATTCGACAAACTCCGGTTTCTCTATTTCATTCGGGTCAAGCCCAATTAATTCGGCGGCGCTTTCGTTGAAGCTGACCAGATACGGCGCGGGCAGCGGCGTCGGTTTGACGCGCCGGTAAAAGGTTTCCGGCAGACTGGCGAAAGTGTTGTCGAATTTGAAATTTTCAAGCGTGTTCATAAATAAACTTTAACAAAATTTTCACTTCGGCTTAAACCAAAGCCGAAATTTTTGTTATTCTTTTTGAAACGAAATTAGAATAAAGGTTTTAAAAATTTAAGAAACGGGACGCGGATTAAAGCGGATTAAAGCGGACATAATTTTATAAATAAGCACTTTATTTGCAAAATCTCTTTAAATAATCCATTCCAATCCGCGCCTCTCCGCGTCCCGTTTCTTCAGATTTTCAAATTAAACACTAAAAGAACAAAGGGAGATTTTTATGTTACAGACAAAAGGTTACGCGGCGAAAAGCGCCGGAGAAAATTTACAGCCGTTCGATTTCGAGCGGCGCGAGCTGAAACCGGGCGATATTTTAATCGAAATCGCTTTTTGCGGCGTTTGCCATTCGGATATTCACCAGGTTAGAGACGAATGGGGCGGCTCGATGTATCCGATGGTTCCCGGACACGAAATCGTCGGGCGCGTGGGAAAAGTCGGCGCGGACGTTACGAAATTCAAAGAAGGCGATTTTGCGGGCGTCGGCTGTTTTGTCGATTCGTGCCGCGAGTGCGTCAACTGCAAAGAAGGCGTCGAGCAGTTTTGCCTGAAGCAGTCGGCGGCGACTTACAACGGCACGGAAATGGACAGAAAAACGCCGACATTCGGCGGTTATTCGTCGCAAATCGTCGTTGACGAAAACTACGCGCTGAAAATAAACGACACGGAAAATCTCGCCGGCGTCGCGCCATTATTATGCGCGGGAATTACGACTTATTCGCCGCTCAAGCGCTTTAACGTCGGCAAAGGTCAAAAAGTCGGCGTCGTCGGTTTAGGCGGTCTCGGACATATGGGCGTCAAGCTCGCCGCTTCGATGGGCGCGGATGTTACGGTTTTCAGCACATCGCCGTCCAAAGAAGCAGACGCCCGAAAATTGGGCGCGCATAATTTCGTGGTAACGAAAAATCCCGAAAATATGAAGCCGCTCGCCGGAACTTACGATTTTATTCTCGACACCGTGAGCGCCAATCACGACCTCAATATGTATCTGAATTTATTAAAACGCGGCGGCGCGATGGTAATTGTCGGCGCGCCCGAAAAGGCGGCGGAAGTTTCCGCTTTTTCGCTTATCGGCAACAACCGCACGCTCGCCGGTTCGATGATTGGCGGCATCGCCGAAACTCAGGAGATGCTCGACTACTGCGCCGAAAATAATATTCTGTCCGAAGTCGAAGTCATTCCGATTGACCGCATCGACGAAGCCTACGAGCGGACAATCAAATCGGACGTTCGCTATCGTTTCGTTATCGATATGAAATCTTTGTAAGAGAACCGAAACATTAAAAAAAATCGCCGTCAATCGTTTGATTGGCGGCGATTTTTTCGTGTAACGTCTAAATCATTTACCGCATCTGAAAAATCACACAAATTAAACGCTTCGGAAATTGTCATAATGAACTTAAAACAGCTTTTCACCCGAACTTTTTTCACGATTTTGCTTTTAACGAATCTCGCCTGCGCCGCTTCAACAGACGACAATAATAATTTGCCCGCGCCGAAAACAACGCCGAAAATGCGCGTCGAAACCGTTGCGGCGAATCTCGAAATCGTCTGGTCAATCGTCTTCGCGCCCGACGGCAGAATGTTTTTCACCGAGCGTCCGGGCAGAGTTCGCGTTATGGAAAACGGAAAATTGCGCGAGAAACCATTTTTCACCGTTCCCGACATCGAGCCATCGGGCGAAAGCGGTTTGATGGGAATGACTTTGCATCCGAATTTCGCCGTAAATCGCTTTGTTTATTTGGCTTACGCTTATCAGGACGCGAATAAAAATCAAACTGTCCGCGTCGCTCGTTACCGCGAAACGGGTGAAACTTTAGCCGAACCGAAGACGATAACCGAAAATATTCCGGCTTCTCAATATCATTCCGGCACGCGCCTGAAATTCGGCGCGGACGGCAAACTTTATATCACGACGGGCGACGCGACGAAGCAGACGCGCGCTCAGGATTTGAGTTCGATAAACGGCAAAACTTTGAGATTGAACGACGACGGCACGATTCCAGATGATAATCCGTTCGTAAATCAAAAAGGCGCGCGTCCCGAAATCTGGACTTACGGACATCGCAATGCTCAGGGAATGGATTTTCAGCCCGAAAGCGGCTTGATGTTTCAAACCGAACACGGTCCGTCGATTATCGACGGCGTGAATCTGTTCAAACGAACCGGCGGCGACGAGGTGAATATCGTCGAGCGCGGCAAAAATTACGGCTGGGCGAAAATCAGTCACGATATGAAAAAAGACGGAATGGAAACCGCGATTATCCAATATTCTCCGGCAGTTGCGCCCGCGAGCGGAATGTTTTATCGCGGCGATTTGTTTCCTGAACTGAAAGGAAATTTCCTGTTCGGCGCGCTCAAAGGCGAAGCGATAATTCGTCTCGTTCTCGACAAAAGAAAAATCGTCGCGCAGGAAAAGCTGTTTTTGAAAACCTACGGGCGCATCAGAGAAATTGCCGAAGCGCCCGACGGCTCGATTTATTTTTCGACCTCGAACCGCGACGGGCGCGGCAATCCAGCAAAGGAAGACGACCGTATTTTGCGAATAGTTCCGGCGGGAAAATAAGCCGCGAAAATCAATTTGAAATAAAGCTGTCCAAACAACCGGCGGTTGTTTATAATACTTTCTTAATTATGAACGAAGATTTTGAAAAATCCGTTGAAACGGTAAAATCGGTTTCGCGCCGCCAATTTGCCAAAACAATCGCCGCGCTTGCCATTGCCGCGCCAATCGCTGCATCAGCTCAAACAAAACCTGCGACAAAACAAGCGCCCGCGCCGCCGAATCCGCAGCCGACGCCCGCGCCGCAAACCATTTCGCCCGTAGCTGTGGCTTACGGCAAAGTTGCCGAGGCGCGTTTCGGCGACAAATTAACGAAGGAACAATTAGCATCGGTCAAGCGCGATTTGGAAGGCAACGTGCGAACGGCGGAACGACTACGCGCGGTTAAACTGCTGAACGCCGACGAGCCGGATTTCGTTTTCAGCGCATAGTTACAAATGCCAAATAAATAGAAATATCCCCATATATTACGTCGCTAGATTGCTTTTTCATATGATTTACAAACTTTTAATCAGCATTAGTTTGATTTACCTCTTTACGCTCTCTGCTCTCGCACAAGTTCGCAATCCCAACATTGACACACGAAAAAATACTCATATTGACGAGGAAAAGCCAGCCGTTTATTTGGAGTTTGTAAAACTTGGAAAGCGTAATGTCTTAAAACCTACGGGTTCTGTTTCGCATAATGTTCCTCTTAAACAAGAACTTCCACAGACTGAAGAAGTTGAAACTGTTTGGTTGCGCGTCTATAACAATTCGCGTTGGGCAATTCAATTTGGAGTTGACGAAAATTCCTTATCAAACTCAAATACAGAATTAAGGCAATTGTCGGATAGTCGAATAGTTATCACACCGACGGAAAATTCTGAATTTGAATTGGCTTACGGCGTAGAGTTAGTAAATTACGAAAGTTCTATTAAACCTGATTTAGAGCGTGCAGTTCCCTATGTCAGATTTGGCGCAACGAGTCTTTGGCTGCGATCTGGCAAATCAGTTGTGTTTCTAGTCAAACGCGCCGAACTGAGAAAAAACATTCAAATTTATCTCCCGTTTAAATATGAATGGGAAACTTCCAAAAAGAACGAATATTACGGAGAGCCAGAGCATCGTGTTTATTTTACTTGGAACATCTTTGAAAAAACTGTCGGGTTATGAAAAGGACACCTGACAATTTCGCCAACTTCGCCGTTATAGATAATTGATTTTCAAAAATATTTTTTACTTAAAAATTTATGCTTTCTGACGACATTTTATACTCATCAATCACAGAACTTGCGAAACTCTTAAAATCGCGCAAGATTTCGCCCGTCGAATTGACCGAAAGTTATCTTTCAAGACTTGAAAAATACGGCGAGCGGTTGGGCGCGGTGGCGACGATTATGCGCGAATCGGCGTTGACGGAAGCGCGCGTCGCCGAAAGCGAGATTACGCGCGGGCGTTATCGCGGAGCTTTGCACGGCGTTCCATACGGCGCTAAGGATTTGCTGGCGACGACGAATGCGAAAACGACTTGGGGCGCGACGCCGTATCGGAATCAGCAGTTTGATTACGACGCGACGGTTGTTAGGAAATTGAGGGATGCGGGCGCGATTCTGATTGCTAAATTGGCGATGGTCGAGCTGGCGGGCGGAATGGGTTACAACGAGGCGAGCGCGGCGTGGACGGGCGCGGGACGCACGCCGTGGAATACAGATTTCTGGAGCGGCGGCTCGTCGTCGGGTCCGGGCGCGGCGACGGCGGCGGCGCTCGTGGCGTTTGCCATCGGCTCGGAAACTTCCGGTTCGATTTTAACACCGGCGGCTTTTTGCGGCGTTTCCGGTTTGCGTCCGACTTACGGCGCGGTTTCACGGCACGGCGCGATGGCGCTTTCGTGGACGCTCGATAAACTCGGTCCGATGTGTCGTTCAGCCGAAGATTGCCGGATTGTTTTGGGCGCGATTGCCGGGCGCGATGCGCTCGACGCGAGTTCGAGAGATTTTCCGAATCAAAAAACTGATAGAAAATCGAAAAATCAACGATTGCGCGTCGGCGTTTTGAAAGATTCGTTTGAAAAAGTTCAGCCGGAAGTGCGGAGTAATTTTCTGCGCTCGGTTGAGGTTTTGAAAGGTTTCGCGGACGTTAAAATGGACGTTGCCTTGCCGGATTTTCCATACGGCGCGGCGGTCGGGACGATTGTCGATGCCGAGGGCGCGAGCGCGTTTCGCGATTTGATTGAAACGGGACGCGTTCAGGAATTAGCGTCGCCGTCGGGCAGAATCGGCGGTTATTCGGCGTCGCTCGTAACGGCGGTCGATTATCTGCACGCGATGCGTCTGCGCGCGCCGATGCGTAAGGCGTGGACTGCAATGTTCAAAGACATCGATTTGTTAATCGCGCCGACGCGCTCGACCGTCGCTTATCCGGTCGATAAAACTTTCGATAGGGCGTATCCGGGAATTGGCGGCGCGTCCCCAATCGGCGCGAGCAATCTGGTCGGCGTTCCGGCAATGTCGATTCCGAACGGTTTCGGGCAAAACAATCTGCCAACGGGCATTCAATTCATCGGCGCGGCGTGGAATGACGATTTAGTTTTGGACGCCGCCGTTCGGGTTCAGCAAACGACGGACTGGCACAAAAAGCGTCCGACAATTTAATATAAATACAAACCGAAAAAGGATTTGCCCGCGAAACACACTAAAAGGAAAAGGGGAAAATCTTTTTAACATTGGGAGATGGAAAAATGATTACAGTTGCAAACAGAATTTATGTAAAAGCGGAATACGGCGAGGCGTTTGAACGAGTGTTTCGCGAACGCGCCAAACTCGTCGATGAAATGCCGGGTTTCGTGTCGAATCAGGTTTTGCGTCCCGTCAACGACGGCGAGCCTTACGTCGTATTTACAATCTGGAACAGCCGCGCCGATTTTATGAATTGGGTGCGCTCCGACGCGTTCGTTAAAGGACACGCGCAATCTGGAACGCTGCCGAAAGACGCTTATTCGCAATCGAATGTGCTGGAGATGCACGAAGTCGTTCAGGATTCGGCGCGTCCCGATTTAACGCCCGAACCGCGCGGCGGCGAATTTAAAATGCACTGATTTATTTTAGAGAGACAACGGCAAAAAGAATATTTTAATATCATCGGTTAAAGATGCTGCACCATAAGCCACGGCAGCAAATCTTTTTCGCCGAGCGCGTTCATCCAGACGTTGTGTCCGACGTTTTCGTATTCGTTGTATTTGACGTTTCCGTGGTTGGCTTTGAGCGCCGCGACGATTTGGCGCGATTCGCTGACGTGGACGATTTTGTCGTCCACACCGTGAAAAAGCCACGCCGGAGTTTTGCCGACTCGTTCGGCAAGCGGCGCGAATCTGTCGCCGCTCGTCAATGAACTGCCGCCGCAGATAGAGACGAGCGCGGCGAATTTCTTAGGGTAAGCGGCGGCGAAATGCCAGACGCCGTAACCGCCCATCGAGACGCCGGTTAAATAAACTTGCTGTTCGTCCGCTTTAAATTCTTCGACGGTTTGCGCCAGCGATTTCATAACCATTTCGTCCATCACACGGTCTGACCAGTAAACTCCGCGGCGGCATTGCGGCAATAAAACGATTGCCGGAACTTGCCCGAAATAATGATGAACCATCAAACCGCCCGCGCCCGTCGTCGGAACGAACCCACCGCTTCCGCGCTGTCCGATGCCGTGCAGAAAAACGATGACCGGCGCGTTTTCGCGGTTTTGCAGCGCGGCGGGAACGTAAATTTGATACTGGTAATCGTTTGAATCAACCGTAACGCTTCGACTTTCGAGCGTTCCCTTCTTCGCGCCCGACGCGGCGTTCGAGATTAAACCGCCGACAAGCGACAATAATTCTTTTTGCATAAATAATTTTTAAGTTTATAAATTCAAGTTTTGTTTCTTACTTTTACGATTGTAAATTTTTGAACTCATTGAGCGAGTTACTGAATTAGGCAGACGCCGACGGCTCGTTTTCCGCGTCGATGTTGGTAAATTCAGCCGTCAACAGCCGCTCGCCGCTGCGTCGGCTCGGCAAATCTTTTTCCGGCGGCGCGGATTCGCCGGTTTCCGCTCCGGCTTTCGGCAAAAGCAGGGCGACGAGCAGAGATAAACCGGCGAGCGCCGCGCCAACCCAGAAAACTTTATGAATCGACATTGCCATCGCGTCGCGCAGAACGTCGAGCGCGCCCGCCGGCAAAGCGGCTTGCGCCTGCGGGTCAATCAGCGCGTTCGGATTGGCGGCGAACGCTTCGGCTTGAGCTTGCGAGATGACGCCCGCGCCGCTTGCGGCGGAATTCAAGTTTGTAACCAATCCGGCTGAGAGAACCGCGCCCATTACGGCGACACCGAACGCGCCGCCGATTGAACGCGAAAACTGATTTAATGATGTCGCCACGCCTAATTCAGATTTATCGACCGCCTGCTGAACGGCGATAAGCAAAGTGAGCATCGTCAAACCCAAGCCCGCGCCGATTAAAATTAAATCGACGTAAAGCCAGAATCGCGCCGTTTCGCGCTCGAACATTGAGAGAAAAACGAATCCGACGGTCAGCAGTATGAAACCGGCGATAGTAATCGAACGAAAACCGAGTTTTAACAGCAGACGCCCGCCGATGACCGACATCGTAACCCAGCTGACCATCAGCGGCGTCAATAACGAACCGGCTTCGGTCGCCGTCGAGCCGAGCGCGCCCTGCGCAAAGAGCGGCACGAACGAAATCGCGCCGAACATCGCCACGCCCGCCAGAAATCCCGCGCCGACGGCGACGGAAATCGTCCGGTTTCTAAACAAATGAAACGGAATAATCGGGTCAGCGGCGCGGCGCTCGACGACGGCGAAAAGCGCAAGCAAAACGACAGCGCCGACGATGAATATCAAATTATGCGCGGAGAAAATCGTCGCTAAAGTCGTTCCGCCTTCGACCAGCGCGAGCATTATCAAAGTTATCGAAGCCATCAAAAGACCCGCGCCCGCGTAATCGATTGCCGGACGCGCGGTGTGTTTCGGCTCTTTTAAAGCGATTTGCATTATCAAAGCCGCCGCCAGACCGACGGGCAGATTGATAAAGAAAACCCAGTGCCAAGACAACTGGTCGGTAATAAAGCCGCCGACAATCGGACCGACGACGCTCGACAAACCCCAGACGCCGCTGAAATACGCCTGCATTTTCGCCCGCTCTCTCAGCGTAAAAATATCGCCGATTATCGTCATTCCCAAAGGAACGAGCGCGCCCGCGCCGAAACCCTGAATGGCGCGGAAAATAATCAGCTGCGTCATCGTCGTCGAAAAGCCGGACAAAATCGAGCCGAGCAGAAAAATGCCGATGCCGATTTGATATAAAATCCTGCGCCCGTAAAGGTCTGACAATTTTCCCCAGACCGGAACGGTAACGGTCGATGTAATCAGATATGCCGAAAAAACCCAGCTGTAACGGTTCAGCCCGCCGAGCGCGGCAATCACCGTCGGCATCGCCGTCCCGACAACCGTCGCTTCGAGCGCCGCGATAAACATTCCGGTCATCACGCCAATTGTTACCGCCCAGCGCCGTTTCGCCGTCATCTCCAGCCGCGGCTTATCTTTGTCGTCCGTTTGATTATCTGTAAATTCTTCCACCTTAATGTTTCCCTTGTAAAAAATATTTAATAAAATCGTTTCTTCAATGTTAGCGAAAAAATCGTTCCTATGAAACGGGCGAATTGAAAAGTATTTTCCGGCTTGCAACAAAATTGAAGTTTATCGCGTAGAATAAACCGTTTTCAAAATTTCAAATCGTCCCGTAAAACCGAATAAGTTATTATGCCGTTTCAAAAACACGCGTTCGTTTTCGTTTTTTTTCTGTTAATTTTTTCGTCTGCTTTCCAAGTTCGCGCTCAAACATATTTGACCGAACCGGCAATTTCGCCTGACCGCAAAGAAATCGCGTTCGTCTCCGGCGGCGATATTTGGTCTGTCGCGTCAAACGGCGGCGCGGCGCAGCTGCTGGTTTCGCATCCGGCAACCGAATCGCGCCCGCTCTTTTCGCCGGACGGCAAAAAATTGGCGTTCACGTCAAATAGAACCGGCGCGGGCGACGTTTACGTTTTGGATTTTGCGACGAATGATTTGCAGAGATTGACGTTCGACAGCGCGCCCGAATCGCTCGACGCGTGGTCTCGAAACGGCGAGTGGATTTATTTTTCGTCAAACGCCGACGACATCGCCGGAATGAACGATATTTTCCGCGTTCGTTCGAGCGGCGGAACGCCTTTGCCGTTCAGCTCAGACCGTTATACAAATGAATTCGGCGCGGCAATCGCGCCCGACGAGACGATGGCTTTTACGGCGCGCGGAATTTCAAATTCGCAATGGTGGCGCAAAGGGCGCTCGCATATCGACGAAAGCGAAATCTGGCTGAGACGAGGCGCGAATTACGAAAAAATCACCGACGCGGGCGCAAAACAGCTCTGGACGATGTGGAGCGCCGACGGCTCACGTATTTATTTCGTTTCGGACAGAAGCGGCGCGCAGAATATCTGGACGCTGCCCTTGAAAGGTCAGGCGAAACAGTTGACGAATTTTACCGACGGGCGCGTTTTGTGGGCGAATATTTCCGGCGACGGCAAACAAATCGTTTTCGAGCGCGATTTTCAAATCTGGCAAATGAACACGGACGGCGGACGAGCGAATCAAATTCCGATAACACTGCGCGGAACGGCGGCGAATCCGCTTGCCGAGCGAGTAAATTTATCCGCGCAAATCCGCGAATTTTCCCTATCGCCCGACGGCAAAAAAGTTGCTATTGCGGCGCGGGGCGAGATTTTCGCAGCACTCTCGAAAGAAGCGAACGAAGCGGTTCGCATCACGAACACGCCCGCGCCCGAATCGCTCGTCGCCTGGTCGCCCGACAGCCGAAAGCTCGTTTATGATTCTGAACGCGACGGCATTATGTCAGTTTATCAATACGATTTTGCGACGGAAACAGAAACGCGATTAACGAAAAACGGAAACGACGCGCTGCCGATTTATTCGCCCGACGGAAAATATATCGCCTTTATCCGCAACGGTCGAGCGCTGTTTGT
Source organism: Pyrinomonadales bacterium (assembly GCA_038200355.1). Lineage (GTDB taxonomy): Bacteria > Acidobacteriota > Blastocatellia > Pyrinomonadales > Pyrinomonadaceae. Next base: position 28,412 of record JBBPXZ010000010.1, on the reverse strand, counting down.
CTATGACGTGAACACGAAACAGGAACGCGAGCTTTGCAAACTTTACACCGATTCGCCGCCGCTTCTGAGCAAGCGCAATTACGTCTGGTCGCCCGACAGTAAATTTATCGGTTTTCTAACCGCCGCGCCCGAAAGCCGTTCATATACAAATGTTAGCGTTGCTTCGATAAACGGCGGCGCGGCGCGTCCCGTCAGTTTTCTGGCAAATTCAAACAGCGGCTCGGTTTCGTGGAGTCCTGACAATTCGTTTATTTTATTCGACAGCAGCCAGCGCACGGAAACCGGCTCTTTGGCGCGAATCGATTTAAAACTTCGCACGCCGCGATTCCGCGAAGACCAGTTCCGCGAGCTTTTCCGCGAAGAAAATCCGCGCCAGAAGCCGCAGACGCAGCCGAATGTTCAACCGTCGCCGAACGTTTCGCCGTTGCCGAACCCGTCGCCGTTGCCGAACCCGTCGCCCGCGCCGTCTGTTTCGCCGAATCCTTCGCCGACACCGACGCCCGCGCCGATTGAAAATAACGAAGACGTAAAATCGCCCGGCATTGTTTTTGAAGACATTCGTCGTCGTTTAAGTATTTTGCCGACGGGCGTCGATGTCGGCAGTCAAATCCTTTCGCCGGACGGAAAAACCGTGCTGGTTTTAGCGTCGAGCGAAGGACAATTTAATTTATACGCCCTGCCGATTGACGAACTGGCAGCCGATAATTCAGCCAAACAATTAACTTCAACGGCAAACGTCAAATCCGACGCCCAATTTTCGCCCGACGGCAAAGACGTTTATTACATCGAAAGCGGGCGCATCAATATGGTCAGTCTCGAACGCCGCGATGTAAAACCGCTCGCCGTCAGTCTGGAAATGAACGTCAATTTCGCGCAGGAAAAGTTGGAAATCTTCAATCAAGGTTGGCGTTATATGCGCGACAATTTTTACGACGACAAATTTCACGGTGTCGATTGGGAGCAAGTTCGGGCGACGTATGAGCCGATGATTCAAAAAGCGCGCAACATCGATGAAGTGCGCCGCCTTATGAATTTGATGGTCGGAGAATTAAACGCGTCGCATCTCGGCGTCGGTGCGCCGCAAAATCAAACGACGCAGGCGACACCAATCGGCAAATTAGGTTTGCGATTTGACCGCGCCGAATACGAAACAAACGGGCGTTTGAGAATTACCGAAATAATTGCTTTGAGTCCGGCGGCAATCGTCCAGAATATAAAAGTCGGCGATTATCTGTTGAGCGCTGACGGCGTGAAAATCGACGGCGCGACGAATCTCGAATCGGTAATGGAAAACAAAGCCGGAAAACGCGTTGTCGTATCGATTTCCGCAAATGCCGACGGCGCGAACAAGCGTGATGTCGTCGTCAAGCCGATTACGACCGGCGCGGAAAAAAATCTGCTTTATCGTCAATGGGTTGAAGACAACCGCGCTTATGTCGCCCGCGTCAGCAATAATCGTTTGGGCTACGTTCATCTGCCGGATATGTCGGAAAATTCGCTGTCGCAGCTTTACGTCGATTTGGACGTGGAAAACGAAAACCGCGACGGCGTTGTCGTCGATATTCGCAACAACAACGGCGGTTTTATCAATCCGTATGTCATCGACATTTTAGCCAGACGCGGTTATTTGAGTTTAAAAGAGCGCGGTTTGTGGACAGTGCCGGCGCGTTCGGCGCTCGGTCAAAGAGCGCTGGAACGCCCGACGATTTTGATTACGAATCAACATTCGCTGTCCGACGCCGAAGATTTGACCGAAGGTTATCGTTCGCTAAAGCTCGGCAAAGTCGTCGGCGAACCGACAGCCGGCTGGATTATCTTTACGTGGAACGCGAATCTATTTGACGGCACGACTTTTCGACTGCCGCGCCAATTAGTTACGGGCAGCGACGGCAAAAATATGGAACTCAACCCGCGCGCCGTCGATGTCCGCGTAACGCGTCCAATCGGCGAATCGCTTTTGAAAAAAGACAGCCAGCTCGACGCGGCAGTCGAAGAACTTTTAAGAGAAATTAGCGGAAGAAAATAGCCAGATTGTTTTACTTGAACTATGAATAAAGCTGCTAAAGTCGCTCTTGTTGTTCTAATTTGTCTTGCTTGTTTATGCACGCTTTATCTGGGATTTGTATTTACCGTTGGTTCGGGATTTATTTTTGCCGGAGACATTGATTTACAAGGTGAACAGTTAAGAACAGCCAATACTAAAGCGGCAATCGGTTCAATTTTCGGCGTAATAGTAATTTTTATTTCTTTGTTTGTGATGGTTTTCAGCGGAAAGATTTCAAATTTTATTTTGAAATTATTCAGCCCAAAAACTGATGACTAAAATTAAATTTAACTCTCTATGAATATAAAAATCGGCGACAAATTTTCAACCGGCAAACAAATTACCGATTCGGTTGTTCGCGCATTTGCTGAACTCTCCGGCGATTTTAACCCGATTCACGTTGACGAAGAATTTGCCCGAACAACCCGATTTGGGAAAAGAATCGCGCACGGTATGATTTCCGGCGCGCTGCTTTCGGCGGTCTTGGGCTACGAATTTAAGGAGCGAAAAATCGTTTATCTAAATCAGACGATGAAATTCGTCGCTCCCGTGTTTATCGATGACACGATTACGGCGACGGCGACGGTTATAAAAATTCGCGAAGATAAACCGATTGTTACGCTCCGCACAGTTTGCGCCAATCAGAACGGCGAAGTTACGCTCGAAGGCGAAGCGGTTGTTATGATTTACGATTAAGACAGTAAAGATTTTTGCCCGCGAAACACGCGAAAGGAACGAAAATAACATAAAAAATATTCTGCTTTTCTTTTTTGTATGTTTCGTGTGTTTTGCGGGCGAAAATCTTAATTGTCTTTTAATTTGCAGCTTAAATTCCTTTACGGTTTTCGTCCGTAAATTTCCGTCAGCTCGCCTAATCGATTTGAAATCTTTTCGGAAAAATCGCCCTCTCGACATTGCCAATACCAGTTTCCCGAACTCGACGCGGGCAGATTCATACGGGCTTTATTGTCTAAACCCAGCAAATCCTGCATCGGTGCAATCGCCGTGTTCGCAACCGACGACCACGCGGCGCGAATGAAATCCCAGTGTATTTCGCGTCCGTCGGAATTGAGATAATCTAAACAAAAATCCTTTTCGCGGCGCGATTGTTCGTCATTTCCCGCTCGTTTGCTTTTCGTTTTTGACGCGAACCAGCCGACGACCGTTTCGTTGTCGTGCGTGCCGGTGTAGGCGACCGAATTTTTAACGTAATTGTGCGGCAAATCGCGGTTGTAAGCGTCGCCTGAAAAGGCGTATTGCAGAATCCGCATTCCGGGAAAGCCGAAAGAATCGCGCAAATCTTCAACGTCGGGCGTTATGACGCCCAAATCTTCCGCCCAGAACGGCAAATCGCCGAACTCGTTTTTGAGCGCGCCGAATAATTCCGCGCCCGGAACATTGACCCATTCGCCGTTTTCCGCCGTTTTATCCGCGCCCGGAACTTCCCACGCCGCCGCAAAACCGCGAAAATGGTCGATGCGGATAATATCGACCATTTTCAAAGTATGCCGCACACGCGCAATCCACCAGCGAAAATTGTCCGCGCGCATCTGTTCCCAATCGTAAATCGGATTGCCCCAGAGCTGTCCGGTTTTCGAGAAATAATCGGGCGGCACACCGGCGACGACTTTGGGCGAGCCGTCGGCGTTTAACTTAAATTCACGCGGGTTGTGCCACACGTCCGCCGAATCGAGCGCGACGAAAATCGGCACGTCGCCGACGATTTTTATTCCCTTTTCGTTGGCGTAAGTTTTAAGCGCATTCCACTGTTTGAAAAATAAAAACTGGTAAAATTTCTCGGCGAAACATTCATCGTCGAGCCGTCTTTTTTCAGTTTCCAGCGCTTCCGGCTCGCGCAGTTTCAGCGGTTGTTCAAATTCCTGCCACGAATGATGACTGCGCGCATTTTTAGCGGCGCGAAACAGCGCGTAATCTTCGAGCCAGAAAGCGTTTTCGTCGCAAAATCTATGAAAAGCGTCGATAATATTTCGGTCTCCGGTTTGTTTGAAGCGCGCGAAAGCCTTTTCCAATAAAGGCTTCTTGTAATCCTGAACCGCGCCGTAATCGACGCGCCCGGCGGGAAATTTCGGTTTTTCGTCAATTTCTTTATCAATCAAAAATCCGTCCTCGACAATTTTTTCGGGCGAAACGAGACTCGTATTTCCCGCGAACGCCGAAAAACATTGATACGGAGAATCGCCGTATCCGGTCGCGCCCAAAGGCAAAATTTGCCAGTAAGTTTGTCGGGCTTCGACAAGAAAATCGACGAATTTATACGCCTCGACGCCGAAATCGCCGATGCCGTATTTCGACGGAAGCGATGTCGGATGCAGCAGAACGCCGCCTGCTCTCGGAAAATTCATAATTTTATTAGGTTTCAGGTTTCAGGCTTCAGGAAATAGGTTTTAGGGTTTAGGAAGAAGCAATACCGAAAAAATGTGAATCCAGTTCAAACGCTCATTTTCTTAAAACCTATTTCCTGAAACCTGACTTCACTGAAAATTCAAACTCCCACCAACCGGCAAAACTTCGATTTTATCAATCGCGCTGGTTTTCTCAGCCGCATTTTTCAATAATCGCAAAGGCTCGTTCGGCGGCTCGTCCGACAAATCGAACGTGCCGTAATGTATCGGAACTAAAATCCGCGCTTTTGAATCGACAAAGGCTTGAAAGGCGTCTCCGGGCGAATTGTGATTCGGTTTCATAAACCAGCGCGGGCTGTAAGCGCCGATGCCGACGAGGAAATAATCGATTTTCGGGAAAACTTCGCGGAGTTCTTTATAATGCGAGCCGTAACCGGAATCGCCGCCGAAATACACGGTTTTGCCCGCGCCTTCGACGACGAACGCGCCCCACAATCGTTTATTCATATCGAAAAGACCGCGCCGCGCCCAATGTCTGGCGGGCAGAAAAGTAATTTTCAAGCGCTCGTCGGAAAGCGAAAACTGCTGATACCAACCCGCCGTTTCGATTTTGTTCGACGGCGTTTTCCAATCGTTAAATAAATCTTCCATTCCCAAACCGCCTAAAATCCGCGCTTCGGGAAACTTTTGCGCGATTTGTTTTATCGAATTCTCGTCGCAATGGTCGCGGTGGTCGTGCGAAATTAAAATGTAATCGACGCGTCTTATTTTATCGAGCGCGGACGGAACGTTTATAAAAGTTTTGACCAGCGGCGGCTTGCCGAAAATCGGGTCAATCAAAACGTTCACGCCGTTCAAACGCACGAAAACCGTCGCGTGTCCGAGCCACAAAACTCCGTCATTTTCACTGTTCAGAAAATCCGTCGGGTCTTTTATTTCGAGCCGCGCCGTATCGTTTTGCTTTTCCGCTTTTTGCGGATTGCCGCTCAACTGCCATCGCAGCAAATCCGTCGTTTTCGACAAAAAAGCGAATTCCGCGTTGACGAATCTGCCGTTTTTATCAACCGGCGTGCCTTTCCAACCAGCTTTAACCGTCTGTAAATTTTCGTTTTTCGTGTAGCTCTCAATCACCGATTTGTCCATTTCATTCGATAAAACAATTGCCGCCAGTCCAATAATTAAAACGGAAACGAGAAGCGCGCCGATTTTTGCAGTTTTGAGCAGACGTTTTTTCATTTAATCTTTTCGCCGGATAGATTTTACCGATTCGTTTTGCAAACCCGCAAGCCGCCGGCATATTCGGCGCAAATAAATCTCCGGCGCGGCGCGAAAGATTGGTAAGATACATAAATATGAACCGATTAACCAACCACGAACTGACCAGAATCGCGCGCCGCGCAATGATTGAAAACGACTTCGCGCCCGACGCGCCGAAAAATGTCATCGAACAGGCGAAGGCGCTCGAAAAAGAAACCTTGAATTTACGCGCCGATTCCGCCGTCCGCGATTTGCGCTCGCTTTTGTGGTCTTCGATTGACAACGAAACTTCGCGCGACCTCGACCAGGTTGAATACGCCGAAAAATTGCCGAACGGCGATATAAAACTGCTCGTCGGAATCGCCGACGTTGACGCGCTTGTGCCGAAAGATTCGCCGATTGACCGATTCGCCGCTAAAAACACGATTTCCATTTACACTGGCGGCGATGTTTTCCCGATGCTGCCCGAACAGCTTTCGACTGATTTGACTTCATTAAATGAAGCGGTTGACCGCCGCGCCGTCGTTATAGAAATGATTGTCCGCGCTGACGGCGACGTTCAAACGAGCAATGTCTATCGCGCTATTGTTCACAATCACGCCAAACTTTCTTACGAAAAAACGGGAGCGTGGATTGACGAAAACGCCGACGCGCCGGAAATGTTCGCGAAAATAAAAGGCTTAGAGGCGCAGATTCGTCTTCAATTGGAAACCGCCAAACGTCTTTACACTCTAAGAAAGAAAAACGGCGCGCTCGAATTTGAAACAATCGAAAGCTCGCCCGTCGTCGAAGGCGGCGCGATTAGCGACTTAAAGGGCAAACCACGCGAGAACAGCGCCCGTAGAATTATCGAAAATTTTATGATTGCGGCAAACGTCGAGACGGCGGAATTTCTCGAAAAACGACATTTTTTGTCCTTGCGCCGCGTCGTCAAAATTCCGGCGCGCTGGAATAGAATCGTCGAAATCGCCGAATCTTTTAATGAAAAACTTCCCGAAAATCCTGATTCCGTCGCGCTCGCCGAATTTCTCGGACGCCGCCGAACAGCCGACGCCGTTCATTTTCCAGATTTGTCGCTTTCGATTATAAAACTTCTGGGCGCGGGCGAATACACGGTTCAAAAACCGTTTGAGGACGCGGGCGGACATTTCGGTTTAGCCGTTCAGGATTACGCCCATTCGACAGCGCCGAACCGCCGCTACGCCGATTTAGTCGTCCAAAGATTACTCAAAGCGGCGATTTCGGGAAAAGATTCGCCATACACTTTTGAAGAACTGGACAAAATCGCCGCCCATTGCAACGAACGCGAAAGCCGCGCCCGCAAAGTCGAACGCCAAATCCGCAAAACCATCGCGGCAAGCGTTATGGCTTCGCGCGTCGGAGAAATTTTCGACGCCATTGTAACCGGCGTCAACCAGAGCGGCACGTTCGCCCGAACGCTTCGCCCGCCGGTTGACGGCAGAATCGTCGCAGGCGAAAACGGTTTGGAAGTCGGCGAAAAAGTGCGCGTCAAGTTAATTGACACGGACGCGGAGAAAGGTTTTATCGATTTCGCTTGTCGGCATTAAATTATTTAGGCGTTTAGATTTTAGTAGCAAATTTTGATTAAACAGCATTTATCAATAATGTACCTGACTGACAAACGATTAAATAATTTTTCTTGCCGGAAAAATTTTAGTTCATTCTAATAGCGTGGTGTTATCATCGTGTATGTTTTAGAACAATTCTTTTTGAGACTACTACGTTTAATAATAAATTAGGATTAATTTGCATTTATGCCGATTCCACAAAATGCCCTTGATTTAGAGAACCGAAGCATTGGTGTTAATGGAGAACCAACTCTTGCAGTAGCTTATGAAATTCTAAAAGAACAATGGCAGAGCGGTGACCGCGACCGCGAGTTGGGATTGCATTTAATGTTTTTAGCTTGGTATGGGCTTATTGAGCCTGACTTCGTAACTGGGTTTTCTGAAACAGATGGTTCAGGTCAAGAACGGATGCAGATGCTCACAGAAGTTCACACTTATTTCGAGCCACAAATTTATCAGGATGCAGAAATGCTATATGTTTTTGGTCTAATGGCGGAATTGTTTTGGTTTATGTTGGATGACGCACCAACCTGGGAAAAGCGCAGCATAGAATACCATCAACATTATCGTGCCTTATTGCCGAATGGCATTGACCCAACAATTTTTTATAATCGCGGAGCTTACGGAGATTATTACTTTGGACAGGCTAAAGTTAAAAATGGATATTAAAACAATCTGAATACTCAGTCTTCAAAACACCTTTTGAAATATCAATCAACCAATTGTTTTAATAATTAAAAGCCAATATTACACAATCAAATTTTGTAGCGACTCGAAATAAAAGAAACCGCTCGATTATGAAAAATCGAGCGGCTTTTCTTTATTTCAAACAAACTGTGTTTTTATATTTACTTCGATTTTGCTTTCTCGCGTTTTTTCGTTGTTTTCTTGCGGATTTTCGGCTCGAGACTTTTGCCTTTGACTTTCTTTTTCGGCTTGAAAACTTTCGCGTATGACGTTTCATTAACCGGCGCGTCGGTGTTCTCGCCGAAATCTTTTCCGCTGGCGAGGCGGATGTTGGCGTTCATTCCGCGCAGGCGCGTGTTCTGCATTTGGCGCAGGATTTGTTCGACGAATTCGGACGGGACATCGACGAGCGAAAATCTGTCCTGGATGTCGATGCCGCCGATGGCTCTGCCGGGAATGTTGCCTTCGTTGGCGATTGCGCCGACAATATCGGACGGGCTGATTGCCTTGTTGTGTCCGACATCGACGAACAATTTCACCATTCCTTCGTCGTTATAGCCGGGTTTTTCATTGCGATGGAAACGCGGTTCGTCTCTATCGCGCGACGGCGGACGGCGTTCATTGTTGCGCTCATTATTTCGTTCGTTGTTTCGTTCGTTATTGTTCGAGCGATTGTCGCTGTATGAACGATTATCGTTGTTGTATGAACGCGAATCGTCGTTATAAGAACGCTGCTGAAATTCCGGTTCTTTTGAAATCGCCAGCGGTTTGTCGCCACCTGCTAAAAACGCGCACGCGGCGGCGATTTCGGCGATGTCGAGGCTGTTTTCTTCCTGAATTTCCTCAACCAAAGAGAGATATAATTCCAAATCCTGCTCGGTCAAAGTGCCGATAATGCGTTCTTTAAGCAAATCGACGCGGCGGGCGGCGATGTCGGCTTTGGTCGGCATTTTTAACGGCTCGATTTTCTGTTTCGTGTAGCGTTCGATGTCGTTTTTCATCCGCTGCTGGCGCGGCGTAACGAACAAAATCGATTTGCCTTCGCGTCCGGCGCGTCCCGTGCGCCCGATGCGGTGAACGTAAACTTCCGTGTCGCCCGGCATATCGTAGTTGATGACCGTGCCGATGCGCTCCACATCCAGACCGCGCGCGGCAACGTCGGTTGCGACGACGATTTCGACCTGCCCGTTTTTCAATCTTTTAATCACCGATTCGCGCTGGCTCTGGCTCATATCGCCGTGCATCGCTTCGGCGGCGTAACCGCGCGCCTGCAATTTCTCGCTCAAATTCGCCGCGCCGATTTTCGTTCGATGAAAGATAAGAACCGCTTCGCCCGGCGTCGAGTCGGCTTCTAAAATTCTGGTCAAAACGTCCGTTTTCTGACCTTCCGAAACATTAACGTAAGACTGCGTAATCGTCGGAACGGTCAAAGTTTTACGCTCGATTTCAATATTTACAGGGTCTTTCAAATAACGCTCGGCGATGCGCTGGACTTCTCGCGGCATCGTCGCCGAAAATAAAGCGGTCTGTCTTTCCGCGGGCGTGTGTCCGAGAATCCATTCAACGTCGTCGATAAAACCCATTCGCAGCATTTCGTCGGCTTCGTCAAGAACGACGACTTTCAAATCGGCGATGTTCAAAGTTTCGCGCCGTATATGGTCCATCACGCGCCCCGGCGTTCCGACAATAACCTGCACGCCGCTTCTGAGGTGTTTCATCTGCTGGGAAATCGACTGACCGCCATAGACGGGCAGAACTTTTATGCGCCCGACGTATTTTGAATAAGTGTGAAACGCTTCGGCGACCTGAATCGCCAGCTCGCGCGTCGGCGCTAAAACAAGCGCCTGAATCTTACTGCTTTTCAAGTCGATTCGCTCCAAAATCGGCAGCGCGAACGCCGCCGTTTTCCCGGTTCCGGTCTGCGCCTGTCCGACAATATCCTTGCCTTCGAGCAGCAGCGGTATGACTTTCACCTGAATCGGCGACGGTGCTTCGTAGCCGATTTCCTTGATGGCTTTCATCAAATCCTTACTTAAATTGAATTGCGCGAAAGTATTATTTTCCGGTTCGTTCGCCGCGTCGTTCGTCTCTGAATTTTCTGTTTCTTCTGTCTGCATATTTATAAAAAGCGTCTGCGTTTGTGTTGCCGCAATCGAGCTAAAACTCGTTTAATTATTATTTGTAAAAAATTTGTGTTTTTGATTTTAACACTATGTCGATTGTTTTTCAGGTAATTGATTGAATAAACGAAGAAAATGGGACGCTGACGAACGCGGATTTTAACGGATAAAAACGGATTTTTAAGGACGATTTAACAAAAGATATATCCGCGCCAATCTGTTTTAATCCGTGTTCGTCAGCGTCCCATTTCTTAAATTTCAATTATTCGACGCGCTCGCCAAGTTCCGCCCAGCGTTCCATATCCAGTTCGAGCCGCTCGTTTATTTTCTGCTGTTCGGCAAATAATTCGTTGAGTCGTCCGGCGTCGCTCGCGTGCAGATTAAGCTGTTTTTCGATTTCTTTTAATCGGCTTTCGCCGTTTGCAATCTGCGGTTCGAGCGTTTCAAACTCGCGCTTTTCCTTGAAAGAAAGTTTCGTCGGCGCGGCTTTTTGCGTTTCTACTTCTTTCGGAGTTTGTGAAGTTTGCACCCTCGCTGACGCGCGGGTTTCCGCCTCTTTCGCTTCCGCTTCTTCGAGTTCGTGATATTCCAAATAAGCCGAATAATCGCCCGGATATTCGCGCAGTTTTCCGTCGCCTTCAAACTTGAAAACATTGCCGATTGTGCGGTCGAGAAAATAGCGGTCGTGGCTGACGACGATGAGCGCGCCCGCGAAATCGTCGAGGTATTCTTCGAGCGCGACGAGCGTGGAAATGTCCAAATCGTTCGTCGGTTCGTCCAGTAAAAGCACGTTCGGCGCGCTCATTAAAACGCGCAGCAGATACAAACGCCGCCGCTCGCCGCCCGACAATTTGCCGACGAACGAATACTGCACGGCTGGCGGAAACAGGAATTTTTCCAGCATCTGCGACGCCGTAATCTGTGTGCCGTCAATGGTTTGGACGTATTCGCCGACTTCCTTGATGTAATCGATGACGCGCTGTTCGTCGTCGAGCGCGCGGCTTTCCTGGTCGTAATAACCGATGACGACGGTTTGCCCGACGGCAACTTCGCCCGCGTCCGGCGCGATTCTCTGCGTGATAATTTCGAGCAAAGTCGTTTTTCCCGCGCCGTTTGCGCCGATGACGCCGATGCGGTCGTCGCGTTTTATTAAATATGTGAAATCGTCAATCAATTTGCGATCGCCGTAAGATTTTGAAACGTTATTTAGTTCGACGATTTTAGAACCGAGCCGCCTGCCGCCGACGGCGATTTCGATTTCGGCTTTAGCGCGTTCTTTCGGCTGCGCCATAAGTTCGTGCGCCGCGTTGATGCGCGATTTCGATTTTCTAGTTCGCGCCTTTGCGCCGCGCCGCAGCCACGCCAGCTCTTTTCTGACGAGCATATCGCGCTTGTGTCCTTCGGTGGCGCGCAAAGTTTCCTGTTCTTCCTTTTTCTCTAAATAGTAAGCGTAGCTTCCGGTAAAATTTTGAATCGCGCCGCGGTCGATTTCAAAGATGCGGTTCGTGATGCGGTCGAGAAAATAGCGGTCGTGCGTAACGAGAAGAAGCGTTCCGGTGTAACGCGACAAATAATCTTCGAGCCATTCAATCGTGTCGGCGTCGAGATGATTGGTCGGTTCGTCCAGAATCAAAACGTCGGGTTTGAAAATCAATTCGTGAGCGAGCGCGACGCGCTTGCGCTGACCGCCGGAAAGCGTTTTCATTTTCGCGCCCGTGTCGTAAATTCCTAATTTATCGAGGACGATGTGAGCGTTCGTTTCGATTTCCCAGCCGCCGTTCGATTCTAATTGATGCTGCAAATCAAAAACCGTTTCCAGCAGTTTTTCGTCCATTCCGCCGCTCGCCGCCAAATCGTGGCAAGCCGTTTCATAATCCGCCAGCATTTTCATCACGCCGGAGCTTGCCGCGAAAATCGTCTCCAAAACGGTTTTTTCTTCGTCAATCGGCGGATTCTGCGACAGAAAAGCGAGCGTTTTTCCGTTTGCGCGGACGACGCGTCCCGAATCGGGCGGTTCTAAACCTGCGAGAACGCGCAGAAACGTCGTTTTGCCCGAACCGTTCGCGCCGATAATACCGATTTTGTCGCCGTCTTCAAGACCGATGGTTACATTGTCGAACAGCGGCTTGACGCCGTAGTTTTTGCTCACATTTTCGAGCGAAAGAATGTTCATAAATTAATGGATAATGGATAATGGAAAATGAAGAAAAAGGATTTTTGTTCAAAATAGGAGTTACGCAGTCGGAATGAAAATGCAGAAACACGCGCGATAGTCGAGTGTGCTTCTATTCGCCTTGCGCCCTTACTTAGTGCGAGCTTCTGCATTTAACTGCGTAACTCCTGCAAAATTAAGTTCACCTAAAAAGAATTCTTTAATTATCCATTTTCCATTTTCCATTTTCCATTATTCTAAAATTTCCTGCACGCGTCCGACTTGTCCGTCGGTTAAACGCACCTTTATACCGTGCGGATGGTTAGGCGAATTCGTTAATAAATCTTTGACGATTCCGACGGTTCGCCTGCCGGTTCGCTGGTCTTCTTTTAAAACGATTGCGACGCGTATTCCGGCGCGGATGTCTGCTCTGCGTTGTCCGTTCATAAGTTTTATAAATACATTTAACCACAAAGAAACACGAAGATTACACGAAGGCGGAAAAGATTAAAAGCGAAACAGGTTAAAACGCGGAAAAGTTTATTTTAACTTTTATGAATTTCAGCTTTTTCGTCCTTTAATTTTTCATCCTTGTATTTCTTCGTGTTTCCTTCGTGTTCTTCGCGGTTAAAAATCTTCCGCTTACTGTTTCGGGCGCTGGTCAGGCGGAACGTTGGCGTAGACGTCTTCAAATTTGGCGTAGCCGTCTTTAATAACGGTCGTCATCAGATTGTCTTTATCGACGGTCTGCACTTCGAGCAGAATCGCCGGAACTTCTTTTTTGAGCTTTTCAACCATAAACATTGTCGTTCCGGTTAAAGGTTCTTTCTTCGCCAGCTTTATCGCCGCTTCAAGCGCGGCGTTGGCGAGCGGAATAATCGGTTTATAAATCGTCATTGTTTGTTTGCCTTCGGCGATGCGCTGGAGCGCGTCTTTCTGCGCGTCCTGTCCGGTAACCAAAACCTTTCCGGTCAGATTTCTTTTCGACAGCGCCGAGACGACGCCGCCCGCCATTCCGTCGTTCGAGACGACAACGGCATCGATTTTGTCGTTGTGCTGCGTCAGCGCGTTCTCGACGAAATTTAACGCTAAATCCGGCTTCCAATCGGTAATAAACTGGTCGGCGACGATTTTTATATCGCCTCTGTCGATTGCCGGCTGCAAAACGGCGAGCTGTTCCTTTTTCATAATGACGGCGTTATTGTCCGAACCCGCGCCGTAGACCATCACGTAATTTCCCTTTGGCACTTTGGCGAGCGCGTATTCGGCGATTTTTCTGCCGATGACCGGAACCTGATGCGAAACATATAAATCGATTTTGTCCGAGTTAATTAAACGGTCGTAAGAAATAACCGGCACATTCTGCGCTTTGGCGGCGTCAACCATCGAAGCCGCCTGCGTCGCGTCGTGCGGCGCGATAACGATAGCGTCAACATTCTGAGTCAGCAGATTCTGCACGTCGTTCGATTGTTTTTCGGCGACATTGTTGGCGACCGTTACGACACAATCGACGTTTAATTCCTGACAATGTTTTTCAAACGCCTCTTTGTCGCGCACCCAGCGTTCTTCCTTGAGCGTGTCCATCGCAAAACCGATTTTCAGGCGGCGGTTCGGGTCTTTCGCCGCCGGCTGTCCCGGATTTGCGGCGCTCGAAGAATTGCCCGCGTTGTCCGTCGGCGCGCCGACGCAAGCCGCGATTATAAATGCCGATAAAATCAGCAGTCCGAAGAATATAAACTTTTGTTTCATTAAAAAATGCTCCTCGATGGAATTTCTATTACTCAGCGGTTATTTTTCAATGAATCCTGAATTTTTGCAAGGCATCTTCAAAAGACGAAAGTTTTATGAGAATTAATTCTTTAACGTTTCGGCGCTTGAAAGTCCGCCAAATATAAAAATAAAAAGACTTTCCCTTTTATCGGAGAGTCTTTTTGCCGGATTCGATTAAAAGTTTACCCCGACCGCTTTAAGGCGAAACAATTGCGAGCGAGCGCGCCCGATTTTTCGAGCGCGCCTGTTTCGGCTTAAACAGCTCGCCCGGCTCGAAACCGCCGGTTGCTCAAATCGCCGCTTTTTTTCTCCTCTAATTGTTTATTCATCGTAACCTCCGTTAAATTACCGCATCAAAGTTTATACGCGTTTGGAATATTAAGTTAAAATCCGGTAAATGTTTTCCGGCGATAAATTTGTCGGAATTATTGAAATATTCGCGCGATTAAATCTATTAAGCTGATAAGCAATTTCGCCATTCCGAATTTATATTCACGTGAACCTCACATTTTGGCTTTCCAGGATAGAGGATGTTTTTGTTATTTATTTGTTATTTATTTGTTATTTAAGTGAAGACAAGCGAGCAGTCAAAAGAAAATTCGCGGGAAACCGCGCAGTCCGCTCTAGCCGAAGAAAACGGCTTGGCGATTGTCATCGTCGATGAAAATTCTTCCCCGCTGAGCGAGGCGAATAATAATTCCGTCTGCCGGCTTTTATATTCGTCCGAAGAATTTGCGCCCGAATGCGCCAAATACTGCGGCAGAGCTTTTCAGATGGCGGAAGAAGCCGGAAAAACCGCCGCTTACCGCTGCTACGCCGGGCTTGACTGCCGCGCCGTTCCCGTAAAAAACGGCGGAGAAATCGAGCTTGTCGCCATTATCGGCAGAACTTTTACAAAATCCGAAAATTACCGGAAGGCGACGACGCGCGCCGCTTCCGGCGATTGGCAGCAGTTTCCGGCGAGCGAGTTTTTTGAAAACGTTTTATTTTCCGCGTCGGTCGCGGATTTGGAAACGGCTGCGAAAAATCTGGAAAATTTAAGCGAAGAAGAAAAAGCCGAACTCTTTGAAATTGCCAATCAAAAAACCGATAAGAGCAGAACATCTGAAATTCCGGCGGAGCTAAAAGCGGAAGAAAAATCTCAGTCCGAAGAAGTCTCCGGGCTGGTCGAAAAATTTCATAAAGCGGCGAAAGTCGAAATTGTCTCCAATACCTTTACGCGCAAAAATGCCGAAGAAGCCGAAGAAATCGCCGAATGGCGCTCTCTTTTCGGGTCGCTGCTGGATTTGGATTATAAAAAGGCGTGCGCTGCGATTTTGCAGTTTTTAGGCACGCGATACAATCTGCATTCGCTGGCGTGGCTTGAGCGGCGCGACAATCATTTTGAAGTCGTCCTGGCGGGCGGAAAATTAAAAAACCGGCAGATGCAGCTCGGCATTCCAGCCGACAGCGCGCGGCTGCTCGACGCGGTAAAAAAGGAAATTTCGATTGAGCTGCGCGAGCGCAAAAGCAAACAAAACAAAGTCGAAACTCAAACGATTCGGCTTTTTCCGGTCGCCGTCGGCGGAGAAATAAGAAGCGGTCTGCTGGCGGGCGATTCGTCTATAGATGAAAACAAACAGCGCCACATCGCGCGGTTTTGCCGGACGGTCGCTTCCGAGCTGGAAATTCTGCGCCTGCGCGAGGAACTGACGCGCCGCGGATGGCTGACGCGCGCCGTTCAGAAATTTAATGAAAGCGTGCGTAAAATAGATTCCGATGATTTCTGGCTCAATCTGGCGCAGATTTCCGCCGAACTGATGCGAGCCGAGCGCAGCTCGCTGATGATTTTCGACGAAAAATCCGATTCGCTGATTGTCAAAGCGGCAATCGGGCTGACCGCCGAGACGATAAAAAACGAGAAAACCACAATCGGCGCGCGCGTCGCCGCGCACGTTCTGCACGACGGCAAACCGTTGGTCGTCCGCGACATCGAAAAAACTGTCATAAAATCGGCGCCGCTCGAATGGAAATATAAATCGAAATCTTTTATCAGCTATCCGATTGAAATCGGCGGGCGAAAAATCGGCGTTCTGAATCTGACCGACAAGACCGGCGGCGAAGATTACAACGAATTCGACCTCGATTTGCTGCACGCGATTGTGCCGCAGCTGGCGGTTTTAATCGACCGCGCCGACCTCAAACATAAAGCCGGAGAATTTCAGCAATTGTCCGTAACCGATTCGCTGACCGGACTTTTAAATCGCCGCTATCTCGAAGAACGTCTGACCGAAGAAATCAAGCGGTCGAATCGCCACGGCTTTCCGATGAGCTTTATGATGATTGACGTTGACGATTTCAAGTCTTACAACGACAGCTTTTCGCATCCCGAAGGCGATAAGGCATTAAAACTCGTCGCCCGGTATCTGAAGGAAACTCTGCGCGGCGCGGACATCGCGGCGCGCTACGGCGGCGAGGAATTTTCCATTCTGCTGCCGCAGACGACGAGCGGCGAGGCGCAGATTATCGCCGAGCGCGTTCGCCAGCGCGTCGATTCGGGTGATTTTCCGAACCGTAAAGTTACCATCAGCGTCGGCGTCGCCAGCTGTTCGCCGCTTGTCGGCACATCGGCTGACATAATCCGGGCAGCCGACAACGCGCTCTACGAAGCCAAGCGGCGCGGCAGAAACAACGTCCAGGTTTTTGAAAATCTGGAAAACGGGCATCTTCATCATTGAGAAAAGCGGAGCGACAAAAAAAAACGGTCAATTGATTGGAAGTTTGCCCGCTTTGCGAGTTTTATTGTTCCGAAGTTACGCGGTTGACGTTCGATTTTGCAGAAACGCGCGCGTCAGTGTGTTTTAGCTGAGCAACACATACGCGCTTGTGTTTCTGCCTGCCAGCCGCATAACTTCTATTGTTTTTATTCGCGCTTTCGCGGTCTGTAAAATACTTAAATGAGCAAATCGAACGGTGAAAAAATTTTAGCCTCAGTCGGCGCGGCGGATTTCGTCGGGCGCGGCGAGCGGGTTGACGCGATTCTACGCCGCGCCGCTGGAGAGCCGGGCGCGCGCGGGCTTCTGCTTTTATCCGCTCCGCTGCTCGGCGCTTCCGAACTGCTTCGCCAAACTTACGACCGGCTTTTTACCGACCAGACCGAAACGATTCCCTTTTATTTCGCTCTGCGAAAAACCGACAAAACCGCCGCTCAAGCCGCGGCTCGTTTTTTACAGACTTTTCTTCGGCAGGCGGTCGCCTTCCGCCGCCGCGACGCTAAAATTCTCGACGCCGCGCCGGACGCCTGTGAAATCGCTGAGCTTGCGCTCCCCGGAGACGGGCATTGGATTGACCGGCTGATTTCAGTCTGCGAGACGACAGGCAAATTAGACGACGAACGTTTTTTCGTCCAAAGCTGTCTGAGCGCGCCGTTTCGCGCCGCCTCCGAAGGCGCGCCGGTTTTCGTGATGATTGACAATCTGCACGAAGCCGATTATCTGACGGGCGCGACCGATTTTTTTGAAGAATTAAAAGAAATTTATTCGCGCTCCGATGTCTCGTTCGTGTTCGCCGGACACCGGCGTTTTTTGTTCGGCGCGGCAAACTCCGGCGGCGCGAAACTCGAAAACACCAATGTTCTGGAACTCGAACCGCTCAAATTTTCCGACGCCGGACTTCTGGCGGAAAATCTGGCTGCAAAGCGCGGCGTAAAAATCAACGAGCAGACGCGCGATTTAATCGCCGTCCAATCGAGCGGAAATCCGGCTTTCATCAAAAACTTAATCGAAGCGGCGGGCGAGAGAAAAATCAATCTGGAAAGTTTTCAGCGCGTCGAGCAGATTTACGCCGACGAGATATTCGGCGGCGCAACGGCTAAATATTACGACGCCGTTTTTGAACAAATCAGCCGCAGCGTCGAAATTCAAAAACACATTTCAGGACTTTTATACGACGCTTTAACGGTTGAAACCGAAAAAGTGTCGATTGACTCGTGGAAGACGCGAACCAATTTAAGCGACGCGGATTTCCGCCGCGCGATGCGGCTGCTCAACGCCTGTGAAATCGTTCGCGTAACATCGAATTCGGTCGAAGCGATGCCGGAAAACGAGGTTTTGACCGATTATATAAAGGCGCGTTTTCGTCTGGAAACCATCGGCGAAACGCGCGCGCTGGTCGTCGGCGAAATGCTTTCCGAATTCTTAAAACGCGCCCCGAAAACAATGGCGCGATTTTACCGCCGCAGCTCGGCGCTCGGATTACGCGAGCTGATGGCGGCGTTCAACTGTCAGGCGATTCCCGTCGGGCTGCTCGATTATTCGGTTTTTACAAGCGAGTTAAAAGGCGCGCCCGACCGGGAAATCGTCAAATATCTCGCCCGCGAAGCCGAAAAAATAATTTTGCCGCAAATCTCCTACACGGCGCACACGGCGGCTTTTTACCCGCCGATAAATCAGGTCGTCGAAACCGAGCAGTCGGCGGTCGGCTCAGGCTTCGCGCGAAAAAATTACACGGACGCGGACGAAATCGTCTGGCTTGCCGCCGAAGTCGAATCAAAGCTCGAAGCGTCAAAAGAGATTGCCGAATTCTGGTGCGACCGGCTGGAAATGGTCGCGCTCGTCTGCAATTTTACGCGCTATAAACTCTGGCTCGTCGCGCCCGAAGGTTTCGCACCCGACGCGCTGGACGTTCTGAAACAAAGAAACGCATACGGTTCGAGCCGCAGACAATTCGGTTTGCTGGCGAAATTTTTGAAAGCCGAAAACGTCGGCGGCGAAAATATCAGGGCGAACGAATACGAAATGGTCGTGCCGATGGGCGAAGACACCGAACTGATTGCCGCGCACGCCGTCGAAGAAATCGCGCGCCGCCACAGCTTTGCGCCGAAAGCGATTAACCAGATTAAAACCGCGCTGGTCGAAGCTTGCATCAACGCCAGCGAACATTCAAACAGTCCAGACCGCAAGATTTACCAGAAATTTTCAATCGAAGCGGACAAAATCGTCATTACCATTTCAAACCGCGGGCTTCGCCTTTCAGACAAAAAAGCCGTCGAAATTATGCCCGAAACGGGCAGGCGCGGATGGGGCTTAAAATTGATGAAAACCCTGATGGACGAAGTAAAATTCGAGCAGGTTGACGACGGCACGCGCATCTCGATGGTCAAATATATGAAATAGGTGATAAGTGATAGATGATAGGTGATAGGTAAAAAAGTTGTTTTTACTTATCAGTTATCAGTTATCAGTTATCACTTACTTTGAGTTCGCGCTTCAAAAGTTTTCCCGTCGCGCCTTTCGGAATCTCATCGACGAAATAAACCTTTTTCGGGCATTTGTAATCGGCGAGATGTTGTTTGCAGAAATTTATCAAATCTTCTTCGCCCGCGCTCTCGCCGTTTTTTAAGACGACGAACGCCGCTACTTCTTCACCGTATAAATCGTCGGGAACGCCGATAACCGCTGCCGATTCGATTGCCGGATGAGTAAATAAAAGCTCGTCTATTTCGCGCGGGTAAATGTTTTCGCCGCCGCGAATAATCATATCGCTCTTGCGGTCGGCGATGTAGAAAAAGCCGTCGGCGTCTTTGTATCCGATGTCGCCGGTGTGAAACCAGCCGTTTTGAAACGCTTTTGTCGTCGCCGCTTCATTTTTGAAATAACCTTTAAAAATGTTTTCGCCGCGCAGAACGATTTCGCCCAATTCATTAACCGGAACTTCAACATCGTTTTCGTCGAAAATCTTCATCTCGTTGCCGATTGGCTTGCCGCACGAACCGGCGCGGCGCGTCTTATCGGGCGGATTAAACGTCGAGCGGCACGTCGATTCGCTCAAACCGTAGCCTTCAACCACCAGACAATCGAAGGTTTCCTCAAACCGCCGCAAAACTTCCGCCGGAACAGGCGCGGAACCGCACATTGCGAAACGCAAAGCTTTTTGGTGCGACGCGGAGACGCGGAGATGCGGAGACGCGGCGATTTTTTCATTTAGTTGACCTGAATCTACATTTTCGGTTTCAAAATTTTTAGTCATCTCCGCGTCTCCGCGTCCGCTCGTCTCCGCGTCGCGCCTTTGCAGAAGCATCGACAGCATCGTCGCCACCGAGCCGAACGAAGTTATTTTGTAATCTTCGATGATTTGCCAGAAGCGCGAGGCGGAAAACTTCGGCGAAACGACGGTTGACGCACCCGCGTAAAGCGCCGTCAGCGTCGTAACCGAAACGGCGTTCATATGGAAAAGCGGCATAATCGTTAAAAGTCTGTCGGCTTCGTCAAAGCCGAGCCATTCGGTTATCTGGCGCGCGTTGGCGATTAAATTCGCGTGCGTCAGCAGACAGCCTTTCGGTTTTCCCGTCGTCCCGGAAGTGTAAATTATGATTGCTTCGTCATCCTTTTCAAGCTCGATTTCCGGCGGGTTTTCATTTGTAAAATCTTCGGTCGCCGTCGCCGCATCATCAAATTCGACAACGGTTTGCAGATGCGGTAAATCGTTTCTGATTTCGTCAATCGCATCTTTAAATTGCGAATTGACAAGCAGCATTTTCGCTTCGGAATTGCCGATGACGAAAGCGATTTCTTCCGGTTTGAGCAAAGAATTTACCGGATTGGCAAGCGCGCCCGATTTCCAGCAGGCGAAATAAGCTATAACGTATTCGGCGCTGTTCGGCATTAAAAGACTGACGACATCGCCTTTTTTTATGCCGTTTTCAACCAGCATATTTGCGGCGCGATTGACCGATTCGTTAAATTCCGCGTAAGTCCATTTTCGCCCGTCGTTTTCGGAAAACAGAAGGGTCTTTTCCGTGTTTTCGGCGACGCGCATTTCCAATAGTTCGCGCAGATTTTCGTTGCTTTTTACATTCATCTCGTATAAATTAACACAACCGTAATTTCAGTTCTAAATCTTAACTTCTGGAACAATTCAAACGGAAAAAATTTTTCCGCAACTTTCTTATATGAATGTCTATCGTAACTTTATCGGCGGGCAATGGACGGAATCGGCGTCTTCGGAAACAATCGAAAACATCAATCCAGCAAATACAAACGATGTAATCGGAACGGTCAAACTTTCGACGCGCGACGAAGCACGGAAAGCTGTGGAATCGGCTTACAATGCTTTTCGAGATTGGAAAAACACCACCGCGCCGGCACGCGGGCGCATTGTCGCAAAGGCGGCGCGTCTGCTTGAAGACAATAAGGAAGAACTGGCGCAGATTCTAACGCGCGAAGAAGGCAAAACAATCGCCGAATCCCGCGGCGAACTGGCGCGTGCCGTGAACGTCGCGGATTTCTGCGCGGGCGAATCGCGCCGGATGAACGGCGAAACAATCGAATCGGAACTGCCCGCCAATTTCGCCTACACAATCAAAGAACCGCACGGCGTTGTCGCTTTAATTACGCCGTGGAATTTCCCCGTGGCAATTCCCGTCTGGAAAATCGCGCCCGCGCTCGTCGCCGGAAACACGGTTGTTTTCAAACCTTCCGAATACACGCCCGCGACCGCCGTTAGAATCTGCGAGCTTTTTGAAGAAGCCGGAATACCGAAAGGCGTTTTGAATTTGATAATCGGCGCGGGCGCGGAAATCGGCGACGAAATCGTTAATCATCCGGCGGTCAAAGCCATTTCATTTACAGGTTCGACCGCGACCGGAATTAAATTGTATGAACAAGCCGCACGGCGCGGCGCGAAAGTTCAGTGCGAAATGGGCGGCAAAAATCCGGTTGTCGTAATGGAAGACTGCGATTTGGATTTGGCAGTCGAATCAACCGCGCAGGGCGCGTTCGGCTCGACCGGACAACGCTGCACGGCGACTTCCCGCGCCGTTGTCATCGATAAAATCGCCGACGAATTTGTCAGTAAAATAGTCGAACGCGCCGGACGTATGCGAATCGGCGCGGGCGACGATGCAGCTACGGAAATGGGACCGATTATCAACGAAAATCAATTTAAAAACGTCCTGAAATACATCGACATCGGACGCGAAGACGGCGCGGAATTGCTGTGCGGCGGCAATCGCGCAAGCGGCGAAAATTTAGAAAACGGCTATTTCGTCGAACCGACCGTTTTCGATAAAGTTACGCCCGGTATGCGAATCGCGCAGGAAGAAATTTTCGGACCCGTTTTGTCCGTTTTGCGCGTCAAAAATTTTGACGAAGCAATGATTGCGGCAAACGATTCGCAATACGGCTTAACGTCTTCGATTTTTACCAACGACCCGAATTTAATTTTCCGCTTCGTCCGCGACATCGAAACCGGAATGACGCATATCAATAGCCCAACGACCGGCGGCGAAGCGCACATCCCGTTCGGCGGCACGAAAATGACCGGCATCGGCGCGCGCGAACAAGGCTCGGCGTCGCTCGAATTTTACACGGAAACGAAAGTCGTCTACGTCGATTACACGGGACGCAGGCGCGAAGGAAATTTGTATTAGAGGCAATAAATAAAATGAATAACACTTTTACGGCTGTCGTCAAACGGGACGGCGATTGGTGGATTGGCTGGATTGAAGAAATTCCGGGCGTTAATTGTCAGGAAGCGACGCGCGAAGAACTGATTGAAAGTTTGAGAATAACTTTAGGCGAAGCGTTGGAATTTAACAGGCGGGATTCAATCAGCGCCGCCGGAGAGGACTACGAAGAAATACCGATTGCCGCGTGAAACGTAAAGATTTAATTCGTTATCTTCACCCGCACAATTGCGAGCTTTTGCGAGAAGGCGCAAACCATTCGTGGTATCACAATCCTGCTCAAAATAAACGCTCCGCCGTTCCGCGTCATACGGAAGTAAGAGATAATTTAGTAAAAAAGATTTGCAAAGATTTGGGCATTCCGCCCACAAAATGAAATTATGAACCCAACCGAACAAAAAACAACTGTTTCCGAAGCCGTGCGCAAGCACAAGGAATTTCTTTTTCCGGCGGTCGCCACTTATTATCAAGAGCCGCTCGCTTTGGTCAAAGGCGAAGGCGAATACGTCTGGGACGACGAGGGCAATCGGTATCTCGATGCGTTCGGCGGCGTTTTAACCGTCAGCGTCGGACACGCCAACCCGAAGGTCAACGCGGCGATTATCGAACAGGTCAACAAAATCCTGCACACTTCCGCGCTTTACGCGAATCCGAACCAATCGAACCTCGCGGAAAAGCTCGCCGAAATCTCGCCCGGTGATTTGAAGAAATCATTCTTTACATCAAGCGGCACGGAAGCCGACGACACGGCGATTATGGCGGCGAAATTGGCGACGGGCAGAAGCGAAATCGTCGTTCTGCGCCACAGTTACTCAGGCAGAAGCGCAACCGCACTTTCGTCAACCGGACATTCGAGCTGGCGACCGCTGCCCGCGCAGGTTGCCGGAATCGTCCACGCCCGCGCGCCGTATTGTTACCGCTGCCCGCTTCATCTGACGCCGACAAACTGCGGCTTGGCGTGCGCCGAAGACGTGAAAGACGTTATCGAAACGACGACGACCGGCGAAATCGCGGCGTTTATGGCTGAACCGATTCTCGGCGTCGGCGGTTTCATCGTGCCGCCCGCAGGCTACTTTGAACGAGTCGAAGAAATCACGCGCGAACACGGCGGACTTTTTATCGCCGACGAAGTGCAGACCGGCTGGGGCAGAACGGGCGATAAGTGGTTCGGCATCGAGCATTGGGACGTGAAACCCGACATCATCACGTCGGCGAAAGGAATGGGCAATGGCGTGCCAATCGGCTGGACGATTGCAACTGCCGAAGTCGCCGACAAATTTCCCGGCTTGACGTTCGCCACGTTCGGCGGAAATCCCGTTTCAACCGCCGCCGCGCTCGCCGTTATCAAGTTGATTGAAGACGAAGATTTGCGAACAAACGCGCGCATCGTCGGCGATTATTTCCGCGAAAAACTCGAAGAATTAAAGGAAAAACATCAAATCATCGGCGACGTGCGCGGAATGGGTTTGATGCAGGGCATCGAATTGGTAAAAAACCGCGAAACGAAAGAGCCAGCGCCCGAAGCCGTTCTGAAAGTCTTTGAAGAAACCAAACGGCAAGGCGTTCTAATCGGCAAGGGCGGGCTTTACGGCAATGTCATTCGCACGGGAATGATGCTCAATTCAAGCAAAGATAATGTTGACGAGCTTGTTGCGGCTTTGGATAAAGGTTTCGCTTTGTGCTGAGACTTGGCTATAATAGCTAAGTCTAAGTTTTAGAAATTATGAGAACAACTAACATTGCCGAACTGAAAAACCATTTGAGCAGTTTTCTGGCTGACGTGAGACGCGGCGAAGAAATCTTGATAAGCGATAGAAATCAACCGATTGCCAAAATTGTCCCGCTGCATAATACTTCGGATTTTTCCGCCGAAGAATTGGCTTTGGCGGCGGCGGGCATTTTGCGTCTGCCGGAAGAGAGCGAAATTTCCGCATCGCTTTTGAAGGAAAAACGCTCAGCTTTGAAAAGCGAAACGGCAATCAAAGTCATACTCGATGAACGCGATGAAAACTGAAATCGCCTTTTGGGACACGAGCGCGATTCTGCCACTTTGCTGTTCGCAGATTTTCACGACGCAATCAAAAAAGTGGCTGCGAAAATATCCGAAAATCGTCGTCTGGTGGGGAATTTCGGTTGAAATCAACAGCGGTTTGGCAAGGCTCAAACGCGACGGTCATTTGACGGAAAAAGAAACAATCAAAGCCGCGCGTTTGTGGGAAAAACTCAAGAAAACCTGCCGCATCGTGTCGCCCGTCGAAAGAGTTTTAGAGTTGGCAAACGACTTGCCCGCGAATTACGGTTTGCGGGCTTTGGATTCGTTTCAACTCGCGGCGGCACTCGTCTGGTGTCAGGAAAAACCGCGCCGCCGTCCCTTTGTTACGGCTGATGAACGATTAGCAAAAGCGGTGGAGAAAGCGGGATTTACAGAAATTTTGTTGAACTGATTGCGGCTTTGGATAATTTTTTGCAGCCTTTTGATTTATGGATAAAACTTTTCAATTGCAAAGCATTGAATTTGAATGGGACGAGGAAAAACACGCTGTAAATCTCTGGAAACATAACGTAAAATTTGAGGAAGCCGCCGAAGTCTTCTTCGACCGATTTAATATTTACGGCGACGCATCGGTCGAAGAAGAGCGGCGCGAATATGTGCTTGGTTTTTCGTATTCGGCGAAACTGTTGTTTGTCGTTTGCGTTGAACGCGGGCTGCGGACTCGAATAATTTCGGCTCGTCCGGCAAGCTCGCAGGAGGTAAATGAATATGCAGAACAATTCTAAAAAAATTATGACCGAAGAAGGATTTGAGTTGAAGCCATACGCGGAAGAAAAAGAGGAAGTTACGATAAGCGTTCCCAAATTGACTTTTGAAGCATTGGAAAAAATTGCCGAAAGAAAAAACTTGCCGCTCAAAGCCGTAATTAAATTTTATGTCGGACAAGGTATGCGACAAGATTTGACCGAAGATGAAGCCAAAGAACTCACCTTGAAAAGACTGAAATCGAGAAAAGGTTCGGACGCGGCAACTTCGGAAGCCGATTTGGCAGCTTGAGGAAGTCTCCAAGATATAGAGTTGGAAATGAAAAAATTATTTTGTCTGAAGTTAATAATACTCGGATTGCTTTCGGCTAATTGCACGCATCAGCAATCGCCTGAAGATGCTGTTAATGAGTTTATGACTCATAAAACAAAGGAATCTTATTTAACAATTCCGCTTTGTGATGCCGGTGAAAAAGTTGTTCCGCTTTTAACCGAAAAAATTAAAGATAAAAATATGGAACGGCGGCGTTATGCGATTGGCTTTCTTGGCGCAACTGAAAATAAATTACCTCTTACAACTTTGGAAAAAATTATTGAAGACGAAACCGATAATGAATTTTTTCGAGCAGATTCTTTACAATCGGCTTATTTACTCGATGAAAAACTAGGAAAAGAACTTGCTAATAAATATCAAAGTAGAACAGATTTTCTCGGTGAAGTGGCAAAAGAGATAATTAAAGTAAAAGACCATTCAGCTTATAAAAAAAAACAACGAGAGCTTATTTGTAACCCGAATGATTAAATTAAAATTTTTCAAACATTTATGAAAACACTAATCAAAAACGGACGCATTGTTACGGCGGTTGACGATTACCGCGCTGATATTTTAATCGAAGACGAACAGATTTCCGTCATTGGCAAAACGCTTGAAATGGAAGTTGATTTGACGATTGACGCGAGCAATAAACTCGTCTTTCCCGGCGGAATCGACCCGCATACGCATATGGAATTGCCGTTTGGCGGAACGTCTTCGTCGGACGATTTTTTTACCGGAACGCGCGCGGCGGCGTTTGGCGGGACGACGACGATTATTGATTTCGCCGTGCAGACCAAAGGCGAGGCGATGACGGCGGGTGTTGATAAATGGCACAAAAAGGCGGAAGGTAAATGCGCGATTGATTACGGATTTCACCTTATTACGACCGAATTTGAAGACGGCGACGAAAAGGAAATGTATCGCCTGATGGACGAAGGCATCACGAGCTTTAAGTTGTTTATGGCGTATCCGGGCGTTTTTCTGGCGGACGACGCGACGATTTTTCGCGCTATGTCGGCGGCGGGAAATCGCGGCGGTTTGATTTGTATGCACGCCGAAAACGGAATTGTGATAAATGAAATTATCAAACGCGCACTCGCCGCCGGACGAACCGCGCCGAAATATCACGCTCTGACGCGCCCGACGATTGCCGAAGCCGAAGGCGTGCATCGCGCGATTGCGATTGCGGAAATGGCTGAATCGCCCGTTTATATCGTGCATTTGAGTTGCACCGATGCTTTAAATCAAGTCCGCGAAGCCCGCGACCGAGGCATCGCCGCGTTTGCCGAAACCTGCCCGCAGTATCTTTTTCATTCCATCGAAGATTACGGCGACGATTTCGAGGGCGCGAAATATGTGATGACACCGCCGCTTCGTGAAAAACACAATCAGGCGGAATTGTGGAAAGGCTTGAAAATGGACGATTTGCAAGTCATCTCGACTGACCATTGCCCGTTTTGTATGAAAGAGCAAAAGGAATTAGGCAAAAACGATTTTTCAAAAATCCCGAACGGTGCGCCCGGCGTGGAAAATCGGATGTCGCTGATTTACAACGGCGGAGTCGTCGAAAACCGAATCTCGCTGAACCGTTTTGTCGAACTGACTTCGACCGCCGCCGCGAAAATGTTCGGACTGTTCCCGAAAAAAGGCACGATTGCAGTTGGTTCGGATGCCGACATCGTGATTTTCGACCCGGAACGAGAACACACTTTCGGCGTGGCGAACGAACATATGAACGTGGATTATTCGTCCTACGAAGGCTGGAAAGTAAAAGGCAAAGTCGAAACGGTTTTGTCGCGCGGGCGCGTCGTGATTGAAAACGGCGAGCATAAAGGCAAAGCGGGCGACGGGCAATTTTTGAAACGCGGAACGTGCGTTAAAATATAAAAATTAAAGGAGAACAATTTTATGTCAAGAATAATAAAATGCGGTTTAATTCAAGCGGCAAACGTCGCGCCGACGGACGCGCCGATTGCGGAAATTAAAAAGGCGAATCTCGAAAACCAGATGAAAATGGTTGAAGATGCTGCGAAACAAGGTGTGCAGATGCTTTGTTTTCAAGAGATTTTTACGACGCCGTATTTTTGCGCCGAACAGCAGACGCGCTGGTATGAAGCGGTTGAGAAAATTCCCGACGGCAAGACTGTGAAGTTTATGCAGGACGTTGCCGAGCAGTTCGGAATGGTTTTAATCGTGCCGATTTACGAAGAAGAAATGTCGGGCGTCTATTACAATTCCGCCGCCGTTATTGACGCGGACGGAAAATATCTGGGCAAATACCGCAAGACGCATATTCCGCACGTCAACCCCGGATTCTGGGAGAAATTTTATTTTCGTCCCGGAAATCTCGGTTATCCGTGTTTTGATACGGCGTTCGCGCGAATCGGCATTTATATTTGCTACGACCGCCATTTTCCCGAAGGCGCGAGATGTTTGGGTTTGAACGGCGCGGAGATTATTTTTAATCCTTCGGCGACGGTGGCAGGTTTGAGCGAATATTTGTGGAAACTCGAACAACCGGCGCACGCCGTTGCGAACGGTTATTTTGTCGGCGCGATCAACCGAGTCGGCACGGAAGCACCCTGGAACATCGGCGAATTTTACGGTCAAAGTTACTTCTGCGACCCGCGCGGGCAAATCGTCGCCGAAGCCGCGCGCGATAAAGACGAGCTTGTCGTCGCGGATTTGGACTTTGATATGATCCGCGAAGTCCGCAACACCTGGCAGTTTTTCCGCGACCGCCGACCGGACGCTTACGGCGCAATCGTGGCAGACTAGTGCTAAGTAACATTAGTTTTTAGAATTACCTTTTCATAATGGCGATTTAGTTTTTGCCGAGCGTTTTCAACCGTAAACTGCCATTTGAATTTGATTGCCTGTTTATTTCGTTCTTTGACAATTGATTCTAACTCCT
>JBBPXZ010000009.1:0-10381 GCA_038200355.1 Pyrinomonadales bacterium | reverse complement strand
TTTCCTGAGCATCGGCGCGAGTTGAAAGGCGAAATCAGCGCGTTCGGCGGCGCGATACTGCGCCTCCGTCCAGCCTTCTGGAACATCGACGGCAATGTCTAAGCCCAAATTTTGTTGGGCGAGAAGCGGCAGTGCGTAACTTGCGCGGCTCGATTCAATCAAATACGCGGCGAGCATCGTGTCGTCTTCGACGGCTTCGGGTTCGATGCCGATTGTCTGTAAAACCGCGAGATTGCGTTTATAATCGTGCGTGCATTTGGCGAGAAATCCGTTCGATAAAATATCTTTAAGCGGCGTAATCGCTTCGTCTTTGCCGCCTTCAAAATTCGCTAAATCAATATAAAAACTCGCTCCCGCTCCCGTCGCAATCGCCACGCCGCACGGTTCGGCTTTCTGGTAAGACGCCGCGCTTTTCGGCGAATTCGTGTCATCGACTTCAAAGCTCCAATGTTCGGTTTCCCACAATTTCCGAATGAGTTTATCTAAATCGGGACGCGTTTTTATAATCGAGTAACGGCGTTCGGGAATGCCCAGTATTGCCGATTCCAAACCGTCGAAAAGCGGCGCGCTGTCGGCGAATTCGCGCGTCAGCGAAGTAAATTCAAGCTCGCGAAAAAGCGCGTAGGCAAGTTTTCTGTCCGGCTCGCGGCGTTTGAGCAAATTCAAATCAAGCTCAATCGGCATCGTCGTGTGAATCGTGGCTAGTTCGAGCGACTGGCGAATGATTTCCTGATTATTCTGCAAACTTTCGCGGTAAGTTTTATGAGTCAGCTCGTCGGCGCGGCGCATCGCTTCTGTCGCAGAACCGAACTGCTGAACAATCTTCATCGCCCCCTTTTCGCCGATGCCCGGCGCGCCGGGAATGCTGTCGATAGCGTCGCCCATCAAGCCCAACAGGTCAACGATTTTCGACGGCGGCACGCCGAATTTATTTTCAACCCACGCTTCGTCGCACCATTCAATCGGCGGCACGGCGACTTTGCGCTTGACGCTCTGCGAATTTTGCCGCATACAAACAATCAGCGGGTCTTGAACCACCTGGCACAAATCCTTGTCGTTGGAAACGATAACCGCCTGCATTCCTTTTTCCGCGACTTTCAGCGCCAGTGTGCCGATAATATCGTCGGCTTCAAAACCGTCCATTTTCAGCATCGGAATCTGAAATGCGTCGCAAACCCGTTTCAGGTAAGGCATCTGCGACTTCAAATCGTCCGGCATATCGGCGCGATTCGCCTTGTAACCGGCAAAGCTGTCGTGGCGAAAAGTCGGCGTCGCCGAATCGAAAACGGCTAGAATGTATTCGGGATTTTCGTCCGTCAGAAGTTTGCGCAGCATATTGGTAAAGACGAAAACCGCCTGCGTAACCTGTCCGGTCGAACTGCGCAGCGGCTCGCTCCGCATTCCCATCGGCGCGAAAAACGCCCGGAAAATATGCGACATCGTGTCGATTAGAAATACTCGTTTCAGTTTTGTTTCTGCCATTGTTTTAACTTGTCTGAATTTGATTTTGTATTTATAAGTATCTGCATTTTGCCGCGATTATTCAATTTTGATAACTGATAAATATTTGATTCGGTAATAGAAAAACAATCGAGCGAATACAAAGCGAAAAAGTTTTGTGAAGATTTTCTTTAACGCCGTTTGACAGTAAAAATCGAATAATATAATCTAACTGTTCGTTTGAAATTGTGATGTTGACAGGCGAGTGTTTTCCGCGAAAAATATCACAGCCACTTTCTTGTGGTCGGTTCGTCTAGGGGTCTAGGACACCGCCCTTTCACGGCGGCGACACGGGTTCAAATCCCGTACCGACTACCATTCGTTTTTTACAAATCAATCCTTTTCCGAACAATCGGCATCATATTCTGTTAAAATGATTCGCTTAAACTCAAAATAAGCGAATCTTTTTTGTTTTTCATTCGGGAATATTATGTTTAAAAAAATCTTTTACGGCGCGTTTATATTTTCTCTGTTTTTTGTTTCAGTTGTTTCAATTAAGGCGCAAAGCGTTTCAAATAACGATACGGTAATGATTCTGCCGTTTGAAAATACTTCAGGCAAACCGGAATTCAACTGGGTCGGCGAGAGTTTCGCTAACTCCCTGTCGGATTTGCTGAAAGTTCCGAGCCTCAACGTAATTTCAAATCAGGAACGAAAAATTATTCAGCAGCGCCTTAAAGTTCCGCTGACGGTTCTGCCGAGTCTGGCGACATCGCTCAAACTGGCGCGTGAAGCTAAATCATCGCTTTTGATTGCGGGCAAATACAATATAATTCCGGCGCAGGGCGAAATTGCGGCGACGGTAAATGTTACGGCGAAAATCGTTCGCGTCAACGAAGGCAGATTTTTGAGCGAAGATTTTCCCGACGGCAAGCGCCGCATCGACATCGTTATCAGCGACGCGCTTTTAAATCTGCAAACCGTTCAGGGACAAGTCGCTTACCAGATTCTGTATCAACGAGACAAAGCTCTGCCGTTTTCGCAAAATCAATTTATCGAAAACGCCAACAAAGTTCCGGCGCGCGCTTTTGAAGCGTATATAAAAGGTTTGCTCTCGTCCGAATCCGACATTCAAACACGCGAAAATTATTTCAAAAACGCGATGCGTCTTTACGGCGAAACGCGCTCCGGGGAAATTTACGCCGACGCCGCGCTCGAACTCGGACATTTTTATCTCAATCAGAAAAAATATAACGACGCGATTGAATATTTCTCGCGCGTTCCCGCCGAAAGCACACAGTATGCGGAAGCGGCTTTTTACACGGGTTTGATTCAGTGGCGGCAAAATAATTACGAGCAGGCGCTCGCCGTTCTGCGTCCGCTCGCCGAAGATTTGAAGCTGACGAGCGTCTACAATACTTTGGGCGCAATCGCGGTGCAGGCGTCGCTTGTCGAAAAGAAAAATAAAGGCGCGAAAGCCGACGCGCTTTTGAAAGAGGGAATGGAGTTTTTGAAAAAAGCCGCCGAATCATCGCCCGACGAATCGAACGCGCGTTTTAATTACGGTTTCGCGTTGTTCTTAAATAACGATTTTGCCGAATCCGCCCGGCAATTGCGTCCGGTTTTAGCCTCAAATTCCCGCGACGGCGAATCTTATTTTATTCTGGCAAAGGCATTAGCGAAAACAGGCGATGCTGCCGCCGCCGATTTCGATAACCAGGCGCGCCGATTTTTGTCGGATGCCAACCGCTACGCCAAACTCGAAAGCGATTGGTCGGCATCGCGTTTCGACGGCATAAATCTGCGCGTCGAACAGCCGCCGCGCCGAGATTTCGTCAGCGCCGTTCTGATTAAAAAGCAAGCCGCGCCGGTTGCCGCGCCGCTCGACGAGACGGAAACTTTACTGGCGCAGGTTCGCGCGCTCTACAAAAACGGCGGCGACGACGAAGCGCTGACGATTCTCCAGAAAATTCGCGTCATCGAGCCGATGAGCGCCGAAGCGTATTATCTGCTCGGTATGATTCACCTGCGGCGCGGCGATTTGGAGCAGTCGATAAGCTCGCTTAAAACCGCGCTTTTCTGGGATAACCGCCTGATTAACGCGCACGTTTCGCTCGGAAAAATCTATTTGCAGAAAGGCGACTGCCTTCAGGCGAAAAGTTATTCGGCTTCTTCTCTGGCGCTCGACGCCGAAAATCAGGACGCTGCCGGTTTGCAGCGGCAGGTCGAACGATGCGGAAAGTAATGTCGCAAATAGTGTAACTCCGGGAGTTCAAAGTTTGAGGTTCAAAGTTCAAAGTCGAAACAATTTTCGCGTTGAGCTTTGAACCTTTTCTATCTTTATGCCGATGTTTGTTGCCTTTGAGCTTTGAATCCCAAGCTTTGAACTCTGAACCTGATGTTTGGCACGCTTCGTGCAATAGGTAAAAACGGCTAGCTTGATAAAGTTAATCGAGACCCCGCCGCCACTTCTCAAAGTATGGTTTGCCACTGTGCTTTTCAACCTTCCGAGCGTTCCTACAGTTGCCCTTCCGATTTGTGAGCCTGGTTAGAAATAACCAGGCTCTCCCGCTTTTAAATACTAATTTTTATAAATCAATGAAACAAATGCTTTCGTTCATTTTGAAGCCGTTAATTTGACCGATTCAGCGGCAAATAAAGCAATCTGAGCAAAGCGAAATACAATTTTCGCTTAATTGACAAAATTCGTCATAAGAGACGTGACAAAATTTGATTGCTCGTTCAATCTGACCGTTCAAATTGAAACGATTTTACTCAAAATGATTTGCGAACGAAAAATTTATCAAAATTAAATATTCGGCAGGGCGGAATCCTTCGACTCACAGTTAAAGGATTTTTTTGTTAAACTGGCAAAATGAAGTTTTCCGCCGCCAAATCTAAATTGCCGTCGCTCAAAAACGCGCTTCTCGCAATCGTTTCGGCAATCCTCTTAATCGCGGCGTTTCCCGATTTCGATTTCTGGTTTCTCGCCTGGTTCGCGCTCATTCCGTTGTTTTTCGCAATCGAGCGCGAAAAGGAATCAATCGTAAAATCGTTTGTCTCAGGCTGGATTTTCGGCGTCGTTTTCTTTTTAGGAAGCTGCTGGTGGCTGACCTTTGCGCCGATAACTTACGCGGGCGTCCCTTCCCTTATCGCTTACGGTCTGCTTTTTTTCGTAACTTTAATCGTCGGAATATTTCCGGCAATTTTCGCGGCGATTTTTTCTTTATTCTTAAAACGCACTGGAAATTACGCGATTTTATTCGCGCCGTTTTTATGGACGGCAACGGAGTTTTTAAGATTTTGGATTACGGGAAACAACTGGAATGCGATTGGTTATTCGCAGGCGTTTAATGCCGAAATATTGGAATCTGCAAACATCGGCGGAGTTTATTTAATTGGTTTTTTAGTTGTGTTGTGTAATTCATTTTTGATTTGTTTTCGACGTTATTTCAACAGCACATTTGGCTTTGGACTCTCAAAGCTCACAGCACTTAAATTTGCTTCAACAAAAGAACATATAGAATTTTACAGTCAGATTATTACGCAGAAACAACAGCTTTTAATGCTTGCTATTATTTTTGTGCCGGTCGTTTTTGTTTTTCCCGTAATTTATTTAGTAGATACTGAAAATTACAATCCGTCCGAGCCTTTCGCGCTAAATTCAAAAAATGTCGTCGTTGCCGTCCAGCCGAACGTTCCGATGAGCAATTTGAAATACGGCGAGTCGGAAAATCTTCGCGCGCGGCACGTCGAGCTTGCCGAAAACGCTTTGCAGAAAATTAAAGCACAACGAACAACCAGCTTTGAACAAACGACAATCGTCATATTTCCCGAATCGCCGATGAATTTTGAATATGAAAGCGATAGAGAATTTCAATCATTTCTGAAAGATTTCGCGCAGAGAAACAACGCGTCGGTTTTGTTCAACTCGGCGCAGCCGAACACGCGCGGGACTAATCTTTTTAATTCAGCCGTGATGGTCGATGCGCGGGGCGCGAAAATCGCGCAGTATGATAAAATTCATCTCGTTCCGTTCGGCGAAACCGTGCCGCTGCCCGGCGCGATTGCGCAGGTTGTGCCGACGATGGTCGGAAACTTTGAAGCCGGCTCAAACTACAATTTATTTCCGCTCGGCACGGACATAAAAGCCGGCGTGATGATTTGTTTCGAGTCGCATTTTCCGTCGCTTTCGCGTGAATTTGTGCGCGGCGGCGCAGACGTTCTAATTGAAATGACGAACGACGGATATTTGGGCAAAACGCCGGTTTTGCGGCAGCATTTAGCAAACGCCGTTTTCCGCGCCGTCGAAACGAATCGTCCGGTCATTCGAGTTACAAATACCGGAATTACGGCATATATCAACGAACGCGGTGAAGTTCTCGACGCTTTGGACAGCTACACGCCGGGCGCGAGAGTTTGGACAATTTCAAAATCCGACGGAGCGCAGACTTTTTATGTCCAATACGGCGATTGGTTCGCGTGGCTTTGTTCGATTATCAGTTTGGCGTTATTATTTTGGAGTTTTAGAAAGAAGACATTTGCCACAGAGAACACAGAGGACGCGGAGAGAAAAATTTAACCGCAAATGAACACGGATATACGCGGATAATAATCATATTTTATTATAAAATCTCTGTGAACTCTGTGTTCTCTGTGGCAAAAAAATAAAAATGGAAATTACGGATTTACAAACAAAATATAATGAAATAAAAGATAAAGTTACCCAACTTGGGAGGTTTCTTTGACGAACCGACGAAACGCGCCGAGCTTGAGAAATTAGAAGCGCGGATTGCCGCGCCGGATTTTTGGAACGATTCGGACGCGGCGCAGAAAATCGTGCGGGAAAGAAGCCGTCTCGAACGCGCTTTGCAGCGGCACGAAGCATTTGAAACAG
Source organism: Pyrinomonadales bacterium (assembly GCA_038200355.1). Classification (GTDB taxonomy): domain Bacteria; phylum Acidobacteriota; class Blastocatellia; order Pyrinomonadales; family Pyrinomonadaceae. Next base: position 4,044 of record JBBPXZ010000009.1, on the reverse strand, counting down.
GTATTTCCGATGCCGAAGTATTGTTTGAATTTGCCGAAACGGACGCCGGTTCGGTCGGGGAATTAAACGATTTAATCGCTAAACTCGAACGCGAAACAATCGAAGCCGAAACCGAAGCGCTGCTTTCGGGTCAAACCGACGCCAACAACGCGATTTGCTCGATTCAGTCGGGCGCGGGCGGAACGGACGCGCAGGATTGGGCGCAGATATTGTTGAGAATGTATCTGCGCTGGGCTGAAAGAAAAGGTTTTAAGGTTGAAATTCTGGACGAGCAATCGGGCAGCGAAGCCGGTTTGAAGTCGGCGACTTTTCGCGTCGAAGGCGAATACGCTTACGGTTTGATGTCGGCGGAAGCGGGAGTTCACAGGCTTGTGCGAATATCGCCGTTTAATTCGGGCGGCAGCCGCGAAACTTCTTTCGCGTCAATGTTCGTCTCGCCGGAGATTGACGAAAACATCGAAGTCGAGATAAACGACAAGGATTTGCGCGTCGATACGTATCGCTCGTCCGGTGCGGGCGGTCAGCACGTAAATGTTACGGACAGCGCGGTTAGGTTGACGCATCTGCCGACCGGAATCGTGGTAACTTGTCAGAATCAGCGTTCGCAGATTCAAAACAAAGCGGTGGCGATGAAGGTTCTGCGTTCTAAACTTTACGAGTTGGAACTTGAAAAACGACGTGCCGACAGCGCCGAGCTTGAAGCGACGAAACAGGATATTTCATTCGGCTCGCAGATTCGCAATTACGTTATGCACCCGTATCGGCTGGTCAAAGATACGCGCACCAAATTTGAAAGAACCGATGTCGAAGCGGTTTTAGACGGCGATATCGACGATTTTATAAAAGAATTTTTACTGTCAAAGAAAGGCGGTCAGTTGCCGTCAGCCGGCAGCCGGTAAAATTGATAAGTTTGGACATTGAACATTAAACATTGAACTTTGAACAATGGATTTTGGACATTGGACATTGGACTTTAGACTTTGGACTTTGGACTCAAGAAAATGGCGGCAGAAGTAGAAAAAAAGCAATACACCTCGAACGCTCACACGCGCGGCAACGAAATCGTCGCCGTCGTTTTAACGGCGCTTGCCGTTTTGATTTTTTTGAGTCTCGCAACCTACAGCGCGGGTGACCCGTCGATAAATACGAGCAGCTCGCAGAAAACGCAGAACTGGGTCGGCGTTTTCGGCTCGAATATCGCTGATATTTTATTTAACACCGTCGGCTTGTCCGCTTATTTTCTGCCTCCGCTGCTCGCGCTAATCGCGTGGCGCTCTTTTCGCGCCGGAGATTTGTCGGTTTCTCTCGGTCGCGTCGCCGGTTATTTTCTCTTTATCACTTCGTTTTCGAGCCTCGCCGCGCTTTTAGGATTCAGCGGCGGACTTCTGGGCGTGTTTTTCGCCCACGTGCTTTCGTCGCTGCTCGGCGGCATCGGCGGCGGAATATTGCTCGCAATGTTCCTGGCGATGTCGATTTTAATAATCACGAATTTCTCCTTCGTCTCGTTTTTCGGAAACTTCTCGCTCGCGTGGGAAAATTTCCGTCTTCGTTTCGACGAATGGTTTTCAAAATATAAAACCAGGCGTGGAGAAAACCGAAAAATTTCAGCCGAAGCGGAAAAACGCGCTGAGCCGAAAATCGGTAAATCTCCGGCAAAAGCGCCGCAAACTTCACGCGGCGAATCTTCCGCGTTCGCCGAAAACGGTAAAAAAGAATCGGTCGCGGATAAAGTTTTCGCGCTGCTCGGTCGTTTCAACAGCGCGCCGAAACCATCGCCGGAAAAATTGACGGAAAATTTACCGGAGATTGTTTCAGATGAAACAGCGCTGCCGGAAGTTTTGCCCGGCGAAGATTTTACACCGGCTGCGCCGACGATTTCCGTTCGCCCGGAAGTTTCTCCGCGACAGGAAATTCCGGCTTCCGACGCGCTTGACGGTGAAGCGGAAATTCCGATTCGCCCGCGTCAGGAAACGGGCGAACTTGACGCCGCGCCGTCAGAAAAAGTAGAAGAAGCCGAAGAAGAAAACACAATCGAACAAGTCAAAAAGCCGCAGACTTTTGACGATTACGTTTTGCCGACGACCGAATTTCTGCATCCGTCGCCGCCGCATCTCGAACAAAAGGAAGAAGAACTACTCGCAATCGCGCGGGAATTAACCGATAAAACCAAAGAATTTAACGTAACCGGGCGCGTGATGCATATCTGCCAGGGTCCCGTCGTTACGACTTACGAATTTAAGCCCGACCCGGGCGTAAAATATTCACGCGTAACCGGCTTGTCTGACGATTTGTGTCTGGCGCTGAAAGCTGAATCAATCCGCATCGACCGCATTCCGGGGAAAGCGTTCGTCGGCATCGAAGTTCCGAATCACCAGCGTGAGACGATATTTTTGCGCGAAGTTATCGAATCGAAAAAGTTTAATGAATCGAAATCACTTTTGACGATTGCGCTCGGAAAAACGATTGACGGGTTAAATTACGTCGCGGATTTAGCGAAAATGCCGCATCTTTTAATTGCGGGCGCGACGGGAGCGGGAAAATCGGTCGGCGTCAATACTTTGGTTGTTTCGATTTTGTATAAGGCGAAACCCGACGAAGTAAAGTTTATAATGGTTGACCCGAAACGGCTCGAATTGGGGCTTTACGCCGATATTCCGCATCTCGCCACGCCGATTATCACAGACCCGAAACGCGCCGCGATTTCTCTCAAATGGGCGGTTTCGGAAATGGAAAAACGCTACAAGGAGCTTGCCGGCTGGGGCGTTCGCAACATCGACGGCTTTAACGCCGAAGTCAAAAAACGCAATGCCGCCGAACATTTCGACGACAACGGTGAGGCGTGGAAAACGCTGCCGTATATCGTTATTATTATCGACGAACTTGCCGATTTGATGATGGTTTCCGGCAAAGAAGTCGAAGAATCGATTACGCGTCTGGCGCAGATGGCGCGCGCCGTCGGCATTCATCTTGTTCTGGCGACACAGCGCCCGTCGGTCGATGTCATTACGGGTTTAATTAAAGCGAATTTTCCGGCGCGAATCTCATTTCGCGTCTCATCGAAAGTCGATTCGCGCACGATTCTCGATTCAAACGGCTCGGAACAGCTTCTCGGCAAAGGCGATATGCTGTTTCTGCCGCCCGCTTCCTCGCAGCTGATACGCGTTCACGGCGCGTATGTCGATGAAAAGGAAATTCACCAGATTGTCGAACACGTCAAAAGGCAGGGAAATCCTGAATACGACACGACGATTACGAAAACCGAAGACGAGCTGGTCGATACCGACGATTTGCCCGGCAGACGCGACGTGCTTTTCGTTGACGCGCTTAAAACCGTCGTCGGCTCAAAGCGCGCATCGACTTCGCTTTTACAGCGCCATTTGCGAATCGGCTACGGACGCGCCGCCGCTATTCTCGACGCGATGGTTCACGAAGGCTACATCGGCGAAATGGACGGCAGCTCGCGCGCGCGTCCTATTATGCAAAAAGCCTACGACGATTTGCGCGAACTCGAAGAAGGCAGAGAATTATAAATGCGAAACTCAAAATAAAAGCGGCGAAAATAAAACTTTTGCCGCTTTTGTGTTTCGATTGCCGGAAAAACGTTTGATTTTTATACGAATTTCGATGTCGGTTTTCGGTTTATTCAACGATTTTAACTTTTCCACAGTTTTCCACAGAAAAGTGTGGATAACCCTGTGGAAAACTCATTTTTTGCAAACCTAAATGCTGATTTTCAAACGACTTTTAGCACTTTGCACATTTTGTGGGCAGTAATTTATGCGAAACCTTAAATCATTTGTATTCAACAATTGCAAATTAGCTTTTAAGATTTCTCCTTTACTAATTTGCGGTTTTTTATTTGTCTGCTGCCGGGCAGAAAATGCAAACCGGGTTTTACTGTCTGAAAGTCAAATCGCCGCTTCCGCGGGCGCAGTCAATATTAACGATGTTCCAGCGCGGGAATTGGAAAAACTGCCGCACATCGGCGCGACTACCGCGCAGAAAATTGTCGAGTTCCGGGAAAAATACGGCAAATTTCGCAAG
>JBBPXZ010000008.1:0-39966 GCA_038200355.1 Pyrinomonadales bacterium | reverse complement strand
CGGCGAATTTCTGCTGCATCTCGACAGGGTTGTAAAACACACGCCCGACTCGCTGGCGCAGAGAAACTTCGAATTCGCCAAACTCGCCGAAGACTACGGCGGCGTCGCTTACGACGGCTGGGAGTTCGGCGAAGAAGGCGTCTACGACGATGAGGAAGACGAAGAAACGGAAGTAACCGAAGAATAGTGAAAAACTAATAGTGAATAGTGAATAGTGGTTAAGGAAGAAAGAATATTTAAGAAATCTAAAGGAAATCTAAAAGAAATCTTAAATAAAAAATTCCTACACTGTTCACTATTCACTTTTCACTTTCAGATGAAAGTTCCAGACGAACATCAAAGCCGCGCAAAGACCGAAACGGTAAAAGTCCTGCGCCTGCGCCAAATGCTTTTTCTCGGCAAGGGAACGTTTCTGCGCCGCGTTCTGCACTCGATTATCAGCGTCGCGCTCCGTCTGTTCTTTCGGCGCATCGAAGCGGTCAATATCGAACGCGTTCCCGACACGGGCGCGATTATCTTCGTTCTGAATCACCCGAACGGCTTAATCGACCCGGCGCTCGTCTATGTTTCGCTCGCCCGCCGCGTTTCGTTTCTCGCCAAATCAACTATTTTCTCGGTCAAATTTGCCGCCTTTATAATGCGCGGGCTTGAAGTTCTGCCGGTTTATCGCCAAATCGACGCGAACCGCGAGATGTCGAAAAACTTCTCGACCTTTGCCGTCTGTTACGAATATCTGGCGCAAAATCGCTGCATCGCCATTTTCCCCGAAGGCATATCGCACGACGAGACGAATTTGCAGCCGTTAAAGAACGGCGCGGCGCGCATCGCCGTCGGCGCGCTGGCGTTCGACGAAGATTTGCGGCGGCGCGGTTTGAAGATAATGCCCGTCGGTTTGTTCTACACGTCGAAAACTTCGTTCCGAAGCGAAGCGCTGATTCGATACGGCGAGCCGCTCGATGTCGAACCTGTCGCGCTCGACAAACACGGCGAACCGCCGCGCGAAGCCGTTCGAGAATTAACCGCGAAAATCGACGCCGCTTTGCGAAACGTAACCTTAAACACCGAATCACGCGAAGAACTCGATGCCGTTCTCAAAGCCGAAGCGCTTTTCTCGTCCGTTTATCAAAATCTTTTATTCAAGGAAACTTTAGCGCAGAGTTTCCTGCGCCTACAGGATTTAGCAGAAAAATATACGGTTCTCGGACAAAACAATCCCGAACGAATGAAGGAATTAAGCCGGAAAGTCGAACGCTACGAAAGCGAGCTGAAAACCAGCGGCGTAACCGCGCAGAGTCTTTCGGTTCTACAGCATCCGACGTGGTATGTTTTCCGTTTTCTAATCCTGCGCAACATTATTTTAATCGCGCTTCTGCCGCTTTCAATCGTCGGCGCGATAGTTCATTCGCCCGCCTATCTTTTCTCGAATCTCGTCGGCGCGATGTTCAAAACGCACGGCGCGGACGAAGCCGGTTCAACCTACAAAGTCCTCGCCGCCATCGTCTTTATGCCGCTGACGTGGCTGACGATTTTCGCAATTGTCTTTTATTTTTTCGGCTGGCAGCTTGCGCTTCTCTCGATTCCGGCGGCGATTCTTTGCGGCTACGTCGCGCTCCGCTCGTTTGAAACCTTAATCGATTTAACCGTCTGGATAAAAGCGACGTGGCTGTTATTTCGCCAGCGCGGACTATTTTTGAGATTGCTTGTTGAGAGAGAAACTTTGCAGAAAGAAATCGGCGAGATAATCGAAAGAAATTAGCCGCGAATTACACAAACAACACGAATTATTTTTGTTTTTTCATTCGTGCTATTCGTGTTATTCGCGGCTAAAACTTTTCTCCGTAAAAGTCATTCGTTCGTTAAAACCAGAACCGGGTCGATGTCCGACGCTCGCCACGCCGGATAAAGCGCGCCGACGAGACTGCCGCCGACGGCGATGGCGACGGCGGTTAAAATCCAGTTGAGGCTGAACTCGAACTGCAATTCAAAAAACGTCGTGATTAAATACGACGCCAGAAATGAAACGGCAAAACCGAAGACGATTCCAAGAACGCCAATCATAAACGCTTCGCCTTCGATGACTTTGATAATAAAACTTTTCGACGCTCCCAAAGATTTCAAGATTCCGATTTCCTTGCGCCGCTCGGTTATCGTCGTGTACATCGACAACAGCACGAAAATCGTCGAAACGAACGCGCCCAAACCGACCAGAACGCGAAGGAAAATGTTGAGCGCCGGAATTCTTTCCTGCGCGTCGATAATCAAATCGCGCGTCAGATTGATTTTATTTCCCGGCAGAGTTTCGTTGATTCGGGCGGCGACGGCATCGACATTCGCGCCGTCTTTTAATTTAACGAGAATAAACGTGCATTTATTTTCCGCTTGCAGCGCGTCCTGCATCGCGGCGAGCGACATTTTTATGCGTGAACCCGACGGCGGCGCGAACACGCCGACGATTTTATGCGGCTTGCCGAAGACTTCAATCGCGTCGCCGAGTTTTAATTTGTCGTCGCGCATCTGCCGCGAATCTAAAATCACTTCGTCGTTTGCCGTCGGCGCTCGTCCTTCGACGGTCTGCATCTCGTTCATCGCGGCGAACGACTGCCATTCAACGCCGTCGAGCTGAAGCAGTCCGAAACGTCCCTTTGAATTCGGCGTAACATAGCGAATAACCGGCACGACCGATTCGACGCCTTCGATTTGCAAAAGACGTGGCGCGTAAGCCGTATTGACTGAAGCGTTCGAGCTGGTCGGCTCCATCGCACCCGGACGCGTGAAGACGATTTCCGCTTTCCAGTTCGATGCGCGCCGCGACATATCGTTCGACATTCCGCGAGCTAAACCCGTAAATAAAACGACGAGAACGACGCCGAGCGCGACGCCGACAATGCTTATCGCCGTCCGAAACGGGCGTGTTTTCAAGTTGGCAAAAACTAATTCGAGCATTTTATAAATGTAAAATTACGGATTGTGATTAGATTAATTTTTTAATAATTCTCCGGCAAAATCGAAATCGTCGCCGCGCTCGTCGTGTGCGAAAAGGTCTTTGCGGTTTTGAAAATCGGCAAACGCTTTGTCGTAAGTCGCCAGCAGTCGATTTGTCGATTTTGCCCACGTATTTTCGCTCGCGGTCTGCACGGCTTTAATCGTTTTTTGTTCACTTAACTGCGGATTTGCGACGATTTCGCGCACGGCTTTTGCAAAACTTTCGGCGTCGGGCGCGACGAGCCACGCGTTTTCGTTCGTCGCGTAAGACAAAATTCCGCCCGCGTTCGGCGCGAGCGTCGGCGTGCCGGAAGCCATCGCTTCGAGCGGCGCGATGCCGAACGGCTCACGCGGATTCGGGTGAACGAAAATGTCGGCGTTCGCGTAATAATCGGCGAGCGTTTCCTTATCGAGATGTCCGAGCTGGACGATTTTATTCGGAAAACGTTTTGCGGTTTCTTCTTTCAGCCAATCGGCTTGCGGTCCCGCGCCCGCGACGAGCAGGCGAAAATCTTTTTCGGAATCTTTTGCCAGAATTTCCATTATCTTCGGCAAAAGTTCGATATTTTTTTCCGGCGAGATTCTGCCCGCGTAAAGCAAAACGGTTGATTCGGCGGGAATCGCAGCGCGTTTTCGCATTTCAGCTTTAACATTTTCCGAACGCCGGCGCGGGTTGAAAGTCTCGTTATCGACGCCGCGCGGACAGACGAAAATTCTTTCCTCAATCGGAATCCGCGACGCGTTGAAAAATCGCCAGCAGAAATTTAAAAACGCTTTCGAGCGGCGCGGATTATGTTTTTCTTCGACGGCTTCGTAAAATTCCTGTGCCGTGTAAGCCGAATTTGCGATATGAAAATCGAACGACGGGAAATTGTAATTTCCCATCAAACGCTGTGCGAACCATTTCGCCGCTCGTCCTTTCGACAAAAACGAAGCGATATTATCGTCCATTCGCTCGCACGAAAAATGAACCATCATCGGACGATTTAACTGCTTGAATTTTTTCAGGCGAACCATCGCGCCGAACATACTCAGGGAATATTTGTCCGTAATCTCAATCATATCCGGCATTTCGTCAACCAGAATCTTCCGCACGAGCGACTCGCCCGGCATATATTGCCACGGCATTATAATGCGGTAACGCTTATCGAAAATCGGCGACTGCATCGCGGGAACGTAATAAATTTTGGCGTAATCGTTGACGATTTCGACTTCTTCGGTCGCGCCCGGAACAATCAATCTTATAAAACGTTTGTGTCGTCCGGCGGCGGCGAGCAGATTGTTGTAAGACGTGCTGATTCCGCCGGAATTTTTGTGGTAATAATTTGTAATGTGAACGGATTTCAACGCCTTTTCCATAACCGCATTATAAATTATTTTCGTCGTTTCCGCGCCGCAGAACAACCGCTGATAAAACGGTGCAGAGCAGCAAAAGTATAATTCCGTCAACGCCCCAATATGAAAACCAGCCGCTTTTGCCTCTGCCGTATGTCCAGAAAAATTTGCCGATAATCGCCCAGCCGAGCATCTGCGCGAAGATTCCGAAGGCGCAGACGGCGAGAACGGCGCGCAAATATTCGGCGCGGCGAATCATTTTCGCAATCTCGTTCGGAATAAAAGCGACGAACTCGAAAATAAGGACGGGAAATTTTCCCAAATCGCTCCAGATTGATTTGCTTTCCGCCTCGCCGACAATCATCACGTCGCGCCGCATTATAAATAAACTGAACAGAGCCGAGATAATCGAGATGCAGATTGAGCGCAAAATCGCTTCGTCCGTGTGGTCGCCGGTCTGCGTGTAATGCGCGAAACTTATTTGAACGAAAAACTCGAAAATGTGGCTGATAACCGGAACGATTAAAAGAATTGCAAGAAGCGCTTTCCACGCCGGTTCGACGCGGCGAAACGCCTGAATCAGCGCGCCGCCGACGCCCGCGAAAGCAAAGCGGAAAATGAACTGGACGAGCGCCGCGCCGAGAGCGAGCTTGATGCTTTCGCGCGCCGCGAGATACGTAATCAGAAAAATCGGCGCGCGCAAAGAACCGCTCATAATCGCGCCTTTATAATTCCAGTGGCGGACGAGCCGCGACGGGTCGCGCCAAATTGTTGTCAGCGCTTCAGTTATCGAATCGGTCGGCGCGTCGAGCGGCATAATTTCTGATGTCATTTCTTTCATTTTAACTGCAAACGACGGCGGCGAAATAATTAAACTAATCTGCCGGTTAAACTGATTTTAAGATTTTTTGCCCGCGAAATGCGCGAAAGGACGCGAAAAAAAGAAGACGAAACAGGCAAATCTTTAATTCCTTTTCGTATATTTCGCGTTCGTTCGCGGGCAGTCTCCGTCAAAACTTTTCAAAACGGCGACTGGAATCAATTAATAAACAAAGCCCGCGATTTTGCAAAAATCTTCTCAGTCGAATCGTTTTATTTCGGTTTGTCTTTGAATCTGCTCGGCTTTTTTCTGTTCTTTTTTATGTTGTCGAGATGAATTTTAGCCGCGCCGTAAGCGTCATAGACATTCTCGAAAACCGCGTCCCACGAACGCGACAGCGCAAATTCGCGTGAATCTCGTTTCATCCGCGCGAGCTTTTCGGGATTGTCCATCAGCTCGATAGAAAATTTTACGAACTCGTCGAGATTTTTGGCGACGAAGCCGGTTTTGCCCGCCTGCACGATATATTTCGGTCCGCCCTGGTCGGTTACGAGACACGGAACGCCCGACGCGTTTGCTTCCTGCACGACGTTGCCGTAAGCGTCGGTGTCGGACGAGAAAACGAAAACGTCCATATTAGCATACGCTTCTGAAAGGCGTTCGCCGTCGAGAAAGCCGGGAAGCTCGGCGGTCTGCATATTCGCCGCCAGAAAAGCGCGCTCGCTGCCTTCGCCGACAATTAAAAACTTGAAATTTTTCCTGCCCGCTTTCAGTAATTCTCGTTCCAAATCGGCAAGAAGCCGCACATTTTTTTCGGCGCGCAGTCTGCCGACGAAGCCGAAACGAATAATGCCGTCATCGACGGTTCGCTTACGGGGCGAGTATTTTTCCGTATCGACGCCGCGAATCATCATTCGCGCCTGCCTTTGCGTGCCTTGTTCGAGCATTTCGACAAGCTCACGATTCGGCGCGAGAACAACCTGCGGCATCTTGTAATAAAGCTGCGCGCCGCGCAGAATGTTTTTTTCGAGAAAATCGGTGAACGAATAAACGAATTTTTGGGGCAGAAAATTGAATTTCGTGCGCAGGCGGCGAGCAGCGTATTCGTGCAGGTTCGTGTGCCACGAACCGACGAGCGGAAAATCCATTTTCCACGCCAGATAAGCGCCGACGATGCTGACATCGTTCAAGCCCGTGATATGAAAAACGTCGGGGCGAAATTTTTCGATTTCGCGGCGGACGCGCGAGACGTGGCGCTGGAAAAACGGGTCGTAGCTCAAGCCTTCGTCCATTCTCAAAGCGGCGGGCGAGCGTTTCAGAGAAGCGAAAGTTATATTTCCGTCCTGCCGTGTTTCAGTTTTTTCGCCCGCGTAGACGCACAAAAACGGAAGCCCGCGCTTACGAACAAATCCAACGAGCCGATTGCTCGTCATTGCGACGCCGTTGACTTCGAGAAATGAATCGGGGAAATAAGCGATGCGTAAAGGTTTATTCACTGAAAAAAAAGTTAATAAATAAAACGAGAAAGTAACTCGATTTTATAAAGATTGCAGGGACGGCGGTTTGTCCCTGCCCGCTGAAAGTTAAGCTATTCAAAACTTCGCGGGCGAGAACAAGCCGTCGCCCCTGCAATCACCGTTTATGTTTTTGATTAAGACAGAAAAGCTTTTCAAATCGCCGAATCGGTTGGAGTCGCGCTTGTCGAATTTGCCAGATAGACGGTCAATTCTTCCAAATCGGGAATCGTAAATTTAGCTTTATCTAAATCCTTCGGCACGCGGTCGTGTTTTTTACGCGCCAGCCGAAACGCCGGGCGCATTCGTTCGTGTCCGAAAAAGCCGAGCGTCCAGACGGCGGCGCGCAGCCACGCCGGACCGCCGAATTCCCAATGCACCGACAGCGGACGAAGCCCGTGTCCGTCCTCGATGTCGAAATGAACGCGGTCGAACCATTTTTTTCGACCTTCGGGAAATTCCGGGTAAAATTTCAGAATTTCGGCGAACGACTGCAACTGGCGCGAATGAAGCGGCTGGCTGTATTCGGGCATCAAAACGATTTCGGCGTGTTTATCGACGCGGATTTCTTCGGCAAACTCCGAAAAAGTCTTCGCGTTCGTCAAATTCAAAACCGTGTTCGGTTTGCAGCCGTGCCGGTCGCCGCCGGTAACGAGCGGAATCGAAAGCGCTTCCGCCATTTCGATAACCGCTTTATTCTCAGACCACGAACGAAAACCGTTGACTTCAAACGCGTGAATCCAGCGCCCGTGTTCGCGTATGAAATTTTTCAGCAAAATCTTGTGCTTTTCTTTGCCGACCATTTCAATATCCCAGAGCGGATGATTAAGAACGACGAGAATTTCGGGAATCGCGCCGAGCAGAGCGAACATTTCGTTCAATTTTTCGGTCGTGTGATTTTCTTTTGTAAAAGTGTAATCGAGCAGCGTTTTCGTCAATTCGACAGCGCTCTCTTTCGGCAGATTATGAACGCCGACGTGGAAAAATCCGTAATCGAACGGCACAGTCCATTCGAGCGAAATCGGCGCTTGCTCGTTCGGCGTCGTCTCGTTGATTTGCAGGTTGGCGGCGATGCTGTCGTGGTCGCTGATTGAGGCGATAGCCGCGAGACCGATTTCGTTAATCTGCCTTTTTTCAAAATTGAAAACTTCGTCGGCGGTTAAAGGCGGCGACCAGAAACCGGACGAAAAATCGGGAAATTTCCCTTCGCGCTTAAGATAATTATCGCGTTCCCTTTTCCAGAAAAAGGAAATAACCGGAAGTTTAGCGGCGTAATGCGGCACGAATTCCAGCATTTCCTTTGAATGTTCGGTATGACAATGGAGAGAAACGCCCGTTTTTGCTTCTCCACTCAAGTCTTTCGGCTTGTGCAGAATATGTAAGCGTGTTCGTTTTAGATTCATTTCATTCTCCGTAAAAAAGCCCGTCAATTAAATATACAAAACTATCAAATCAGGTTTATAAAGTAAATCGGTCAGATGTCCGGGCAAGCTAAACTGTTGTCTTTGTTTATTTTGCGATTTATTTTCAAAGGCGGAACATTTAGTCTTCAAAATTTTAACATAACGAAAAAAAAGAAAAGCGAAATTCGCGCGTCGGTTAAGATTTCCCGGAAACATCAAAAAGTTTTGCCGCGAATCGCTGCTTTCGGCGAAATTTAAGATAGCCTTTTTCTTAAAATACTGAAACATATTCGACCGAATGCGCGTTTCAGTCAAAAAGCAGATGAGACAATCGCTGCCTTTTGTTTTTTTAAATCCTGTTTTTATAAATAACAATTCTGAATATGAAAAGGTTTTACGGCTTTTTAGCTATTATATTTTTTGCGTTCGCCGTGCGCGCGCAAACTATTCCGACCACAACTCCGTCGTCCGCCTCGCCCAATGCGCCGACTCCGGCGGAAAGTTCGACAAACACGACCGAGGGAGCGGCGAAAAGAGAAGCGACCGACGCGCCGCCGACCGAGCCGAGCGGAAAAGCGCTTCTTAACCTTTCGCCCGAAAAAAGAAATCCGGTGCGCGTCGTCAAATTCGCCGCCGCGCCGGTTATCGACGGAAAACCGGACGAAGAAGTTTGGAAAACCGCGCAGGTTTTAAAGGATTTTATTCAAACCGCGCCCGGCGATAATGTTCCGGCGTCGAAACCGACCGAAGTGATGCTCGGCTACGACGAAAAAAATCTGTATATCGCTTTTAAATGTTTTGACGAAAAAGACAAGATTAGGGCGACGCTCGCCAAACGCGACGACGTTTTCGGCGAGGACAACGTGCGCGTCTGGCTCGACACTTACAACGACCAAAGACGCGCATACATTCTCGGCTTTAATCCGCTCGGCGTTCAGCAGGACGGAATTTACACCGAAGGTCAGGGCGCGGATTTTTCCGTCGATATTGTGATGGAATCCAAAGGCGTCATCGAAGATTGGGGCTGGTCTGTCGAAATCAAAATCCCGTTTAAATCGATGCGTTATTCGGCTGGCAAGGGGAAGCTCTGGGGCTTTAACGCGGCGCGAAACATCGACCGCTTAAACGACGAATTCGATTCGTGGATGCCGGACGACCGCAACGTGTCCGGTCTGTTAATCAAACACGGCAAGCTCGCCGGACTCGACGAGATAAAAACCGAGCGCACTCTGGAAATCGTGCCGAGCGTTACAATCGGCGAAAGCGGACGGCGAAACCGTTCGATTGCGCGATATATTTTAAATGACCGCGAAAAAAATCCCGACGGATTGCTGCTCGACCGCGGCAGATTCGTCAATCAGCCGATAAATCAGGACATCGGCGTCAACTTCAAATTAAATATTACGCCGAACGTAACTCTGGACGCGGCTTATAATCCCGATTTTGCCGAAATCGAAGCCGACGCGCCCGTCGTTTCGGCAAACCAGCGTTTCCCGATTTTCTTTCAGGAAAAGCGCCCGTTTTTTCTCGAAGGCTCGGAGATTTTCCAGTCGCCCTTGCAGGTTTTTTATTCGCGCACAATCGTTGACCCGGACATTGCTGCAAAACTGACGGGCAAAATCGGCAAAACTTCGTTCGGGCTTCTGCTCGCTTCTGACAACGCGCCCGGAAATTATGAAGAAGACGACCGCAGCGACCAATCGGTTCGACCGCGCATCGATGAATTTCTCGATAAAAATGCAATGTTCGGCGTCGTCCGTGTCAAACGCGATTTCGGCAGGGAAAACAATGTCGGATTTTTCGGCACATACCGCAGCTTTCCTGAACAGCATAATGTTTTGGGCGGCTTTGACGGCAGATTTAAGCTCAGCCCGCAGATGACTTCGCAGTTTCAGATTGTCGGTTCGACATCGCGCCGCTGTTTTTTTAACAACGAATTCGAGCCGTTGATTGACACGTTTCAGGCGCGCCGCAACCGTGAAATATGTGCGACCGGAACGCGTCCCGCAAACCCGAACGCGGCTAATCCGTTTAATGAATATCGCACCGGAAACGGTTTGGGTTATCTCTGGAATTTCGACTACACGGAAAAAAATCGCGGCTTCTACATCGAATTAAACGGACGCACGAAAGATTACCGCGCCGACGCCGGATTTACGCGCCGGACAAATACCAATCGCGCCGTGTTCGCCGGACGATTAAGCACCGAGCCGAATCCGAAGGGAAAAATTATTCGCTTCGACTGGCGACCGTCGGTTTCCGCGCAATACGATTGGCAGGGACGCGCGCAGGATTTCAACGCGGCTTCCAGCTTCAATTTCAGCTTTCAGCGCAATACGCGCGTCGGTTTTGAAACCGGCGTTTCCTACGAGCGCGTTTTCGAGGAAGAATTCGGCTTAAAACGCTCGCCGACAAGAACTTACGGCGCGTTCTTCGGCGACTCGGAACGCTCGACCCGGCAGCAATACGCGAGCGCAAATCTGAACAGTTCGCCGACTAAAAAAGTTTCGTTCGGCGTCTTTATGGGCTTTGTCAACAACGCGCTCGATTTCGATTTCGGCGGCGGCGACCGTTTCCCGCGCGTTTCCGGCGCGTTCGTCAATTATCAAACCGATTACGCCGAATATTTGCGGCGATTGGCGATAAATCCGAACGATTCGACGAACCGCGAGCCGCGCTTTCCCGGACAAGACCCCGGTGCGGGCAGGCAATACGATTTCGGCGCGGAAATTAACTTAAAGCCGATTGACCCGCTGCGCGTTTCGTTTGAATATAATAAAAGTCATCTGACGCGCAAAGACACGGGACGCGCCGCGTTCGATTCAAATATTTTCACGCTTCGCTCGACGTATCAATTCACGCGTTTCACGTTCGCCCGCGTGCGCTGGGATTACGATTCGCTCAACTCGAACGCCAGCGGGCAAATGCTTTTAGGCTGGAATCCGAATCCGGGAACGGCGTTCTACGTCGGCTACAACGACAATTTCAATTACAACGGTTTTTCGCCATACACCGGACAATTAGAACCGCGTTTCGAGCGCAACGGGCGAACTTTTTTCATCCGCGCGTCATATCTGTTCAGGCGGAGTTTTTAGTTTTGTTTAACTTTTTTAATGCTTCGGAAAGTTGAATTCAAATAAGCGGCGCGGCGATTGAAAAGCATTAATTTTTCGCTATAATACAAAACTATTACGGCAGAAAAATTAATTATGAACTGGACGGTTGAAAAACTTGAAACCGAACCGTTCGCCAGAGTCGCGCTTAAAGGCGTCTTCGACTCAGACGACCATCTCCGAATGCTCGAAGACCTGATTTCCCGCCGGTTCTGGAAGCCGTCAACGTCTGTGTTAATGGATTTTCGCGGCGTCGAATTTACCGATACCAATATCGAAGACGTTAAAGAAGCGAGTGCCAATCGTCGCCGAAACGACGGTCGTCTCGGCGACAGCAAAACGGCTTTTCTGGCAAAATCGCTGACCGATTTCGCGCGCGGACGACAATTTCAGCTTTTTACCGAAGACAAGGTTTCGGGCATACTGCGCATTTTTCTGGATGAAAAGCAAGCTCTCGACTGGCTGGAAGATAAAACTTCAGCCGAATAATTTTCCGTGCGGCGGAGTCTGAACGATAATAATTAAAGGTTCTCATTCATCAAACTCATAGACAAAAAGAAGAAAGTCGATGCTGAATTATTCAGCATCGACTTTCTTCTTTTTATTATTTACGGGTTAAATTTGATATTTGCGAGCTGCTTTGAGCAAAAGAACGCAGCTTATCGAATGTGTAATCTCGCCGCTTAACACCTTTTCAACCGCGTCGGAAAATTTCATTTTGACGGTTTCTATCTGTTCCGTGCCTTCGCGCTCGGTTTTGCTGACGGTTAATTTTTCCGCGATGAAAAAACTGACGATGTTTTTGACAATCGACGTGTCCAAATCAACTTTACCGAAATCAGTCCATTTTTCGGCTTCGATGCCGACTTCTTCTTTCGCTTCTCGTTTTGCCGAGTCAATCGGTTCTTCGCCGTCTTCGACACTGCCCGCTAAAACCTCTAAACTCTCGTGCCCGACGGCGTATCTGAACTGTTTGACCAAATAAACATTGCCTGCGTCGTCAAACGGCAAAACGCCGACGCCCGGCGGAAAATGAACCGTACCGTAATTGCCGTCTTTGCCGTCTGGCTGAATAACTTCGTCTTTATAAACAGTAAAAAAATCGTTTTCGTGAATTTTTTCCGTGTTCTTTATCGTCCACGGTCCGTTTTTCTTTTCCATAAATTAGAAGAGAGATTTTAGGAAATAGGTTCTAGGTTTTAGATTTCGGATTTAGCTAAAACCTAAAATCTGATGCCTGTTATTCAAACACGCGATTGACCGGCGTAACGCTTACGTCCTGCGGGCGCACGTCGATGCGAAAATTTTGAATCGCTTTGTCTTCTTCGAGAATTTCCGCCGGCTTCGGCGTGTTGTATGAAATCGGCGAAGCGGTATTTTTAACAATCGCGTCGCGCAGACCTTCGGCGTCTTTGGTAATCATCACGATTCGCACCGCCTCGCTGCCGCCGAGATATTTTTTGATTGCGTTGTTCACGTCTTCGAGCGTCAAACGCGCCAGATTTTCCTTCATATATTGATTATAATTCGGAATGCCGTAAAATTTGCTGTCGAGCGCGTAGCCGAGTTCGGCGTCTTTGGTCTGCGTCGAAATGTTAACGTATTTAGTCAAAAAGTCGCGCGTTTCCTCAAATGTTTTTTGGTCTAAACCGTTTTCGGCGAGCTTGTTAAATTCGTAAAGCGCGGCGCGCAGAGCGAAATGCGCGTTCTGCGGCTCGACGGGACGAATCCAGATTTGAAAAATCTGCTGCCGTCTGGCTAGGTTTGGGTCAGGCTCAAACTGAAACATTCCACGCGGGAAATATTCGATATACGCGTAATCGCCATAATTTAAACCGCGTTTTTCGCGCAACTGACCGTAAAGATAGCTGTTTGAAGAACGATGCTGACCGAAATAAGAAGCGACGAGCGCGAGCGCGGCGTAATCTTTGCCCATCGAGCGATTAACGGGAATCGGAAAGCCAATTGAAATCGCCGTCGCGCGCGTTTCACGCTGAACGATGTCGATTTTCGTTCCCGCGTCGAGCTTCGGCGTCGCCATTTTTCGCATCATCTTCGCGCCTTTCGGCAATTTTGCAAAATCGGCGGCGATTTGATTGGAAAATTTTGTATCGAAGCCGCCCGAAAGTCCCAAAACCAGATTCGCCCGCGTATAATTTTTCGCGTAAAAATCTTTTACGTCCTGCAAGGTAAGTTTTTCGAGCGAAGAAATTTTGCCCATCGAATGATTTTCGTAAGGCGTGCCTTTGTAAATAATATTATAAAGTCGTTCCTTGCCGAGTTCTTCGTCGTTGCCTTCGCGCAAACTCGTCTTTAAAAAATTAACCGCGTCGCGTTTCAGGCGATTAAAATCGTCTTCACGAAATCCCGGTTCGAGCAGCATTTGACGAATCAAACCGTAATATTTATCGAGATTATCGACGTGCGTCTGCCCGACGAACGTCGTCATTTCCTTGTCCGACTGCCAGCCGAAACCGGCAGCCATCGGGTAAAATTCGGCGACAATCCGGTCGTAAGTCAGATTCTTCGAGCCGCCGTTCGCCAGCATCGCGGCGGTCAAGCTCGCCAGACCTTCTTTTCCCTGCGGGTCGTCAGCCGCGCCGGTCAAAAACTGGACGCGCATCGAGACAATCGGCGATTTGCTCGGCAGAAAGACATTCGCCGTGTTCACTGAATTCATATTATTCCGCGCCGCTTTCGGCATTATTTTTCCGTGTCTCTGCGCGAAAATCGGAGTCGCCGCCAGAGCGAAAACGAAAAGCGCGACAACGAAAATCTTCAATTTCATAAAATTTACATTCATAATTTTTTCCTTTACGGGACAATCTCAAAAAACTCGCAATGAATCGGGCGAAACAAACTGAAATCGCGGCGGTCAACGGTTAAAATCCGTTTGATATTTAGTCTTTCGGCAATCGCCATAATTACTGAATCTACATAATCAATTTTGCTGTCCGTATATTTTTCCAGTATTTCGGCGGCGCGTTTTAGGTCCTGAATTTCTGTGGAAACAACCGGCATTTCGCCGTCGGCAAGCGAGCGTAAAAAGCTAATCCAGACTTTGTATCCCAATTCGCGCAACACCAGATAGGCTAGTTCCGGCAAAACTACTTCGGGCAGATACACGCCGATTTCCGTTTCGAGCAGCTCGGCGCAGACGTTATGCCGCTTGTCTTTTTTGTCAAGAACTGCGAGCAGAAAGCCAGTGTCAATCAACGAGTTCATCTTTCATACTCCAACCGCTGCGCCGTTTTACTTCCTGCGCAAGTATTTCTTCGGCTCTTTCGGATATGTCACCGCTTTTGCTTTGTCCGATGCCGATAAATGAATAGCGTTTAGATATGACTGCCGCGTCGTCCATTTTATCGTTCGGCATCTCGTGTTCGTCAAATTCTTCGTCTTCCAAATCCTCGACAAACGCGAGGACCTTTGCCTGTTTTCCGATTGGCAAAGCGTGAACTTTTTCCTGTATGACTGTTTCGAGATTCATCTTTTTTACTCCATTTTACCGAGCGTTCCGATTATTTTTTCGTCGCCAGCGTTACGACCGTTTGACTATTATCTTGAAAATATTTTTTGGCGTAAAACTGAATATCTTCCGGCGTTATCTGGTCGTAGAGCGCGAAAACTTTGTCGATTGTCTCCGGCGAGCGGCGCAGGGCGACGAAGGCGGCGAGCGTTCCGGCAATCGCGTCGTTGCTGTTCATCGCCATCGAAAAACCGTAGCGATTGCGCGAGCGTGTTTCGTCCAACTGCTTTTGCGAAATTTTTTCGGTTGCGAAACGCTTGTAAGTTTTAATTATTTCATCGCGGACGAGATTCAAATCTTTAATGTCTTTAACCTGCGCCGTTACGGTGAAAAGTTCTGGGTCGATGTGATTGTCGAAATCCGCACCGACGAACGTGGCTTTCTGCTGTTCGAGAACGAGCTTTTGATAAATATCGGAATTTTCGCCGAAAGCGATTTGGCTCAATAAATCGAGCGCGGCTTTGTCTTTCGCCGTTTCCGAAAACGCGGGCGCGCGATACGCAACCATCACATACGGCAAAGTCTGCGAAGCCCAATCGATGTTTTTACTGCGCGCTTTGTCCTGAAGCGGCTCGACGGGAATCATCTGTTTATAATCGCCGCGTTTCCAATCGCCGTAATATTGCTTGATTTTCGCTAAAACGTCCGCCTCGTTTATATCTCCGACGACGACAATTGTCGCGTTTTCCGGTCTGTAAAAGCGGTCGAAAAACTGGAGCGCGTAAGCGTATTGATTCGGATAATCCTTGATGTCGGCGATGTAGCCCATCGTCGTGTGGCTGTATGTGTGATTTTTGAAAGCCGTTTCGCGCAGGACTTCATACATTTTAAAGGTCGGCGACGCGCTGTTTTTGTTGTACTCGCCAAGAACCGCGCCGGCTTCGGTTTTAAATTGTTCTTCGCTGAATTTTAACTTCTGAAAACGGTCAGCTTCGAGCTTTAACACTTCGTCCAAATCTTCTTTGGCGAATGTTTCGTGATAAACCGTGCGGTCGTCCGACGTGTAGGCGTTTGACGATGCGCCCGCTTTTTTCATAATCTCGTCGAAGCGTCCGGCGGGATAATTTTCGCTGCCGCGAAACATCAGATGCTCGAAAAAATGCGCGTAACCGCTTTTGTTCGCTTCGACTTCGTTGCGCGAGCCGGTTTGCACGACCGTGTAAAGCGAAACCAGATTCGGGTAATCGGTCGGAACTGTTACGACGCGCAAACCGTTCGGCAAATCGCTGATTTTATATTGATACGGAAAAACCTTTCGCGTCTGCGCGTCCGCGCTGATAACCGTTCCGGCTAAAAACAGAACGCCGAAAAATAATAACAATTTCATTTTTTTTTCTCCTGACAAATATATGACTTTCCCACGGGAGCGCGGACATCCTGTCCATTTTTAAACGCTTCGGAGCGTTCAAACGAGCGAAGCTAAAACTCAATGTCGAACTCGTCGAAACGCCTGTTCGCGCTTCCCGCGCTCAATGCGGACAGGATGTCCGCGCTCCGACTGGAAAAGAGAAAGTCCTGCAAATAAAAAACTTTCGGTAAGTTTGGATGTAAGTCCAAACTTTTTGTTGCCTTCAAACATCTCAAATAATAACAAAAACGCTTTACTTTCAAAAGGTTGCAGACAGCGCTAAATGAAGTAAAAATTCTTGTTGTAATTTCTCAAGCTTTACTGTATAAACTAATGCGGATAAAACATTTCTAGTTATTTTGATAAGGAGTTCAGATGAAGCTAAACCGAAGTTTATTAGCAATTGCCATAAGTTTCTCCCTTTTTTCCATTTCCTACCTGAGTTTTTCAGCTCCGCAAACGTTCGCACAGGATTCAAAAATTGCCGTTCAGCGCGGCTTCAGAACCGGATATTCCGACGGTTATATGTCCGGCTACCGCGACACGATTGACGCCGCCGCCAAAAAATACGACAAGCACGCCGAATACGCGCGCGCCGACCGCGCTTTCAATAAAGATTACGGCTTGCTTGAAGATTATCGGGACGGTTATCAGCAGGGTTTTGAAGCCGGTTACGATACGGGTTACGAAAAGCGCTCGTTCGACGCGACGATTCCGCCCGATTTGAAAAAACGCGGCGTCGTTGCCGTTACGAATACGGCGGCAATCGAAGAATCGACGCCGCTTCAAACCGCCGAAAACACGGTTGCCGCGCCGGTGCAAAACGCGCCGACCGCTGCCGAATCGCAGCAGATTTCACAAGGCGATGTTTCCGATTCGACCAGTCGCGCCGCTGAAAACGCGGCTGCCGAAGCTTCGCAAACGCCCGCGATGACGGCGCAAATCGACGTTTCGACGCCCGCGGCGGAAAGCTATCGTTCCGCGTCCGGCAGCGAATCGGCGCTGACGATTCCGACCGATACGGAATTGATAATCGAACTGGTTGACGATATAAACACGCAGCGCAGCCGCGAAGGCGATAAGTTTCAGGCGCGCATCGTTTCGCCGTCGGAGATAAACGGCGCGATTATCGAAGGCAGAATTTCCAAAATCCAGAGACCCGGCAGAATCAAACGCCGCGCCGAACTGCTGCTCTCGTTCGACCGCATCGTAATTTCAAACAATCGCTGGAGCAATTTCAACGCGATTGTAACCGAAGTTCTGCCCGTTAAAGGCGATAACGTCAGGCGCGTCGATGCCGAAGGTGTGGTCGAAGGTAAAAGCTCGGTCAAAGACGATTCGATAAAAGTCGGCGCGTCAACCGGCACGGGCGTCGTTATCGGCGCAATCGCGGGCGGTCCGGTCGGCGCGGCGGTCGGCGCGGGCGTCGGCGCGGCATTCGGCGTCGGCGCGGTCGTCATCGAGCGCGGAAAGGACATTCGCCTCAATAAAAACCAGCAGCTTCGCATCAAAACCGCATACGAAACGCAAATCAGATAAAAATTACGAATTATCAATGAGCGAATTACGAATTAAAAGGAAAATCCTTCATTCGTAATTCGTAAATTCGTAATTGATTTACATCCGTCGAACGGGAGCTGATTTTTCCATTCTTTATCTGGAACGATTTGCCGGTTTGGCGGATAATTCTTTTTATGACAACGATTGCTTTACTGACTGATTTCGGGATGCGCGATTATTTTGTTGGCGCGATGAAGGGCGCGGTTTTATCGATTTGCGAAACTGTGCAAATCGTTGACATCACGCACGAAATCGAGCCGCAAAACATAGCGTCCGCAGGTTTTACGTTGCGCGCCTGTTACAAATCTTTTCCCGCGAAAACGATTTTCGTCGCCGTTGTCGATCCCGGCGTCGGCTCGAATCGGCGCGCGATTTTAGTCGAAACGAAAGATTATTTTTTCGTCGCGCCCGACAACGGTTTGCTCGGTTTTGTGTTTAACGAAAACGTCGAGTTTCGCGTTCACGAAGTAACAAATCAAAGATATTTCGCCGAACGCGTCAGCCGCACATTTCACGGGCGCGACGTTTTCGCGCCTGTCGCGGCGCATCTGGCAAACGGTATTGAGCCGAACAAATTCGGCACGCAAATCTTTGATTTTGTTCGTTCAAAAGAAATTCGCCCGCGAAGAATCGATGATAAAACGATTGAAGCCGCAATTATTCACACAGACCGATTCGGAAATTTGATTACCAATCTCAAAAAAGAGGATTTGCGGGAAACTTTTCGTCTTCAAATAAATGATAAAAGTATTGAAAAACTGCAAACGTATTTTGCAGAAGCCGAAAAAGCTGAAATTTTTATGATTTTCGGCAGCGCGGAGTTTCTGGAAATCGCCGCATTTCAGAATTCGGCTGAAAACTTACTGAAAGTTAAAATCGGCGACGCGGTTTTTATAACCGAAACAAATTAAAAGCCTTTGCTTGTAAGTTGAAAGCCGTTTTGATAAATTCAAAACATCGAATAATTCAACATCTTTTAAGGAATAAATCTAATGAACACAGCAAAAGAATCGAGCGCCGCGGCTGCCGGACTGCGCGGCGTAGTTGCCGCGCAGAGTGCAATCGGCGATGTCAACGGCGAGCAGGGAATTTTAATTTATCAGGGTTATGACATTCACGATTTAGCCGAAAATTCGACGTTTGAAGAAGTCATTTATTTGCTCTGGAACGGCAGGCTTCCCAAACCGGACGAACTCGAAGATTTGAAAAAACAGTTTCAGGCGAATTGCGAAGTGCCGCCGGAAGTTCTTGAAATGATGAGGACTTTTCCGAAAGACGCCAGCCCGATGGACGTTTTGCGGACGAGCGTTTCGGCGCTCGGTTTTTACGACCCGAACGGACACGGCACAGACCGCGAAACCGCCGTCAAAACGGCAGTTAAATTAACGGCGCGAATCGGAACTTTGGTTGCGGCGTGGGAACGCATTCGCACCGGTAAAGACGTTATCGCGCCGGACAAATCTTTGAGCATCGCCGAAAACTTCCTTTATATGTTTCAGGGCGAAAAGCCGGAAGCGGACGAAGCGCGCATTTTCGACATCGCGCTGATTCTGCACGCCGACCACGAGCTTAATGCTTCGACGTTCACAACAAGAGTTATCGCCGGAACGCTCGCCGACATTTACGGCGCGGTTACGGGCGGAATCGCGGCTTTAGCCGGACCGCTTCACGGCGGCGCGAACACGAACGTGATGAAAATGCTCAGGGAAATCGGTTCGGAAGAAAACGTCGATTCGTGGCTCGACAAGGCGCTCGGAGAAAAGCGCAAGATTATGGGCATCGGACACGCCGTCTATAAAACCGAAGACCCGCGCGCCACCTGGCTTCGCAAATTCTCGAAACAGTTGAGCGAGAAAAAAGGCGAGATGAAATGGTTTAATATGTCGCAGAAAATCGAAAAAGCGATGCTCGATAAAAAGGGAATGTATCCGAACGTCGATTTTTATTCGGCTTCGGCTTACTATTTGATGGACATTCCGCTCGACCAGTTCACGCCGATTTTCGCCGTCAGTCGAATTTCAGGCTGGACGGGACACATTTTAGAGCAATACGGCAACAACAAATTGATTCGCCCGCGCGCCGAATACATCGGCGAGCGCGATTTGAAATACGCGCCGATTGAAGACAGATAAACAGGCGAAAAATGAAAATAAAAAGCGCGAGGCATTTGTTTCGCGCTTTTTTGTCTTCATAAATTGCCGCTAGCTAAAGCTAGCGGCAATTTATGAAGACGGCGACAGTTTATAAAGGCAAATGTCAGCACAGCCTTGCGAACGCGCGGACGGATTTTTCCGCCGCGCCGCGTTGTTTGTCGAGTTTGCTGAGGCGTGTTCGGGTTACTTTCAACTTATTTCGGTGATATATTGATTTTGTCAGAAGCGACTTTTTTGAGACTTGGAGGCATCAAAGATTTTGAAAAGACACTGGTATTTAATAGTTGTTTTTCTAATTGTTGGATTACTAACAATCAGTATCAGTCTAACTAAAAATCATTGGTGGATAAAAACTAGCACGCCTAAAATCTTTTTTAATGGTGAGGAGATGTCTAACTCGGAAGTATTCGTTTCTACTGACGGAGACTATTTACTGAACGTAAAGAAAGGCGATGAAAATCTTGGGGCATATACTATTTTAAAGAATGAAAAAATAGTCGGGCTAACGTCTCCAAATGAATTTATAAAACTTCCTTGGGGTTATTTTGTTTGGACTTATCCAATACCCGTATCGCTCATCGGCACACAAGCAGCATATCTTACTGCTAAAGTTAAATTTGAAGAGAGAAATATTACTTTTACTATGCCTAATAACGAAGACTCACCGCGCGACATCACCGCGATAAAAGTTGAGTTTTGAGGTGTTCCGAGAATGCTGATTTATGACACGCTTTCCAACTGAAAGACAACAGCAAAGAGCAAAAGGCTTTCATCTGCTGCCTTTTTTATTATAATCATTAAACAAAAATAGAAAAACATCGTAAAATAAAATTGAAAATTTCTTCAAAATCGGAAAAATCTTGCAGGAGTTATAGAAAATGAAAAGTCTGTTTTTGGCGTGCGTTCTTTCGGGAATCGTTATCGTCATCGGAAACATTGTGATTATTGCCCAATCTGATATGAAACCACCTGTCGCTAAAAAAGAAACTAAAATTACGAAGATTAACGGCGTCGAATTGCGCGACGATTATTTCTGGCTGCGCAGTTCTAAGGACGCGAGCGGCGAAGTTCGACCGGAAGTTAAAGAGTATCTGACGGCGGAAAACGCTTACACCGAAGCTGTGATGAAGCCGCACGCCGAATTGCAGAAGACGCTTTACGACGAGATGTATAAGCGCATCAAGCAAACCGACACAAGCGTGCCGTATAAGCGCGGCGATTATTTTTATTACACGCGCACCGAAGAAGGCAAGCAGTATCCGAAATACTTTCGCAGTTTGAAGATGAACGGCGATGATGAAAAGCTGATTTTCGATTTGAACGATATGGCGAAAGATTTGAAATATTTCGCCATCGGCTCGTTCGATGTCAGCGACGACGGAAATTTTCTCGCTTTTTCGACCGACAAAACCGGCTATCGTCAATACACTTTGCAGATTATGGATTTGCGGACGGGAAAGGTTTTGCCGGACAAAATCGAGCGCGTAACGTCGGTTGAATGGGCGAACGATAATAAAACTTTGTTTCTCGTAACCGAAGACGACGTTACCAAAAGAAGCGATAAATTATGGCGGCACGTTGTCGGCGCGGATAAAAATGACTTGATTTTCGAGGAAAAAGACGAGCTTTACGACATCGGCGTTTCGCGCTCGCGCGACGAGAAAATGCTGTTTTTAACGTCGTTCGCAAAGACGATGCGCGAAGTTCGCTACGCGCCCGCCGACAACACGAGCGCCGAATGGAAAATCATTTTGCCGCGTGAGAAAGACCACGAATATTCCGCCGATTACGACAACGGCAAGTTTTACATCACGACCAACAAAAACGCCAAAAACTTTCGCGTCGTCAGCGCGCCGGTTGAAAATCCAAACGAAAAAAACTGGACGGAATTCGTCGCGCATAATCCGAAAATCAAAATCGAAGACGTTGATTTCTTCAAAAATTTCGCGGTCGTTTCCGAACTCGAAAACGGTTTGGAATACTTGCGCGTGATTGATAAAAAAACGGGGAAATCGAAACGCATCGCAACGCCCGAAGAAGTTTATTCGATGAACGTCGGCGCAAATCCCGAATATAATCAAACGAAAATCCGCTACGTCTACAATTCGATGGTTACCGCGCCTTCGACTTTCGATTACGACGCGAAAACCGGAAAAAGCGAATTGTTAAAGCAGCAGGAAGTTTTGGGCGGCTACGACAGAAATAATTACGAAGCAAAACGTGTTTGGGCGACGGCTCGCGACGGCGTGAAAGTTCCGGTTTCGCTCGTTTATCGAAAAGGCACGAAGTTTGACGGCAGCGCTCCCGTGCTGCTTTACGCTTACGGCAGTTACGGTGTTTCGATTGCGCCGACGTTTTCTTCGCCGCGCTTGAGTTTATTGGACAGAGGAATGATTTACGCGCTCGCCTCGATTCGCGGCGGCGGCGAACTCGGCGAAGAATGGCGCGACGAGGGAAGAATGTTTAAGAAATTGAACACATTCAACGATTTTATCGACACCGCCGATTTTTTAGTTAAAAACAAATATACGTCGTCCGATAAATTAGTTATTCAGGGCGGCAGCGCGGGCGGACTGCTGATGGGCGCGGTTTCAAATATGCGTCCCGATTTATTTAAAGCCGTTATCGCGCAGGTGCCGTTTGTCGATGTGATGAACACGATGCTCGACGCGTCGCTGCCTTTGACGACGAGCGAATATATCGAATGGGGAAATCCGAACGAGAAGGCGGCGTTCGATTATATGTTGAAGTATTCGCCATATGAGAATGTAAAAGCGCAGAATTATCCGAATATGCTGATTGAAACTTCTTTGAACGATTCACAAGTTCCGTTCTGGGAAGGCG
The DNA here is from genome assembly GCA_038200355.1 of Pyrinomonadales bacterium. GTDB lineage: Bacteria > Acidobacteriota > Blastocatellia > Pyrinomonadales > Pyrinomonadaceae. The sequence goes on along the minus strand of JBBPXZ010000008.1, from coordinate 17,365 downwards.
CGAAGCTCGCCGCGAAAATTCGGGCGATGAAAACAAACGACGCGCAAATTCTGCTCAAAACCAATATGGGCGCGGGACACGGCGGAGCAAGCGGCAGATACGACGCGCTTAAAGAAACGGCGTTTAATTACGCTTACGCTTTGAGTCAGACGGGAATTACAAAGTAATAATTACGAATTTCAAATTACGAATTACGAATGTCGAAAACTTTTCTTTAATTCGTAATTTCGTAACTCGTAATTTTTTAACCGCAGAAGCGGCGAAGTTTATTAGACTTCGCCGCTTTTTTGTTTTCGGTCAAATTAAAAGTCTTCATTCAAATATCAATCGCCGAACGTTTGACCGGAAAATTAAACCGGAAAAGGCAAAGAAAATTTGTCTTTGCTTTTTTTTATAAAATTTATAAAGCTTGCCGGATTTTTCCCTTGAAATTTAACACGATTAAACATATACTAACAACGCCTTGAGGAAACATTCTTAAAGTTGCCCGGCGACGACCTAAATAAAACTTACCGATTCGACGCTTTCAGCAGTCAGTAAAAGTTCCGTCCAAACAACGTGGAAAAGAAAGAAAGGATTATAAATATATTCACGGCGCTGCTTTTCCCGTTCGGTTTGGCATCGTGCGCCTGGGCGGTCTGCAATTTTCCGTTTGCCAAAGCCGACACGACTTTACTGATATTGTCGGTAATTACGATTTTCTTCAGCTCGTATCTTAAAATCCAGCTTCCGCGCACGAAAATACATTTAACCGTTTCCGACGCTCTCGTGTTTCTTTCTTTTCTCGTCTACGGCGGCGAGGTCGCCGTTCTGCTGGCGGTGTTTGAATCTATTTCCACTTCATTCAAATTTCGGCGGGAAGGCATCGATATTAAGTATAGAACAATTGCCGCTAATTTTGCGATTGCCGCCATTTCGACGTTTGTTACGGCATTTTCGGTTAATCAGATTTTCGGTTCGATTGATACGATAGTCAGCGAAGGCAGCAGCGCGGTTTTGGGCGAAGTGTTGATAACGATGGTTCTGGCGCAATTTACCGTCAATTCGATTTTTATCGCTTTGCTGGTTTCAATGAAAAGCGGAAAGACCGTTTGGCAGGTCTGGAATAAATATTGTCTGAACGTGCTGGTGATGTTTATCGCCGGCGCGATTTTAAGCGGCGTCGCGCTCAAAGCTCTCCAACGCATCGACCCGTTTTTAATCGGCGTAACGCTGGCGGTTTCGGCGATTGTTTATATGACGTATAAGCGCTACGTCGATGATGTCAGGGAAACCGCCGCCAAAGCCGAGCGAGCCGAACGAATACGCGCCGAGCAAGCCGAAAATCATATCGTCGAGCTTCAGCATCACATCGAGGAACAAGACCGCATCGGGCGAGCCCTGCGCGAGAGCAAGGAGAAATTTCGCCACGCCGCTTTTCACGATGCTTTAACGGATTTGCCGAATCGCAATCTGTTTATGGAAACCTTAAAGTTCGCGCTCGAAAAAAGCAAAAACAATCCGAATGCCGAATTCGCCGTTCTGTTCCTCGACATCAATCGCTTCAAGACAATCAACGATTCTCTCGGACATTCGATGGGCGACCGCCTGATTCTGCACGTTGCCAAACGACTGGCGACATCGGTTAAAGAAAAGGATTTGGCGGCGCGGTTCAGCGGCGATGAGTTTGCCTTTATTCTCAACAACGTCTCACGCGTCGAAGACGCCATCGCCTTTGCCGAACACATCAAACAAAAAATTTCCGCGCCCTTTACCTTAAGCGGCAGACAGGTTTTTACCAGCTTCAGCATCGGGATTGCGATGGGCAGCGCCGATTATCAATTATCCGAAGACGTTCTGCGCGACGCCGATATTGCGATGTATCACGCCAAAGACGCGGAAAAGGATTATGTCGTCTTCGATAAAAAAATGCACCAGCGCGCCGTAACGCTTCTTCAGCTCGAAACCGATTTGCGCGTGGCGCTCGAACAGGAACAGTTCTGCGTCTATTACCAGCCGATAATCGGTTTGGACAATATGAAGCTGTTCGGTTTTGAAGCTCTCGTTCGCTGGAATCACCCGAAACGCGGACTTGTTCCGCCGAACGAATTTATTCCCGTCAGCGAAGATACGGGTTTGGTTATTCCTCTGACGCTCTGGATTCTGCGCAAATCCTGCGAGCATCTGGTCGAATGGCAGCGTCGCTGTCCGTCGAACAAAGATTTAGTCGTCAGCGTCAATCTCTCCGGCAAACATTTCGCGCAGAAGGATTTAGTCGAACAGGTCGAAAAGATCTTGACTGAAACGGGAATGAATCCGGCTTGTCTGAAACTGGAATTGACCGAAAGCGCGATGATGGACAACGCGGAAAGAGTGATTTCGATGCTGAAACAGCTCAGAGCGCTCGGCGTCAAACTTTCAATCGACGATTTCGGCACGGGCTATTCGTCCTTAAGCTATCTGCACCGTTTCCCGATTGACACGCTCAAAGTTGACCGCTCGTTTGTCAGCGCGATGGAAGACGGCTCGGAAAACGGCGAAATCGTCCGCACTGTCATTGCGCTGGCGAAAACCCTGCGCCTCGACGTTATCGCCGAAGGCATTGAAACGATTCACCAGCTTCACCAACTGCGCATTCTCGGCTGCGAATACGGTCAGGGCTATCTGTTTTCGCGTCCAGTTCCGCTCGAAGAAGCCGAGCGCCTGCTCGAAGACAAAGCCCGCTGGGAAAACGTCATTCCGATTCAAAACGTCCTGCCGCCGGTTCAAAGCTCCGAAACCCCGCATCTTCGACTGGCGAAATAAACGTCGGAGCGCGGGCATCCTGCCCGCAAAGATTGCGTCAGCAATCTAAAAGCGCTCAATAAAGTTCGACATTGATTTTACCTAAACTTTGGCGAACGCTTCGCGTCCAGATGCGGGCAGGAGGCCCGCGCTCGGGCGGCTTAAACACTTATTTGCGGTTTTGCGCCGAGCGGAAACGCGTTTTCATAGACATTTGCCAGGTTCAGCAGAACATTTTCCGACCAGTTTCGACCGACAAGCTGCAAGCCAATCGGCAAGCCTTCCGAAGACAAGCCGCACGGCACGGAAATTCCGGGAATGCCCGCCAGATTTGCCGAAGCCGTGTAAATATCGCTCAGATACATCGCGAGCGGGTCGTCGGATTTTTCGCCGATTCTAAAAGCCGTCGTCGGCGCGGTCGGCGTTAATATCGCGTCGCATTTCTCAAAGGCGTTTAAAAAATCGCGTTTCAAAAGCGTTCGCACCTTTTGCGCCTTTGAATAATAAGCCTCGTAATAACCCGACGATAAAACATACGTGCCGAGCATTATACGGCGTTTAACTTCCGCGCCGAAGCCTTCTTCGCGCGTTTTTTCATACATCTCGCGTAGATTGCGCGCGCCTTCCGCCCGGAAACCGTAGCGCACGCCGTCGAAACGCGCCAGATTCGAGGACGCTTCCGCCGTTGCGAGAATGTAATAAACCGCAATCGAATATTTCGAGTGCGGCAAATCGACATCGACAATCTCCGCGCCCAGCGATCGATAATTTTCAATCGCTTTTTCGACCGAATCACGAACTTCGGCATCCAAGCCTTCGCCGAAAAGCGCGCGCGGAACGCCGATTCGCCTGCCTTTTACGTCGTTTTCCAATTCCGCGACATAATCGGAAACGGCGACATCAGCGCTCGTCGAATCGTTTTTATCGCGTCCCGCAATAACGCCCAGAACTTCCGCCGCATCTTTCGATGTCTTTCCGAAAATTCCGATTTGGTCGAGCGACGAAGCAAAGGCGACTAAACCGAAGCGCGAAATTCTGCCGTAAGTCGGCTTCAAACCGACGATTCCGCAAAAAGCCGCCGGCTGCCTGACCGAGCCGCCCGTTTCCGAACCCAGACTTGCGCGCACGACGCCCGACGCGACCGCGACCGCCGAGCCGCCGGAACTTCCGCCGGGAACTCTCGACAAATCCCACGGATTTTTAACCGTTCCGAACGCCGAATTTTCGTTTGACGAACCCATCGCGAACTCGTCCATATTCGTCTTGCCGACGATGACCGCGCCCGCGTTTAATAATTTTTCAACCGCCGTCGCGTTATACTGCGGCTTATAATCGCCCAGAATCCGTGAACCGCACGAAGTCTGCGCGAACTTTGTGCAGATATTGTCTTTAACGGCGATGGCGACGCCGCGCAAAGACTGATTTTCCTTTGAAGAATTCTCGACTTTATCGGCGCGTCGCAAAGCGTATTCGCGCTCGATGGTTAAAAAAGAATTCAGCTCGCCGTTTAATTGCTCGGCGGCGTCTAAAGTTTCCCCGATATTTGAACGAATTGTCATAAACTGTTTAATTTCCGACTTTATCGACCGACCACTTGCCGTTTTCGTTAACCGCTTCAACGTGAATTTCTTTCTGCTCGCTCCTGACGTCAGTTTTCCAGAAAAGCAGAACTCCGAAATTTACACGTTTTTCCGGTTCGACAACTTCACAGCCGCCGACGCGAAACGCCTTCGGGTAATCGTCCGTCTGCGTAAAATAATCCGTCGCGCTTTCGTCTTTTTGAGAAAGATTAGCTTTAAGCTGACTGCTCAAAAATTTTTCGCGCGCGGCGAGATTCTCCCGCGTAAATTTCATATCGTTGCCGAAATGATATGAATAAAGCTCTTTGACAGCCTGCCGCGCCGCCGTGCATTCGGGCTTTTCCAGATTCGGAATGCTGCACGCCGAAGTGAAAAGCGAAAAGTGAAAAGTGAAAAGTGCAAGCGCGATTAAGCCTTTCGACAACGAAGTCCGAAACCTGAAACCTAAAACCTGAAACCTGAAATTCATAAAACTTTCGGCACTTGAAAATGTCCGGCAACCGGCGCGGGCGCTTGGTCGAGAGCTAATTTTTGTCCTAAAGAATGATGCGGCGCGTCTGCGCGAACAGTGTTTGTCGCCGCGCCTTCGGGCGTCAAACCGCCAGTTGCCGGCTCGATGTTTTCGGTGTCAAGCTCGTTTAACTGCTCGACATAACCGACGATGCTCGCCATCTGCGGCGTGTAAAGCGCGACTTCTTCGTCCGTTATTTCCAGATGCGCGAGCCTGGCGATTTTTCTAATGTCCATTACGGTTTCAGTCCTTCAAAATAATCTTCAAATAAGCCTTCGGTATTTCTTGAGTCGTGAATGATACGATAAATTTCCACGCCGTTTTCGATTTGAAAATAAGAAATCGTATAATTTTTAAACGGAAAACTTCGCGGATTCAGGACGAGTTTGTCCTGAGACTTCCCGATTTTCGGATTTTCGCCAGGCAGCCGGAGCTTTTCCGAAAACTCTCTTAAAAGACGGTCGGCTGAATTCGGGTTGTATTCGGCATTTTCAAGTTCGGGCGACAATATAATATTCATAGTTTTCATCTCCGCTTCGAGTTTAACAAATCCGAAATAAACTCTTCAAAGTTCGTTATTTGCCGCCCATCCGTTTCTTGTGCGCCAGCGCGCTGCCTGCCGCGAGCAGGAATTGATAGCGCAGATGGTCGTCTTTGATGGCGTCCGCCGAGCGGCGCATTTTCGGCGTAACTTCGTTAAGCGCGATTTCCCGCAGCTCTTCGTCCGACATCGCGGGCGCGTCGCTTTTGCGGCGTTCCTGCAAGACCGTTTCCTCGTCAACGCGAAACTCGATAAAGGTTACAATCGCTTGCCCCAGCACGGAATTTATCTTGAAAATCATCTGCCCGCTCAGCAGTTCGAGATGCCGCTTCCACATTTCGCTCGTTACGGCGACCATCAGATGTTTGTTGTAGAGACGAAAAGCGACGGCGTGCGACTGCAGGCTGACGCCCGCGATTTTACGCCACGCGGCGAACACGACAGCCTCGCGAACTTCTTCGTGTTCGCCCATTTCCTTGAGCAGTTTCGGCAATGTTCGGAATAAATCTTCCATATCATTTTGAACATTCGGCGTCGAACAAACAATAATTGATAAATGATAAATGATAAATCTTCAATATTACAGTTGCCCGAATTAATTCTCGCGTCGGGCAGCCCGCGCCGCGCCGAAATTCTGCAATTTGTCGGTTGGACGTTTAAAAAACACGTCGCCGATGTTGACGAAACGGAATTTGCGGGCGAGAAACCGGCGGATTACGTGCAAAGGCTGGCGAAAACGAAAGCCGAAACCGTCGCCGCGCTTTACGAAAACCGGCTTGTTTTGGGCGCTGATACGATTGTCGTAATCGACGAACAAATAATCGGCAAGCCGAAGGATTTGCTTGATGCGCGAAGAATGCTGCGGCTTTTATCAGGGAACTGGCACGAAGTTTTCACCGGCGTCGCGCTCGTCAATGTTTCTGATAATAAGAGCGAAATAAAAGTCGATTTGCAGAAAACACGCGTCAGGTTTGCCGAACTTTCCGATGCCGAAATCGAGCTTTTAATCGAAAAGGGCGAGCCGCTCGACAAAGCTGGAGCATATGCTGTGCAGGCGCAAGCCGCGCTTTTTATCGAAGAAATTCGGGGCGATTACTGGAACGTCGTCGGCTTGCCGGTCAATCTGCTCTACAAAATGTTGAAAAACTTTGCGCCGTCAAATAAAAAAGGACGGCTGATTAACTCAATCCGTCCTGTTTAATTGAATTTCAAAAAGAATTACAAAATCTTATCGATTTGCTGTGAAATCGACACGGAAATATCGGTTTTCGGGTCGATACCGCTGAAGGCTTCGGTCGCCGGTTTGCCGTCCTTGCCTAAAATAACGAACGACGGAATCTGGTCGATGCCGAATTTTTTCAGCGTGTTAGCGCCGTCCGAATCGCGGAGAATCGTAACATTTAATTTATTGCGTGTTGCAAAACCTTGAAGCTCCTGGTCGCTCGCGTAGTTTTTCGATTTCGGTGAATCCGAATCGGTCATTACAAAATAAATCTCGACATCTCTGCCCGCGTATTTTTTCGCTAACTTATTTGTATAAACGGCTTGCTGATTCGAGAGCGGCAGCCAGCTCGCGCCGATTGCCAGAACGACGACTTTATCTTTTCGCGCCTGCACGTCAACGCGCCCGCCGTCAATCGAAGTCAGCGAGACGCCCTGCGCCGAAGCCGCGAGGGAAAAAACAAACACAAGACTAAAAACAGCCAATAATGTTTTAAGGTTTCTCATATAATTTTTGATTGCCGACAACTGTTCCGCAATTCGTTTATTTAGATGCGTGCATCGCGCTTTTTACTGCTTTAGAGCCGTTTATTTATTACCGTGTTGTCAATCAGTCGCGTGCCTCCGAAACGAACGGCGACGGCAATCAGAACGGCTTCTCCGCCGATTCGTTCCGCCGGAACGAGCGTTTCGTTATCGACGACGCCGATATAATCGATTTGCGCGAGCGGTTCGGCGGCAATCGTCGCTTTAATCGTTTCGATAAGTTTAGCGGCGGAACGCTCGCCCTCCCTGGCGGCGATTTTAGCGGCGCGCAGCGCTTTATAAATTACTGCCGCCGCCGCGCGTTCTTCAGCCGAGAGACGAGCGTTGCGCGACGACATCGCCAAACCCGATTCTTCGCGGACGACGGGAACGACGACGATTTCCGTGTCGAAACCCAAATCTTTTGTCAGGCGTTTGATAACGGCGACCTGCTGCGCGTCCTTCTGTCCGAAAAAAGCGAAATCCGGGCGAATCGTGTTAAAAAGAATCGCAACGACCGTCGCCACGCCGCGAAAATGTCCGGGACGAATCGCGCCTTCGAGCGTTTCGGTCAGATTTTCGACATAAACATACGTCGAAAAATTTTCTCCATAAATCTCGCCCGCGTCGGGAGCGAAAACGTAATCGACTTGATATTCGGTTAAAAACGCGGCGTCCGCCGTTAAATCCCGCGGATACGATTGGAAGTCTTCCGCTTCGTTAAACTGCGCCGGATTAACGAAAATCGAGACGATGACGACATCGCACATCTGCCGGGCTTCGCGGACGAGCGCCAGATGACCTTCGTGCAGCGCGCCCATCGTCGGCACAAACCCGACGGTCTTATTTTCGCGCCGCAGCTTCCTGGTCAGCGAAGACATCCGCGCGCGGCGGTTGATAATTTCCATAAATTAAAAGGGCATTGTTTTCAAACTTTCCGGGTCGATGTCTTTCGGCAAGCCGTAAGATTCTTTATCGCTCGGATAATTGCCGTTTTTAACATCTTCCATCCAATTGGTAATCGCTTCGGTCATCGTCTCGCGGATGTCGGCGTATTGGCGAACGAAACGCGGCAGTCTGCCGAACGATAAGCCGACTAAATCGTGCAGAACCAGCACCTGCACATCACATTCGGTTCCCGCGCCGATGCCGACGGTCGAGATTTTCAATTCGCGCGTTACGATTGCGGCGACTTCGCGCGGAACTAATTCTAAGACAACGGCGAACGCGCCTGCTTCTTCGAGCATTTTGGCATCTTCGATTAGCTTCTGCGCCGCGTCGGATGTTTTGCCCTGAACGCTGTAACCGCCTAATTTATGAACCGATTGCGGCGTCAAACCGATATGCGCCATCACGGGAATTTCTTCGTCCACCAGGCGTTTAACCAGTTCGACGCGATTGCGCCCGCCTTCTAATTTGACGGCTTCCGCGCCGCCGTTTTTCATCAGAACGAGCGCGTTTCTGACTGCTTCGTCCGCGCCGGTGTGATAACTGCCGTAAGGCATATCGGCGACAATCAAGGCGCGGTTCGCGCCGCGTTTGACGGCTTTAACGGCGGATAAAATTTCGTCCAATGTTACGGGAATCGTGTTTCCGTAGCCGTGTATGACGTTTCCCATACTGTCGCCGACCAGAATTATTTCGACGCCCGCTTCGTCAACAATCCGCGCCGACGGATAATCGTAAGCCGTTAGACAGACGAGCTTTTCGCCTTTTTCCTTCGCCGCCCGAAGTGCGGGAACATAAACTTTTTCCGGTTTGTCCGGTTGCAGATAAGCCATAGAAGTAAATGTAAAACGGAAAGTGGAAAATGGAAAATGTGTTTAATACGAAAGTTAAAATTAATTGAAAAACTTTCGGCAATTTACTGAAAATCTACAGGGCGAAAATTCACAAAAATCTTATTTTCTATTTTCCATTTTCCATTGTTTCAAGGTTTCCAGCGTTTAACTTGCGCGAAACCTTCGACTTCGGTTAATAATTCCTGCACTGATTCGTGCAGAACCGGGTGAATCAGATGCGGTGCGAGTTCGGCGAGCGGAACGAGAACGAAACGACGCAAATGCATTCGCGGGTGCGGCAGCGTCAGAAATTCCGTATGACATTGCACGTCGCCGTAGAGCAGTAAATCAAGGTCAACGGTGCGCGGCTTTTTTTCGTTTTTTTCGCGGCGTCCGAGCAGGTATTCGATTCGGAGCATTCGCGCCATCATCTGTGACGGCGAAACGCTTTTGACGCAGATTTCGGCGACCATATTCAGAAACGGCGCGTGACCTTCGACCTCCACCGGCTCGGTTTCATAAATTGCGGAAAGTTTCGAGACGGTAAAACTCGCTTCGGTCAAACCGCGCACGGCAAGCAGCAGATTTCCGGCTCTGTCGCTTAGATTTGAGCCGAGACCGACATAGGCTTTTATAGATTCGCTTTCCACTTTGTGTATTTTTTTGTGCGTTTCGGAATAAAAAGAACGCGATTAGTTTGCGCAAAATTTGCCGAAAGCGCAAATAAATTTCGGCGGTTTACAAACTCTTTTACTTTTTTATATCGAAATGTTTCAATATAAAAAGGTTAAGAAAATTCCAGCAATGCGTTTTTGACAATTAAAAAGGTTAGAAAAACTCATTCGGGCGGCGAAAAAAGCGTGAGCCGTCAAGACAAAAATTTTACACGCTCTAAAAAGAAATGTCGCGCAGAAAATTTCGTCCAAGCCCGCGTTTCGAGCCGTCGAGCGAGCGTTCTTTTCAGGAATATATTTCAAACACGCCGTCGCCGCAGGCGACGCGCACAGAATTGCTGCGTCTGATTCGCGGCGGCGAAGACACGTATCTCGAACTCAAAGTAAAACTCTCGAACCCCGATAAAATCGCCAAAGGGATAGTCGCGCTCGCCAATACGGCAGGCGGCACGATGATTTTCGGCATCACCGACCAGTTGAAGATCGAAGGCGTCGCTTACCCGGAAACCGTGCAGGAAGAATTGACGCGCATCTGCCGGCAGGAAATTTTCCCGCCCTTGCTGCCGCTCATCGACATTATGTCGTTCGATAACGGCAGGCGCGTCGTCGTGCTGGAAATCGAAGGCAAGCGCCGCCCGTATCGAACGCGCGACGGCAGATTTTACATTCGCATCGGCGAGGAAAAACGCGAAATCGCGCGCCAGGAACTTTCAAATTGGCTCGACGAGGTTCGCCCGCTTGGACACGAAAACATTCCGATTGCCGATTTTGCCGAAGAAGATTTCGATGACGCGCTTTTGTGGAGTTTCGCAAACGCTTTCGGCGATGATTTTCTGAGCAAAAACCTGTATCAAACAGCCGATTTTCTGAAAAAAGATTTGCTGCTCGCTGTCAGCAGCGCGGAAGACTTTCTGCCGACGATTGCGGGAATTTTATTGTTCGGCAAAAACGAAAAAGTCGCTGAATTCGTGCCGCGTTCGAGCGTTTCGATGACGCGCTACGCGGGCGAAAATGCAAACGCGGACGTTATCGAAAAGGTCGAGCTGAACGGAAATCTGCTGTCGCTCTACGAATCGGCGCTGCAATTTACGTCGCGCTACTGCGATTTGCAAAGAGACGCGCCGCGAAAATCTGCAAATCAAAATTCGCCGGTGCAAAAGCGTGCCGAATATCATCTTTACGCCGTGCGCGAAGCGTTTGCAAACGCCCTGATTCACCGTGATTTAGCCGTCGCGGACGTTTCGACGCGCGTTTCGATTTTCGACGGCTCGATTGAAATTTCAAACCCGCGCCGCACGAACGGTTTCGTGCCGCCCGCTTCCCGCGCCATTCGCTACGGCATCACGCAGCAGCTTAATCCGCAGCTTGCCGCCGTTTTTACGCGCCGCGAATACGGAACGAACGTGCCGCGCGGCGGTCTGCCGATGCTGCTCAGTCAATCGCAGCGATTTTCCGGCAAACGAGCCGAGCTTTACACGACGGGCGACGAATTTAAATTAAAACTTTACGGCGTTTAAAAAGGTAAGAGAATGAGCAAAATTCCCGAAAACGCGAAGTGCCTGACGTTTCTCAACGCGGCGATAATCACGGCGCACGGCACGTTTGAATTCCAAAAACTGCTTTTGCGGGAAGCGCGTGAGGTAGTCAAAGAGTTTGAAGAATCGAACCGCAAAATCTCGTCGGCAATCGGACACGCGGCAACCGCCGAATTGATGACGCAGCTGCTGAAATTTCCCGTGTTGCCGAACCGCATCGACTTTAAACAAACGACCGAAGATGTCGCGCTCATTTTCCGTCTCAAAAAACGCGCTGCCGAAGGCGTCGTTTTAACGCTCGAAGAACTCGAAGAAATCGGCTACGAACTCGGACTTTTAACGCGCGCGGCTTAAATTGTTTTGCAGCGTAAAAATAAAAAAGCGACGGGTTAATTTTCCGCCGCTTTTTTATTTAAACTTTTACAGGAAAACTTATTGCGATATTTCGGTCAGGCGCGCCGGCGATAAATTCAGCTCGTTCTGTCCGGCGTTGATGCTGACGGGCGAACTCCAGACGGCAAAGCCCGTGCCGGTTTTCGTTATCCCGTAAAGATAATAATTGTCGGGCTTTACGTCCTTCATCGACGCTTTGCCGCTTCCGTCTGTTTGCGCGCGGTAGACGATATGTTTGGCAATCGCGCTCGCCGCTTTCTTGTTGATGTCCGCGTAACGACTCGGATAGACAACCGCCAAGCCGTAAGCGTTGATTACGCCTTGTCCGGTTTCATCCTCGATATTCGCTTCGTTTAAAATGCTTTCCAAATCTTTGTCGAGCAGGTAAAATCTTTCGGCTCTGACCGGCTGAACGCCGCCCGAATTAGTTGCGATTTTCGCTTCGAGCGTAACCGTTCCCTTGTCGGGCACGGTGATGGTCGAGCCGGGAACGCTCGGGACGTTTTGCGAAGAAGTCGGCGGCGCGGTTGTCCCCGACATCGGCGGCACGCTCATCGTTGACGAAGGCGGAACGACAACCGTTGCCGATTCGGGCGCAACCGTCGTCGTTGTTCTGTCCGCGGTTAAATTGCCGCCAGCCGGTCTTTGCGTATTGACGCTGACGTTAATGTTGCGCCCGTCGGCGGTTTCGTCGTTATTGCGCATAAACGCAATCAGAACAAAAAGCAAAACGACGCCGAGCAGACCGAGCGGTATAAAAATCCATTTCGGAAAGTCGTCGCGTTCCGGCGTTTCGGTTACGACGACTTTGCGCTGAACGACGGGCGGCGCAAACGGATGACCGCAGTTCGGACAGGCGGCGGCGACAGCCGAAACTTCGTGCGCGCATTCCGGGCAAGTTATTAAAGACATTCTTAAAAAATTCCTCCAATATTTGAGATAAACTTAATTATCGATAGTTGTAAGATTAGCATTTTTTAATAAAAAGCGATATTAGTTTTTTAAGCCCGGAACAGGGCGAATCTGATTATTAAAATCGAGTTTTCCCCGGCATTTTGATTTATAAAGCCAAAATATAAACACGCGGTTTTGAAACTTCTCTGCGCGTCAACTTAGAGTCGGCAGCGGCTGAAAAATGCTCTTTTGCTTTAACGAAAATCGAATTTAATATTTTCGGTTTTGAAGAAACATCCGTTACGACTTATCATCAAGTGCGGGAAAATCAAAGCCGCCACGAAAATTTATGAGCGAAACCAACCAGAAACCGAAATCTGCAAAAGCCGAACAATCGGCGGAAACCAAATCAGTTTTCAACCCGCAAAAAGAATTTGCGCCTGCCGAATTTAAGATTAACCCGCTTTCATCGGCTGAAACGATTGAAAAGGAATTTGCCGCAGCCATCGAAAAGTTCGGAAGCCAATCTTCGGACATCATTCAAAAAAACGGCGAAAAAGAAGATTCGGCGAAACTTGAAAATCCGGTTTTCAGAGAACTCGCCGAGCCGAAACTGCCCGCTTTGAAAAGGGAAAATCGCGCGCGACTGCAAATGCAGTCGCCAAGCCGACTGCATTTTTACTGGTCAGTCAAAGAAAATCCGTTTCAAACGCTGCACGGCATTTTCGGCGGCGCGGCGAAAAATTATACGCTTGTCGTCAAACTTCTCGACTTAAAAACCAACCGCGAAGAAATTTCTCCAATCGAAGCCGAAGGCGCGTGGTGGTTCAACGTCGATGCCGATTCGACGTATCGCGCCGAAATCGGATTTTATTCGTCGAATCGCCCGTTTGTCCGTCTGATGTTTTCAAATTCGGTTGAAACGCCGCGCCGCAATCCGTCGCCGCGCCCGGCTGCCGACGCGGATTGGGCGGTTTCGGCAGATTCGTTCGCCGAAGTTCTGGACAATTCCGGTTTCACACAGGACGCGTTTGAAGTCGCGCTCGCGGGCGACGACGCCGAGCTTGCCGAATCTTCGACGCGGGCGGCGTTCGCCAATTTTTTCGGCGACGCGGAAAAAGATTTTGCGGCGGATGATTCGAGCGAAATGCGTTTCGCGCTGCTTGCTTTGGCTTCCGGCTACGCGCTCGAACATCTGCGCGAACAGGTCAGCCCGGCTCTTTTTGCCAAATTGCAGGAAACGAAAGAAAATTTGAGCGCCGAAAAAGCGCTCGCGGCTCTGCGGGAAAATTTCAACGTTTTTATCGACGAGAACGCGGACGAAGAAACATTCGCGCCGGCAGTTTTCGGCGCGAGTTCGATAAATTTTCCGCGCCGTTCAAAACGATTTTTCAAGCGAAACGCTTTGCCGAAACTTTCGCCCGTCAGTTCGTTTAATTAAGAAAGATTTATCGCAAATGCGCGAATAAACGCAGATGAATGCAGGAGAATTAACAGGGATGAAAAGGATTAGCAGGGATAAGAAGAAAAAGATTTTTGCTTTTGCTTTTATACCCTTAAATCCTCTTTATCCCTGTTAATTCTGCTCCTGAAGTCCGTGAGCATCTGTGTTAACGTGAAACGGGACGGTTAATTTCTTTCATTCAAAAAATTATGCCCATCGGTTATTTCAGCTTAGTTCTGCACGCTCATCTGCCGTTCGTGCGTCATCCCGAATACCCGGAATTTTTGGAAGAAGACTGGCTTTATGAAGCGATAACGGAAGTTTATCTGCCGCTGATTTTTATTTTTCAGAACCTGCGCGAGTCAGGAGCGCGCCCGCGCCTGGCAATAAATGTTTCGCCGCCTTTATGCGAAATGCTGTCGGATAAATTGCTCGAAACACGCTACACGCAGCATTTGGAAAATTTAATCGAACTGGCGAAAATGGAAGTCGAGCGCGCAGGCAAAGAAGCGCCGGAGTTTCTGGACGCGGTGCGAATGTATGTCAGCACTTTAAGCGCGGCGCTCGATTTGTGGAACAATAAATATAATCGAAATCTCGTCAACGCTTTTCGGCAATTGCAGGATGAAGGAGTTCTGGAAATCATCACCTGCGGCGCGACGCACGGATTTTTGCCGCTAATTTCGACGATTGAATCGAAACGCGCGCAAATCGCGGTTGCCGTCAACAATTATAAAAAACATTTCGGCAGACAGCCGCGCGGCATCTGGCTGCCCGAATGCGCGTATGAACCGGGAATCGAAGATTTATTGAAAGACCACGGAATCGAATATTTCATCGGCGATTCGCACGCGCTTCTCTACGGCGAGCCGCGCCCGCGTTTCGGCGTTCACGCGCCTGTTTTATGTCCGAACGGCGTCGCCGTTTTCGCCCGCGATGTCGAAACTTCCCAACAGGTTTGGAGCGCGGAAGTCGGTTATCCGGGCAACGTCGTCTACCGGGAATTTTACCGCGATGTCGGCTGGGATTTGCCGTTTGAATACATAAAACCTTTTTTGCACGCGGACGAAAACCGCCGTAATTTAGGTTTGAAATATTATCGAATCACCGGCAAAACCGAACATAAAAAACCATATATTCCAGATTTGGCGCGTTTGAAAGCCGCCGAAGACGCGTCGGATTTTATCGTCAAGCGAATCGAGCAGGCGCACGTTTTGCGCGAAACTTTCGGCGCGCATCCGCCGCTCGTCGTCTCGCCTTATGACGCCGAGCTTTACGGACACTGGTGGTTTGAAGGTCCGCAATTTCTTGATTTTCTTTTCCGCAAACTGCATTACGACCAGACGGAAATCGAAGCCATCACGCCCGGCGATTTTCTCGACGCGAAGATTCCGATTCAGATTCAGCAGCCGTCGGCTTCGTCGTGGGGCGAAAACGGTTATTACAAAGTCTGGTTAAATGAAGCAAACGCGTGGATGTATCCGTTTCAGCACGACGCCGAACACAAAATGACTGAACTCGCCGATAAATTTAATCAGCCGAACGCGCTTGAAAATCGCGTTTTGAACCAACTCGCCCGCGAACTTCTGCTCGCTCAATCGAGCGATTGGGCATTCCAGATTTATCAAGGCACAACGGTTCAATATTCCACGCGCCGCTTCAAATCGCACATTCACCGTTTCAGCCTTTTAGCCGATATGCTCGAAAAAAACGAGTTTAACGAAGAACTTATAACGGAAATCGAAAACCGCGACAATATTTTTGCCGAAATCGATTATAGGATTTACCGGAGTTAAAAACCGGAACATTTTGAAATCCCCAGTGTCTAATCTTTTATGCAATTCAAAATAATCCTAATTCTAGCTGTTTTAACGTCTTCGTGTTCTCAAGTTAGGACTACCAATACCAACTCTTTTCCAACGCCGACGGATTTTGAATTAGCACAAAAAAATCTAAATCAAATTCAATCGGATGAAAGTTACATTAGAAAACTTTCACCGGAACAGATTGAAAAAGAAAATCAGGATTTGAAGAAAATCGTTGCGAAATTAGCAAAATCCAACAAACTTTCAATTTTAGAAAAAACCGAAATATCCGATGATGATTTGGAAGCCCGGATTTGGCGTCATTCCGGCTGGTGGAAAATGTGGCTTTTGGTTTTGAAACGCTCAAACGGAAAATGGTCGGCTGATTTTCAGGAACAAATTTTTGACGAAGAGACGGATAAAATAAAAAAAACTTCCAAGAGAAGAATCGGCGAACCTAAATCGAATTGGGAAAATTTCTGGAAGAAATTAATCGGCGAAGAACTTTTAACTTTACCGAGCGGATTTGAAAACGGCGGTTCAATACCTTGTCCCGATTGTGGAAGTGTGATTATTGAAACGAAAGTGGGTAAAAATTACAGATTTTATTCATATACAGAACCAGTTCTTGACAGTAATATTCGGGAGTCAAGCCAAGTCGCTAAAATAATGAATATTGTCGCAGATGAATTAGATGTCAAAGAATTTAAAGCCGTCGAACCAATCTCTAATAAATAAAATCTCCAGGCAGTTAGCCGCAACATTTTTGCAAAGCTATATTCAAAAAATTTTGACCGTAAAACCAAACGACTTTAAGATATAGATAAAAGGAGAATAAACAAATGACGGTTGAAAACGCGATTCTCGAAAATATAAAAAAATTACCGGCGGAGAAAAAGCAGGAAGTTCTTGATTTTGCCGAATTTCTCGTTCAAAAAATCGAGCCGGTAAAGCCGCGTCGCAGTCTTGAAGGTTTATGGGCGGATTTGGATGTTCATATCTCCGAAGAAGATATTGCCGAAGCGCGCAAGGAGATGTGGGGGAATTTTCCGCGCGAATATTTTTTTGCAAATGAGGAAACCGAATGAGTGATTTGGTAATCGATACTCACGCGGCGGTTTGGTATTTTGCCAATTCGCCGGAGCTTTCGACAACTGCCCGAAGCAAAATAAACGACTCGATTAAAAAAGATGGAATTATTTATTTGGCAACAATTTCAATTGTCGAAATATTTTATTTGATTGACAAGCGGCGGCTCAATCCGCAAACTCTGCCGCGTTTGATACAAGCACTTAATTTATCGAACAGCACTTTTACGGCGGTGGAATTAACCGTCGGCATTGCGCAAACCTTGCAACAAATTCCGCGCGAAACAGTTCCCGATATGTCCGACCGAATAATTTCCGCGACTGCTCTGCATCTCGGTCCGCCGCTCGTTACGCGCGACCGAATGATTTCACGATTAACCGCAGTTAAAACAATCTGGTAGTTTTCGATTGCCTTAATATTCCTGTAAAGTTATTATTTTCGTTTCAAATGTTTGCAAAAAGGATTAACAAATTAAATGGTTGAAAAAGGTGTGGAAATTGCGCCGGCAAGCGGCAAACTCGGAATTCTGCTCGTCGGTTTGGGCGCGGTCAGCACGACGTTCGTTGCGGGCGTCGAGGCGATTCGCAAGGGAACGGCGCAGCCGATTGG
>JBBPXZ010000007.1:0-10304 GCA_038200355.1 Pyrinomonadales bacterium | reverse complement strand
TTTCGCCGAGTTCGTTTCCGTTGCCGACGAAAAATCCGACTTCCATTTCGTAATCGAGATTTTTACACGGAATATACTGCGGCGGCGCGTTTTCATCGCTTCGATTCTGACCTTTCGGACGCGTGATTTCCGTTCCCGAAATGACGATTGACGAAGCGCGCCCGTGATAGCCGATTGGCACGAATTTGTAATTCGGCAGCAGCGGATTGTCGGGACGAAACATCGCGCCGACGTTCGTCGCGTGAAATATCGAGCAGTAAAAATCGGTGTAATCGCCGATGTGCGCGGGCAGATAAAACTGCACTTCCGCTACCGGAATCAAATTTCGCCCGACGTTTTTTCTGGTTTCGTCGTCGGCGCTTTCCGATAAGATTTCAACCAGACGGCGGCGAAACGCGCTTTGCAAAGCCTTGTTTTTTTTCATTACCGAATGGTCGAGACAGTAATTATCGGCGGTTACGGCGATGCTGAAAGATTCGTCGTCGAACAGACAGCACTCGTAACAGGCGTAGACATCGAGAATAAAATCGCCGACGGCGACGCCGATGCGCACGTTTTCATAAGTGCAGGAGCGCGTAAAGACGCAGAACGGCAGATTTTGAATCGGAAAATCCGTGCCGGGTTGGTTCGCCGATTCAATCCAGCTTTTTAAGTTCGCGTCGTGTGTTTCATTTATATTCATCATTTGTTATTCACCATTTACCGATTTTTATCCAATTTCCGAATGTTTAATTTTACAAAAATCCGAGTTCGCGCAAATCTTCAATCGGCTCGTCGAACGAACACGAACCGAATGAAATCAAGTTTTTAGCGCGTAGAATTTTAAGATGCGCCGTGCTGACGAAATGAGTTTCCCGCCAGTATGTGCCGTCGTTTTCAAATCGAAAATCGTCCGCCTTTTCGTCTTCAAAAAGCTCGCGCAGAGCGTCGGGTTTAAAACCGCGAAGCAGAAAAGCGGCGGCGAGAAAGACATTTAAAAAGCCGTGCATCGCGCCGGTTTCGGCGTCCTTTTCGTAACTCAGAGGTTTTCGGCAGCGCAGCGGGTGATGCAGTCCGGCGGTCGCCTTGAACGGCACGTTCGCCGCCAGACACGTCCGCATAAAACGCGTAATTTGCGCGGCGCTCGGAAAAGCCTTCTCGACAACACCGCCGGTGCGAATCTTGGCGCGATGCCCGCAAATGGCTATCGCCGTTATCGAATCGGCTAAATTCCCGTCAATCGGAATTTCAAAATACGTGTTCAAATGCGGCGGCAGCGATTCGGCGATTTGCTCAACCCGCGCGCCGGTTTCGGCTTTGATTTCGAGCGCGTCGCACACGGCAAAAGGCGCGTATTCGCGGTTGAAATTTTCGATTTCGCCGACCGTTTCGTAAATGTCTTCGCCTGCCAGAACGCTCAGCTTCCAAATGTCCGCGCCGCCCGAAAAAAGATCTTTCGCGCTGTCGGTAAATTCTTCGAGGCGCGCGGCGGGAACGATAAAACGTCCGAGCATCCAGTTATATTCGCTCTTTTTATAACCCGCGTAATTGGCGACCGCTTCGTTCATCGCCAGCTGCGACGGCGGAAAAAGTCCGGCGTAATCGATAATTTCAGACAATAAAACGCGGAGTGATTCTTTGGGAAGTGAGTTTGCCATTTCGCTTTTCATTTTACGACAATCCGCCGAATCTGCAAGAAAAAATGCGGCGAACTTGTTTAATTTCCGAACCGCAGCGGGCGCGCCGGGGAAAAGTTTCAAGTCAAATTGACCTTTGCAATAAATTTCACGTATAATCAATATTTTTCGATTGGTGAAGATTTTCACCCAATGCGCGAAGGAGATTATAAACAATAATGAGTTACGCAATTATCAGAACGGGCGGAAAGCAGTTTGCCGTTGAATCGGGGCAAAGTCTGCGCGTGCCGTCAATAGAAAAAAATGCCGGCGACCGCATCGAAGTCGAAACTTTGATGTCGGGCGAAGGCGCGGATTTAAAAGTAGTCGGCGGAACGCTTAACGCGACAATCGTCGGACACGGACGCGGCGACAAAATCATCGTTTTCAAAAAGAAACGACGCAAACAATACAAGCGCCGTCAGGGTCATCGCCAGGATTACACGGAAATTAAAATTGATTAGTAAAGGAGAGAGGCGTCAGGTGTCGGGTGTCAGAGAAATCTAAAACCTAAAACCTAAAACCTAATTCAAAAATGGCACATAAGAAAGGTGTAGGTTCATCGAGAAACGGGCGCGACTCAAACGCGCAGCGATTGGGTTTGAAGAAATTCGGCGGCGAGAAAGTGCGCGGCGGAAACATTCTGGCGCGTCAGCGCGGCACGAAATGGAAACCGGGCAAAAACGTCGGCATCGGCAAAGACGACACGCTCTTTTCGCTGATTGACGGTTTCGTTAAATTTGAAAATAAAGGTATGAAAGGCAAATTCATCAGCGTCTATGCCGAAGGCGCGCCGGAGCTGCCGCAGCCGCAAACGGAAGTCGCTCTCGCCGCTTAATTTCGGATTTGCGATTTTCGATAACTTATTTATAAAGCCCGCAGCTTTTGACGACGCCGACGTTGGACATTTTCGATGTTCGCGTCGGCGTTTTATTATTTGATAAAGAAGTCAGAATCTAGAATTCGGAATATTTGCATTTCTGCTGATTTCCGTCTTCTGATTTCTATCTTCTGACTACTGACTACTAATGTTCATTGACCGCGTAAAAATCAGGGTAAAGGCAGGCGACGGCGGCGACGGCGTAACGGCTTTCCGGCGTGAGAAATTCGTGCCGCGCGGCGGACCTTCGGGCGGCGACGGCGGCAAGGGCGGCGACGTTTGGATGGAAGCCGACGAAGGCTTAAATACTCTACTGCACCTGCGCTACAACCCGGAACACAAGGGCGAGCGCGGGCGGCACGGCGAAGGCTCGAATCGCCACGGCAAAGACGGCGACGACGCGATTATCAGAGTTCCGGTCGGAACGCAGGTTTTCGACGCCGAAAGCGAACGGCTCGTTTTTGATTTTACCGAAACCGGACAGCGTTTTCTGGCGGCGAAAGGCGGCAAAGGCGGCTGGGGCAACCAGCATTTTGCCACGCCGACAAAGCGCGCGCCGAAATATCATTACACGGGCAGACCGGGCGACGAGCGCGAATTGCAGCTTGAGCTGAAACTCATTGCGGACGTTGGACTTGTCGGTTTTCCGAACGCCGGAAAATCGACTTTGATTTCGGTTATTTCCGCCGCTAAACCGAAAATCGCCGATTATCCGTTCACGACTTTAGAGCCGAATCTCGGCGTCGTCGATTTAGGCGATTTCAAAACCTTCGTCGTCGCCGACATTCCCGGACTCATCGAAGGCGCGAGCGAAGGTGCGGGCTTGGGCGACAGGTTTTTGCGGCACGTCGAGCGGACGAAGTTGATGCTGCATCTGGTTGACGTTTCTTCGCTTTCGGAAAGAAATCCGGTCGAAGATTACGAGATAATCAATCACGAACTGGCAAATTACAACGCCGATTTAGCTTTACGCCCGCAAATCGTCGTTGCGACGAAACTCGATGCTTTGGACGAGCCGGAGCGATTGGAAAATTTACGAAAACGCGCCGAAGCGGACGGCAAGCCGTTTTTTCAAATCTCGGCTGTAACGAATCTGGGAACGCGCGAACTCGTCAATTTCGTCGCGCGGAGGTTATACGAATTCGACCGCGACAAAGCCGAACAAAGCGTCGATGTCGGCTACGAAGGCGAATAAATGAAGCGCATCGCACTTTACGGCGGCTCGTTCGACCCGCCGCACAACGGGCATTTGACGATTGCCGAAAGACTGATTGAAATTTTCGCGCTCGACGAATTCGTTTTCGTTCCTGCTTTTCACGCGCCGCACAAGCGAAATAAAAATCCGACTTCGGCGTTTCATCGATACGCGATGCTCGCGCTTGCGACGAACGAAGAACCGAAAATTAAAGTTTCCAGAATCGAACTCGAAGCGCCGGAAAAACCTTACACGGTCGAAACTTTGGCGCGCCTGAAAAACGAATTGACGGACGCGCGGATTTTTTTCGTAATGGGCGCGGATTCGTGGGACGAAATAACGACGTGGCGCGATTGGGAAACGGTTTTGACGGTTGTCGATATTATCGTCGTAACGCGTCCGGGCTACGAAATCGGATTTTCGCACGTTACGGAAGAAGTTCGGCGAAGAATAGCCGACCTGCGCGAAAGCGAATTACGAATTACGAATTACGAATTACGGGAGCGGGAAAGTTTAAAGTCCACAGTCCAAAGTCCGATGTCGAAGACCGAAAGCCTGAAAATTTATATCACCGATGCCGTTAATCTCGACGTTTCGGCGACGGAAATCCGGCGGAAGATTCGCGCCGGAGAAAACGATTGGCGCGATTTTGTGCCGCAGACGGTTGCAAAATATATCGAAAAATACGAGATTTACATTTAACATTTATCATTCAGTGAAATTATGGAAGAAGCACAGGAAAAATCTTTACAGCGGGAAAACCTCGAATCGGTCGAGCTGGTCGAGACGAAAACGCCTTTTGCCGAGCTGGACGAAACAGTCAAACTCGCCATTCATTGCGCGAGCGAGAAAAAAGCGTTCGATATGGTTGCGCTCGACTTGCGCGAGATTGCCAGCTTTACCGAATTTTTTATTATCGTCAGCGGCGCGAACGCGCGACAGGTGCAGGCGATTTCCGACGAAATAGGCGAACGGCTCAAAAAAGATTTGAATTCCAAGCCGATTCGCATCGAAGGCTACAGCACGGGCGAATGGATTCTGCTCGATTACGGCGATTTTATCGTTCATATCTTCGAGAAGGAAGCGCGTGATTTTTATGATTTGCAAAGATTGTGGCGCGACGCGAAAAAAGTCGAACTACCGGAAGGCATTTAGCCGCAGAGAACACAGAGTTCACAAAGAGGTTTTTTAGAACTCTGCCGGTTGAAACCAAGCGTTTTCCGTATTTTTGCCCTTATGAAATAAAACTATATGTTCTCTATGTTCTCTGCGGCTAAATTCTTATGAAATTTCGTTTCGTCTGGGTCGGCAAAACCAGAGATAAACGTTGGCAGGCGCTTCAGGTTGAATACCTTGAGCGTCTTTCGCATTTCGTAAAATGCGAAATTACAGAAGTTAAGGACAATCCGACTACAGGCGGCACGGAAATTGAAGGCAAACGAATTCTTGAAAATCTGAATCAAAGCACGTTCGTCTGTTTGCTGGACGTTTCGGGACGCGCGATTTCCTCTCACGAATTAGCGAAGGAAATCGAAAAATGGCAGAATCGGGCGGTTAAAGAAGTCGCTTTTGTCATCGGCGGCGCGTCGGGTGTCTCCGCCGCGGTTGTCGGACGGGCTGATTTTGGTTTATCCTTATCGCTTCTGACTTTTACACACGAAATGGCGCGCGTGGTTCTGCTCGAACAGCTTTATCGTTCATATACTATAATTAAAGGGTTTCCGTATCAAAAATGAGTGAAATTAATACTGTCGAAATTAAAGAAAGACTGCTCGCCGAGCGCGACCAACTTCTAAATAAATTAAAAGGCAACGACCTTTCCGTCGATGTTTCCGAGATGCCCGACCCGGTGGATTTGGCGGTCAGAAACTATTCAAAGAACGTGCTGCTGGCGGTTTCCGAAAATGAAAGCAATCAGCTTTTGATGATAAACGAAGCGCTTGAACGTATCGCCGACGACGAATACGGTGCGTGCCAGAACTGCGAAAAGCCGATAAATCCGAAGCGTCTCGCCGCCGTTCCCTGGGCGCGCTACTGCTTAAATTGCCAGGAACTCGTCGAACAGGGCTTGCTCGATGAAGAATAAACAGGCGATAAACGATAGGTAAAACCGATAATTAAATTCAATAGGACTTTCTCATTTTTGCAGAAGCCCGCACGACAGTTCGGCGCGATGACGAAGAAGACACACTTACTGACGTGCGTGTTTCCGCATTTGAGAAAGTCATATTCAAGTAAAAAATATCGTTGGCAAAGGAGCGCCGGCTTAACGTAATTTTGCCTCATTGCTTATCATTTTATGCTCTCCAAAATTTACGACTCGCTTCTGAGCGTCGTTTATCCGCAAGCCTGTCAAATCTGCGCGGGCAGCGTCGAGAAGTTATCCGACGGTGCTGCCTGCGGCGACTGCTGGGAAAAGACACGCATTTTCTCCGGCGCGGAAACTTTATGCGGTAAATGCGGCAAATTTCTGCAAGCCGAGCCGTCTGATTTTCAAGCCTTTTGCCATACCTGCGACGAACACTTTTACGACGAAGCCCGCGCCGTCGGATTTTACGAACTGGCGCTGGCGGCTTCGGTTATATCTCTCAAGCGCGAACCTTTTATCGCCGGAAAACTTCAGAAACTTTTCTTCTCGCGTTTTCAAACTTCCCGTTTTCACGATTCGACCCGAATAATTCCCGTCCCGCTTTCAAAAAAGCGGCAGTTGGAGCGCGGATTCAATCAGGCGGCGGTTTTAGCAGAACTGCTGGCTGGAGAATTAAATCTGCCCCTCGACGGACAAAGTCTCGCGCGTGTTGTTCACACGCCGATGCATCGTGCCGCGATGGACACCAAAGCCCGCGAAGCCAGCGTTAAAAACGTCTTTGAAGTTAAAGTTCCAGGCTCTGTAAAGGACGAAACGATTTTACTGATTGACGATGTTTTCACCTCCGGCGCAACCGTTTCCGCCAGCGCGAAAGTTCTGAAGGAGAAAGGCGCGCGCAGGGTTTATGTGCTGACCGTCGCGCGCGCCTATTGATTCAATTCAATCTAAAATGTTTTTCGTCTAACTTTTAAACGGTTAAATTGTTTTCTGTCTTTCAACGCCTTCACAGGCGATAGCGAACCTTTTTACGTTTGAGGTCGGCGTCCTGGTTATCGAGATTTTGCAGGCGCAGGGTTACATCGGCGGTCATTCGCAGATTGCTCCGCTCGCCGCGTTCGAGATGAAAATTTCCGGCAGCCGCAATCATCGCCGCGTTGTCGGTCGAAAGATGTTTTGAGGGGAAATAGACGGGCAGATTTAATTTACCGGCGGCATTTCGCGCGGCTTCCCGCAAAGCATTGTTGCAGGCGACGCCGCCCCCGACGATTAAGGTTTTCGGCTTGAGTTCGGCGGCGAGACGCTCCATTGTGCCGATTAGAGATTTAACGACCGTTGCCTGAAAGCCCGCGCATATATCCTTTATTTCCTGCGGCGGCGGCGCGCCTTTTTCAACCGGCGAGACGTTATTCTCTCTGATGTAGCGCGCCACGCCGGTTTTTAAACCGCTGAAGCTGAAATCGGCGCTCCCGTCCGAAATCTTCGCAACCGGAAACTTTACTTTTCCGGCAATTCCTTCTCTCGCCAGTTTTTCGACGACCGGACCGCCCGGATAATCGAGTCCGAGCATTTTCGCCACTTTGTCGAACGCTTCGCCCGCCGCGTCGTCTCTGGTGCGCGAGACGACTTTATATTGTCCGGCTTCGGGAACGAAAAAAAGATTCGTGTGTCCGCCGGAAACAATCAGCGCGAGCGCCGGATATTCGATTGGCGGATTGTCGAAAGCGACGGAGAAGACGTGTCCTTCGATGTGATTGACGCCGACGAACGGAATGTCCAGCCCGTAGGCGAGCGCTTTTGCGTAACAAACGCCGACCAAAAGCGAACCGACCAGTCCGGGACCCTGCGTAACGGCAATCGCCTCAATATCTTCGAGCAATATGCCGGCGCGTTCCAGCGCTTCATCGACAACCGGCTTGATTTTCTCCAGATGCTCGCGTGAAGCAAGTTCGGGAACGACGCCGCCGAACGGTTTGTGCGTCTCAATCTGCGACGAGATAACCGACGACAAAATCTCCCGCCCGCCGCGAACGACCGCCGCCGCCGTTTCATCACACGAACTTTCAATACCTAAAACCAACATTTTTAATTAGCTGTCAGCGACAAACGGTAAGCGGCAAGTGAAAGCCGGGGAATTTTCCACGCCTTTCACTTATCACCTACCGTCTATCACTAATTTACTATTGTCTTCGCTGCTCGATTTCTGCCGGCGACTGGTTCGGCGTGCTGTCGGTTTTCGATTTTACCAGATAGCCGAAAAAGATAATTGCTCCGATGACTATAAAAGCCGCCACGCTGATTAAAGCCCAAATCGTTCCGCGATAAGATTTTGCCGTATCCTCGCGCACCGTTTTTTCCTCGCCGCCGACATTGATAACCTCATTTGACATATTTTTTCCCTCTGAAAGTCGTATTTCTAATTTATATTCTCCGCGCGGCAAAAGCAATCGGGAATCAGGTGTCAGGTGTTAGCTTCTTGAACTTTCCTAACACCTATTCAAAGTCGAGCGGCTCGATTTTCAGTGAAGCGCGTTTGAGCGAAACTTCCGTGTCTTCGCAAATTTCCTTCAGCTCGTTGAGGCGCTGCGAATCGATATTACGAAACGAGATTAAAATTTCTTCGATGTCGTTGCCGCGGCAAATATCTTCAAGCGAGCCGTTGCCGCCGAAAACGCGCAGACCGTGTATGACTTTATCCTGTTTGAGCGGGTCGTCGTCAACAAAACCGACGGGCGCGTAATCCCAGTTCGGATTATTTTTCAACTCTCTTAAAACCATCTCGCCGCCGTCGCCCGCGCCGTAAATCAAAACCTTCCGACCTTCTTTGGAAATCGGCGAAGGCAGAAGCTGGCGCAGAAGCCGAAACGTTATGCGGCTTCCGGCAAGCGCCAGAAACAAAACGACGGCATTGACGACGAAAACCGTGCGCGAAAAATACTGGAATCTGAATAAAAGCAAAAGTGAGAGAATGCTTAAGATAGAGCCTAAAGCGACGGCTTTGGCAAAAGTAACAAAATCCTGCACGCTCGTATAACGCCAGATTCCGCGATAGACGCCGACCAGAAGAAACGCGAAAAGCTGCGAAACTATCAGAATCGGCAATGATTTTATAAAAAGCGACCACGTTTCACTTTCTTCAAACGAGCCGAAAATAAAGACATACGAGGCATAATAAGCAAGCGAAATTAAAACAGCGTCTAAGATAACTTCAAATATACGGCGTTTGTGCGACAGATTAAGCAGAAAACCGAAGACCGCTTTGTTTTGCAAAGCAAGCGCTTCTTCCTGTTCCTTATAGACCTTAACTTTGGATAGATAAACGCCGATAATCGTCAAAGCCACAATAAAGACCGCGATTAAGGCAATGCTCTGCGTGGCTTCGAGCCGGTTGACCAGAAGTGAAAGCGCGCCCGCCGCAATCGCCAGAGCATACAGCATTAAAACGGCGTTTCTCTCGGAGAGTCCGAGCGCGACAAGGCGATGCGACGTGTGGTCGCGTCCGCCTTCGCTTGCCTTTCTGCCCCAGACTTTTCTTAAAACCGTAACGAAAGTCGTGTCGAAAATCGGGACGATAAGAATCAGCGCCGGAACTGCCAGAACCGAAACGACACTGCGCGAACGTCCGCCGCTCTGCGTCAGAAGAACCGAACTCGACAGAAAGAATCCGACGAACATCGAGCCGCAATCGCCCATAAAGATTGAAGCCGGATTAAAGTTAAAAGCCAGAAATCCGACGAGCGCGCCGACGAAAACCGAAATTAGCAGCATCTCGTTGGTCTGCCCGCCCGCGCTGAATCCGATAGCCAGCGCAAAAGCGGCAATGGCGGAAATTCCGGCGGCGAGACCGTCCATATTGTCGAGCAGATTTATCGCGTTTGTGATGCCGACCAGCCAGAAAGCCGTAATCCCGATGTTGAGAATTTCCGAATCGGTCCACGGCAGAACCAGACCGAAACCGACGACGATGGCGACGCCGATAAGCTGCCCGATAAGTTTCTGATACGGCTTGATGTGCATTATGTCGTCGATTAGCCCGACGAGAAAAAGAATTGTGCTGCCGGCGAGAATAACGAGAGATTCTTTTGTGTAGGGAACGGCGAAAAAGTAAATTAAAACAGTCGTCAGAAAAATCGCCGTGCCGCCCATCATCGCGGTCGGCTTTTTATGCCAGCGGTCTGATTTCGGCTTGGCGACAAAACCGTAGCGGTGCGCGAGACTTCGTATTAAAAACGTCAGACCGACCGATAACACAACGCTTAAAAGCGTAACAACAATTGGATTTGATAGCATGGTCAACACAGTCGGGAGAGCGCCGGTTTTCCGTATAAAATATTATTGCCTATTACAAGATAATTCCGGCTTTAATGCAAGCAGTTTCGGCAGTGTTTAATAAGAAGTTAACGCGAGGTAAAGTTTTTGTATGTCGTCTACAAGACGTTCCTTTGAATAATTCGCCGTTACAAATTCTCTGCCGCGAGCGCCCGCATC
>JBBPXZ010000006.1:0-92834 GCA_038200355.1 Pyrinomonadales bacterium | reverse complement strand
GAAGATTTACCGCGTGATAGAATCTTTGTCAAGGAACTTTGTTCAGTTTCCGATAGTTGAATGATTTGTCTTTTTCTTGGCATTTCACAAGATTACACAAATCAATTCATTACTACAATATCTTTTGTTACTTAGCACTAGGCGAAAAAGGAAGTCGAAATAAGTAATAGTATTCTTCGACTGATTCGGACGATTCTGTTGCTTTCAGTAATGGCATTTACTATTTTATTGGGTTACAAATATTACAAAATGAGCAAATTAGAATCCGATTAAATTTCCATTGCGGACTTACCGGTTTTTTGTTTATCACAAGGCAAAGGCTAAATGAAGTTTATTTTTTCTGTGAAAATAATTTATGACAACTTGCTTAAATTGCGAGAATAGTTTTGAAGATGCGTTTTGCAATTTTTGCGGACAAAAAGCGGCAACGCATCGTTTTACTATGCACGAATGGCTGCACGAAATTCCGCACAGCATTTTGCACATTGACAGCGGTTTTTTCCTGACGATGAAAACTTTGTTCATTCGTCCAGGCAACGCAGTCCATGAATATCTGCAAGGTAAACGTAAACTTTTATTTAGCCCGTTTTTGTATGTGTTGGTTTTGTGCGGGATTTATGTTGTTGTCAGCCATTTTTTTGAGAATCCGGTAAAAGAAGCGCAGGAATTCACAAATTTACAAGAAACTTTTGCCTATATCGAGAAGCATTATTCCAAAATAATTATTGTCGCAATGATTGTGCCGATGACGATTGGAACATACTTCTCGTATTTCAAATCGGGCTATAACTTTGCCGAACATCTTGTTTTGAACGCATATCTAATTGGGCAACTCATCATTGCGGATGTGATTATTACCTTGATTGCATTAACAAGTTTTGATGAAAACTATTTAGTGTGGTTCAGTTTTATCGAACTTATCCTCAAATTTCCGTATTGGTTTTGGTTTTATTGGCAATTTTTTAAACCTGAAAAATGGTATTGGGGAATTTTGCAATTTCTTCTTTCACTGATTATTACGAGTTTCGGTCTTTATGTTTTGATAAATATTGCCGCATTTATTTTTTTGAAAACGCAAGGCTTACATTAGTATTTCAGCATTGATTCTATAAATTCAACGGCGCATAATTTTGTAAAAGTAAATTAACTTTTTTATGCAGAAAAGACAAAAATATTCTTCAGGCACAAAATGGGAATCAATCGTCGGCTATTCGCGGGCGGTTCGTGTCGGCGACAGAATTTATGTTACAGGCACGACGGCGACCGATGAGAATGGTGAAATTGTCGGCACGGGCGACGCTTACGCGCAAACGGTTCAAGTTATTGAGAATATCGAATGCGCTTTGCAGGCTTTGAGCGCGAGTTTGGAAAACATCGTGCGGACGAGAATGTTTGTAACCGATATTTCGCGTTGGGAAGAATACGGCAAAGCGCACGGCGAGTTTTTCGGCGACATATTGCCCGCGACGACGATGGTCGAAGTCTCCCGCTTGATTGACCCGCAAATGCTGATTGAAATCGAAGCCGACGCCGAACTTTAATTTTTCATACAAACCTATGTCATTAACACACGAATCGCCTTTGAACATCGAACAAATCGAGCGCAATTTCCGCGACATCGCGCCGGCTTTGAATGAAGCCGAAGCGGTTCTCGAATCGAACCGGTGCGTTTATTGCTACGACGCGCCCTGCACTCGCGCTTGTCCGACGCATATCGACGTGCCTTCATTTATCAAAAAAATCGCGTCGGGAAATCTGTTGGGTTCGGCGCGCGTGATTTTCGACGCCAATCCGATTGGCGGAACTTGCGCGCGCGTTTGTCCGGTCGAGGTTTTGTGCGAAGGCGCGTGCGTCGAGAAAACTTTGATGGACAAGCCGATTGAGATTGGCAGATTGCAGCGTTACGCGACGGATTTTGTAATGAGCAGAGAGCGCGACGTTTTCAAAGCCGGAACGCCGAACGGCAAAAGCGTCGGAATTATCGGTTCAGGTCCCGCCGGTTTATCGTGCGCGACGTATCTGGCGCGTCTCGGTTACGCCGTTACGATTTACGAGCGCAAACCACTGCCCGGCGGCTTAGATACATACGCGATGGCGGAATATAAAATGTCGCAGCGCGTTTCGGTTGACGAAGCAAAAATGGTCGAACGGCTCGGCGTGAAATTTCAGTTGGAAACTGAAATTGTCCAAAGTCCAAAGTCCAAAGTCCAAAGTCCGAATGCTGAAACGGTTCAAAGTTTGGAGTTCAAAGTTCAAAGTTTAAATCAAATTTCGTTTGAAGATTTGCAGGCAAATCACGATGCGATTTTTCTGGCAATCGGTTTGGGCGCGACGAATAAATTGAATGTCGAAGGCGAAAATTTGAACGGCGTTTTTGACGCGCTGGATTTTATTGAACGAATTAAAACACGCGATTGGAAATCTGTTCCGCTTGGTAAAACCGTTGCTGTTATCGGCGCGGGAAACACGGCGATTGACGCTGTTACGCAAGCGAAAAGATTGGGCGCGGAACGAGTTTTGATGATTTACCGGCGCACTGAAAAGGATATTTCCGCTTATGAATACGAATATGAATTAGCGAAAAAAGACGGCGTAGAATTTTATTGGAATACAGCGCCGGTTGAAATTATCGGCGACGAATCGGTTGCGGCTTTGCGCTGTGCGAAAACCGAAAACGGTCAGCCGATTGCCGGAACTGTATTTGAAATTCCTTGCGATATGGTCGTTAAAGCAATCGGACAGCAAAAAAGCGTTTCGTTTTTGTCGCAAATTCCGAATATTGAACTCGACGAAAAAGGTCGCGTTCTGGTTAATACCGAAACGATGCAGACGACGAATCCGCACATTTTCGCGGGCGGAGATTGCGTCAACGGCGGGCGCGAAGCGGTTGACGCGGCGCAAACCGGAAAGCTCGCGGCGCAGGGCATTCATTTTAATTTAACGGGCGAAACAATTGAATTTGCGGGCGCAGAACTTCCCTTTATCGAAAAAATACACGGCGAACTGAAATTGCCCGTTCCGGCAGCATACAACGAACCGGCGCTTCCGGCTGAAGACCTGGGAATAAAATCTTACGGCTGATTCGGGTTTTGATTTTACGGCGGCGACATAATTTTCTTGATGTGTATAGATATGTCGGTATAATTGAAAATGGAATTTGAATGGGACGAAAATAAAAACGTCGAAAACTTTAGAAAGCACGGCGTAAGTTTTCAAGAAGCGACAAAGGCGTTTGAAGACGAAAACGCGGTCGAGCTTTTCGACGAGTTAAATTCAAACGGCGAAATTCGATTTCAGATTATCGCGCTTTCGCCGAAAAGACTTTTATTTGTCTCGTTCACAATCCGCGAAAAAGAAATCATTCGTATTATTTCAGCGAGAAAAGCCGATGCAAAACAAACGAAAATCTACAACGAATACAAACGGTAAAGAATTAACTTTTACGGTAACCGAAGAAGATTACCAAAAAGATTTGGCAAAAGGCTGGACGGACGACGACACGCTCAAACCGGGAACATACAAAGTTCGCCGTTCGCGTTTTGCAGTAAAACCGGGCGACACAAATCTTTCAAACTGCAAAGTAAAAGTTTCGATGTATCTCGACGCCGACATTCTGGAGTATTTCCGCCAAAGAGCCGAACCGCCGCACGCCGCGCCGTATCAAACGCAAATCAACAATGAATTGCGAAAGATTATGGAAAACGATTCGACGGACGCGACGAGTTTGGAAAACGATATTTTGAACAACGAAGAATTTTTGCGGGCTTTGAAGGAAAAACTTGCGACGGTTTAGAAGAAAGTATTTATGCAGAAATATTCAGTCAATCAGCAGCCGATTCAAATCATTTTAGCTTGGGTGAAATCGGGTGAAATCGCTATTCCCGAAATTCAGCGTCCGTTTGTTTGGGACAGTTCAAAAGTGCGCGATTTGATGGACAGCCTTTATCAGGGTTATCCGGTCGGTTACGTTATCGCGTGGAAAAATCCGAACGTGCGGCTCAAGGACGGCAGTTTGAGCGAAGGGAAAAAAATATTGATTGACGGACAGCAGCGAGTTACGGCTTTGACTGCCGCAATTTTGGGCGAATATGTCGTTGACAAAACTTATCAAAGAGTAAAAATTAAAATCGCTTTTAACCCGATGACGGAAAAGTTTGAAGTTCAAAATCCGGCGATTCTAAAAGACAAAACCTGGCTGCACGACATTTCCGAAGCGATTAGCGGAAAGATTGATTTGTTTGAAATAGCCGAAAATTATTTTGAATCAAACCCTGAAGTCGATAAAAAACAAGTCAGAAACGCATTTACAAATCTTATCAACATCACGAATAAACCCGTCGGAATAATCGAACTCGCGCACGATTTGGACATCGAAACCGTAACCGAAATTTTTATCCGCATCAATTCAAAAGGCGTGGTTTTGAGTCAAGCCGATTTTGTGATGAGCAAAATTGCGGCGAATACCGATTACAACGGGAACGAGTTGAGAAAAGCGATTGATTATTTTTGTCATTTAGCGATTGCGCCGGAATTTTACAAACAAATTCTCGACCACGACAAAGATTTTGCGGTGAGCGATTTCTTTCAAAAAATGCGGTGGCTGAAAACCGAAAACGAAGATTTATACGACCCCGATTATACGGATTTGATTCGCGTCGCTTTTACATCACAGTTCAATCGCGGAAGGTTATCGGATTTGGTCAGTCTGCTTTCGGGAAGAAATTTTGAAACCAGAAGTTTTGAAGATTCTATTGCCGAACAATCTTTTGCGACGCTCAAAACCGGCGTTCATAACTTTATCAACGAAACGAATTTCAAGCGATTTTTGATGATTATCAAATCCGCCGGATTTGTTTCGCCGAAACTTATCCGTTCTCAAAACGCTTTGAATTTCGCCTACATTATTTACCTGAAATTAAAAGATATGAAGGTAGAGGAAGTCGATATTGGAAGTTATGTGCCGCGATGGTTGGTTTATTCGATTTTAACGGGAAGATATTCAGGCTCGCCCGAATCGGTTTTCGATTTCGATATAAAACAAATTGCCGAAAAACCGTTTGACGAATACTTGAAAGAGAAAGAAGAAGGCGAGTTGTCAGATGCTTTCTGGAACGCCGCTTTGCCGCAAAGCCTTGATACTTCGGTCGCCAGCAGTCCGTATTTTCACGTTTTTCTTGCCGCGCAGGTCAAAGCTAACGACAAAGGTTTTTTATCAAAAAATGTTGCAGTTAACGATTTAATCAGCTTGCGCGGCGATATTCATCATCTTTTTCCGCGAGATTATTTGAAGAAAAACGGTTTGGACAGAGGAAAATATAATCAAATCGCCAACTATGTCTATATGCAGTCGGAAATAAACATCAAAGTCGGCAGCAAGCCGCCGAAAGATTATTTTGAACTGATAAACGCTCAAATTTCAGACAACAACAGACAGTTAAGCGGACTTTCAACAGAAGTCGAGGTTTTGGAGAATTTGAAAATGAACTGCGTTCCGGCTGAAATAATGCAGATGAATTTCGATGACTATCCAGATTTTTTAGTTTTGCGGAGAAAACTAATGGCAAATAAAATTAAAGAATATTACTTTTCATTATAAAAATTATGGCAGATTTAACTTCAAATTTTGCGGGTATCAAATCGCCGAATCCGTTTTGGCTGGCTTCTGCTCCGCCGACGAATATGGGTTCGATGATTGAACGGGCGTTTGATGCGGGTTGGGGCGGCGCGGTTTGGAAGACTTTGGGCGAGCCGATTGTGAATGTCTGCTCGCGGCTGGCGTCCTTAGATAACGGCGCGAATCGGATGATTGGTTTGAATAATATCGAGTTGATTACAGACCGACCGCTTGACGTAAATTTGAAAGAGATTTACGAGTGCAAGAAGAAATATCCGAACAACGCCGTTATTGTTTCGCTAATGGTTGAATCTAAACGCGAGGCTTGGCACGAGATTGTGAAGAAGGCTCAAGACACGGGCGCGGACGGTTTTGAGTTGAATTTCGGCTGTCCGCACGGAATGAGCGAGCGCGGAATGGGCGCGGCGATGGGACAAGTTCCCGAATATACTTGTATGGTTACTGAATGGGTGAAAGAAGTTTCCGATTTGCCTGTTATCGTCAAACTTACGCCGAATGTTACGAGCATAATTCCGCCCGGACGCGCAGCGACAAAAGGCGGCGCGGACGCGGTTTCATTGATAAATACGATAAATTCGATGATGGGCGTCGATATTGATTCGATGATTCCGTATCCGAATGTTAACGGAATGGCGGCGCACGGCGGTTACTGCGGAACTGCCGTCAAACCGATTGCCTTGAATATGGTTTCGGAATTGGCGCGTGATGCGGAAATAAATATTCCGATTTCGGGAATCGGCGGCATAAATACCTGGCGCGACGCGGTTGAATTTTTATTGCTCGGCGCGTCAAACGTGCAGGTTTGCACCGCCGTTATGCACTACGGTTATCGAATCGTCGAAGATATGATTGACGGTTTGAACAATTATCTGGACGAAAAAGGTTTCGCGTCCGTCAACGATATTGTCGGCTTGAGCGTGCCGCGCGTAACCGATTGGGGCGCGTTAGATTTAAATTACAAAACGGTTGCCCGCGTTAATTTCGACAATTGTATTCGCTGCAATCTTTGTCATATCGCCTGCGAAGACGGCGCGCACCAGTGTATCGATTTTACGATGGTCGGCGACAGGCGTTTTCCGATTGTCGATGAACACGAGTGCGTCGGCTGTAATCTCTGCTATCTGGTTTGCCCCGCGCCCGGCGCGATTTCGATGGTCAGATTAGATGACGGAAGCAATCCGACGACGTGGCGCCAACTTTCAAACAGACCGCCGGAAACAATGACCGGCGATTAAAATTTAACCGAATCCGAATCGTTTTTCATAAAAAGGTTGACAACCGGAAATTAAAGTTTTACTTTAGCTTTCAAGTTCTAAGTCTATCCATAAAACGGACAAAACAAACCGAGTGAATAACGAAACAACCATTTCCGTCGAAGCGTCGAATGACACGGCGACCGTTTTCGCCACCGATTATTTAAATAAATTGAGCGGCGAGAAAATCGAGCGCGAATGCAAACGGCAGTTAGACGCCGGATGCAAAACGCTCGTCGTCAATTTCCGTAAAACCGAAATCGTCAACAGCATCGGCGTTTCGATTTTGTTAGGCGTCATCGACGCGGCGCAAAATGCCGACGCGCGCGTCGTTTTCTCGGATGTGAACGGCGACACGATTGAGCTTTTCGAGATGTTGGGCTTAACCAATCACGTTACGGTAAACTAATTTTTAGCCACGAATTACACGAATAACACAAATAAAAACAAAGAAATAAATTCGTGTTATTCGTGTAATTCGTGGCTAATTTCCCTTTACAAAAAATGGCGGAAAATCAACAAAAACTAATTCACACGTTCGGCGCGCTCGCCGAACTCGGACACGAAGTTGCGCACAAGCGGAATTTTCAGGAGATGATTCGCACTTCCCTGCATCTTCTCTTGGGAAGTTTGGGAATTATGCGCGGCGGCGTGGCGCGTTATTCGCGGTTCGGACACGAACTGAATATGCTGTCGGTGCGCGGTTTGGGCGACGATTTTCCGCTCTCCTTGTCGCTTTGTTACGAAGACGAGCGGCAGTTTTTAATCAACGGTTTGAACGCGATTGAAGTTTCTCAAGCGAAAGTTCTGCCGTTTTTTCAGGTTTATGACAGCAGTTTTGAGAAGAAACGAATCGAGCTTGCCGTGCCGCTCGTTATCAGAGACGAAATCGTCGGGCTGATTTTTCTTGGCGAAAAAGCCAGCGGCGAGCCGTATAATTCTTACGATAAAGAAATTATCTGCGCGATGGCGCGGCATATCGGCGTCGGCATCGCGCAGCGAAATATGACGGCGGAACTCGAACGCCGCGCCGAAGAAAATCGCCGTCTTTACGACGATTTGCGAATGACTTATAAAGATACGGTCAAAGCGTTTGCCGCCGCGATTGACTGCAAGGACAAATACACCGAAGGTCATTCGGTCAGAGTCGGCAAATATTCGGAAATCATCGCCGCCGAACTCGGCTGGGACGCAAATGAAATCGAAGGCGCGGCAGTTGCCGGCTATCTGCACGATGTCGGGAAGATAACGGTTGAAAGCCGCATTATCAACTCGCCGACGCGCATCAACGCCAAAGAACATCACGAATTAAACAAGCATCCGTCGGTCGGCTACGAGGTTTTGTCGCCGATTCATCATCCATACGCCGATGTTCCGCTCGCCGCCAAATATCACCACGAACGCCTCGACGGGCGCGGCTACCCGGACGGTTTATACGACAAAGACATTCCGTATATCGCCAAAATCGTCGCCCTCGCCGATTCGTTCGACGCGATGACCAGCGACAGACCGTATAAGCGCCGCCGCCCGGCAAACGAAATCGTCGAAGATTTGCAGAGGAATTCCGGCAAACAATTCGCGCCCGAACTCGTTACAGCCTTCTGCCGCGCGATGCTCAAGGAATTAACCGGCGGGAAAAAAGACAAAAGATTCAGCCGAATGCTCGGCAAAGAATATTTGCAGGACTCGCAAATCATTCCGCAATTAAAAAACGCGCTCAACGGTCTGAGCGCGACTTCATCTTTGACTTTGGTCGGTTTGGATTAACGATTGACTTGTCAGGCGGCACGGCAAATACATTTTGCCCGGCTTTTTTCGACCACTCGGCGCTATAGCTACCGCGCATTTACATAAACAGCTTCGGCTGACACAATTTTACTTTCATCGCCCTTACTTTTTTGAATTTCCGACAATATAGCTATCACGCGCGCGAACGGCGGCATTAGGAAGATTGACTTTTACTTTGATTTGTTTGCGCTCTCCTTGTTCGCCCGATTGCTTCGGATAATAACCGATGCTGTATTGTTGACCGAGTTCATCGGCAACCAACTTAAATGTTTGTTCTAAATCATCAATTTTCTCGATTTGATAAGCGCGCCCGCCGGTTACTTGCGCTAAGTTTCTCATATAACTGTTGGCGACTTCAATGCTTTTAATATAGGCTTTTTTGTTCGTCTTTGAAGAAATAACTCTGGGGAAAGTGTCAAATTGAACGGTATAAATCAGCGTGTCGGATTCTTCCGCGTCTCTCATATTGCTTTTGAAAGTATCAAAAGTCCCTTCGCCAGCGCCGTCCGAAAACAAAATTATGGCTCTGCGACCTTTAATTTTTTTCATCCGTTCAAGCGTGTAGCCGACGGCATCATAAGTTCTTGTGTAACTATCGCCTTTGTGCTGTCGGATTTTAACGCCATACTGCAAATCCTTCACCTTAGTAGGTTTAAACAAAACATCGACATAATCGGCGAACGTGGCGGCGATTATTTGGTCGTTAGGACGAAGCTGCAAAACAAAAGTGTTAGCGGCGCGAGTTAGTTCCGACATAAAATTGCTCATTGAGCCGCTTCTATCCAAAAGTAAAAAAACCGTAACAGTTTTTTCGACCGACTCTAATATTGCAACTTCCTGCTCGACGCCATCCTCGAAAATTTGAAAATCTTCTTTTTTCAGATTTGCAACATATCGTCCTTCCCGATCCACAACGCTCACCGGAATCATTACTAGGTTGGTGTCAACACGAATGATGTCGTCTTGAGCATAATTGGAATTCGAGAAACCAGTAAAAACAAGCAGCAAAACCAGAACCTTAATGATGAAACCGCACTCTCTAAATGCTTTTTGCTCTATCATAATCTTTTCAGAACTATCGTGGGTTTTTCACTAAAACTCAAAACGTCGCCACTCAAAAATATTTGAGAAACAGCGATGTTTTGAGTTTTAGGTAGATGTTAATAGCACGGAGGCAAACCGTAGGAACCCTCACAGAATTCGTGGTCAGGACAAGCTACGCAACGCTGTTCTCCAAGTGTTTTGCAGTCCGTAGAATATCCGTAATGCACCTCTGCTGCGCCGGTGCAATCTTGTATTCCACTAATATATGGACAATGTTTACTGAATATGACTTGGCACGAAGGCGTATATGACGCCCCTGTGCCGGAACTGCAAATCACGGCATTTTTCATACAGCTTTCAAATCGAGTGTTGCAGCTTTGAACACAACTGTTGCATTCTTCATCAGTCGAATCGGCGCTGCACGAGGTGGCGCAAGAGTCGTTGCATCTGGCTTCGGAGGCTTCGCAATCCTGAACGCAAATCGCCGTCGCCGAAACGCTTTCGGTTCTATCGGAATAACCGAAATAAAACAAACACATCAAAAGCAAGCCGAGAATCGACAGTCTTTGGTAGATTCTTCGCATATTTATTGAAAACATAACTTTATCCTCCTGTTTTTCTTTGAGAAAACCTATTTTTGTTGAAATTAAAGATTTGAGCCTTCCCCGAAAAGATTTCGCATTACTTCGGATTCCTTTTCCGGCGGCAATTTGCCGACCCACGACGAAACGACCGCGCCGTTTTTGTCAACTTCGATAAGCGTCGGTGTTCCTCTAACGTTTATTGTATTAAGGCTTGCCTGTCTGACTTCATCTACGGAAATACCGTGTTCGCTCAGGTAACGCCGCGCTTCATCAACGCCTTGCGGCATTACCGCGACCAGTCTCACCTCGCCGCCTCCGGCTGTCTGCTGCGCGAGCTTTTGATAAAACGGAGTGCTTTCGGTGCAGTAACGGCAGTTTGTTGAAAGCGCCAAGAGTAAAGTTTTATCGCTTTTACTCCAATCTATATCTACAAGCGGCAGTTTTGTTCCGGCAGTAATGGCTTCACTTTCCACTGCTAAAGATTTCGGAGACGCGGAGAAAAAATACCGATTGACTAAAACACCGGCAAACAGCAGCGCCACAATAATAATGGCGATATTTGAAGCGCTTTCGATTTTCTTGTGGATATTTTTCATTACTTAGATTTCAGAATGCGGACTGCTGCCAAACGATTATGTGAAATGATTTTTTAATATATGGAATATACGGAATTGTTTATAAATTATTCCAAATTCAAAATCAATAAAAATTAAACATTTATTATTTCTTATCGGCGCTTTCCAGCAATTGAACGAATTTTTTCGCGGCAATCGAAAGCGTTCGGTCGGTTCGATAAATTGCGCCGACGAGAAACTCGCAAAAATCATCTGCAAAACCACAAAATCAATTACAATTCAATAATCTCTTTATCTTTTTTCAAAAGCATATTAACGATTCGGCTTGAATCGACGTTTTTTTCAGCCGCCAGCTTTTGCACGAATTCGGCTATTTCCGGTTCGAGATAAATCGGCAGATTAAATTCCGCGTCGGCGTTGTAAAATTTGCCTCTCAAGGCTTTTGAAAAATCATATTCCTTCTTCATATTGTTTTGTTTCGGATTTTGTCGCTTTTCTGGCTGAAATCAATCTAATGCTTACGACGGACGCGCTTATATTCTTAAATGTATGAGAAATCATAAGCAGCGCGCCGTTCGCGTCCAAACCCATTGTAAGCCATCTTTCTTCCGTTTCGCTATGTTCGTCGTCAGGAATTGAAAGTGTATTCGGGTCGCGGAAGATTGTCGTCGCTCTTTCAAAAGTTACGTGATGCTTGCCGAAATTACTTTTAGCTTTTTTCGTATCCCATTCAAAATCGTAGCGCATAATTTCCTACAATTTTTGCGCGGTGTTTTCGAGCAGCTGCACGAATTTTTTGGCGGCAATCGACAGCGTTCGGTCGGTTCGATAAACCACGCCGACGGGACGAATCCAGTCTTTTTCGTGGAATTCGATGACGGCAAGCTGATTGCTGCGCTCTTCGTCGATGACCGACGGGTGCGGGACGATTGCCAGACCGAAACCGACTTCGACCGAGCGTTTTATTGTTTCGATGTTATCGAATTCGGCGACTTTGCGAACCTCGACGCCGTAGGATTTTAAGATTTTATCGGTTGCTTTGCGCGTCGGAATGTCGCGCTCGAACAGGACGAAATCGCGTCCCTGCAATTCTGTAACCTTTATTTCTTCGCGCTCGGCAAATTCGTGGTCGGGCGCGCAGATTAAAACTAATCTATCGCTTGCCATCGGGACGATTGTTAAACCGCGTCGCGGTTCGGGAAAGGCGACGACGCCTAATTCGACCGCGCCGCTCAAAACGTCGCGAACAACGCGCGTCGTTCGCGAATATTCCAAATCGATTTTGGCGGCGGGAAATTTCGACATAAACTCGCGCACTTTCGGCGGCAATTCGTGAAGCCCGACGCTGTAGACCGTTGCAACCTTTACAGTTCCGCTGATTTTGCCGACTAAGCCGCTCATACTTTCCCGCATCTGGTCATAACACTGCAAAACGTTTTTACATTCGCGGTAAAAAACATCGCCTTCCGGCGTCAGCCGAACTTCGCGCCGCCCGCGCACGCGTTCGAGCAGGCGGCGTTTGAATTTTTCTTCGAGCGTGCGAATCTGCTGGCTGACCGCCGATTGGGTAACGAAGTTGCGTTCCGCCGCCAGCGAAAAACTCTGCATTTCTACAAGGTCGCAAAAGACTTTTAATGTTTCGATGTGCATCTTTTTAGTGGTGAGTGGTAAGTGCTGAGTAAAAGAAAAGTTCCTGACTCACAGTTCACCGTTAAAATTAGTTTTACTACAATATTTGCCCAATAGAATTCATTTTATCTTATATAGAAAAATAAAGTATTATTTGAGAACTTAAGATTTATGATTGCCGATTTGCTGATTTGAAATTAGAATTAACAAAATCCGAAATCAACAATTTAAAAACGCGTCGAGGCTCTGACTTTAATGGCTATAAAAATCAGCAGGACTTTTCTTCTTAGAAAGCTGCACCAAATAACGGGAATCGTGCCGCTCGGACTGTATTTTCTCGTCCATATGTATACCAACTCGACCGTGATGAGCGGCGAAAAGATTTTTGAAGACCACGTAACCGATATTCATCATTTGCCGTTTCTGATATTTATCGAGGTTTTCGGAATTTTCCTGCCGCTCGTTTTTCACTCGGTCTATGGAATTTTTATCAGCGCCGAAGCCAGAAACAACGGCATAAATTACGGTTACGCGCGCAACTGGTTTTATATTTTCCAGCGCGTTACGGGAATTTTTCTCTTTTTCTTTCTGACGTTTCATATTTTAAATCTGCGTTTCGGGATGATTCCCGGACTTAACACGACGCCGGTTGCCGGAAATGCGACGCTCGCATACGACATCGTGGCGCGTGAATTTGCGATTCCCTGGGTGATGGCTTTGTATGTTCTGGGAGTTACGGCAACGGCGTGGCACTTGGCTTACGGTCTGTTTTTATTTGCCGTCGATTGGGGAATCGTCATCGGCGAAAAGGCGCAGCGATATTTGCTTTACGGCAGCGTCGCGGCGGCGATTTTCCTCTCGGTCGTCGGCATTAACGCGGCGGTCGCCTTCGTTCGCCCCTGCGGATTATTACCAAGCGCGTTTTGTGAAAAGGCAGAGAGAAACGGCATTGTTCAAGAACCGAGAAAGTTTTAATTAGTTTTATTTAAAGGAAATTTATGGCGGCGAAAATAAAAATTGCGATTGTCGGCGGCGGTTTAGCGGGGCTTGCGGCGGCGATGAAGATTGCCGAAGCCGGACACGACGTTGATTTGTTGTCGGTCGTTCCCGTTAAACGCTCGCATTCGGTGTGCGCGCAGGGCGGAATAAACGGCGCGGTCAATACGAAAGGCGAAGGCGATTCGCCGTGGAAGCACTTTGACGATACGGTCTACGGCGGCGACTTTCTGGTAAATCAGCCGCCGGTCAAAGCAATGTGCGAGATGGCTCCGAGCATTATTTACCTGTTCGACCGAATGGGCGTTCCGTTTTCGCGCACCAAAGAAGGCTTACTGGATTTTCGCAGATTCGGCGGAACGCTTCATCATCGAACCGCTTTTGCGGGCGCTTCGACCGGACAGCAGCTTTTATACGCGCTCGACGAACAGGTCAGGCGCTACGAAGTCGGCGGGCAGGTTACGAAATACGAAGGCTGGGAAATGATGTCGCTCGTTCTCGACGACCATCAGGTTTGCCGCGGCTTGATTGCGATGAATTTGCAGACGCTCGAATTAAAGGAATTTGCCGCCGACGCCGTGATTATGGCAACGGGCGGTCCCGGACTTATTTTCGGAAAGTCAACTAATTCAATGGTTTGCACGGGCAGCGCGACTTCGATTTGCTACCAGCAGGGAGCGAAATACGCCAACGGCGAATTTATACAGGTTCATCCGACTTCGATTCCCGGCGAAGATAAATTGCGGTTGATGTCCGAATCCGCAAGAGGCGAAGGCGGGCGTGTTTGGGTTCCCAGAAGTCCCGAAGATAAACGCGCGGCAAAGGATATTCCCGAATCTGAACGCCGCTATTTTCTCGAAGAAAAATATCCGGCTTACGGCAATCTTGTTCCCAGAGACATTGCGACGCGCGAGATTTTTCAGGTTTGCATCGAAGGCGGTGGCGTCGGCGGCGAAAATCAGGTTTATCTCGATTTGACGCATATTCCGGCGGACGTTCTAACCAGAAAGCTCGGCGCGATTCTCGAAATTTACGAAATGTTCATCGGCGACGACCCGCGCCACGTTCCGATGCGGATTTTTCCCGGCGTTCATTATTCGATGGGCGGTCTTTGGGTCGATTACGAGCAGCGCACGAATATTCCCGGACTTTTCGCGGCGGGCGAATGCGATTATTCGATTCACGGCGCGAATCGTCTCGGCGCTAACTCACTTCTTTCCTGCGTTTACGGCGGTTTCGTCGCCGCGCCGTCGGCAATCGACTACGCCAAAAACGTCGAGCGCAAAAATACCGAAACAAACGGCGTTCACGCGGGTGAACTCAAACGCCAGCAGGAAATAAATCTGCAAATCATCAAAAACGAAGGCGGCGAAAATCAATATAAACTGCACGAAGAAATGGGCAAATGGATGACCGACAACGTAACGGTCGTCCGCTACAACGACAGATTAAAAGCGACGGACGAGAAATTACAGGAACTTCAGGAGCGTTTCAAACGAATTTCGATAAACGACTCGAATCTGTGGGCGACGCAAGCCGTTCCGCACGCTCGACAGTTGAAAAATATGCTCGAATTGGCGCGTGTTATAACTTTAGGCGCGCTCAACCGCGACGAATCGCGCGGCGCGCATTACAAACCGGATTTCCCTGACCGCAACGACGAAAAATATCTTAAAACGACGATTGCCGAATGGACAGCCGAAGCGCCGGTTTTGAGTTACGAAGCGGTTGACATCAGTTTGCTCGAACCCAGAAAGCGCGATTATTCGAGCGGCAAAAAGGAAAAAGGAAAACAGGAACAGGAAACTGTCAAACTAGCCGAAGAAGCGGCGGCATCGGGCTTGCCGGTCAAAGACGGCGCGGCGCAAATCACCGAAGGCGGCTACGACCAGAAACCGGAGAATCTGACCGCCGAAAAAATCTGGAGTCAGGAAAAAGGCGAACTGATTGCGCCGGAAGACTCGAAAACGCGCGTCGAGCAGGGCAAAGACATCGGCGCGGCGGGCGGCAAGCAAACCGACGAGCGCTAATTTTGTGTTGGTTAATTGATATTAAAAACCAATAAATTTTTCAAAAGAAAATGGGATTGCGGGCAAAGTCAAATTATAAATATACGCTGGACGAATATTTAGCGCTTGAAGAAAAAGCAGAAACTAAAAGCGAATATTGGAACGGCGAAATCGTGGCGATGTCCGGCGCACACATCAATCATCAACAGATTGTGTTTAATCTGTCTATTTTGCTGGGCAACAAATTAAAAGGACGCTGCCGCATTTTTCCGAGCGAGATGAAAGTTTGGGCAAAAAAGCGCGACAAATTCTTTTATCCCGATTTGACGATTATTTGCGAGCCGCCGAATTTTTATAAAAAAAGGCGCGATACGATTGTTAATCCGAAATTTACAATCGAAGTTTTGTCGAAAAGCACGGCGAGTTTTGATAAAGCCGAAAAGTTTTTGTCTTACCAGACCCTCAACACGCTCGGCGAATATGTTTTGGTTTCGCAAAATGAGCCGTTTGTCGAGCGATACATAAAACGCGAGGACGGAAATTGGATTCATCAGGAGACGATTGGAATTGAAAGCGAAGTAGCTTTTACTTCAATTAAAACAAGTTTGCAGATGAGCGAGATTTACGATTTAGTCGAATTTGAATTGGAAGAAAATTTATGAGCGAAACAGCAAACGGACACGCAGAAAAGAAGCGGTTGACCAATCCGCCGCAGACGGTTAATTTCCGCATCTCGCGCAGGGAAAAACCTGACGCGAATCAATATTCGGAAACTTTTGAAATTCCCTACCGGCGCAATTTAAATGTTATCTCGGCGCTGATGGAGATTCGTAAAAATCCGGTTACGAAAGAAGGAAAACAGACGACGCCGCCGGTTTGGGATATGAATTGTCTCGAACAGGTTTGCGGCATCTGCACGATGGTTATTAACGGGCGCGTTCGGCAATCGTGTTCGGCATTAGTCGATGATTTGCTGCTTTCGGGCGGCGGAAATACGATTACCTTAGAGCCGATGTCGAAATTTCCGAACGTGCGCGATTTGCAGGTTGACCGGACGGCGATGTTCAATCATCTTAAAAAAGTCGAAGCGTGGGTCGAACTCGACGGCACATACGATTTGGGTCCGGGACCGAAAATGTCGCCCGACGAAGCCAACGAACGTTACGCTTATTCGCGCTGTATGACGTGCGGCTGCTGTCTCGAAGCCTGCCCGCAGTATCACGAAGACAATTACATCGGACCGCAGGCGATTACTCAGGTTCGGCTGTTCGATATGCATCCGACGGGCAAAATAAACCGCGACGCGCGGCTTGACGCGATGATGGACGAAGACGGCATCGCCAACTGCGGCAACGCGCAGAACTGCGTTCAGGTCTGCCCGATGTCGATTCCGATTACACGCGCCATTTACGAAACCAACCGCGAAGTTTTAATTCACGGTCTTTTCAGCTGGCTGAGAAAATAATTTTTATTC
The DNA here is from genome assembly GCA_038200355.1 of Pyrinomonadales bacterium. Taxonomy (GTDB): domain Bacteria; phylum Acidobacteriota; class Blastocatellia; order Pyrinomonadales; family Pyrinomonadaceae. The sequence goes on along the minus strand of JBBPXZ010000006.1, from coordinate 75,847 downwards.
AAAATAACAGAAAACGCGTTGACGGCAAGTGTCGTCAACGCGTTTTTGCTTATCGCCGGGAGCGCGGGCACGATGCCCGCGCTCCCGGCTTTTTTTATTATTATTGAACGGTCGGAAACAGGCTGACGCCGCTGAATGAACCGGAGTCGGCGAGTTTCAGACTGCCGGATTTGCTTTCTAAAAAGCTTAATACCTCGTGAAAATTCATCGGTCTGGCAAAGTAATAACCCTGCGCGGCTTCACAGCTTAATTTTTTCAGCATTTGGAGCTGCGCTTCGGTTTCGACACCTTCGGCGATGACACGCATTTTCAGATTGCGGGCGAGCATCACAATCGTCTGCACGATTTCCGCGTTTTCGCCGTTCGCGCCAATCGGCGAGACGAACGAGCGGTCGATTTTCAGGGTCGAAATCGGCAGGCGCGACAGGTAATTCAAGTTTGAATAACCCGTGCCGAAATCGTCGATGTTTATTTCCACGCCGAGCGCGTGCAGTTCGAGAAGCATTTCGACGGCTTTTTCCCTGTGTTCCAGAAAAACCGTTTCGGTGATTTCCAGCTTGAGATAACGCGGGTCGAATGAAGTTTCGCCGAGTATCTTTTTAATATTTTTAACAAGCGAAGCATTGGCAAATTGCCGGGCTGAAATATTGGCGCTGACGCTGAAGGGCGCGCCTGCCGGCAAATTCGCCCGCAGCAGATGACCCTGCTCGCAGGCGCGCCGCAGAATCTGCTCGCCGAGCTGGTCGATTAAGCCGATTTCCTCCGCCAGCGGAATAAATTTCGCGGGCGGGACGATGCCGAGCGTCTCGTGTTCCCATCGCGCAAGCGCTTCAAAACCTTCGAGTTTCCCGTCGGAGAGCGTGTAAATCGGTTGATAAAAAACCGTAAAAGCCTGATTTTCGACCGCGTGCCGCAAATCGGTTTCGAGTCTTAAAGTTTCTTTGACGGCGACATACATACGACGGTCGAAAACTTCGTGGCGCGCCTTGCCCGCGCGTTTTGCCTGATACATCGCCGTGTCCGCGTCGCGCATCATCTCGGCGGGCGTCGCGTGATTTTCCGACGCGTGCAGAATCCCGATGCTGGCGGAGCTGAAAATTTCCTGCCCGCATAAATTAAACGGTACGGCGAATTTTTCGTTGATGCGCTCGGCGATGCGGACGACTTCGTTTGTGTCGTATATGCCTTCGACCAGAATCGTAAATTCGTCGCCGCCGAGACGCGCCACCAAATCCGTCGGGCGCAGGCAGTCGTGAAGGCGTCCGGCGATGCCGATAAGAAGTTCGTCGCCGGTGTGATGTCCGAGCGAGTCGTTGACGATTTTGAAGCGGTCGAGGTCGATAAACAGCACGCTGACCTTATAATTTGAATCGTCTTTAGTTTTCGAGAGCGCCCGTTCGAGCCGCGTCATAAACAGCGCGCGGTTCGGCAAGCCGGTCAGCGCGTCGTGCGAGGCTTTATATTCGAGCTGTTCTTCGGCGAGTTTTTTGTGCGTTATGTTCTGAATCTGGAAAATCAAATTCGGGCGCTCCCGTTCGGTGTCCGCCGCCGTCGAAACGCTCCACGACACCCAGACGATTTTTCCCGATTTGCTCAGGTAACGCTGTTCGGCTTGGCAGGCGGGAACTTTGCCCGAAAGCAGTTCGTGAAGTTTTATCAATGCCGGACCCAAATCTTCTTCATAAAGCATCGATTGAAAATCACGGGCGAGAAATTCATCCGCGCTGTATTCAAACATTTCCGAAAGCGCGTTGTTCGTCTTGAGCCAGTCGCCGTCGGGCGAGACGAGCGCGATGCCGATGGGCGCGTAATTAAACGCGCTGCGGAAACGTTCTTCGGATTCGGCGAGCGCGCGCGATTGTTCTTCCAAAACCAGTGCGTGGCTTTGCGCCTGCTCGACCTGAGCGAGCGAGATTTCGACGTTTTTCATATACATCCGGTAAGTCAGATAAACGAAATAGATGATAGGAAATGACGCGAGGACGACGCCGAAACCGAGCCGCTCGTTGAGCTGCAATAAAAATCCGGCGCTTCCCGCGCCGACGATGTATGTAATATACGTCCAGACATACTGGCTTTTCCACGTTTCCCAAAACGGCTTTTCACTCTTGAGCGCCGCGTAAATCGAGCAGAACGTAGTATTTGCGGCAAACTGCGTTAATGCCATTATCGACAGCACAATAACGAAATTGCCGAAATCGCCGTCGTGTCCGCGCAGACGGCTTTCGCCGTAAAAGCCGAATAATTTAAGCGTGAGAACGACAACGGTTGTCGATAAAGCCATTACCGCCGAGTTGAAAAATACGGTTATTTTTTTGTTGCAGAAGCGCCACGACGAGAAAAACGCTTCGACCGCCGAGAGAACGATTGCGAATTCGCCGCCGTACATCAGCAGCGCGAGAAAAATAAACGTGTCGGAAACAGCGATGTGCGATTTGAAGCGCGGAATCTGAAGCGTTATCCGCGAGCCGAGACCGAGCGTAAAACAGAAAAGAATTAAAAATTTGAAATCGAGCCTTTCGGTTGGAAAATTGACAATCGCGCCGAGCAGACACACAAAACCGGCTGCCAGAATCGCCGGCATATAGCTTTTGTTTTGCAGTGCCTTACTCATAAATCTGGTAATAACTGCCGGAACGAACCGGGAAAAAAGGGCGGAAATTTTTCGGCTGCTTTTTTGAGGCGGCGGTTAAGAAATGTTTTCGGCTTTCCGCCGGATAATCCGTAAAAAATAAGGGGAAAGGTTAAACCTGTTCCCCATTATGAACTAATGACAACAACATTGTCTATTGTTTTTTTTGTTAAACAAAAATTGTCGTTGCGGAATCGGTATTTTTAAATCCGGCTTTTAAAAAGCTGCGGTGCGCGCCTGCGGCTTCGACGTTGCTCAGCAGGCAGATGTGTTCCACGCGAACGAGCAGTTCGGCGCAGAGTTTCGACAGGCAGCTCGAAGCGATTCCCTGCCCGCGAAATTCCGGCGCGACGTAAATTCCCTCAAGGTAAATCGTATCGGCGGTTTCGGCGGCAATGTCGGCTTTAAAGATTAGTTTGTCGTCCTGAAATACTGCAAAAGTGCGTTTCTGTTCGATTCTTCGCAGCGTGCGTTTGAGAAAACCGCTTCGGTCTGTTCGCATCGGGTCGATGCCGCTTTCGACAAAGGCGACCTCGGCGTGCGCCGCGGCGATTTGTTCGAGTTCTCCCGGTTTTGCGAGGCGCGGAATCCATTTCGATTCTTGTGTCAAAAACGGAAAACTCAGTTCAAACAGCAGTTCGGTGCAGGTTAAACGCGCCCGGCGCGAGTTTCCGGCGAAACTTTGCCAGAAGGTTTCGACGGTTTTTCCGTCCGACATCATTATATGAATTGCCGTTTCCGATTGGCGGGCGGCAAAGGCGAAAGCCGTCAGAGCGTTGTCGGAGCGCGATTCGAGCAGCGTCGTGTGTCCGATGAGCGCGACGCCTTCGAGCGTTCCGTTCGCACATCGATAACCGTAAAATCTGCCGCGATTATTTTCACTTTCGATTCCGTTGTCCTGAATAAAACTCGCCATAACGACCGTGTGAACCGGACGAACGGAGAGAAAATCCAAAACTTCCCGTTTATTCGCTTCGTTCAGTCGTTCGAGGCGATTCGGAACTGCATTCGTACCAGCCGCCGTTTGCTGCGGATTTTTATAAAGCTGATTCCCGATGATGTTTGCGACCGGTTGTAAATTCACAATAATTTTCCTCCCTGATATTGATATTTTTCAGTCTTACTCATCACCGTAAATCGCGTTGTCGGCAGCCAGCGCGCTGTCGCTAATCAGAACGCCGTCGCTAATCAGAACGCCGTCGCTAATCAGAACGCCGTCGCTTACTAAAACTCCGTCGCTCACCAGAACACCGTCACTTATTAAAACGCCGTCGCTCACTAAAACTCCGTCGCTTATTAAAACTCCGAAGGCGCAGAAAACCGAGCCTTCGCCGATTGTCGAGCCGTTGCTGACGGCGACTCTGGCTGTCAGACCGATATTTGCCGGATTTGCAAAATTATCGTTCAGCGTGAATTTGTGCGCGTTGCTGGTCGTAACGCCTTCTTCAAACCACGAATTATTTTTATAAACGTTGTGGAAAGTGTCGGCAATCGTTTGACCTCTCAGATACGCGTGATTTGTCAAAATTCCCTGCGCCCAGCTGAATGTATTGCCGTTCATAGTGGTTTGAGCAGCCGGAAAGCTGTTTCCGACGGCGAGAAGCGACATTCCCGAAACTCCGAGCGTTCTGAAATCGACAAGCGGATTATAGGATTTCGCCAGCCGAATCGCGCCTTCCATATTAAGCTGTCCCGCGCCCTGCTCGAACATATTGTAGCCGCTCAGGGGCTGCGCCGTGTATTCAAAAATCATTTTGACCATCGCGGGCGTCAGATTCGGATTTTGCTGGAAAAGCAGAGCCGCCGCGCCCGCCACAACCGGCGTGGACATCGAAGTTCCGCTCATATAAAGCAGGCTGTCGTCGCTGGTCGAGTCGAGCGACGCGTCCGACAGATTCGGGTAATGCGTAACCATATAAGCGCTTCCCTTCGCTTTCGCCGAAACGATTTTGTTGCCCGGCGCGACTAAATCCGGTTTGATGGCGTGGTCGTAAATTTTTCTGCCTTTATCGTCGGTGTAAAACGAGCGCGTCGGACCGCGCGAGCTGAAGGTCGCCATCAAATCGTCGCTGCGCGAATCGGTGTCTTTCGAGTTGGTCGCGCCGACGGTTAAAACCGACGGGTCGTTGCCGGGCGAGTGAATTTTTCCGTAAAGTTTCTGACCGCCGGCGTCTTTGCCTTCGTTTCCGGCGGCGGCGACCACGAGAATTCCGAGCGCGGTCAATTCCTGCACTTTGCGGCAAACCGGGTCGTTGGTGTATGTATCGACTGACGGTCCGCCGAGACTTAAATTGACGACGCGGATGTTGTGGGTTTTATGATTTTGCTTAATCCATTCCAAGCCGTTCAACAGCCACGACGCTTTGCCGCGCCCTTCTTTGTCTAAAACCTTTAAGTTGACGATGTTGGCGTTCGGCGCGATTCCGCGATAAGCGTTGCTGTTTTTATTGAGGCTTCCGGCGGCGATACCGGCGACGTGCGTTCCGTGTCCGTAATCGTCGTCCGGGTCTGAATCGGTATCGACAAAACTTTTGCTGAAAACGACGCGGCTTCTGCCGGCGCTGTTGTTAAAGGTTTTATGATTGACCAGCATTCCCGAATCCATAACGGCGATGCCGACGCCCGAACCGTCCAGATTATAAGCCGGACGCGTCAGTGTCGCCGGCTGCTGGCGCATAATTTCCGTGCCGGTCGTTTTTTCGAGATGCCCGAAACCTTTCGTTTCGCGGTCGGGCGACATAAAATTAACCGCGCCGCTCTTGGCTAGAACTTCGACGGCTTTTAACGAAAGGTTGACAACCATCGTGTCGCTCGCGCCGATTCGTTCGCTCAACCGAGCTTCGTTTTCCGCCAGCAGCGAACGAAACGCCGGATTGCTTGCATCTTTCGCCTGAACGATAACGTCGGTGCGTTTGTCGCCCGCCGCGTTCCGCGCCATCATTTCGCGCAAATCGGCGGAAACGTTATCGCCCTGAAAACCTTTATTTAAAGCGGCGCGGCGATTGTTTTCAACCGGGTTATTCGCGCCGTCGCCGATTAGAATCGTGCGGAACAAAGCGGAAATATTGTCGTTGTCTTCGATTTTTTCTTTATAAGCGGCTTGCGAGCTGCCGCCGATGATTTGCAGTTTCCCCTGAAGAAGCAGATTGGTCAAAGGATTATTAACGCGCGCGCCGCCGACGAAGTTCGTCAGCTCATCGACAAATAAAATCACGTCGCCGCGCGAGGCGGCAAGCTCGTCGAAGATTTTTTCAATCGTTCGCGCCGATTGTTCGGCGTCCTGCGAATAGACCGAATCGAGTTCGAGTTCGAGCAGGCGCTTTCCTTTTAACGAAGCCGGAACGTCGCCCGACGCGAGGCGAAGCGCGAGCTGTTCGACAACCAGCTGCTGATTTTCGCCCGTTTCATCTAAAACAACCGGCTGCGCGATGCCGCCGCCGGAAAGATGTTTAACGAGGCTGCCGACTTCGCGGTCGAAATTCGCGGTCTGCCTGATGCCGCCGCCGCGCGCCAGTTCGGTCAAATCCGTCGCAAATTTGTTTAATGTGGTAAGTTTTACCAAAGACGCTGTTTTCGTTTCGGCAAAGACGCGATAAACAAACACGTTTGTAAAAACAAGCGAAAAAAGCAATACAAAAGAGGTTGTTTTTACCAGACGGTTAATTTTTTTGTTGAAATTCATTCTGCTCTCCAAAAGAGAAATTGTTTTATAAGATTGGCAGATATTCGCGCTGCTCTGCCGCAACCGTATTGGCACTTGTTATGCCAGACAGCTAAACTATGAAACAATTGAACTTATGGAAATTTTGAGAGATTGAGGAAGTACGGGTTTCGTCAGATTGAATGAATCAATCGGTCAAACTGAACGGGGAGAGTAGGTGATAGGTGATAGGTGATAGGTGATAAGTAAAAGCAAATTCTTTACTTATCAGTTATCAGTTATCATCTATCACTTATTACGTTTGAGCTTAACCTCGATTCGCCCGATATTGCTGTTGATTTGCGAGCGAACCGGCAGGCGGCGGGCGTCGTCGGTTATCCAGATAATCATCGTTCCGTCTTTTTCAATCAGACGATTTTTCCCGAAAATTTCCGGCTCGACCTGAAAACACCAAACTTTTCCGAAGGCGCTTCTTTGCCGCTGTCGCGCGGTTACACGCACGGGAATCGTATAAACCAAACCGGAATCGCTGACTTTTATCTCGAAGCTTTTTCCGACGGCAAGCGGCAGACGCCTGAGCGCGTATATGGCTGAGACTAAATCCTGCATTCCGGGTTCAATCCCGGAGGCAGCCAGAAGCGGCGGGCGGGCGGCGTTGTTCGGGTCTGTTTCCGTATAAACGACTTTTCCGGCTTTATAATCGAAATCTGCGCGACTCCGGCGCACGCGCTCGCCTTGCCGGTCGTATTTGACGGTTCTGAGAATCGAAAAATTTTTGCCGTCAACGGTCGATTCGTAGCTTTGCAGAAAATCCGGCAGAACGAGTCCGCTTAACGTGCCTTTTGATTCGGCTTTGGTTTTGACGAGAAAGTTCCGGTTATCCGGCGATTTTTCGACCGCGAAACTTACAGCGGCGATTTCGATTCCGCGCAGCACGGCGCGGTTGAATTTTGCTTCATAGACGAGACTTTCGCCCGTTTTGTAAGATTCGATTTTCGGCTGAATCTGCGCCGCCGCCGAAAAGCAGAACAAGCCGCAAAGCAGTAAAACCGCAAGGAAAGATTTTTTCGTCTTCATAATTTTATATTTTGAAAAACGCCTTGAGCGCCAGAATCGAGAGCGCGAAAACCAAACCGAGCGCGGCGCGATATTCACGGTAACGCAAATATAAATCCATATCGAATTTAACGTCGGACGTTTTATAACGCGTCAGGCGCGGAAAAAAGAGCGGAACGCGCCGTGCGTATTCTTTATAATCTTCGCCGAAAATGTCAATTAAATCTCCGGCTTCGACGCGCATCACCGGCAGATATATGCCCAGAAATAAAACGGCGAAAATCAAGCCGAGCCACCAGACGCCGGAAGCAATCGTAAAACCCAGACCCAAAATGAAGCTGCCCAAGTAGAGCGGATTGCGCGTGTAAGCGTAAGGACCGGAGACCGCCAGATTTTGATTTTTGCGAATATGCCCGGAAGCCCAAGCCCTGATTAAAATGCCGACTGCGCCGATTGCGCCGCCGACCGTTAAAGTTACGAATTCGGGACGGGCGAAAATCAAAAACACGATGCCGAAAAGAAATCCGAGCGGCACGCGCATTCGCTGTAAAAGTCTTTTGTTTTTCAAACTCATCGGAGAAAATTCTACATCAAAAACAAATTAAACAGAGAAAGATAATATTGAAAATCCTGAAATTTTAAGAAATTATCTGTGTTAATCCGCGTTTTCTGCGGTTAAATCCAATCTTTTTTCTACGGCGCGGAAAACCGTTTCGACTTCGATGTCCATACAAATCCAGTTGTTGCAGGCGCGGCGATGGCAGTCGGCGCGGCAATCGATGTCTAAGCGCTCGACGCAGATGTCGTTCCGGTTCGGACTTCCGTTGCGCCACCATTCGGTCGCGCCGAAAATTCCGACAATCGGCGCTTTCGCCGCCGCCGCTAAATGAGTCGGCGCGGTGTCGCCGCCGACGTAAATTTTCGCCCGTTTCGCCAGCTCGTAAAAGCCTTTCAAGCTCGGCTGCGCCGCAAATACGCGGTTCGATTTCGAGTTTTGCAGAACCTTTCGCGCTAAATCCGTTTCATTCGGCGCGGTCGTAACGACGGAAATCAACCCCGATTCTTCCCAAAGCCTGTCGGCAAGCGCGCCGAATTTCGGAGCGTGCCAGAGCTTTGTCGCCCAGCCGCCCGCCGGATTGAGAATCGCAAAATTTTCGCCCGCCTGCTCGATGATTTTTTCGGCTTCAAGTTTGTGTTCCGCGCCGGTAAAAATCGGGAATTCCGGCGCGCCGCGGGAAACCTCGATGCCGAGAGCTTTTTCGGCAAGCGTCAGATTTTTGTCGATAATATGAATTTGCCGCCCGGTTTCAAACGAATCGGTCAGCAGAAAACGGCTTGCCGGTTCGCGCAGGTTTGTTTTGGAGAAACCGAAAAGCCGTTTCGCGCGAGCGAGCCTGGCAATCGAAGCCGATTTTAAAAGTCCCTGAAAATCGAGTGCGACATCGAAAACCGAAGCGCGCAGCTCGCTCAGCTGCCGCCGCGCCGAAAGAAGCGTTTCGCCGATTGGGTTTCTTCGTCTGAGCGCCTTCGTATCGACTTCGATGAGTTTGTGAAGCAGCGAATTGCCGCGCAGAATCTCCGCCGCGCCGCGCTCGACCGCCCAGGAAATTTCCGCGTCCGGCAAAGCTCGTTTTATCGCCGCCAGAGCCGGAAGCGTGTGAACGATGTCGCCGATGCTGCTGAGTTTTACGATGAGAATTTTCATTTACCCTGATAAATATAATTTGTCGAGCCGGAGAAAGCGAAACGTCTTTTGCGGGAATCGTCCGCCGTCGGCTTTTTGGATTATGATGCGCCGCGACGGTTAAAACCTCGATGCAATTTCGGTTAAAATGCTTTATCCTGTCAATTACGGCATTTCCCGAAGCCCGGAAAATTTTTATTTTTATGAATGAATCGAAGCGACCAAAGCGTGATTTGCGTCCCGCCGTTGTTTTTCTCACCGGAGATTTAATGGCTGTGCCGATTCCGCTCGAACGCGCCGAAGTTATTCTGGGACGAGCGCTCGAAGCCGACGTTCGCATCAACGACACGAAAGTTTCGCGTCAGCACGCCAGCATAACTACCGTTTTCGACGCCGAAAAAAATGAAACGGATTATATTATAAGCGATTTGTTTTCAAGAAACGGAACGCTTCTCAACGGACAGAAAATCACGCGCGAAGTTTTGCAGAACGGCGATAAGATAACCGTCGGCGAACATATTCTGCGGTTTGAACTGCTCGACGAGATAGACCGCGAATACCAGCGCCAGATTCGCCGCCTGATTTCGCACGACGATTTGACCGGACTGCTTTCGAGCCGTTCTTTTTTCTCGGAGCTGCGCCGCGAATCCGCCCGCGCCGCGCAGGAAAATCGCCCGTTCTGCGTCCTGATGATGGATGTCGATTATTTCAAGCTCGTCAACGACACTTACGGACATTTGACGGGCAGCAAAACTTTAGAAGAAATCGGTTTGTGCATCACGCACATCCTGCGCACCGGCGATGTCGCGGCGCGATTCGGCGGCGAAGAATTTGCCGCGTTTCTGCTCGACGCCGAGTTAGCGCAGGGCTTGGTGGCGGCGGAGAGAATCCGCTCGGAAATCGAAAAGAAAGAATTTACAATCGTTCGACAGAGCAAACCGCAGCAGACGCACCGCGTAACTATCTCAATCGGCGTCGCGGTTTTCCCCGACGATTCGAGCGACCCGATTGAGCTGGTCGAGATGTCCGATTCGGCGCTTTACCGCGCCAAACGCGAAGGCAGAAACCGCGTGTGCGCTTATAAGGACGCGAGTTCCGAAAAATCGGGCGAGCCGCTGCCGCCGCGCTCGCCGTAAGTTTTGCAACTTTTGCCCGAAGTTTAACGTGAAAGACGAACGAATAAAGCGCCGGAGCGCGGCAGCATTAAAATTGACGAACGCCGCCCGCCGGCACAGGGACAGAGCGCGTTTCGCGTGATAAACTTTCAGCAGTTTTGAAACACATTATTATAAACGGAAACAACCAATTTCAAAGTCCGAAACTCAAACTTCCGAAACCGTATTTAACTCGTGATTACTAAACTCAATCTTGCCACACAGCCGTTTCGCAACCGAACGCTGCCGTATCTGGCGGCGCTCCTTCTTTTGACGTGCGCGGTCGCCGGCGCGATTTTCGCTTTTGCCAGACTGCGGCAGATTACCGCCGACAATGAGCTTGCCAAAAGCGACATCGAGCAGATGACGCTCGAAGTTAAAAACTTAAAAGGCAAAGGCGAGCTTGTCCAGCAGGAATTGTCGCCCGAACAAACGGCGCTTTTAATCGCCGCGCATAAGCTCGTCGCTAATAAAACCTTCGGCTGGTCGCGTCTTTTCGCCGATTTGGAACAGGTTCTGCCGGGCGGCGTCAGCGTCTCGCGCATCAGCGTTCAAAACATTTTTAAGGACGGCGACCGGACGAAAGCCGAGCTTGAATTCGGCGTTTTGAGCCGCGATTATCAAGGCGTGATGTCGATGATTGACAATATGAACGGCTCCGGGCTTTTCCAGGCTGAGCTTCGCGGGCAAGACCGCCAGCAGACCGAACGAATGACTTATTCGGAATACACGCTGCGCCTAATCTATAACGCGCCCGGCAGTTACGCGCCCGCGCCGGATGTCGCGCAGACGCAGGAAGAAGAAGGAGGAAATCGTTAAAATGGCGGAAGATCTCGACCCGAACGAAGCCGAAAAATCTAAAAACGATTCGGAAATTCTCGTCAACGATTACGGAACGAGAGATTCGACCGTCGTCGTCGAAGAAGAAACGCGCACCGTTCTGCTGACCGATAATGAAACCATCATTATCGAAAAAGAACCGAAAATCGACATCGTTCCGAAGAACCGTCCGCGCAAGGTTTATGCCGGAATGTGGGGCAAAGCCGAAGTCGCAACCGTCGCGCTCGGACTGCTGGCGATTTTGTCGGTCGTTCTTCTTGTTGTTTTGGTAGTTTTGCCCGCGCAGAAAGAACTCGAACGAAACCGCGCCGAACGCGCGCGGCTCGACGCGGAATTTATGTCGGCGCAGAACAAATACGGCAGCATCACGACGACCGAAGAACGCGTCGCGCAATTGACGACGAGCGCTGTCGATTTTGAAAACAGATTTCTCCTTTCTCCGACAAACGGAAAAACCGCTCTTTACCAGCGCATCAACGGTTTGATTTCCGCTTACGGTTTGGTCAATTCGACCGGACCGGATTACGCGCCGCTCGAAGTTTCCGCCGACCGGCGCGGGCAGGAAACCGAATCCGACCGCGGCAGAGAAAAATTTCAAAGTCTGTTTCCCGGCGTCTACGTAACGACGACGGTCGAAGGCTCGTATCAGAATCTGCGGCGGTTTATCAGAGACATCGAAACCGGCGGGCAGTTCGTCGTTATCAGCGCCATCGAGCTTGCACCGGCGGAAAATCAGGACAAAAATAATCCGGCGGGCGGCGCGACGCAGGCATCCGTCAATAACGCCGGAACGACTCCGCCGGTTCAGAATCAGTCGAATTACGGCGCGCCCAATTCCGGTTTCCCGGATGTCAACGGCATTTCGCCGGTCAACGGAATTCCGAATCAAACCGGCGTTCAGCCGCCGTCCGCGCAAATTATAACGACGAGAACTGCAAAAGCTCCGCGCGGCAAAACGCGCGGCGAAACGGTTAGCCTGCGGCTTGAAATGGCGGCGTATTTCCGGCGTCCGAACGCTCTGCAAATTTCGGCTGGCGTCCAATAGCAACAGCAGCAAAACAGCAATGATAAAGATTTTTGAAGGAAAAACTCCGGCTGAAAGAAACAAGACAATCGCCGCGCTCGTTCTCGGCGCGATGGCTGTGCTTGCCATTCTCTACAACATTGTCGGGCTTTATCCGAGCCGCAAAAAAACAATTACGGTCAGCGTTTCGCCGACGCCGACCGCTTCGCCGCGAGCCGGCGCGGAAGTCGCCGCGATGCCGAATCAGACGGAAATGGATTTGGCATATACGACGATGCCGGTCGTTTATAATCCGGGCGCTTCCTACGCGCCGGACGCGGGCAGAAACATTTTCGCTTTTTACGAACCGCCCGCGCCGACGCCGTATGTTACGCCTTCGCCCGTCTTTAAAACGCCGCCGCCCGCGCCGCCGCCCGCGCCCGTTCCGCCGCCGCCAATTCTTATTTCTTTCGTCTCGCCGCAGAGCGTTTTCGCCGGTTCAAAAACTTTCAGACTGGAAGTGAACGGCGATAAATTCACGCCCGATTCGGTGATTTTATTTAACGGCAATCAATTGCCGACGACTTTCGTCAGCCCGCAGCAGCTTGTCGCCAACGTGCCGTCGAATTTCATTTCCGGCGAAGGCAGCGCGACGATTACGGTCGCCACGCCGGACGGAAAACTTTATTCAAATCAATTTTCGCTCGCCGTCCAGGCGCCGCCGCGCCCGCAGTTCCAGTATATCGGGATGATTGGACGCAAGCTCGCCAACAACGACACGGCATATTTTCAGGAGCCGGGAAAACCTGCGCCGTTCGGAGCGCGCCTGAACGATGTCGTCGTCGGACGTTTTCGCATCACCAGTATTTCGCCGAGCGAAGTCGTTTTTGAAGACGTAAATTTAGGATTTCGCCATAAGCTCGCGCTTTATCGCCCCGCGCCGGGACAAAGCGCGACGAATAACCCCAACCCGAATAACAATTACAGCCCGTATAATCAAGGTATTCCGAGTTATCCGAATCCGCAGGGAGAAATTCCCGGCATACCGAGCAATATTCCGCGCTACCTTCCGACGCCGCAGCCGCCCGCCGATGATGACGACGGAGACAATTAAACGGACATTCGGTGTTTAATCGGTTATGAAAATGAATTACGAACTGCGAATTACGAATTACGAGCTGCAAAAGCCGCAAACCGCGCTTCTTAAAGCGGCGAGCGCTCCGCGAGGCGAAAGCGGTATGTCTCTGCTGGCGGTTCTGGCGGTGATGACTATTTTCGCTATCGGGCTTCTGGCGGTCGCGCCGACCGTTCAGCAGGGCGTTCAGCGCGAGCGCGAACTCGAATCAATCAGGCGCGGCGAGGAAGTCGCCGAAGCCATCAAACAATACGTTATCGCTTATCGCGGCGCGAAACTTCCCCGCTCGATGGACGACCTGCTCGAAGGCGTGCCTTACGGAACGAAAAAACGTCAGATTCTGAGACCTTCGGCGGCGGTTGACCCGCTGTCGGAAGACGGCAAATGGCGCTTGATAAAACCGGACAGTCAAGCATTTATAAGTTTCGGCAAACGCGTGCAGACATACAATAACGGCTTGCTGCCGTCGTCCGACCCGCGACAGTATTTCGACCGCTACGCCGTTTCTCTGACGAATATTATCAATACGAAAAGCGAAAGCGACACCGAAGAAGCCGACGAATCGGAAATCGAGATAACGACCGAAGATACGCCGTTTATCGGCGTCGCCAGCCAGAGCCGCAGTAAATCGGTTCTGTCTTATTACGGCATCGAAAATCACAGCAAATGGATTTTCACGCCGCTTTTTCGCGGGTTCGGCGGCAGCGCCGCGTCGAGAACGCGCGACACCAAAGGCAGAAGAGGCGCTAACCGAAGCATCGACCAGCCTTAACGAAAAAAGGCTGAAGCTTTTTTGAAAAAGCCTCAGCCCGAAACATCTGATTTATCTTCTCAAAACTTTTACAGACTAAAATTAAAACTCACGAATCCGGTTGCTTTTACCGGCTCGCCGTCGCGGACGAAAGGTTTGAATTTCCATTTTCTAACGGCATCGGCGGCAGCTCTCTGCAATAGAGACGGACCGCTCGTTTTCTGCACTTCGGCTACCTGACCGCTTTCATCGACTATCAGCTCAACCCGCACGACGCCGCTCGTTCGCATACTTCTGGCTGCCGGCGGATAAACCGGATTGGATTTCTGAGTGGCGTAATCGACAAGCGAGCCGACGATTAAAGGCGCGTCATTTTTCGGCGCGTCGGCGCTCGCCGTGTTTGCCGGCGGCGCGGCTTTTCCCGTCTGACTGGCTGACGCTTCGGTGTTTGCATTTTCAGCGCGCCGGTTTCTGGATTGCGGATTTGCGGTTTCGGCGTTTTCGGCGATTGTTTTTGCAGGTTCTGCGGCTTTTTTCTCCGCCTCGTTCTGCGTCTTAATCGTTGCGGGCTGTGAAATACCGGCAACTGGAGTTTGATTTGACGAATTATTAACCGAATTCGGAATAGGTTGGAAAACCGGAACATTCTGCGGCGACGGCGAATTCGTATTTTGATTAGCGGCGGGAACGTTTGCCGCGACGACGGTTTTCGGAAGCTCGGTCGTCGGTTCACCGGCGGCGTTGACTATAACGCTTCTCGAATTGGCGAGCTGTTCGCGGGCATCGCCGACTTCGTTCTTCCAGCGCTTGGCGTCGTAATCGTCTTTTGCCAGGCTGCTCCGCGCGCCCGTCGCTTCTTCGACCAGCGCCATCGCGTCGGAGGTTTGTTTTTTATCCGCGCCCAAAACCTTCGACTGCTCTACGACAATCTCTAAAGTTTCGCGCATTTTCTGCACGTCAGCGGCGGCTTCGGGCGGCAGATTGCGGTCGGAAACGCTCAAGCCGAGCGATTTATACCGTTCCAACTGGTTTCTCGCGCCTTTTACAACCTGACCGGCAACCGCAAAATAACCCGCAGCGCCGTTTTGTCCGGTGATTTTCTTAGGGCTGGACGCTTCTTTCAAAAAGTCCTGCGCGCGTTTGTAATCGCCCTGTTCGAGATAGCTGTTCATCAGCAGAACGCTGACGACATTGTGAACGGTTGGGTCTGATGATTCGCGGCGAATATTTTCAAGCTCGTAAATAGCGGCGTTGTAGTTTCTGACTACAATAAACGCCTTCGCCTTCGCCACCCGTTCGCGCATTATATCGGCTGAGGACGGCGCGGTCTGTGCGGAAATAAAAAGGCTGAAAATAAAAACTGATAAAATAGAAGCGCAGAATCTTCTGACATTTAGCGGCATTCGAGTCTTCTCCCTACTCTCTTTCGGACTTAAATTTTCCGCAGAGGTCAAAGCGACAAACTTTGCAAAGCCTCACTTTCTACGACCTGAACAAATAATCCGTCTGGTTATAAGTTTTTCAAAACGGTAAAAAACAAGTTATCGATTAACCTGTCTTACTTGATTGATAAACTATTGATGATTTTTCGGCGATATGCGTTTGCAGTTCTTTTTATAGCATTTTCGTCAAGGTAGAGCAAACGGCGGTCGCGCATCACGACGCGCCCGTTGATAATAACCGTGCGAACATCGCTTGCTTTAGTCGTATAAACGAGCGCCGAATAGACGTTATAAAAAGGCGTCTGATGAAGCGCGTCGAAATCGACAATCACGATGTCGGCGCGTTTTCCGGCTTCGAGCGAGCCGGTGATTTTTTCAAGATGAAGCGCGCGCGCGCCGCCGATTGTCGCCATTTCAAACGCCTGCTGCGCCGTTACGACTGTCGGGTCGCCGCTCGAAACCTTGTGCAGCTTCGCCGCCGTGTCCATTTCTTCCCACATATCCAAATCATTATTCGACGCCGCGCCGTCCGTTCCCAAGCCGACTGCCAGATTTTTAGCAAGCATCTGCGGAACGGGCGCGACGCCCGACGCCAGTTTCATATTCGACTGCGGGTTATGCGCGACGCCGACGCCGAATCTTTTCAGTAAATCAAGCTCGTAATCGTTCGCCCAGACGACGTGCGCGGCGATGACGCGATTATTTAAAAATCCGATTTTCGCCAGATATTCGACCGGACGCGCGCCGTATTGCTTTAAAATGTCTTCAGCTTCGGTTTTCGTTTCGGCGACGTGAATGACGACGGCGGCGTTTAACTTGTCGGCGGATTTTTTGACGGCGTTCAGCTGTTCGGTCGTCAGCGTATAAGGCGCGTGCGGCGCGAATGCCGGAACGATGAGCGCGTGATTTTTCCACTTACTGACGAAATTTTCCGTGTAGCGAATCGCGTCTTCCGGCGTTTTATTATCGCTGACCGGAAACCTGATAATCGTCTCGCCCAGAACGCCGCGCACGCCCGCTTTCGCGGTTTCGTCCGCCACGGCGTCTTCAAAATAATACATATCGCAGTAAGTCGTCGTCCCGCCGCGAATCATTTCCGCCAGTCCGAGACGCGTTCCGGCGCGCACGAAATCTTCGGTTACATTTTTCGCCTCAGCCGGGAAAATAAATTTCGTCAGCCATTCCTGCAAATCCAAATCGTCGGAAATACCGCGAAAAAGCGACATCGGAATGTGCGTGTGCGCGTTGATTAAACCGGGAATAACGACTTTTCCGTTTGCCGCAATCGTTTGTCTCGAAGAAAATTTCCGGTTAATTTCCGCAATCGTCCCGACGCCGACGATTTTATCGTTTTCGACGGCGACCGCGCCGTTTTCGATAACGCGTTTCGCCGCATCCATCGTTACGATTGTGCCGCCCGAAACTATTAAATCGACCGCTTTCCTTTGTCCGAAAATCGCTTGCGGAACGATTAAAAGAAGCGAGATAAGCAGTAAAATCTTTAGATTTTTCATATTTGGATTTTTTGGATTCCGTGGATTTTATTAAAGAAAATTAAAGCGACGATTACTTCAAAAACTTTGAATCAAACGCTCGCGGGAAAAGTTCGCTCATCCGCATCGTTTCGGTTTTCCCGTCGAGAT
Organism: Pyrinomonadales bacterium; assembly: GCA_038200355.1. Classification (GTDB taxonomy): domain Bacteria; phylum Acidobacteriota; class Blastocatellia; order Pyrinomonadales; family Pyrinomonadaceae. The sequence goes on along the minus strand of JBBPXZ010000006.1, from coordinate 58,846 downwards.
TCGTTAAAATGATTTCGACATCGCCGCAGAATTCCCAGATTATCTGGCAGCACGCGCCGCACGGCGGCGTTACATCTTCGGTGTCGGCGACGACGACGATTTTTTGAAAGTCGCGTCTGCCTTCGGAAATCGCTTTGAAAATCGCCACGCGCTCGGCGCACATCGTTAAACCGTAAGACGCGTTTTCGATGTTGCAGCCGGTGAAAATGTCGCCGCCGTTTGTTAAAAGTGCCGCGCCGACTTTGAAATTCGAGAACGGCGCGCTGGCATTTTCGCGGGCTTTTTTCGCCAATTCGACAAGTTTCTGCAAATCTTCTTTCATAATAAATTAGAGGCTGTCTCAAAAATGCTCTGCCTTAAACTTTGCGAGCTTTGCGCCTTTGCGGGAAACAATAAACTTTCCCGCAAAGGCGCAAAAGCGGCAAAGAAAAACCGAAGCATTTTTGTTGAATCACTATTTTTGAGACGCATCGTATTAAATTTTCACTTCCTTCATTTCCTCGCGCAGTTTTTCGCGCACCAGACCGCACAGCATTCCGATGCTGATATTCGTTTCGCCGCCTTCGGGAATAATAATATCGGCGTAGCGTTTTGAAAGCTCGACAAATTCGTGGTGCATCGGACGGACGGTCGCAAAATACTGTTCGATAACCGATTCGACGGTGCGCCCGCGTTCCGATACGTCGCGTTTTAAGCGCCGTATAAAACGAATATCGTCGGGCGTATCGACAAAAACGCGCACGTCGAGCAAGTCTAAAATGCGCGGCTCAGCGAAAATTAAAATTCCTTCGACGATGACGACCTGTTTCGGCTCGATGTGATTATTTTCCGCGCTTCTGGTGTGAGATTTAAAATCATAAACCGGCATTTCGATTGACTGCCCGCCTTTCAGACGCTTTATGTGATTCATCAGCATATCGCTGTCGATGGCGTCCGGGTGGTCGAAATTCGCCTGCCGCCGTTCGTCGAGCGGCATATCGGCAAGGTTTCGATAATAAGAATCCTGCTCAATCAGCACGACATTCTCCGCGCCGACCGTCTGCACGATTTTTCTGGCTATCGTCGTTTTCCCCGAACCCGTTCCGCCGCATATTCCGATTATCATAAATATTTTTTGCCACAGAGTTCACAGAGTTCACAGAGAGAAAAGGCAAAGAATTTTCTAAAGTATTATAAAAATTCTTCTGCAGCCTTTGTGAACTCTGTGTCCTCTGTGGCTAGTCCAATTTCGGAATTATTCCTTTCAATAATTCCTTAAACGTCGCCGCGACGCGCGCGCCGGTTTCTATAACTTCTTCGTGATGAATCGGCTCGTCCGAGATTCCCGCCGCCATATTCGTGATGCAGGAGATTCCCAGAACCTTGATGCCCATCTGCCGCGCCGTTATCGCTTCGGGGACGGTTGACATTCCAACGGCGTCCGCGCCGAGCATTCGCAGCATACGAATTTCCGACGGCGTTTCATACGTCGGTCCCGACAATCCGCAATAGACGCCGCGCCGCAGAATTCTCGGTTTCAGCTGTTTTTTTCCGGTTCTTTCTTCGTCGGCTTTGTTTTTTTCATCAGCCATCGCGCGGGCGGCGGCGAGCGCGATTTCCTGATAATCGAGCGCGTAGACTTCCGTCATATCCGGGAAGCGCGCGCCGAAACGCTCGTCGTTTCTGCCGCGCAGCGGATTGACGCCCATCAAATTCAGATGGTCTCGAATCAGCATCAAAGTTCCCTGCTTAAAATCCGTATCGACGCTGCCCGCCGCGTTCGTTAAAATCAAACTTTTCACGCCGAGAAGCCCGAAAACACGCACCGGAAAAATTACCTCGCTCATCTCATAGCCTTCGTAATAATGAAAGCGTCCCTGCTGAACCGCGACGGACACGCCCGCGACTTCGCCCAAAACCAACTGTCCGGCGTGTCCTTCGACGGTCGAGAGCGCAAAATGCGGAATCTGCTCATAAGGAATACGCACCGCGTTTTCGACTTCCTCGCCGAATGCGCCCAAACCGCTGCCCAAAACAAGCGCGACTTTTATTTCCTTATCGTATTTCGAGCGGATAAATTCAGCCGCTTCAAATGCGTTTTCGTAAGTCATAAATAAGTTCAAAATTCAAAGTTTAAGGTTCGAGATTCAGAATTCGAGATTCAAAATTATGTTGAAATTTTCCAACTTTGAACTTTGAATTATTTCTCTTTTCTGTATGGAACGCCGAGCGATTTCGGCGCGCGCGACAAGCCGATGAAACCGGCGAGAACGATTATCGTCAGAACATACGGAATGATTTGGATAAACTGAATCGGAATATCTTCGCCCGACGGCAGTTTATAAACGCCTTGTATCTGGATTGTCAGCGCTTCCATCAAACCGAAAAACAGACACGCGAGAAGCGTTTGAACCGGACGCCATTTTGCTAAAATCAGCGCCGCCAGCGCGATATATCCGCGTCCGGCGGTCATATTTCTTGTGAACAAAGAGCTTTGCCCGATTGACAGATACGCGCCGCCCGCCGCTGCTAAGATTCCCGATAAAACGACGCCGGTATAACGAATACGCGAAACGCTGATGCCCGCCGCGTCCGCCGCCGCCGGATTTTCACCCGTAGCGCGAAGACGCAAGCCGAACGGCGTTTTATACAAAACATACCAGCAGACCGGAACGAGCGCGAAAGCCAGAATCGACGCCAGCGACAGGCGATTGAAAAATTCGGGCAGCAGATGTTCCTTGGCGATTTGCGGCGTCGAACCCGAAGAATCGTAAATCGCGCCGCTGATAACCGACGGAATTCCAATCATCAGAAAGTTTATCGCCATTCCCGAAACAACCTGGTCGGCTTCAAATTTAATACACGCAGCCGCGTGAACATACGCCAAAAGCGCGCCCGCCAGCATTCCGGCAAGCAAGCCGAGATACGGATTTCCCGCTTCATAAGTTACAACCGCGCCCGTGAACGCGCCCGCCAGCATCAAGCCTTCGAGCGCGATGTTGATAACGCCCGAACGCTCGGAAAACATTCCGCCGAGCGCCGCGAAAATCAACGGCGTCGCAAGGCGAATCGCCGAAAAAAGTAGTGCGGCGGTAAAAATTTCGTTCATATTTTACCTCGTTTTTTCGAGTAAATTTGAAAACACGCGACGAATAAAATAATAATCGCCTGCAAAACCCAGCCGATGTCTTTGGAAACGTGCGGCGTAAAAGCGTCAACGAAAATTTCGCCGCGCTGTAAAACCGCGAAGAATAACGCGGCGACGAAAACGCCGAGCGGATGATTTCTGCCGAGAAGCGCGACGGCGATTCCGAGAAAACCGACTTCGCCCGAAAACGCGTCGTAATATCGGTGGCGATAACCGAGGACTTCGCCGATTGCAACCATTCCGGCAAGCGCGCCGGAAAGCGTCATCGCAATGACGATTTGTTTTTGCGGCGAAATTCCGCCGTATTCAGCCGCCGAAGCGTTTTCGCCGACGGCGCGCAATTCGTAGCCCCATTTGGTTTTCCATAAAAATATATAAACCAGAAAACACATCAGAATCGCCAGCAGAAACGCGACGCTTAAAGGCACGTCAGCCGGAATGAAAGGCAGAAATTGATTTAATTGCGGAATGTATGCGGCTTTGCCAATCGGCGCGGTTTGCAGAATCGGGTCGCCCGCGACTTTGTAATGGTATTGCGTAAAATAACTGACTAACGCGATTGCGATAAAGTTCAGCATAATCGTGTTGATTACTTCGTGCGAGCCGAATTTCGCTTTCAAAACGCCCGGAATCGCGCCCCAGATTCCGCCGACGACCATCGCCGTTAAAATGCAGAGCGGAACAAGCAGAATCGCCGGAAGCGACATCCACGAATAATTTACGTCCGCGCCGAAAACATTGACGACCGTTCCGCCGAAAACGATTCCGACCCAAGCGGTTGCAAACGACGCGACATAAAGCTGACCTTCCGCGCCGATGTTCAAAAGCCCGCACCGAAAAGCGACCATTACCGCCAAGCCCGTAAATATCAGCGGCGTCGCCAGAAAGAGCGTGTAGCCGATGTCTTTCGCCGAGCCGAACGAGTTGCCGAGCAGCAAGCGAAACGTATTAAAAGGATTGTCGCCGATTAATAAAACTAAAATTCCGCCGACGACAAACGCGGCAAAAATCGCGGCGAGGGGCGATAAGATTTCTCGTAAAATTTTCATTTTTATTTGAACAGAGACGCAGCCGCAAATTTACAATGACTTTTCGGCAGCCTCGCGTTGTCAATTTGTGGAAATTCTTTTTCGGATTAAATAAATCTGCTTTGTAAATATACCTTTCAAATCGAAAAGTGTCATCTGAAAAGTCGTATCTTTAATTTGACGGAGCAATATTTCAACGAAAATATTTGACAGAAAGACACTCAGGTTTTATTATTGAATAACACTAAGCAATATTTTTACGGAGTTTATAAGAACTTATGAGATTCGACAGATTTACCATTCGCGGGCAGGAAGCGATTCAGGCGGCAATCGGCGTTGCCGAAAAAAATCAGAACCAACAGGTCGAGCCGGAACACCTGCTCGCCGCGATGCTCGAACAAAAGGAAAGCGTCGTTCGTCCGATTCTCGGAAAAATTGGCGCGAACGTTCCGACCGTAGAGAGTGAAATCGAAGCGGCAATCGCTAAATTTCCGAAAGTTTCCGGCGGTCAGCAGTATTTCAGCTCACGGACAAACACGATTTTTCAGGCTGTCCAAAAAGAAGCCGAGCGAATGCGCGATGAATATACTTCGACCGAGCATATTTTGATGGCGATTGCCGACGAGAAAGAAGGCGATGCCGGACGCATTTTGCGCTCGAACGGCGTTACAAAAGAAGACGTTGAAAAAGTTGTAACCGATATGCGCGGCGGCAGCCGAATCACCGACCAGAACGCCGAAGAAAACTTTCAGGCGCTCGAAAAATACGCGCTGGATTTGACTGAACGAGCCAGAAAAGGAAAGCTCGACCCGGTAATCGGGCGCGACGACGAAATCAGAAGAACGATTCAGGTTTTATCCCGCAGAACGAAAAATAATCCGGTTTTAATCGGCGAGCCGGGCGTCGGTAAAACGGCGATTGTCGAAGGTTTGGCGCAAAGAATCATTTCGGGCGACGTGCCGGAAACTCTTAAAGGCAAACGACTTGTCGGCTTGGATTTGGGTTCGATGCTGGCGGGCGCGAAATATCGCGGCGAGTTTGAAGACCGCTTAAAAGCCGTTTTGAAGGAAATCGAAGCAGCCAACGGAAACATAATTTTGTTTATCGACGAACTGCACACATTAGTCGGCGCGGGCGCGTCCGAAGGCGCGATTGACGCGTCGAATATGCTCAAACCGGCGCTTGCCCGCGGAATGCTGCGCTGCGTCGGCGCGACGACTTTGAACGAATACCAGAAATATATCGAAAAAGACAAAGCGCTCGAACGGCGTTTTCAAAACGTTTTTGTCGGCGAGCCGAATGTCGAAGATACGATTGCGATTCTCAGAGGTTTGAAAGAACGCTACGAAGTTCATCACGGCGTTCGCATCAAAGATTCGGCGATTGTCGCCGCCGCGACGCTTTCAAATCGTTATATTACCGATAGGTTTCTGCCCGACAAGGCGATTGATTTGATTGACGAAGCGGCGTCGAAAATCCGAATCGAAATCGATTCTCTGCCGCAGGAGATTGACGAATTGGAGCGCGAAATTTTGCAGCTTGAAATCGAGCGCCAGGCTTTACAGCGCGAAACGGACGAAAAATCTAAATCGCGGCTCGAAGACATCGAAAAACGAATTGCCGATTTGCAGGAGCAATCCGGCGGAATGAAGGCGCAATGGCAGTCGGAAAAAGACGAAATCGAGAAGATGCGCGGCGGCAAGGAAAAGCTCGAACAAGCCAGGCTGGAATTGGAGCAGGCGCGAAACGCCGGTGATTTAAATAAAGCCGCCGAACTGCAATACGGCACGATTCCGACGCTCGAAAAACAAATCGAAGGCGAGCAGCATCATTTGTCGGAACTGCAAACCGACGGCGTTTTCCTCAAAGAAGAAGTTGATGAGGAAGACGTGGCGGAAGTCGTCGCCAAATGGACGGGCGTTCCGGTTTCCAAAATGCTCGAAGGCGAGATGCAGAAGCTCGTTACGATGGAAGACAAACTGCGCTCACGGGTTATCGGTCAGGACGAAGCGCTCGAAGCGGTTGCCAATGCGGTTCGCCGCGCCCGCGCCGGACTTCAAGACCCGAATCGTCCGGTCGGCTCGTTTATCTTTTTAGGTCCGACGGGCGTCGGTAAAACCGAGACGGCAAAGGCTTTAGCCGAATTTCTGTTCGACGACGAACGGGCGCTCATCCGGCTCGATATGTCGGAATATATGGAAAAACACGCAGTTGCCAGAATGGTTGGCGCGCCGCCGGGATACGTCGGTTATGAAGAAGGCGGGCAGCTTACGGAAGCCGTGCGGCGGCGTCCGTATTCCGTCGTGCTGTTTGACGAAATCGAAAAAGCGCATTCGGACGTGTTCAATATTCTGCTGCAAATACTTGACGACGGGCGACTTACGGATTCTAAAGGGCGCGTCGTGGATTTCAAAAACACGGTTTTGATTATGACATCGAATCTGGGTTCGCGTGAAATTCAATCAATCGGCAGCGACGATAAACAGATGCGCGAAGCCGTTACGCAAGTGCTGCGCGATTATTTCAAACCGGAGTTTTTGAACCGAATAGATGATATTGTCGTCTTCAAACAATTGGCGCGTGAGCAGATTGCAGCCATTATTGAAGTTCAGCTTGAACGCCTGCGCGGAACGCTCGGCGAACGCGGAATTCAAATCGTTTTAGACGATTCGGCGAAAGAGCTGCTCGTCGAAGAAGGCTACGACCCGACGTTCGGCGCGCGCCCTTTAAAGCGGGCAATTCAAACGCTGATTCAAAATCCGCTGGCGGTCAAACTCCTTAACGGCGAGATTTCAAACGGAAGCATTCTGCGCGTTTCCGCGAGCGGCGACGGCAAGCTGAAATTTACGCCCGAAGCGACGGCGACGGCGGCTTAAAGGCAGTCAATAGTGAATAGTGAAAAACTAAAAGTGAAGAATTCGTCCAACTAATTGTATTTGCTTCCCGCTTTCAATGTTCACTATTCACTATTGGCTGCTTTTAACAATTTTCCCAAAAGATAAATGGTTTGCTAGACTAAGTTTCTCAGCAAGTTATAAAACTTATCCGAATTTATGAACAACTGGTTTAAAAGTAAAAAAATGAGTGAACAAGATTTTAATGAAGAAGAAATTTTAGAAGGACAGGCAGAAGACATTCCGGCGAACGACAAACGGCGTTTTAATAACGAAGGCGGCAGAATCGATATGGACGCAAAAGATGAAAAATCGAAAGAAGCTGTCAAATCGGCGCGTGAAATCGAACTGGAAACGCGTCTCAAAGCCGAAACTGAGCGCCGCGAAGGTGCCGAAGGCAAGCTCGTTGGCGTGCAGGCGAAGTTTGAAGAAGTTAAAACGCAAATAGAGCGCGAAACGGCTGAGATGCGTCAGCGCCTGATGAAAACTCTCGAAGACCGCGCGCGTCAGAGTCAATTTAATTTCCTGACGACGCTTCTGCCGATTTCAGACAATTTAAATCTGGCGATAAACGCGTCCGAGCAAAATACTTCGTTCGAGAATCTGCTCGGCGGCGTCAAAGGCACGGCGCGTTCTTTTGAACAGGCATTAACTAGCGTCGGCGTCGAGCCGATTGCGGCGGTCGGCGCGGAATTTGACCCGGAACTGCACGAAGCGATTGACGCCGTTGAAGTTTCGCCCGACAAGGACGGACTCGTTACAGCGGAATATTCGCGCGGCTATAAATTCGGCAATCAGCTTCTGCGTCCGGCGCGTGTTCAGGTCGGCAAAGCCGGAGCGAAATCTGCCGCCGAGTAAATCTTATGGCGCTCGCCGAAATAAAAACCGCGACGAATCTCACGCCCGAAGATTATCTGAACTTCGAGCGCGAAGCAGACGCGCGCCACGAATTTCTCGACGGCGCAATTTATCAGATGGCGGGCGAAAGCCTTTCGCACAGCCGCGTCTGCGTAAATCTTTCGGGCGAAGTTCGTAATAAATTAAAAGGCAAACCGTGCGAAGCGTTATCGCCGAATATGAAAGTGCGCACGACGACGGCGAGCCTTTTTTCTTATCCCGATTTAACGATTGTGTGCGGCGAGCCGCAGTTTCACGACCGAAAAAAAGACGTTCTCGTTAATCCGCGAGTGATTTTTGAAGTTCTCTCGCCTTCGACCGAAATTTACGACCGCACGACGAAATTTCAAAAATATCGAATGGGCAACGAAACTTTGACCGATTACGTTTTAGTTTCGCAGGACAAATTATTCGTCGAGCATTTCAGCAAACATCAAAGCGGCGAATGGATTTACAGAAGCTGCGGCGAAGCAAACGACGTTTTGAAAATCGAAACAATCGAATGCGAATTGAGTTTGCGCGAAATCTACGACCGCGTTGAATTTGAAATTTTGCCCGAACCCGAAGAGTTATAACGCGCCGCGTGTGTAAATAAAAATTTTATTTGACAACAAATAATTGCTCGCCGACAACTAACAAAACAAATGTATCCAGAACTTTTCCGCATCGGTAATTTTCCCGTCAACACATACGGTTTGCTGCTGGCAATCGGCTTGGTTTTAGCACTCGTAGTCGCGGCTCGGCTCGGTTCAAAAGACGGTTTGCCGAAAGAGCGGATTTACGATTTGGGTTTGTGGACGATTATCGGCGGGCTTTTAGGGTCGAAGATTTTGATGTATCTGACCGAAGATAACGTCAATATTTTCTCGCTCGATTTCCTGCGTTCAGGCGGCGTTTATTACGGCGGATTTCTCGGCGGATTTTTCACGCTTGTTTTTCTTGTTCGTTATTACAAGCTGAACTTCTGGAAGGCTGCGGACGCGTTCGCGCCCGGCGTCGCGCTCGGACAATTTTTCGGGCGGCAGGGTTGTTTTTCCGCCGGATGCTGTTGGGGAAAACCGACCGATTTATTCTGGGGCGTCCATTTTACCGAACAGGCGCACGAATTTACGGGCGTTCCGATTTATACTGAAAACGGTTTGCCGCTCGATTTGCACCCGACGCAGCTTTACGAATCGTTTGCGATGCTCGCCGTCTTCGGCGTCTTGTATTATCTGCATCGACATAAACGCTTTGACGGTCAGGTTTTAATCGCTTACGGCATTCTTTACGGCATCATTCGTTTCACAATCGAATTTTTTCGCGACGACCCGCGCGGCAATCTGTTCGGCTTGACCGATTTGACCGGACTTTCGACTTCGCAGTTGATTAGCCTGCTCGTCGCGCTCGCCGCGGTTTGTTTTATGATTTACCGCTTAAAAACGGCGAAACCGGCAATAAACCGGCGTTAATTAAATGGAATATCTAACTTTTCAGGCGTCCGAAACCGACGCGGGCAAACGCCTCGACGCTTTCCTTGCCGAAAATATCGCCGATTGGAGTCGCGTTCGTCTGCAAAAGGTCGTCGCCGACGGCGATGTTACGGTTAACGAAACCGCGGCGAAATCTTCTCACAAAGTTCGCACCGGAGACCATATCGAAATCGAATTGCCCGCGCCCGTCGTCGAAACTTTCGAGCCGGAAAACATTCCGCTCGCCGTCGTTTTTGAAGACGAATATCTCGCCGTTATCGATAAACCGGCGGGAATGGTCGTTCATCCCGGCGCGGGCGTCCACGGCGGAACGCTTGCCAACGCCGTCGCGTTTCATTTCAAATTACAGGTCGAAGATTCAAAGTTTGAAAATCGCGTCGGCATCGTTCATCGGCTCGATAAAGATACTTCGGGCTTGATTGTCATTGCAAAAAATGAAGAAATTCACGAACAGATGAGCGAACAATTTAGAAATCGCGAAGTTTTCAAATCGTATGTCGCTCTGGTTCACGGCGAAATCCAGGAAAAAAGCGGAAAAATCGACCAGCCGATTGCGCGCGAAAAACACAACCGGACGAAGATGGCGATACGCGGACACGGGCGCGCAGCTTTGAGTTTGTGGCAGGTTCGCAAAAGATACGAGCGTTTCACGTCGCTCAACGTCGAGATAAAAACCGGCAGAACGCATCAAATCCGCGTGCATTTAGCGCATATAAATCATCCGGTCGTCGGCGACGAAACCTACAACGGCGGGCGCGACAACAATATGAAAGACGAAACGATTCGTCAGGCGATTAAAGAGTTGGGAAGATTTTTCCTGCACGCCGAACGTTTAAGTTTCACGCACCCGAAAACCGCTGAAAGATTGGAGTTCTACGCGCCGCTGCCGCCGGAATTAATGGATTTTCTCCAATTGATAAAGGGTTAGGTTTTAGGTTTCAGGGAACAGGTTTTAGGTTTCAGGGGTTAGGTTTTAGGCAAGAATTTATTTTACCTAAAACCTAAAACCTAAAACCTATTCCCACGCCTGCAAATCACTTTTCGGGCTAATCATTCGGCGGACGAAACCGCAGCCGGCGTCGGTCTCGTTCCAAAGCTCGATTCGCAAATCGACGACGGCTAAAGCTGCCGTTTCCATTGATTGAGTTTCGCCGGTTAAAGTTTTTATAAACCCTTCGAGTCCCGGATTGTGTCCGACGAGCATAATCGAATCGGCGTTTTCGGTCGTCCCGGAAACGACTTCGAGAAGACGGCGCGGGCTGGCTTCGTAAATTCGCTCGTCATAATGAATTTCGGCATCGAGCCGCGCCGCTTCCTTTATTAAAATCGAGGTTTGTTCGGCGCGCTTTGCGGGCGACGACAGAATCAGGTCGATTTGAAACTTGTCGCCGTAGATTTTTTCGCCGACGAGCGGAATAATTTCAAGCCCGCGCCTGTTGAGCGGTCGGTCGAAATCAGCCAGATTATCGTCTTCCCAGCTCGATTTGGCGTGGCGCAGAAGAAAAATCGTTTTCATATTTGTGAATTATTCGCCGTCGCTCGTCTCAATGGTCTGAGCGCCGATTTCGTGCAGAACAATCGGGCGCGGCTCGAAAATACCTTCAAGCGTTTTATACGCTCGCTTCTTCAGATTCCTGTCTTTTTTAACTTTCCGCAAAACGTCGCTCACCGATAATATACCGACGATTTCGCCCGATTTCCCGATAACCGGAAGGCGTTTTAATTGGTGTTTCCGCATTTTTTTCAAAGCCGTTTCGATTTTATCGTCCGGCTCGCAGCAAATCGTTTCGCCGCCGATTATTTCTCCGGCTTTAACACCAGCGATTTTCTTGTCGCGGGCGGCGAGAAAAAGGCAAACGTCGCGGTCGGTGATTATGCCGGCAAGAACATTTTCGCCATTTACAACCGGCACGACGCCGCAGTCTTTCTGCCGCATTACATCGAAGATTTTCGTCAAATCGTCTTCCAGACGGCACACTCCGACATCGCTCGTCATCACTTTTTTCACTTTCATAAAATCGCTTGAAGTCTTTGAAAAACCGAAAATTTCAAATTTACGATTTCGATTATACGTCTTAATATATAAAAAGATGAAAACACAAAAGCTCGCCGCCATCGACATCGGCTCAAATTCGCTCAAACTCGTTATCGTCGAAGCCGCCGCCAGCGATTCGTTCACCGTCATTTTGCAGGAGCGCGAGCGCGTCCGGCTCGGACACGAAACGCTCCGCAGCAAATTTTTATCAGCCGAAGCGATAAATCTTTCGGCGGCGGCAATCGCCAAGTTTCGCTCGATTGCCGAGAGCCGCGGCGTCGATTCGATTATCGCCGTCGCAACGGCGTCGGTGCGCGAAGCCCAGAACGCCGCGGAATTCGTGCGCGAAATCGAAAATCGAACCGGCGTTCATATCGACGTTTTATCTTCAATCGAAGAAGCGCGGCTCATCGGCGTCGCGGCGTCGCAGTTTTTCGCGGCTGAAAATTCGTCGCTTTTAAATATCGACATCGGCGGCGGCTCGACTGAATTATCGTTTATAAAAAACGGCGAGCCGCACAAACTTTTCTCGATGAAGCTCGGCGCTGTCGGCTTGACAGAAAGATTTCTGCTCTCGAATCCGCCGAAAAACAGAGAGATAAAAAATCTGCAAACCGAAATTGCGTTCGCGCTCGAACATCCCTTGCGAAAGATAGGAAGCGAGAGATGGAATATTTCCAGCGCGACTTCGGGAACGGCGCTTAATCTCGCCGGAATGCTTAATTTTCAATCGAATATGAATTCGGGTACGCAGATGCAGATTGGATTAAAAAAACTCGCCGCTTTGAATAAAATGACGGCGAGTTTGCCGATTGAAAAACGCGTCCAGCTTCCCGTTATCAGCCCGCAGCGCGCCGAAGTCATCGTTGCCGGCGGGCAGATTTTAGAATGCGTGATGCGCGCGCTGGAAATCGAAACGCTGCAAATCTGCGCGTATGCTCTGCGCGAAGGCGTTATTATCGACTATCTGCGGCGGATTGAATCCGAATCGCTGCCGCCCGTTCCCGACGTAGAAGACAAACAGCTGCGCGACGTTTTCGCCATCGGCAGGCGTTTCCACTATGAAGAATCGCACGCCCTGCAAGTCGCCGATTTAGCCGAAACGATTTTCGACGCGCTCGCGCCCGTCTACAACCTCAAACGCCACAACCGAACGCTTTTGTCCGCCGCCGCGCTTCTGCACGATGTCGGCTATCACATCTCGCACGAAGCGCACCACAAACACTCGCAATATCTGATAAAACATTCGGAAATGACCGGATTCAGCGAAACCGAAAAAAACCTCATCGCCAACATCGCCCGCTATCATCGCGGCGCGATGCCCAAAGAAAAACATCTCGATTATATGCAGTTGAGCGAAAAAGACCGCTTGATTGTCGCGCAAATGGGCGCGCTTCTCCGGCTCGCCGAAGCCCTGGATAGAGGACACGAAAGCCACGTAACCGGAATGAAATTCAAGCTCGACAAGCAAAATCTATCGCTCAAACTCATAAGCGACAAAGACTGCACCGTCGAGCGCGAAGCCATCGAATTGAAAAAAGATTTGTTTGAAGCCGCTTACAACTGCACGTTAATTGTCGAATGAAACGATTTTTATGGGAAGTAGTTTAGAATTTTCATTCATCAAGTTTGAAATCACAAACGACAATTCCTGTTACCTTAACGGGAACATTATTTTGTTTTTGTGGTTTAAACTGCCAATGTGTTGTAGCAACCGAACAGGCGTTGCGGAGCAAAGGATGTCCCAGAATTGTTTTGGAATCAATGACATTTCCCTTTTCGTCAATTTTAATCAATACACCGACTTCACCAAAAGCGCGGACTGCTTTAGCTGCCGCAGGTCGCAACGGCTCAACTTTTTTGGTTACTATATCTGACAACTGCTTGCCGGTTTTTTGAATTGTTCCTTTTGGTAATGTTGCGTCGTCATAATACTTCACATCAAAAAGCGATGCTGTAGGTGATGCTGAAACACTTTCAGAAATTGACGGTTTAATTATTAATTCAATCACTGATTCTTCACGAAAGCCACCAAATCTAGTAAAAGCCCGATATGATTCGAGTGAATTATTTTCTAAATTTAAGGTTAAAACTTTATTGATAGAATTACTTCGTTCTTCAGCGTTAAATTTATAATCGGAAATACCTCTATAAACATAAATATATCCTTGTGCATAAGTTTTACTATTTTTAATTTGCAACACAAACAATTCAATCTTTTGCTTCTCGGACTCGACAGAGATTTCGCTGGGATTATATTGGTCGAATAAATAAGCTGTATGTGACGGAATAATCTGTTCAACAGTATCTTCTTGAGCAAAAACAGAAGTTATGAACAGAGCAAATATTACAGCTAAAAAGATTGGTTTCATATTTAATTTTGTAAGCAATAAAGAGTAAAACACTTTGTACGGAAATGAAACTTTTCACCTAACCTGAATCGGAAACGGTACGAAGCACAAAACGAAAATCAGGAGCGTTAGAATGGCGATTAGTATGCGCGGAAAGTTGAGCGGCGCGTCGTCGAGCGGTTCAGGGTGGCGGACTTTGAGCATTACGGCGAGCAGAATCGTGAATAAAATTCCGCTCGGACTGGTGTAGAAAATCCAGCCGCAAATTGACAGAATCACCATTGCGGCAAACGCGATTCTGCCCGTCCAGCGGTGAACCGCCGCGCCGAAAGCGGCGTAGACGGCGTGTCCGCCATCGAGTTGCCCCGACGGAATCAGGTTTAAGCTCGTAACCAAAAGCCCAATCCACGCCGCCGCCAGAAACGGATTGAAAAATCCCGAACTCGAATCGACGCCCAGAACTTTGCCTAAAAGCTGAATAAATAACGGGTCGGCAAAATGCAGACCGCTCTGCAATTGAGTAATTTTATCGGGCGCGATTTGCTCCATCGTCAGCAGACCGATGACGGCAACCGGAATTAAAGTTATAAAACCGGCAATCGGACCGGCGACGCCGATGTCGAACGTGGCGCGGCGCGACGGCAGCGGCGAAACTATTTTGATGAACGCGCCAAAAGTTCCGGCAGGACCGAGCAGCGGCGGCAGCGGTATAAAATACGGCAAGGTCGCGTCAACTTTGTAGAGCCGGCAGGCGACGTAATGTCCGGCTTCGTGCGCCGTTAAAATCGACAGCAGGGAAAGCGAAAAGCTCAAGCCGTATTTTAATGTTTCAAAATCGGTTGCCAGCTTTACGATTGTCGTAAAAATGAGCTGAAGATAATGTATCGGGAAAAAGGCGAGAAATTCCAGAATTTCCGCCGAAGTCTGCGGGTCGGCGTCGGGGAAAATCGGTATAAATCCGAACGGTTCGAGAACGCCCGCGATGGTCACGGTAACGAGCGCGGCGAGCAGTAAAGCGATGTGTTTCGCCCACGTTCGAGCGGTCGGGCGCATCGCTTCGCGGCGGTCGAAAAGCTGATTGGCAAGTGAATTTAAGTTAGACACAAAAAAAAATTACGGATAATCAATTACGAATTACAAGTTAAAAACAATTTCGACATTCGTAATTGGTAATTCGCAATTCGTAATTTATGCTATTTCTTCCCGACCGTTTTCGCCTGAAGCTCTTTTCCCGGTTTGAAGCGAATGGTTTTTCCAGCCGGAATCGGCACTTCCGCTCCGGTGCGCGGGTTGCGCCCGATGCCGCGCTTTCTGGCTTTGACGACGAAAACGCCGAAGCCGCGCAGCTCGATGCGTTTGCCCTGCGCCAGCGCGTCCTTCATCGCGTTAAAAAGCGCGTCAACCACCTGTTCGGCTTTTTGTTTCGGCACGCCGGTTTTGTCCGCCACGCGATTTACAATATCGAGTTTAATCATATTTACGTCCTTTTACAGAATTATAGAAAATATAGAAAATGTTGAAACAAAAACTTTTTCCGTTTGCCCGCAACAGCAATGATAATGACCTAACTCTACATCTGTCAAGGTTTTGCGTTAGAACTTCGCAGGCGGAAAACACTTTTCAAGTTAAAAGCTGCCGCCGCAAAGGAGCGCGGACTTTAGTTGGCATCGCATAAGAAGCGGACTAAAGTCCGCGCTCCTTTTTACAAAACCTTTTCGTGAAAATCGAAAAAATGGCGCAAGACCTTTTCGGGCGCTTCAAAATGCGGATAATGTCCGATTTCCTCAAGTTCGATAATGTCAGTTTGACGCGGCACAAGCTCGCGGAATCTCCCGACCAGATGCGCGCCGGAAACTTTATCTTCCAAACCGTTTATAAAGCGGAACGGCTGCGTCATATTTTGCAGGACGGAGAGCCAGCGCGCCCGGTTCGTTTCGCGTTCGGTCATATAACGGACGAGTTTATGAGCGATTCGTCGTCCGTCGTTAAATTTGAAAACGCGCAGGAATTCGTTTAACTCTTCGTTTGTCGGCTGTGTATTTCTGCCGAAAATCGAAGCTAAATTCTTTTTAAAGAGCCGGTCGGAAATCAATCTGCCGAACAGAAAACCGAGCGGGCTTAAGAGAAGTTTCTGCGCCAAAACCGGGCGATTCGTTTCGGGAAACAGCGCGCCGTTGAGGAAGCAAACGGTTTCAATCGAGAAATTAAGACGATTTTCCGCGGCGCGGGCGAGCAGTTCGAGCGTAATCGTATTGCCGTAATCGTGCGCGAGAATGTGAATTTTTTCGATTTCTGAATATTTGATTAACGCTTCTAAAATGTCCGTTTGATTAAACGTCGTGTAATCGAAATCAAAAGGCTTGTCGGAAAAACCGTAGCCAATCATATCGAAAGCGACGACGGAAAAATTCTCGCTCAAGGTGTCCCAGATTTTATGATAATCGCGCGAGGAAGTCGGAAAACCGTGCAGCAGAAGCAAAGTTTCGCTGCGGTTCGCGCTTCGGCGGTAGAAAATCGGAAAACTTTTATAATCGAAAAATTCGCCCGCCGCTCGCCATTCGCTTAAATTCATTTTTTTAGAATAAAAGTTTTATGCGATTTCGGCAAAAATGTTAATATTTGAAAACTTGGTAAAAAATTTGCGCGACAAAGCGGAAAAATCAGAGGTGAACGTAAATGTTGGAAGACGGACAAAGCAGTAATGTAGAAGACCGGCGCGGAATGGGCGGCAAAGGTTTGGCGCTCGGCGGCGGCGGTTTGGGAACGATTGTGCTGGCGATTGCGATATATTTTTTCAGCGGCGATTCGAGCGCGCTCAATCAATTGGGCGGAGCAGACGCGCCGGGCGGCGTTCAGCAGCAGCAATCGCAGAGACAGCAGCCGAGCCAGGCGCAGACCGACGCGCAGAAGCGGTTTATTTCGTCGGTTCTAAAAAGCACGGAAGACACCTGGAATCAGATTTTGCCGCAGCAGGCGCGCGTTCGCTACACCGAACCGAAGCTCGTGCTTTTTAGCGGACAATATCCCTCAGCCTGCGGTCAGGCGAGTTCATCGACCGGACCGTTTTATTGTCCGGGTGACGGCAAATTGTATCTGGATTTCGCCTTTTTCGATGAATTGAAAAGCCAGTTCGGCGCGCCGGGCGATTTCGCGCAGGCATACGTCGTGGCGCACGAAGTCGGGCATCACGTTCAAGACCTTCTAGGCACGATGGACAAGGTGCAGGCAGCCGGAAACAGCAATGAAATGTCGGTTCGACTTGAACTGCAAGCCGACTGCTACGCCGGTGTCTGGGGTTTCTACGCCCAGAAAAAAGGCTTGCTCGAAGCGGGCGACGCCGAAGAAGCGCTCAAAGCAGCGTCAGCAGTCGGCGACGATTCGATTCAGAAACAGGCGCAGGGCTACGTCGTTCCCGAATCGTTCACGCACGGTTCGGCAAGCGACAGAATGAGCTGGTTTAATCAGGGCTTTCAAAGCGGCGACATCAGGCGCTGCAACACCTTCGGGACGAGATAACAAATTGATTTTGTCTGTTATCGAATCTTTGTCGATACTGCCCGCGAAAGAACGCGAAAGAACACGAAAAAGGAATGAAAATAAACTCGATATATTTTTCTTTCGTGTGTTTCGTGTGTTTCGCGGGCAAAAAATCATTCTTTTAACCGTCTCTTTGATTTTGATAAAGCATTTGAATTTATCAGGTTAAGGCGTAGAATTCGATTCGGCAAAATCTGGAAATGGTCAATAAGGAAAACAATCAAATTGGCGAGCCGCGTGAAGGAACGCAAATCGAAGGCGCGGGCGAAGCGGCGAACCGCGCCGACAACTTTAATCCGAGTCATTGGACGGCGGGCAAGGAAAATCTGCGCTCGGAAGACGATATTATCCGCGAAGCCGTCGCCGCGCCGGGCGGCGCGGGCGGCAAGATTGAACAAATGAAAAGAGCGGAAACGGCGGAGCGGCGAAACTCGCACGGCGCGCAGCCGGCTGCCGCCGAATTAGAAGGAACGAGCGGCTCGCGTTTTGAAACGCACGAAGAATTTACGGGCTTGCGCGTCTCGGAAATCGAAGATACCGCCGCCGGGCTGCCCGCCATCTTTGCGACGATGCGGCACACGCTCGGCAAAATGGGCGCCATTCGCACCTTGAGGACGCTTAGCACGATGAATCAAAAAGACGGTTTCGATTGCCAATCGTGCGCGTGGGCTGACCCGGACGGCGAGCGTCATTTTTTCGAGTTTTGCGAAAACGGCGCGAAAGCCGTCGCCGACGAAGCGATGACCGACACGGTTACGCCGGAATTTTTTAAGAAATACACGGTTGCCGAGCTTTCGCGCAAATCCGATTACTGGCTCAACAGACAGGGGCGAATTACTAATCCGATGGTTTTGCGCAAAGGCGCGGCGCACTACGAGACGATTTCGTGGGACGACGCTTTTATGCTTTTAGCCGGAGAACTAAACGCGCTCGACTCGCCCGACGAAGCAATTTTTTACACGTCCGGTCGCGCCTCAAACGAGGCGGCGTATCTTTACCAGCTTTTCGTACGGCAATACGGCACGAATAATTTGCCCGACTGCTCGAATATGTGCCACGAATCGAGCGGCACGGCGCTGACTGAAAGCATCGGCATCGGCAAGGGAACGGTTACGCTCGAAGATTTCGAGAAATGCGATTTGATTGTCATCATCGGGCAGAATCCGGGAACGAATCACCCGCGAATGCTCACCAGCCTCGAACACGCCAAGAAGAACGGCGCGCGCATTATTTCGATAAATCCGCTGCCCGAAGCCGGTTTGATGAACGTCGTCAACCCGAATCCGCAGGAATATAAAAATATCCTGAAATTTCCCGTCGATTTACTCGGAAATCGCGGCGCGCCGCTGTCCGACCTTCATTTGCCGGTTCGCATCAACGGCGATATGGCGATTCTCAAAGGCGTGATGAAATTTATGTTCGAGGCAGAACGGACGAATCCCGGAACTGTTATCGACAAAGATTTTATCGAACGCGACACCGCCGGTTTTGATGAATTCAGAGCGAATTTAGAAAAAGCCGTTTGGAGCGATATTGTCGAACAAAGCGGTGTCAGTCGTGAGTCGATTGAGCAATTCGCCCGCCTTTATATGAAATCGGAGCGCGTTATAACCTGTTGGGCGATGGGTTTGACGCAGCAGAAAAACGGCGTCGGGACGATTCAGGAAATCGTCAACCTGCATCTGCTTCGCGGGCAAATCGGCAAAGAAGGCGCGGGTTTGTGTCCGGTGCGCGGTCATTCAAACGTGCAGGGCGATCGCACGGTCGGCATCTGGGAGCGCCCGCGCGAAGAATTTCTAAAGGCGCTCGACAAGGAATATAATTTCACCGCGCCGCGCAAACACGGTTACGATACGGTCGAATCAATCAAGGCGATGTATGTCGGACGCGCCAGGATTTTCTTTGCGCTCGGCGGCAATTTTCTGTCCGCCGCGCCCGACACCGAATACACGGCGAAGGCTTTGCGGCGCTGCAAACTAACCGCGCAGATTATCACTAAACTTAACAGAACGGCTTTGATTACGGGCGAGCAGGCGTTGATTCTGCCGTGTCTGGGGCGTTCGGAAAAAGATTTGCAGGCGGGCGGCGAGCAGTTTGTGTCGTGCGAAAATACGATGGGCGTCGTCCAGATGTCGCGGGGCATTCTAAAACCGATTTCCAATCATTTGCGAAGCGAGTCGTGGATTGTCGCAAACCTTGCGAAAACCGTTTCGGGCGATAAAACAAACGTCGATTGGGAAAACCTCGTTGTCGATTACGACAATATCCGCGACAAAATCGAGCGCACGATTCCCGGTTTTGAAAACTACAACGAGCGCGTCCGCAAAGGCGGCGGATTCTACCTGCCGAACGAGCCGCGCCGCGGCAAATTTCCGACCGCGACCGGAAAAGCCAATTTCACAGTTCACGAACTTCCCATCCATAATTTTGTGCCGAACGAATTGATTATGATGACGATTCGGACGCACGACCAGTTTAACACGACGATTTACGGACTCGACGACCGCTATCGCGGCATACACAACGAGCGGCGCGTTATCCTGATGAACCCCGAAAATATGCGCGAGCGCGATTTGAAAACGGGTCAGGTCGTCGATTTAACCAGTCATTCCGAAGACGGCGCGGAACGCCGCGCCAGCCGTTTTATCGTCGTGCCGTATGACATTCCGACCGGCTGCACCGCTGCGTATTACCCGGAAACAAATGTGCTTGTGCCAATCGATACGACTGCCGACCGCAGCAACCAACCGGTTTCAAAATTTGTCCGCATCACCGTTGCGCCGCACAAATCACAGACGGGCGATTCGGAAACAGTTGGCAGATTCGATTACGATTACGCTGACGGCTGCGCGGACACACGACACGCCGAAGCGCTTCCGGGCGCTGCAAAGGCGGGATTATTAAGTAAAATAAATCTCGAAACAGTTGTCGGCGCGGCAGTCTGGGCAGTGGTTGTCGGTTCGGTCGCGAAAACGGCTTTCGCTCCAAAGCCGGACAGATAACCGAGAATAAAATTAAAATCAACCTTATTTTCAATAAAAAAAGATGATTGAGTTTTGTAACTCAATCATCTTTTTTCGTTTGCCGTAACCGGCGATTTTACCTGCTCGGAATTTTAACTTCGCGTCCTGCCGGTAAAATCGAATTCGGAAACAAGCCGTTAAATTTGGCAACGTCAACCGGCGAAGCGTTATGGCGCTGCGCGAGTTTCGTAACCGTATCGCCGGCTTGGGCTTTGACTATCGTTATGCCGCTCGTCTGCGGCGCAGTCGCTGTCGTCGTCGGGCGAACATAAGCGATACTTTTAACCATTCCGGTCTGCGGCACGATAATTTTTCCCTTCGGCACATTCGAGCCGCCGTTCGCCGCTATCAGTTGTTCGACCGGAATGCCCGTGCGATTGGAAATATTCTGCCACGTTTCACCCGCCGCTGTTTTAGCTATTGCCGCCGTGTTGCGGTTTCCGGCAGGAAGTTTGCGGAATACGGCGACTACTCCGTTCGCCTTTCCGGGCGGAACACGAATGATATACGGTTCGGGCGGCGACATATTCGTGCGAAGTTCGGGGTTCAGGTAACGCAGATAATCGACCGTCGTGTCCGAAGCCTGCGCCAGAAGACTCAAATTCGTCGAAGACGGAACACGCACCTGGTCGTAAGTCAGCTGCGCCGCCGGTCGAACGTGTCCGAAGCCGTATTGCTGCGGGCTGTTGGCAATCAAAATCGTCGCCAAAATGTTCGGCACGTAATTGCGCGTCTCCTGCGGCAGATACGGATAAGCCGCCCAGAAATTCAGCGCTCCGGCGCGGCGGACGGCGCGGTCGACGTTGCCTTCGCCGCAGTTATACGCGCCCATCGCCAGCTCCCAGTTGCCGCCGTAACGGTTCGCCAGAAACTTCAAATACTTTGCCGAGGCGCGCGTCGCGGCTTCAAAACTGTTTCGCTCGTCGATATGAGCCGTGCGGCGCAGACCGAAACGCGCCGCCGTTCCGGGAATGAACTGCCACAAACCCGACGCCGACGCCCACGACATTGCCTGCGGTTTCCACGCGCTTTCGACCTGTCCGAGCCACGCAACGTTTTCGGGAACGCCTTCCTCGCGGAAAATACGGCGCGCCATTCGCATAAACATTCCCGAACGATAAAGTCCGGTGGTCATTGTCGCCCGCCCCCGTCCCTGATAATAACCGACAAACTGCTGAACCATCGGGTGCATCTGGAAATTAAATCCGAATGATTTATTGGCGATGGCAAGTTGTATTAATTGATACTGCTGTTGACCTTCGGGCGTGTTGATGACGTTTTGTTCTTCGGGCGTCAGTTCGACACGCGCCAGTTCGTCGCCGATTGCCGGCTCGAATTTCTGCTCGTTAAAGCCCTGCGCGATGTCGGACGTATTAGCCGTGCCGCTCGCCGCCGAAGAAATCAAAGCGCCGTTGTTTGTTTTAGCGGCATCGGTTTGAATCGGTTTTTGGACGAGTTTTGCAATTACGCCATCGGCTAATTGATTATCAACGCTCCAGCCGCACGTCGCCGCGAGATTCTTAATTTGCGGCGGCTTTTGTGCCGACGGAAATTCCATCAGATAAATCGTTTCAATCAACTGGCTGTAGCAGCCGTTTAATTTCTGGTTTGAACCCACGTTGACCGACGACATCAGAAAAACTTCGACCGCTTTATCGAAATCTTCGCCAGCCTGCGGGCGGCGATTATCCTGAACGCTGAGCAGACCTTGTTTAAAGTATCTGCCCGCGTCGGTTGTGATTTGATTGACGCGCGCTTCTGCCTGCCGTGCTTCAGGTGTTTGCGCGCCCGTAAAAGAAACGGATATAAAAATTAAAATTGCGGTTAAACTGAAAACCTTAAAAAGGAATGTTTTCATCAGGCTCGTCTATACTCCTATAGTTTTTTCGGGGTTAGGGCGAATCAGTGAAACGACCCGAAATTCGCGTTCGATGTTGTTAATTCAACGCCGAGGATAGCGGAAAAGTTTCTTTAATTGTCGCTTGTTATATTTAAGGACTGTTTTTGAACTTCCCAAAGTTATCACACGCCAAACACGCTGTCAACGCATCAAAAATACTGATACAATCGTGTTTTCCTTATGCATCGGAAACGAATTTGCCGACTTTATCAACTGACTGCGGCGACGTTTTCAGGCAAATCTTTTTTCGCTTTTTCCGGCGCTGTTTTCTCCAGGAGCGCTTCGCGGAAAACCTCGCGCACGTTCTCTACAAATATAAATGTCAAATCGTCCCGAACTTCCTGAGGAAGGTCTTCTAAATCACGTTCATTCGGCGCGGGCAGAATTACTGTTTTTATATGCGCCCGACGTGCCGCCAGCATCTTTTCTTTGACTCCGCCGATTGGAAGGACGTTGCCTCTTAAAGTGATTTCGCCGGTCATCGCCACGTCTTTGCGAACCGGGCGGCGCGATAAAACAGAAACCATCGCCGTCGCCATCGTAATGCCCGCCGACGGTCCGTCTTTCGGAATCGCGCCTTCGGGCAGATGAATGTGAATGTCGTATTTCTCGAAATCTTCTTCGTCGATGCCGAGTTCCGACGCTTTCGATTTGGCGTAGGAAAACGCCGCCTGCGCCGATTCCTGCATCACTTCGCCGAGCTGTCCGGTCAATAATAACTTGCCTTTTCCCTTTGTTTTCAAGGCTTCGATAAATAAAATATCGCCGCCGACCGCCGTCCACGCCAAACCCGTAACCGTTCCGATTTCGTCTTTTTTGAGCGCTTCTTCCGGGAAAATCTTCGGCGCGCGCAGGAAATCTTTGACGTTTTGCGCGGTAACTTTAACCGGCTCGAATTGGCTTTCGGCTTCGGCTTTTCGGCGCGCAACCTTGCGGCAGACTTTGCCGATTTCCCGCTCTAACTGGCGCAGTCCGGCTTCCTGCGTGTATTGCCCGACGATGCTTTTGATAGCGGCGCGTTCAAACTTTATATCGTTCTTATCGAGTCCGTTTTCTTCAACTTGTTTCGGAACAAGATGACGGCGTGCGATTTCCATTTTTTCTTCTTCGGTGTAGCCGGACAGAAAAATAATTTCCATACGGTCGCGCAGCGCCGGTTGAATCGTGTCCAGAACATTCGCCGTCGTCATAAACATTACATTCGATAAATCGAACGTAACGCCGAGATAGTTGTCGCGGAAAGTCGAATTTTGTTCCGGGTCTAAAACTTCCAATAGAGCCGACGACGGGTCGCCGCGAAAATCCGCGCCGACTTTATCGATTTCGTCGAGCATAATCAGCGGATTATTGGTCGCCGCCTGCTGAACAGCCTGAATAATTCTGCCGGGCATCGCGCCGACGTATGTGCGGCGATGACCGCGAATTTCGGCTTCGTCGTGCAGACCGCCGAGAGAAAGACGAATGAATTTTCGATTTAACGCCCGCGCAATCGAACGACCGAGCGAAGTTTTACCGACTCCCGGCGGTCCGACGAGACATAAAATCGAGCCTTTCGGTTTTTCCTTTAATTTGCGGACGGCGAGCGCTTCGATAATTCTTTCTTTAACGCGCTCCAAGCCGTAATGGTCTTCGTCTAAAATCTTTTCGGCTTTTTTCAGGACGAGATTATCTTTTGAAGCGTTCGACCACGGCAGCTCAGTCATTATGTCGAGCCAGTTTCTCAAAGTCGCGGTTTCCGCCGTGTCGGGGTGCATTCTTTCGAGCTTTTTCAGCTGCCGCAAAGATTCTTCTTCCGCCGTCTGCGGCATTTTCGCTTTCAGAATTTTATCGCGGTATTGTTCGATTTCCTCGAAAAGCTCGTTGCCTTCGCCGAGTTCGCCCTGAATGGCTTTGAGCTGCTGGCGCAGAAAATATTCGCGCTGCGAGCGGTCGATTTCGCCGCGCGCCTGCGTGTTGATTTCCTGCTGAACCGTCAGAACGTCGATTTCTTTGCTCAAAAGGTCGTTGACGCGGCGCAGACGCTGAACGGGGTCGAAAATATCGAGAACCGATTGCCCGTCTTCGACTTTTAATTCCAGATTTGAAGCGGACAAATCAGCCAATCTGCCGGCGTCGTCCAGATTGGCGATAATCGCCAAAACTTCCGGCGAGATGTTTTTCCCCAAATTCGCGGCGCGTTCCATAAGGGCGCGGACATTGCGGATAAGCGCTTCGACTTCGAGGGAACTGGCGGGCGCGTCCGGTTCGGTAACTGGCGTAATCGTCGCTTTGACGTAATCGCTGCCGGAGGCGACCGATTCGACGGCGGCGCGCGAAAGTCCCTGAATCAAAATGCGAATTCGTCCGTCGGGCAGTTTCAGCATCCGCATAATGACGGCGACCGTTCCAACTTTATATAAGTCTTCTTTGGTCGGTTCTTCCTTATCGACATCTTTCTGCGAGACGAGCAGAATCATTCGATTCTGGCTCAATGCTTCGTCAACCGCTTTTATCGAGCGGTCGCGCGAAACAAAGAGCGGCACAATCATAAACGGGTAAATCACGATGTCGCGCAGAGGCAGAACGGGCAGTTCGTGCGGAATCTGCATTTGAGTGTCGCCGAATTCGGCTTCGCCCAATTTCCCGGAAAAATCTTCAATTTCATCCATACCAATATGTTAGGTAAAAACACCAAAAAGGGCAAAGACCGATTTAATAAGCCGAGACTGACAATTAGAAAATTTAAAAAAGAAAAAGGGACGGAATTTTTTCCGTCCCTTTTTTCATTAACTAACCGAAGCGGATTAAATCGCGCCGGCTCTGAAAAGTCTGGCTAAAGCGTTTATCTCGCCGCGCAGCCTGACCCACGACTGTTCGGCTTGACGACTGAATTTTCGTCTGACCATTATACGATTGACGGCGCGGGCAGTAGTGAAGACTCGTCGGACTTCCGGCGAATTTTCCGCGTGCGAATCGCGGTGGTCGTATTCGCGGCGCAGCTCGTCGGTCGCGTTTTCCAAATCACGGGCGCGAACCGTAATATTATCTTCGGCTCGGCTGCCGTTAATACGGCTTCTGTCCAGAGATTTATTCAGCTGGTTTGAAAAATGGTCGCTCCGCTCTTCGATTCTTTCGAGCAGATTTTCCACCTGTTGTTTTGAAACGTAACGCACGCGGCGGTTCTGTGCGCTGGCGCTTTCGACAAACGCCAAAACAATAAACAGCGCCATAAAACCGGCAAATGTTTTCAATAAACTATTTCTCATTTTTACTTTGTTCTCCTCTTTTAAGAATTATAAATATCAGTTTGTCGGCGTGAATTCGCCGATTTTTCAGGTTGCAAGAAACGTGCCAGAGTTTTGAAAAACCTCGAATAACGGCAGACGGCAAAGATGAAAATAACTTTTACCATTCACCGTTCGCCGCCGATTAAACAAACCATTTCTCAGTCATATCGCACCACATCACAAGCCCGCGCCACGCGCCGAACGGCTCGTAGAATCGTTCGATTTCCCTGTCCGGGCAGACGCTTCCGCCGTTGTGTCTTTTGTAAAACTGCGAGCGCAGCCACGAATCGAGCGCCAGACCGTCGTAGCGCCCGACGAGCTTTAAAAGATTGTCCGCCGCGTATTCGCCGACGCCTTTTATTTGCTTCATTTCCCGTTTCAGTTCTCCTGTCGGCAAATCGGACGCAAGCCACGATTCGGGATTTATTTCGCCGCCCGCGACTTTTTCGGCTAATTCCGCAAAAAAAGCGGCGCGATAACCGGCGCGCATCTCGTCCCTGTAAAATTCGATTGGAACGCTCGCCATCGCTTCGCTTGTCGGAAAGGCGCGCCTGCCGTTTTCGCTAATCGCGCCGAGTTTTTCGACCAGATTCGCCGTCATCTTTTTCGTCAAAGCCCACGAACAATTAGTCGTGCAGATGGTTTTGACCAAATCTTCAAAAACGTTCGGCGAACGCAGCATTCTGCCCGCGTTCGTCTCTGCAATCCATTCGAGACGATTTTCGGTTCGGGTTAATTCGTAAAATTCGTTTAAATCGTCGTCGAGCCGCAGAACGTGCCGCGCGTCGCGCAGAATTTTTTCTCCGGTTTCCTGGTTTATTTTGCCGCCGTCGATTTGAATTTCTACCTGTCCGCCCGCGTCGCTCATCGTCGCCGCAGCCGGACTTTCAACGCCCGCGCCGCTGAAAACACAGCTCAGCCGCCAGTTTTCGCGGTCTAATTCAAACGGCAAAAGCTCGCACCAGCCGTGACTGAAAATCGTGCGGCGAAAGCTGAAGCCCGGCGAAGTTTCCAGAAATAACGATTTCGGCATAACGGTTTAATTTTTATAAATTTCACTGGTTTTGAAAATTAAATTTATAAATCCTGACATTTTTTCGTCTAAATATCACCTGCCCGCGTCTAACTCGGAAAGCCTGCTGAATTTTTATCATTTTTCATCGACGAAAACATAATTCGTATTTTATTTCGGTGAACAGGTTGTATATTCCGTGTAACAATCTGTAAAATAAAAAGATAACAATGATTAACGGTTTTTAAAACTTCCGTTAATCACATTCCTTTCCGACAAACGAATTTTAATCAGGCAATAATCAGGAGATAAGCGTATGAAAAGCCAGAGAGAGCGCTTCTTACGGCACATTTTAAGCATCGGATTCGTGTTTTTTCTGCTCGCGTTTTCGGTTTCGGCGCAGGATGATTCAGACACCGACTCACCGTCGCCGGTTTTATTAAGCCAGCCGAATCCGACCCGCGCTCTGGCTGTTTCGGCAAATAACCCGGAACGCGTCAGGCTGACAAAAATCAGAAATCGCGCGTTTCCCGCCGGTTCAAAAATTTTGCTTTTCGTAACCGGCGTTTCGCTGATGCCCGGTGAAGACGCAAGCGCTTTTCGTGTCTCCGCCGAAGACGAAACGGGCAGGCGGTATCGCTTTCCGGTTCTGAAAATCGAACCGCTGCAAAATCAAACGGGCGTCTACGCGCTGATTGTCCGGTTGACCGACGAAACCGGATTCTGGGAAAACACGATTTTCGACGGCGACGTTTTGGTCAGTGTCGCCTGGCGCGGAATGACGAGCAAACGTTTAAGACTGGGAATCGGCAAAATCGGCGGAAATATCAAAGACGACGCCGAGACGATGCTCGCGGCTTCGGCAAACACAGACGCCAAAAAAGCCGCAAACGCGCCGGAGCGGAATTTTGCAGAGTATACGCACGCGGGCGACCGCGTTCGATTTATGGAACAGGCGACTTTCGGTCCGAGTCGGAAACTGGAATTGAAAATCCGGCGCTCTGGTTTGCGCGGCTGGCTCGACGAACAATTTGAAGCCGCGTATCCGACTTATCCTTACCCGAATCTGCCGCTGATGCCGTCGAACGTTTCCACCGATTGTCAAAACAATATTCCCGTCAACTGCCAGCGCGACCATTACACGATGTATGGAATGCAGAACTGGTTTTACAAGGAAGCGTTTTACGGCGACGCGCAGTTAAAACACCGCGTCGCGTGGGCGCTGAGCCAATTGTGGGTCGTCTCCGGCGTCGATACGCAGCAGTCGAGTTATATGGTTGCCTATCACCGGAAATTGTCGCAGAACGCGTTCGGCAATTACCGCAACTTGATGACTGACATCACGCTCAATCCGGCGATGGGCAATTATCTCGATATGGTTCGCAGCACGAAAAACAACCCGAACGAAAACTACGCGCGCGAGATTTTGCAGCTTTTTTCGGTCGGACTTTTTATGCTCAATCAAGATGGAACTTTGCAGCGCGACCAAAACGGCAGCCCAATTCCGACTTACGACCAGACGACGGTTAATAATTTTACGAAGGTTTTTACCGGCTGGACTTTGTGCAACACCGGCTGCCCGAATTCGACTTTGGGCGCGCCGAATTACAAAGACCCGATGATTTTGAACCAAAACAATCACGACGTTACGGCTAAAACTCTGCTCGCGTATCCGAACGCCGTCAACCCGACAATCGCGGCGAACACAAGCGGCGCGACCGAGATGAATCAGGCGCTCGACAATATTTTCAATCATCCGAACGTCGCGCCGTTCGTCAGCCGCTATTTGATTCAGCAGATGGTTGCGAGCGACCCGACGCCCGCGTTTGTCGGACGCGTCGCCGCGGTTTTCAACAACAACGGTTCAAACGCGCGCGGCGATTTGAAAGCCGTCGTCCGGGCGATTCTGCTCGACCCGGAAGCGCGCGGCAGCGTTAAAACCGACCCGAATTACGGCAAGCTCCGCGAGCCGGTTCAATTGGCGACGAATCTTTTCCGTCAATTCAACGTGCGTTCAGCCGACGGCGCGGCGGACAGCGACGGCTACGTCAATCCGCAGGTCGCGACGATGGGACAAAACGCGTTTAACTCGCCGACGGTTTTCAATTATTATTCGCCCGATTACACAGTTCCCGGAACGGCGTTAAACGGTCCCGAATTCGGCATTATGACAACCGGAACGGCAATCGCCCGCGCCAATTTTATAAACACGTTCGTCTTCAGCCGCGTCAACGGCAATTCGACCAACGCGCCGTTCGGCACTTCGATTGATTTTACGGAAACGCAGGCGCTCTCGTCGCTCGACGCTTCCGGCAATCAGCTGCTCGATTTCTTAAACGCGAAAATGATGCACGGCACAATGTCCGCGCAGATGAAAAACACGATTCTGACGGCGGTTCTGGCAACTCCGGCAACCGACCCTTTAACGCGCGCGAAGACGGCAATTTATCTGACGGCGAGTTCTTCGCAGTATCAAGTGCAAAGATAGTTCTAAGAGTTTATAGAGTTTATGGAGTTCGTGAAGTTCGTAGAGTTCGTAGAGTCGAAAGAATTCCTTTACTCTACAAACTCTACGAACTCTGAGAACTCTTAAGGAGAGATATGACAACATCGAGACGTGAATTTTTAACCAAATCGACTTGCGCGCTTGGAATGGCGGCGCTCGCCACGCAGTTTGAACATTTCGGTTTAATGAGCGCGATGGCGCAGAAAGTCGAAGACGCGAGCGCGCCCGATGCGTCCGGCGATTACCGCGCTCTGGTTTGTATTTTTATGCAGGGCGGAAACGACGGCAACAATACCGTTATTCCGAATCACGCGGACGTGAACGTCAGCAACTACACAGCTTACGCAAACGCGCGCGCTTCGCAGGGCTTGGCAATCACGCAAAATTCCCTTTTGCCGATTTCCGTTCCGCGAATGAACAATTTAACTTACGGTCTGAACCCGAATTTCGGCGCTGTAACCGGCGGAACGAACAACGGCATCCACGAACTTTGGGCGCAGGGCAAAATGGCAATCGTCGCCAACACGGGAACGCTCGTCGCGCCGATGACCAGAGCGCAGTATCAAAACAATTCGATTCGCAAACCGTTTCAGCTTTTCTCGCATTCCGACCAGGTTGCGCAGTATCAGTCAGGACGTTCGGACACGCCTTCGTTCACCGGCTGGGGCGGCAGAATCTCCGACCGGCGCACGCTTTCCGATAATCCGGGCGGGCTGATTCCGATGATTACGTCGATAAACGGCGCGCAGCTTTTTACCGCCGGACAGACGACTTTGCCGCTGGCAATCGCTAATGCCGGAACATCTTTAACCAACGTGTTAAATCCCGCCGGATTTAACACGACAACCGCTTCACGCGCCCGTCTCGCGGCTTTCGACGAACTTCGCGCACAGGATTTAAACGCCGATTACATCAAGGCGGCAAGCCATATCACCGACCAGGCGATTCAGGCAAATCAGGCATTGGCGACGTTTCAGGAAGTAACCGTCGCCTTTCCGACGACGAGCATCGGCAGTCAATTAAAACAGGTTGCCAGGCTGATAAAAAAACGCGCCGATTTGAGCGTCAGCCGTCAGATTTTTTATGTGCAGGTCGGCAGTTTCGACACGCACAACAACCAGATTAGCGGGCAGGGAACGCTGCTCGCCCAATACAGCCAGGCGGTTCGCGCCTTTTACGACGAAATGCTCGCGCAGGGGGTTTCCAATAACGTAACGACTTTTACGCTTTCCGATTTCTCGCGCACGTTAAATCCCGCCGGTTCGGGCGCGGGCGTCGGCACAGACCACGGGTGGGCAAATCATCTTTTCGTCATCGGCGGCGCGGTTGCCGGCAGCGATTTCTACGGCGCGAACACGTCGAACGGAACGCCTTTTCCGACTCTCGCGATGAACGGACCGGACGACGCCGACAGCGGCGCAAACGCGCGCGGGCGCTGGATTCCAACCACATCAGCCGAACAATACGCCGCGACACTGGCGCGCTGGTATGGACTCGCCGAAGCCGATATGCCGCTCGTTTTCCCGAACCTCGGAAACTTTTCGAGCAGTAACCTCGGCTTTATGCAGCCTTAAAACGGTTTGCGGAGACGCCGGAAACAATTGAATCAGGAAAAAGCGCGATTGAATTTTTAGTCAATTGCGCTTTTTCTCTGTTAATCTATTGTTGAAAAATCAATTCTCGTTTTATCGCATACATACACTCAGGACTTTCTCAAAATGCGGAAACACGCACGTCAGTAAGTGTCTGTTCATCATCATCGCGCCGAACTATCGTGCGGACTTCTGCAAAAATGAGAAAGTCCTAACATTATAAAATTTTAATCGACAGAACAGCGCGCCTGACAAAAACTATTCAATTCTTGACAGGTTTTACGGGTGAAACCTACACTTAAAACAATAAAAGGCGGTTTGCAAAAAATTGAATTTACCGAATTATCTGACATTGGCGCGTATCGTCATCGTTCCGCTTCTGGTGGTCGTGCTTTTGACGCCGGTTGCCGAAAACTGGTTCGGTGTCAGCAGCTACGCGCTCGCCATCGCTATTTTTCTCGCCGCTTCCTTTACCGACATTTTGGACGGACACATCGCCCGCCGCCGCAATCAGGTTTCAAGATTCGGCGCCCTGCTCGACCCGATTGCCGATAAACTTCTGGTTTCCGCCGCGCTTATCGTCCTTGTCGAAAAACATCTCGCGCCCGCCTGGACGGTCGTAATTATTATCGGCAGAGAGTTTATCATAACCGGGTTGCGTTCCGCCGCCGCCGCCGAAGGCATTATTATTTCTGCGCAGAAGGTCGGTAAGGTAAAAATGTGGGCGCAGTGCATAGCCATTGTCGCGCTGCTCATCGCCGGCGCGAACGGAAATCCGCCGGTCTCGAATTTCGGATGGGAATTGCCGACGTTTCGTTTCTGGGAAGTCGCCGAAGTGCGGACGGCTTTCGCTAATCTCGCAAATCTTTCGCTCGCTTCAAACGACTGGAAAGTCTTCGGCTATCTGGTCGGGCGCGCCGGACTATGGGTCGCCGTTCTGACGGCAATCTGGTCGATGTATGATTATTTCAAATACTTTCTTATCGAAAACAAAAAACGACAATCCGTAAAGGACGCCGCTTTTAACGAATCGAAAACCGCCGAAGCCGCTTCAAATAAGTAACGAGCGAATTACGAATCGATTAAGCCGCGCTTTAATTCGTGATTCGCTTCCCTGTCGATTCCGGGAGGCTGTCTCAAAAATGCTTTGCGCCTTTGCGGTATATTTTCCCGCAAAGGCGCAAAGCTGCAAAGAAAACCGAAGCAGTTTTTTGAAACGACCTGTAATCGATTTTATTGAATCTCCACGTTGTCGCCCGTGTGAATTTCCGTCGCCGCGCGCGTGATAATCGCCGTCGCGGTTTTTTCCTTAACATTTAAGATAACCATTTCACCGACCACTTCGCGCAGATTCTGCGGGCGGCGGCTTTTTGCCTGCTCGCTGGTAACGATTTTGCCCGTCGCCTGCTCGCCTACCTTACGCGGCGCTTGATTGGAAAATTTCCCGCCCCGGTAACGTTCGCCCTGAAAACCGCTTTCACGCGCGCTGACCGATTCTTTTATCTCTTTGGTAAAAAGATTTCCCGTGCCGAGCGGACGAAAAACCGTTAGATAATCGCCGACTCTGGCATTGTCTTCCGCGCCCAAATCGATATAAACAATCTGCTCGCTCCCGATTAGTTCCACGCCGTCGCGCGCCAGCAAAATCCTGCCCGACGCTTTGCCCGACGACTCACCGAATAAATCGAGCGACGGTCGCTGCGTAAAAACGGGACTGACGCGCTGCGGAACCGGCTGGAGCAAATCGCCGAGCAGCAGATTGCTGCACGACGTTTTAACGCGCACGACCGAAACGTCCGGTTTTACTTTTACGACTTCGACGATGCCGACTTCCTGAACGTAAAAACCGACGTTTCTTTTCTTCGTCCAGCGCGATTCAACCTGCCCGCGCGGGCGAACCACCGAAAACCTATCGCCGACCTTGACGCTGCGATTAGCGCCCGCGCTGACGTAAAGCTCATCGCCCTGCGCGAAAATCTGCTTGTCCCGTTCATCGGATGCGCCGACGATTTCATAACTCGTATCAATCGAAGCGTTTTGAATAAATCCGGCGCAATACAAATCAGCGCCGCTGACGACGGGAACTTCCCGGTTGTCCCGATTAATTATAAGTGTCGGATTCGGTGTCGGTCGCTGCGCGAAACCGCCCGACGCCAATAAACCTGAGACTAAAAAAAGTCCCGCGAAACCTGTTTTGAAAAACTTCTGAAAACTCACGTTGTTCTCCTTATTTACCTGATTGTTATTAAAAATGTTTTTTCTCTCGAAGAAAAGAAAGAGGATTGAAAAGAAAATCGCGCCCGTTCGATTCGGGCATTTCATATCGTAACCTTTTGATTAAACAATCGTCAACAATTATTTTTGTTGTTTAATCGGTAAGTTTTCCCTGTTTTATCTGAAGACTTGCAGAAAGCCGAATCATTTTGTAGTATTTTCGATTGCGGCGTTAAATTCCGCCGCAAATGGCGAGCCGGCATAGCTCAGTTGGTAGAGCAACGGTTTTGTAAACCGTAGGTCATCAGTTCGAGTCTGTTTGCCGGCTCCAACTTTTTATATAGAAAAGCGATTCTTAACGAGTCGCTTTTCTTTTGTCCATTATCCGCCCGGAAACTTTATCTTCGAGATGCGCCGGTTTAGAATAAAAATATTTATGTATCAATCAATCCATTTCAATGCTGAACCGCGCCGCGCAACAAACGCTTCAAAACCTGAAGTTGTCGAAAAGCTGCGGCAAATCATCGGCGCGGCGAATGTTTTGGTCGAGCCGGAAAAGGTCGAGCCATACGGCGCGGACGCGGTTAAGGAAAAGTTTCCGCCCGAAGCCGTCGTCTTTCCCGAAACGACCGAACAAATGGCGCAGATTCTAAAGCTCGCCAACGAATACAAATTTCCCGTAACCGCTCGCGGCGGCGGCGTCGGCTACACGGGCGGCGCTGTGCCGGTTGACGGCGGCATCGTCGTCGGAACGGACAGAATGAATCGCATTATCGAGATAAATCCCGATGATTTATATGTTATCTGCCAACCCGGATTGACAACTTTCGCATTGCAGCAAGCGGTCGAAAAACACGGATTATTATTTCCGCCCGACCCGGCGAGCTATAAAGATTCGTTTATCGGCGGCAACATCGCCGAGAATGCGGGCGGAATGCGCACACCGAAATACGGCGTAACGAAACATTCGGTTCTGGGCTTGGAAGTCGTAACGGCGACGGGCGAAGTTATCAGAACCGGCGGCAAAACGGTTAAAAACGTCGTCGGTTTCGATTTGACCGGCTTGATGTGCGGCTCGGAAGGTCTTTTGGGAATTATCACCGAAGCGACTTTAAAACTTTTGCCGATGCCCGAAGCGACCGCGACCGTGCGCGCGAGCTTTAAAACGATGGAAGAAGCCTGCAAAGTTCTCACCAAATTCACGCCCGAAGGCTTGCTGCCGATGGCGATGGAAGTCGTCGATAGAAACTGCATCGGCGCGATTGAAGAAAACTTCGCGTTCGGTTTATCGACGGACGCAAACGCGATTTTAATCGTCGCGGTTGACGGCTTTCGGGAAGAAGTCGAGCGTAACGCGCAAACGATTGAACGAATATTGAAAGACAACGGCGGTTTCGACACTTTGCGCTCAAAATCCAAGGAAGAAGAAGACAAACTCTGGGACGTGCGCCGCGCCATTTCTCCGAGTTTAATGAAATACGGCACTCTCAAATTAAACGAAGATGTCGTCGTTCCGCGCTCACGAGTTCCCGAACTGATTTCAAAAATCGAAGACATCGGACGCAGACATAATACTTTCGTCGCCAATTTCGGACACGCCGGCGACGGCAACATCCACGTCAATTTTATGTGCGACAAAGATAATCCCGAATCAATCGCGCGCGCCCGGCAATGCGTCAAAGAAACCTTCGCGCTTTCCATTGCTCTCGGCGGTTCGATTTCCGGCGAACACGGCATCGGCTACGTCAAAGCGCAGTATTTGGATATGGCGATTGATAAACCGACACTCGAAGTGATGAAAGCAATCAAACGCGTTTTCGACCCGAACGGCATTTTGAATCCGGGCAAAATGTTCGTTTAATCTAAAATCATTGAACAAAAGCATCTTTTGAGTTATTTTGAAAATATGAATTCAGTAGAATTTACGACAAAAATCGAACACGGCGTAATAAATTTGCCGAAAGAATTCGCGGATTACGAAAACTCCGTCGCACACGTCGTCATCACGCTTGATGTGTCCGATGAAGAAAGAGAAATAAATTAAACGCGGCTTGATTTGAGGCTATGAAAATTCTCTTTTTTCTTTTATTCGGGTTATGTTTTATCGGCTCCGGCAGCGGCGTTTTTGCTCAAAGCCGAAAATTGACGATTATCTTACTGCGCCATGCGGAAAAGGATTTGACCGATAGAAATAAATCTAATCCCGAATTATCGGCAGCGGGAAAGGCGCGGGCGGAAAAGTTGATTGAAACCGTCGGGAGATACAAGCCGGATTTGATTTATTCGACATATTATAAACGGACGAGAGCAACCGTTTTGCCGCTGGCTGAAACCGTCGATGCGCGTTACCGGATTCCGATTCGGACTTACGATTTCGATAATCTCGAAGAATTTGCGGGTGAATTGTTGAAATCGAACGCGCGGACAATCGTTGTCGTCGGACACAATAACACGACGCCGGAATTGGCGAATCTTTTGACGAAAACCGATAAATATAAAGACTTGGGCGAAAACGAATACGATAAAATCTGGGTTGTTGAAATCAGAAGATATAAAAGGAAGCCGTCTAAGGTTAACGAAAAAGTTATTACGTCAGGACTTTCTCAAAATGCGGAAACACGCACGTCAGTAAGTGTGTTGCTTCACTGTTGCGCCGAACTATCGTGCGGGCTTCTGCAAAAATGAGAAAGTCCTATAAAAGATAAAACCTGTTTTGTGCGATTGCCCGAACTGATAAACGAGCCGGTTCGATTATAAAATAACCGAACCGGCTCGCCGGATTTTCAGGCTGGAACATTGAAAATCTGAATCGATATTCCAACCCGAAAAATTTTAATTTGAATTAAAGTTTGCCTTCGGCTTCCTTTTGGCGAATGTCTTCGTCAACGGTTTCCTCGTCGCCTTCGGCGCTGCCCGGCGTTCTTCCCGGGTCGCCGCTCATCGTCGGCGTGTTGTTTTTCGTTTCGTTTTTCGCCGCGTCGTCCCGTTTATTTTCCGTATCTTTTTCGTCGTCTCGCTGATTAACTTCGCTCATAGTTATAAATTTCTCCTTTTTTTGATTTTTACCGCGCAAATTTAAATATACACAAACCGGAAAATTCTGTCGTCTCATTCGTCGTCTTTGAAGTTTTCCCAATTTTGCTGCCAGTCGAATCGCTCCAGCGCCCGAAATCTTTTTTTGTAATCGTAAAAAGATTTCCCGGCGTAAGCGTAACCGGAATAATAAAAATTCCTGCCCGACTTTACGGCAAAATCGATTTCAAGCAGCATCGTAAAAATGCCGAGACTTCTGGCTGCTTCTTCAGGCGCGAAAATCGCGTAGATGCCGGAAACCGACGCGTCGGCGACATCGAAAAAACTCGCGGCAAGTAGTTTTTTACCGTCGTAGACACAGATTTCCAGCGCTTCGCAAGGCGTGTCTGCCGCGTTTTCATCGAGAAAATCGTAAATCGAATCGGGCGCGCTGTTTTTGAATCGCTGTTTATGCCGTTGAAATAAAACTTCTGTTTCCGCAGTGATTTTAATCGGGCGCGCGACGATTTGCAGGTCATTATTTCGTTTCAAAATTCGACGCTGACTTTTTGAAACGCTGAACTCCGAAAGCCGGACGCGAAGCGGCTGAACGAGGCGAATTTCGTTTTCATAAAAGCCGAGATTGTAGCGAAAAAAATACGCGCCGAAATGTCGCCAGCCGTTTTCGAGCAGCAAATCCAACTGGCGCGGCGAAACGCGGGAAGCGTGGAATTCGTCGTTAATAAAGGAAAAATCATTCTCGAGCATCGATTAAACGGAATAAATGTCAAACCAAGCCAGCCGAAAAAATATACGAAATCGAAACTGCTCCAAATGCCGACGCAAAAATAAAAACGGCAAACAGCAAGGATGAATCTTTTCATTTTAAGCTGCTCAGCCGTTTTTCAATTGTTCAGCCGAACTAACGTGCCGACACTTCAAAAGTTTCTTCGTCCTGTCCGCCGTAGCCCATTGCTTCGCTCGTGTCGTCTGTTTCATAAGTTGAAGATTCAACGCTTGCGGCAACGACAGGCGCGTTTGCTTCGGCGCGCATTTTTTCTAAATTTTCACGCGCTTTTATCATATTGCAGCTTCCTTCGAGCAGCGCGCCGTCTTCCATTACGAGACGCGGCGCCTGAATATTGCCGACGACGTGCGCGGTTCGTCCGAGTTCCAGACGTTCGGTTGCAACAATATCGCCGTTGACGATGCCGTTGATAACCGCCGCCGAAACCAGCACGTTGGCATCGACGCGCCCGCTCGAACCGACAATCAGCGTGCCGCTTTCGGAGACGACGCGCCCCGTCAAATGCCCGTCAACGCGAAGCATCGCCTGAAAACTCGTCTCGCCGGTCAGCGTCGTGCCGTAACCGACAAAACCGCTCAAGCGTCCTTCTTTAATGTCGCGCGCCATCGATTCGCTCTCGGACGTGGCGCGCGTTGACGCTTGATTTGCGGTTGTCGCCGCCGGATAAAGCGTGTTCGGCGTCTGCACATTAGTCGGCTCGGTCGGCTGTTCGGCTCTCGAACTTCTGCCCATTCTAATCATAATTTTATTATAAAAGCTGAAAAGTTAATTTGAATTTGAAAACCTAATGATAAAAGACTTTTCCGAACCGTGTCCAGTGATTTTTGCTTCTGTTTGTCAATTCGGCGTCGGCGTGTCAAAATTTTAAGTTCGGAAGCGAGGTGAAAAACGTGTTTGTAGAAAGTAAAACGAAAACGAAACTGCTCAAAAAAATGGGCGAAGCGATTCGCGATTTCTCGATGGTTGAGGACGGCGATAAAGTAATGGTGTGTCTTTCGGGCGGAAAAGACAGCTACACGATGCTTGAATTACTGCTCGACGTGCGACGCCGCGCGCCCGTTAATTTTGAAATTCTCGCCGTTAATCTCGACCAGAAACAGCCCGATTTTCCTGAACACGTTTTGCCCGAATATCTGGAAAGCGTCGGCGTCGATTATCGAATTGTCGAAGAAGATACTTATTCGGTCGTTACGCGCCTTGTGCCGGAAGGCAAAACTTTCTGCTCGGTTTGCTCGCGGCTGCGGCGCGGAATTTTATACACGACGGCAATCGAAGAAGGCTGCACGAAGATTGCGCTCGGTCATCACGCCGACGACATTATCGCCACGTTTCTGCTTAATCTTTTCTACGTCGGACAATTAAAAGCGATGCCGCCCGCGCTTCGTTCGGACGACGGAAAAAATACCGTCATTCGCCCGCTCGCTTACTGCCGCGAAAAAGACATCTTAAAATTCACGGCGGAAAAACAATTTCCGATAATTCCCTGCAATCTCTGCGGCTCGCAGCCGAATTTGAAACGCGCCCGAATAAAACGCCTCGTCGCCGAATTGGAAAAAGAAATTCCGCACATCCGCTCGTCGATGATGACGGCTTTGACGAACGTAACCGGCTCGCATCTGCTCGACGCAGACCTTTATGACTTTAAAAATTTCGCGCCGCTGCTTAAACAGGCGCGCCCGCTGCACGGCAACGTCGAACACGAACTCGACGCCGTTTTCGACCATTCGGAAGAAAGTTTAACCGGTGCGCTTGTGTCGGGAGAATCTAAAGAATCGATTTTGTCGCTTTAAAGCAGTTTTTTTGATTTTTATTTTTCAATCAATTCTTAACGCGTTAGAAATTTCAAGAGATTTCCACCTGTGGAAAACTTTTAAAGATTGTGGAAATCAAGAGATAAAAATCTCTTGAAATCAAAAAAGAATCGCCGGTTAAACTTTCTTCAAAGTTTAACCGGCGATTCTTCGTAAAATCGATTTTGATTTTCTACCAGTTTGTCTGCGTAACTTTTTCGGCTTCGCCGTGTTCGACCAGAAATCTCTCGGCGTCGATTGCCGCCATACAACCCGAACCCGCTGCCGTAATCGCTTGTCGATAATACGAATCCTGCGCGTCGCCGCACGCGAAAACACCGGGAATGTTGGTTTTCATCGTGCGTCCTTCAGTTATCAGGTAGCCGGTTTCGTCCATATCGAGAACCTTTTTGAAAAGGTCGGTGTTCGGTTTGTGTCCGATGGCGATAAAAACTCCTTCGGTCGGGAAATCGCTTTCTTCATTCGACTGCGTATCGAAGATTTTCACGCCCGTAACGCCCGCTTCCTTCGTGCCGACAATTTCGCGGATTCCGGTATTCCACATAATGTCGATTTTGTCGCTGGCGAAAACGCGCTCCTGCATAATCTTTGAAGCGCGAAACGAATCGCGGCGATGCATTAAGGTTACTTTTGAAGCGAAACGCGTCAAAAACATCGCTTCTTCCATCGCCGTGTCGCCGCCGCCGACAATAACGACCGGCTTTCCGCGAAAGAAAAATCCGTCGCACGTCGCGCACGCCGAAACGCCGTTGCCGCCCAAACCGACGGGCGCGGGTTCTTCGCCCGGAACGCCGAGCCATTTGGCGGACGCGCCGGTCGAGATAATTAAAGTTTCGGCTTTTATTAAGGTTGTAATCTCGTCGGCGTCGGCGCTTTCCTTGCCGTAAAGCGTGAACGGTCTGCTCGATAAATCGACTTTATCAATCCAGATGTTCAAGATTTCCGTGCCGAATCTGGTCGCCTGCGCCCGGAATTGATTCATCAACTCCGGTCCCATAATTCCTTCGGCAAAGCCGGGATAATTTTCAACGTCGGTCGTAATCGTCAACTGTCCGCCCGGCTGCGGTCCGTCGATAACTATGGGAGCGAGCTGCGCACGGGACGCGTAAATCGCCGCCGTTAAACCTGCCGGACCCGAACCCAAAATAACTACTTTTTTATTAATTTCCGTCTGCGCCATAAATATTTTCTCGTCTCCCGCATCTGAAAAGTCGTTTTAGTCAAACAGCGTTTTAGATGATGCTTACAGTATAACCGTCAAATAATAAAATAGTCGAACAAGCGGTCGAAAGCCTGTCCGCCAGGCGGTTTCGCCGGCGGGAAATTAGATTTTCATTTACAAAAGTTTTTCGATTGGTTATATTTATTGAAAACTATTCGTGTTAAACTGTTTATCGTTTCTACACATATAAAAATTTCGCTCGAATCCAAAGACTTTAATCAATGTCAACCGATACAATGACGCAATTTGAAGAAAAACGCTTTGCGCTTCGGATGGCGCTTCGTCTGCCGGTTGTCGTCTCCGGGCGAGCCGACGACGGCGCGGCGTGGTCTGAACCGACCGAAACCGACGATATTTCAACGACCGGAACGCTTTTTCATCTGAATCAAACCATTGCGCCCGGCGAAAATCTTTATCTGCGCTCGCATCGTCCCGACGGCGTGCCGGTCGAAGTAAAAGCCCAGGTCGTGCGCGTCGCGCCTGCCGCTTACGGCACAATTCGCGTCGGCGTTACGGTTGTTGACGGGAAGGAAAACTGGCTGCGTTTTTTCGTCTCCTGGATTGCCGACGACCAGAAGGACGAGGAAGAAGACTAAAAAAGGATAAGGGATAAAAATTAAGTAGAGATGTAGTAAAAATTACAATTATATTTCTTAAACTTATCCTTTATCCTTTATCCTTTTAGAATATCCTTTGTCCTTTTAAAATTATGTCTGATTACGAAACTATTTTGATTGAAAAACGCGGAAGCGTTGCAGTATTAACAATAAATCGTCCCGATAAGCTCAATTCCTTAAATGCGCAGGTTCATCTTGAAAGCGTCGCGGCGCTGGACGAATTGCGCGCCGACGATTCGGTTCGTGTTTTAGTTATTACCGGCGCGGGCGAAAAATCTTTTGTCGCGGGCGCGGACATCGGCGAATTTGCCGGAAAATCTGCCGCCGAACAGCGCGCCGTTTTTCAGGGTCGCTCGCTTTTTAATTCGCTCGACGCATTTCCGAAGCCCGTGATTGCAATGATAAACGGCTTTTGTCTCGGCGGCGGCTGCGAACTCGCGCTCGCCTGCGATTTGAGATTTGCGGGCGAAAAGGCGCGTTTCGGACAGCCGGAAATAAATTTGGGAATTATTCCCGGCGGCGGCGGAACGCAGCGCTTAACCCGTTTAATCGGCGAAGGCAAGGCGATGGAAATGATTTTGACCGGCGATATGATTGACGCGCCGACCGCTCTGAGGCTCGGTTTGGTCAACGATGTTTTTCCGGCGGAACAATTGGAAGAAAAAACTTTCGCGCTGGCAAATAAAATCGCCGAGAAATCGCCGATTGCCTTGCAGATGGCTAAAGAAGCCGTAAAACTGGCGTCGCGCTCGACTTTGGACGAAGGCTTGCGCCGCGAAATCGACCTTTTCGCAATTTGTTTTTCGACCGAAGACAAGGAAGAAGGCGTCGCCGCGTTTCTGGAAAAGCGCAAGCCGGTCTTTAAAGGAAAATAAACTACGAATTACGATTACGGGAAAACTTCCGGCGATTCGTAATTCGCAATTGGCTTTCCGATTTGCTCATTCGTCATTCGTAATTTATAATTCGTAATTGGTTTTCGGGGTCGTAGCTCAGCTGGGAGAGCGCTGCAATGGCATTGCAGAGGTCAGGGGTTCGATCCCCCTCGACTCCATTCTTAATTTTAATTGTAAAAAAGGTGTCTTTCGAGATGCCTTTTTCTATTATTATTCATCGAAAAAGCGGTGAAACTTTTTCAATTACGAAAACTCCGCTAAGATACAGTTCGAGTTGAAATCAGATTATTCGGGAAACGCGTCTGAAACGTGGTTTCAGTTCTATGTTCAATCAAAAAGGAGAATGTTTATGAAATTGACGAAAGTTTTTATACTCGCCTTAGCTGTTGCCGCTTTTTCGGCTTGCGAATCTCCGCGGACAAATACGGCGAACACGACTTCAAGCACGGCAAACGGGGCAAATGCGACGAATGCAAACGCCGCGCCTGCCGTCCAGAATTTAACGGAAGCGCCGCGCCCGCAGCGAATTGCCGATATGATGAACGAGCGCGGCGAACAGGATAGCGCAGCGCCGACGCTTAAAGTTGTCGAGCCGAAAGACGGCGCGACCGTCAACAGTTCAATCGTCAAAGTGAAACTGGAATTATCCGGCGACCTCAAAGGCTACAAACCGATGAAGGATACGGCGACCGGAATGGGCAATCACATTCACGTTATTTTAGACAATCAGCCGTATGAAGCCTTTTATAATCTCGACAGCGAATTTGAATTGAGAAACGTCGCCGACGGCGAACACACTTTGCGCTTTTTCCCGTCGCGTCCGTGGCACGAAAGCTACAAAAACGAAGGCGCGTTTCAGATGGTGAAATTTACGGTTAGGAACGGCGCGGCAAACGCCGCTCAGCCGACGACGACCAACGCGGGAAACACGATGGCGAACGCCGCAAACGTCAATGCAGCGGCGACGCCCGAAGGAAAAGATATGGCAAATTCGACGGCGGGCGCGGTTGACCCGAAGAAACCGCTTCTCACATACAGCCGTCCGAAAGGCGAATACAAAGGCGCGGACGCCGATGCGATTATGATTGATTTCTGGTTGTCTAATGCCGTATTGCTCAATGATGATTTTCCAGATAAGAAATATATTGGAGAGCGTTATCGGGTGCGTTATTCGGTTGACGGCGGCGAAGCGAAATTTATCGACAGTTGGAAACCGATTTGGCTGACCGGCTGGACGAACGGCAGGCACGTCGTCAAGCTCGAATTAGTCGATAAGGACGGAAATCTCGTCGATAACGGCGGCTATAATTCGACGACGCGCGAAATCACCGTCGCGAAGTAGTCTCGATACTTACGCGACAAGCCTAACTTGAACTTGAAATCGATTTCTTTTAACCTCAGTAAATTATATTAAAAACACTTTGGAGAAACTTTTGAATGAGACGCGATACGACTTCCTGGTTCAGCCACAATCTCGGAATGGATATGCCGCTGGTTGCTTACGGAACGAGCGGTTATCCGCTTTTGATGTTTCCGACCGCCGCCGCCGATTATCTCGAATACGAGCGTTTTCTGCTGCTCGACGCGATAAAACCGCTTATCGAATCCGGTCGGCTTCGCGCTTATTCGGTAAATTCGGTTAATCGCTACAGCCTTTTAAATGAACAGGCGTCGCCGAAATGGAAAGCCGAACTGCAAACGCGCTACGACCGTTATATTCAGGAAGAAGTTCTGCCGCTTATTCGTGATGAATGCGGCGCGGCGGCGCGTCCGCTGACTACGGGCGCGAGCCTGGGCGCATTTCTCGCCGCCAACTGCTACTTTAAGCATCCCGATAACTTTCGCGGCACGATTGCGATGAGCGGCAGTTACGATATTCGTTCTTATCTGAAAAATTACACGGACGACAATGTTTATTTCAATAATCCGATTCAATACGTTAAAAACCTGAACGACGATTATTACCTGCCGATTCTCCGAAAAGCCGATTCAATCGTAATAGTTACCGGACAAGGCGCGTTTGAAGCGCCAGAAAGAAGCCGCGATTTTTCCGGCATTCTCGACGAAAAAGGCATTCCGCACCTTCTCGACGTTTGGGGACACGATGTAAAACACGATTGGGAATGGTGGCGCAGGATGCTGCCTTTTTATCTGGAAAAGTTTTTAAGCTAATCGGCTCGAACACGCCGACGATTGAGATTATGCAGCATATTTCACCGCCGGGACGCTCGGCAGGCGCGGAGAATGACGCGGATTTTTATCTCCTCTCAGCGAAAGCCCGGCGTCTCCGAGGTGAAAAATTTCTGACCGGCGGCGGCATTTAATTCACTTAATTAAATGCCGATATGTCGTCTATGCGACATATTTTTTCCGCTTGAAATGCTACTGTTTGCTATCTTAATGTTTCCGTTCGTAATCGCGCGCGTTTTCTTAAACATCTTAGAAGCTAATACTCATAAGTATTTACAGTTTCCTTTTTCGACCGGCAAAATTTACACCGGAAGCCCAAAATATGCATAAACCCTCCAATATATTATGTGTAGATGACGACGACGACTTCTGTGAATTGATAGCGGCTATGCTGCACTACGCGGATACGGATTATCAATTAACTTCGGTGGCGACGCCGCACGAAGCGCTCGATTTATTGACCCGGAAATCGTTTGACCTTTTTATATTCGATTACAATCTGCCGCAGATGAGCGGCGTCGAGCTGTGCCGCCGTATTCGCGCCGCCGACCCGACGACGCCGATTATTTTTTATACCGCTACGTCTCAACAGCGCGACCGGGACGCGGCGATGGCGGCAGGCGCGAGCATATATCTGGTAAAACCGAACGACCTCGAAAACGTCGTCCCGACAATCGAAACATTGCTGGGAAATTAAATGGGGCGAAAAGCGAAAGGCGGACAGTTTATTTCTAAACTGTCCGCCTTTCGCTTTTTACCGCAGGTCATTTCAAAAACTGCTTTCGCGTAAGCCTCTGTACTGCTTTGCGTTCCCGATTTTCGTATCGCGCAGCATTACGCAAAGAGCGGATTGCTGTTTTTGAGACGGCTTCTAATTATCGCCTTCGCCCTTTTTACCCTTTCGCTTCGCGCCTTCCGGGTTCGGCGGTTTTTCGGCGGGCGGTTCGGCTTTTTTAACCGGCGCGGCGGGCGCGGGCGGTTTCGGCGCGTCGTCGGGTTTTACAACCGGCGGACTATCAGTTTTCGGCGTTTCGGTCGGGTCTATCGTCGTCGGTATTTCGGTTTCCGCTCCTCCGCCCGTCGATTGCACTTTGCCGCTGCGTCTGGCTTTCGTGCCGGTGCTTAGACTGATTCCGAGCTTTTCGCCTTCCTGTTCGGCTTTTTCAAGTTTTTCCTGCTCCTCGCGTTTGCGCTGTTCGGAAAGAGC
The DNA here is from genome assembly GCA_038200355.1 of Pyrinomonadales bacterium. Classification (GTDB taxonomy): domain Bacteria; phylum Acidobacteriota; class Blastocatellia; order Pyrinomonadales; family Pyrinomonadaceae. Next base: position 14,229 of record JBBPXZ010000006.1, on the reverse strand, counting down.
CTTGATTTCCGACGGTATCGGCGGCGCTTCCGGGAAGGTTTCCTTTGGCTTGTCCTTCATATACACGTTCATAAACGCGTTAAAATAAGGCAGCGCGCCGTGTCCGCCCGTCATATTGTTGCCGAGATTGTCTTTCTTTTCCGGGTTTCCCATCCAGACGCCTGTAACATACGTCGGCGTGTAGCCGATAAACCAAACGTCCGTGTGGTCGTTAACCGTGCCGGTTTTGCCCGCGAGCGGCTGTCCGGCGGCGCTCGCGCCCTTTGCCGTTCCGAACGGCAGGTTGACGACGCCGCGCATCAAATCGACCATCGTTAAAGCAACATATTCGCTCGTAACTCTCGAAGTGGTTTCCTTCCATTCTTCGAGCAGGCTTCCGTCGCGGTTGTAGACCTTGCGAATCAAATGCGGCGTAATGCGCAAGCCTTTATTCGGAAAGGCGGAATAAGCCGAAACCATTTCAATCAGCGAGGCTTCGCTCGCACCCAGCGCCGACGCCAGACTCGGCGCCATCGGATTTGTAATCCCGAACCGCCGAACCATCTGCGCGCCGGTCTGAACGCCCACCTGGTCGAGCAGATGCACCGCCGCCAGATTGTAGGATTTCGCCAACGCGACACTCATCGGAACATTCGCGTGGCTGAGAGAACCGTCGTAGTTGTGCGGCATCCAGCCGCCGCGATTAATCGGCGCGCCGGAAACCATCGACTCCGGCGTCATTCCCCATTCAATCGCCGCCGTGTAGATAAACGGTTTATAAGCCGAGCCGGTCTGACGCAAACCCTGCGTCGCGTTGTTAAAACGGTTCGTGTGGTAATCGTAACCGCCGACCATTGCCGCCACTTCGCCCGTGTGAGCGTTGAGCGAGACAATCGACGCCTGCACTTCCGGCACTTGCGAGAGCTGAACCTGCGTGATGTCGCCGTCTTCGCTGACTTCCTTGATTTCAAATTCGGGCAAAAATCCGACCTTTAATTCGTCTTTCGGTTTTTTGCCGCTTTTGCCCATCTCTTTGGCGGTTACGCTGACGGTCTGTCTGCCGAATCGAATCGTCGCTTCATCTTTTGCCGAATCGACATTCACGACCAGACCTTTTATATATTCGCCTTTGGCATAATCGTCGCCATACCAATCGGCGTGCTTGAACGTCTTGAGCTTTTCGTCGATTTCCTTTCTGTCGGTAATCGGTTGATTGCTTTCGTCGAGCAGAATACTTTGATAGTCCGAGCGCCACGAACGCCCGCGGTCATACTGGCGCAAGCCTTCGCGGATTGCTTTGGTAGCGATTTTCTGCGCGTCCACGTTTATCGTCGTGTAGACCTTCAAACCGCCCTGCGCGACGCGCGTCGTGTATTTTTCTTCGAGATATTTGCGGACTTCTTCGACCGGATAATCCCACGCGGTCGATTTCGGCAGCGATTGATAATAAGCGGTGTCGGCTAGTTTAATCGGGCGCGCTCTGGCGGCGGCGGCTTCAGCTTCGGTGATATGTTCGTTTTTCGCCATTTGGGTAATAACCAAATCGCGCCGCTCTTTTGCTTTTTCCAGGTTGCGCGTCGGCGAATATTCGGGCGATTTCATAATCGCCGCCAGCAGCGCCGCTTCTTCGAGATTGACATCCTTCAGCGATTTGCCGAAATAGGTGCGCGCGCCCGCTTCAAAGCCGTATGAACCCGCGCCGAGAAACATATAATTCATATACATTTCGAGAATCTGACGCTTCGTGTATAAACGCTCGATTTCAAGCGCCATCATCCATTCGGAAACTTTGCGCGTGATGGTCTGCTCGCGCGATAGAAAAAGATTTTTGACGAGCTGCTGCGTGATGGTCGAGCCGCCTTCGGTTTTGCCGGTCGTCAGCTTTTTAACCACGACGCCCGCGATGCGATACGGGTCGATTCCGACGTGGCTGTAAAATCTGTTGTCTTCAATATCGAGCAAAGCGTTTTCGACAACTTTCGGAATGTCCTGCTCTTTAATCGGAATACGTTTTTCGAGCGCGAATTCCGCCAGAATCGTTTCGCCGTCGTCGGCGTAAATCGTCGTAACCTGCGGCGGTCGATACGTTGCGAGTGCAGAAACTTCCGTCGCGTAGCGCGAATTATTCAGATAATAAGAAGCCAGAACGCCCGTCAGCGCGCCAGCCGACAAAGCCAGCAGCAGCGCCGCTGGCAGCCACATATAACGCCAGAAACCGCTTTTTTTCGCATCGACCGTTTCGACTTCTTTGGTTACGATTCTTCTCGCTTCTCTTGCCATATTACAAAAATCTCCTAGTTGACGAACCGGCGCATTTTAACGCTGATAACGAAACCGATGGCGATAAAGGTCGCCAGAACAGCCGAAAGTCCGGCGCTCATCAAAGGCAGCGGAACGCCGATGACCGGCAGAAAGCCTAAAACCATACCGACGTTCATAAAAATCTGAAACGTCAGCTCGCCGACAATCGCCATAATTACCAGCATTCCGGCGCGGTCGGGCGCTTGTCTCGCGCCCGCAATCAGACGCGATAAAAGCATCGCGTAAGCCAGCAGAAGCGAGACACAGCCGATAAATCCCGTATTCTCAGCCGTTACCGCGAAAATAAAATCCGTGTGCGGTTCGGGCAGAAACTTCAGCGCGCTCTGCGAGCTTTCCGTGTCGCCTTTGATGCCGGAAATGCTTCCCTTTCCGACCGTAATCATCGACTGCACCGTGTGATAGCCGTAACCTTTCGGGTCGGCGTTTTCCGGGTCGAGAATAACGTTGACGCGCTCGACCTGATACGGTTTAATTTTCCCCGTCTGCACACCAGCCCAAAACGCGATGGGAACGAAAATCACGCCCGCGACGATTGTTAAGACAACCCACCTGATTTTAACTGCCGAGAGAAAGAAAATTACGGCGAGAATCGGAAAATACGTAATGGCTTGTCCGGCGTCCGGTTCAAGCATAATCAAGGCTAAAGGCACGGCTAAAATCGCCGCGCCGACGAGAATTTCCTTCACCGTCAGAAACCCCGATTTGCGCGCGCCGAAGTATTTGGCGAGCATCAGAACGACGGGAATCTTGACAAACTCCGACGGCTGAAACTGTCCGATAAGCGGAATTTTCAGCCACGCTTGCTGACCATTGACCTTAACGCCGAGCGGCGTTAAAACCAGCACCAGCAGTAGCAGACCGAACACGTAAAACAGCGGCGCGGCGTCGATAACGCGGCGGTAATCCATCGTCGCGATAACAACCAGCGCGACGAGCGAGATGCCCAAGCCGACAATCTGTTTCTGCCAGTAAGTTTCTGTCGGCTGCGCATTGTAAATTTGCCAGATGCCGAAACAGACGATGGCTACCGCCAGCACAGCGACCAGCCAGTCAAAATCTCTGAAATTACGTTTTTCTATTATGGCTGACATATTGAGTTTGTAGAGTTTATAGAGTTTTTGGAGTTTTTGGAGTTTTTGGAGCGGAGGAAAATGTTTTTACTCTATGAACCCTAAAAACTCTACAAACTATTTCACCGCCACTTGTTGCCCGCTCAAAATTTCGGGATGAGTTTTCAAAAGATACGCGTCGTAGACACCTTTGACGACGGGCGCGGCGTTGGACGAGCCGAAACCCGAATTTTCAATCAGCGCGATGACGGCGATTTCCGGTTTGTAAGCCGGCGCAAAGGACACAAACCACGCGTGGTCTTTTGCGCCGCCTGAACCGATTGACGAGTTTTGCGCCGTGCCGGTTTTGCCCGCTATTTCCCAATTTGCCATCTTTAAGCGCCCGGCAGTTCCGCCGTTGTTGACGACGCCCCACATTCCTTTTAAAACAAAAGCGTTTTGTTCGGGCGTCATTTCGATGATTTTCGGGTCTGTGTGATTAAAGCCGAAAGCCGCCCGCGCCGGAACGTAGCTTTTATCTCCTTCCTCGCCGATTGCGCCGATTGCCTTAAATTCTTTAAGCAGATGCGGAACATACATTCTGCCCTGCACACCGACGCTCGCAACGGCGCGGAGCATCGAAATCGGCGTAACGTCAACCGTAACCTGCCCGATTGAAGCGAACACGGTTTCGATGTCGTTCCATTTTCCGTTGTCGCGTTTTTTTATATACGGCTCGAAATATTTCGGCGTGTGGCTGATTTTTTCATTCGGCAAATCGACGCCGGTCGTCTTGTCGTATTCAAACATTTCAGCCATCTGAATCAAGCCTTCGAGCTTCATCTTCAGCGCCAGGCGATAATAATAACCGTCGCACGAATGAGTAATGGCGCTCGGCAAATCCGGCGTTCCGTGGTTGCCGCTCGTGTCGCGTGTAAAGCGATTACCGACCTGTATGCCGCCGCCGCACACGATAGCCGAATTTTTGACCGTTATAACGCCCTGCTGAAGCGCAGCGATTGATTCGGGAATTTTCCACGTCGAACCCGGATGATAACGTCCCTGAATAGCGCGATTGAGGAGCGGGCGTTCTTCGTGCGTGTAATAGCCGGCGATTTCCCGGCGTCCTTCGGGCGTCGTGCTTCTGGTTACGAAAGCGTTCGGGTCGAACGAAGGCGACGACGCCATCGCCAGAACCTCGCCGTTGTTCGGGTCTATCGAAATTACCGTGCCGCGCTTTGTCGCCGAATTGGCGAGTTGTTCTTCCGCCGCCATCTGCAAATCCAAATCGATGGTCGAAACTAAATCCTGTCCCGCCTGCGGCTGAACGGTTTCAATCTCGCTCTGGATGCGACCGCGGCTATCGACGATAACCTTTCTGTAACCGGGTTTGCCGCGCAGATATTCGTCGTAATATTGTTCGAGTCCGCCTTTGCCGACAATATCGCCGGGACGCAAACCTTTCGCCTGCACTTCCGGTTTCTCAAGCTGTTTCGGGCTGATTTCGCCGACGTAGCCGAGAACGTGCGCCAGAACTTTGCCGAGCGGGTAAAATCTCTGCGGCTGCAATTCGATGCGAAGTTCGGGATATTCCAAAGTGTGCGCCTCGACCCAGGTTATATCCGCAATCGTCGCGTTTTCCTTCAAAACCATCGTCTCGAATCCCGGCTGTTTTTTAAGAAAGTTCAGTCTTTCGACCAGATACTGTCGGTCAACGCTCAAACCCTGCGCGTAATCTTCGAGGCGTTCGGTTAAATCGATTTTCTTTATCGGCTCGTTCGATAAGGTTACGTTGTAAGTCGGGCGCGAATCGACCAGCAATTTGCCGTTCCGGTCGAAAATCGCTCCGCGCGGCGCGGGAATCGGAATCAGACGAACGCGCTGGTTTTCAGCTTTTTCGCTGTAATATTCGCCCTTGACGATTTGCAGATAATACAGCCGGACACCGAGAAGCGACAGCAAAATAAAGGCGGCAACCTGAATCGTGCCGACTCGTATTCCCAAATTTTGCACCTGGTCGTTTAACTTCATTTTCTTAGTACTGAACGGTGATTGGTGAGTGGTGAGTGGTGAGTTTCAAGAAAGTTTTTCACCAGCCGTTCACCTTTCACCTCTCACCACTAGATTACCTTCTGCTTCCCAGTCGAATCGGATTTCGGCGGCGGGTTTGGCGGCGCGGCGCAAAGATTTCCTTCTTTTTCGTCCGCGCGTTCTCCGCGAAAAAGCTGTCTAAAATCAAATAAATAATCGTTCCGGCGATAGTCGTTCCGATAACGGAATAGGCGGTTGTCGTTACGAGTTCCGCCGTCGGCGTCTGACCTAAGAGGCGATGCATACCGTAATAAACCAGATTATTGAGAAGACAAGCGCCTGCTAAGACGGGAATTCTCAATAAAAGGTTGTCCAGATAGACGCGCCGCACCATCTCCGCAACTATGTATGCTATCAATGTTTTAGAAAAACCGTTCGCGCCCAGAAGCCCGCCGCTCAGAGCATCGACGGCAAGCCCGGCGACGCTGCCGTAAAGCAGCGCCTGAATGCCGGTTCGCTGAAGCGCGGCGTAAACTACGATAATCAAAGGAAAATCAATAAACACAAACGATTCGGCGACATTGCGAAGCGTCCACTGCAAAAGGACGGCGATAATCAATGCGATTGTGATTTTTAACTTTTCCATTTACTTAAGGTTCAAAGTTCAAGGTTCAAAGTTTAAAGTGAAATCCCAAACTTTGAACTTATTTCTTCTTTCCTTTATCGTCTTTGCCGCCGTTCGGCACGGTTTTATCGTAGTCGGGACGCGGCGGCGGCTCGTAGAGCAGAACGGCGACTTCCTGCAAAGACGATAAATTGGCGCTCGGCTTGATGAAAATCTGATGCGTAACGGTCGCCGAACCGGAGCGAACTTCGACGACTTCACCGATTTTCAGTCCGGGCGGATAAATTCCTTCCTGTCCGGTCGTATAAACGCTTTCGCCGACGTTCACCTCGACGCTCCCCGGCACATAGCCCATTTCGAGCAATTCTTTTTTGCCCGTTCCGCTGACGACGCCGAGCGCGTTCGATTTGCCGATTTCGCCGATAATTCCGCCCTGGCTGACCTTTTCGCGGCTGACCAGATAAATCTGCGACGTTAAAGGACTGACCGCCGTTATTCTGCCGACGATGCCGCCGTTTGCAACGACCGGCATATTTAATTTTACGCCGTCGAGACTGCCGCGATTGATAATCGAAGTGTCGAACCACGCCGACGGGTCGCGCCCGATGATTGTCGCGGGCAAAATTTTGGATTCGGAGCGCTCCTTGAGTTCGAGAAGCGATTTGAGACGCCCGTTTTCAAACGATAAACTCTCTTTGTTCTGAACTTCGACTTCGAGTTCCTGGACGCGCTGTTTGAGAACGTCGTTCTCGCTCTGAGCAGTTCTTAAAGTGGCGAAAGATTGAAAATAATTGGAGGCGGCGTAGCTCACCGTCGTTACCGGCGATTGGACGAAATCGGCGACCGTCTGCGCCCAAACGCGGATAACGCTTTGATTCGAGGCTGTCTTGGCGGAATACGCCATCAGAATAAAATTACCCAGAAGTAAAGCAATCATCAGCCAGGGCGTCAACTTCCAAACTTCTTTTTGACTTCTCTCCGCCATTTCTTAGAGTTTTTAGAGTTTATGGAGTTTTTAGAGTTTGTAGAGTTTTTAGAGTTTGCAGAGTAAAAAATTCCTTTAACTCTATAAACTCTTTAACTCTATAAACTAACTACCTGTCATTAAAGAATTGTCCCATTTCACACGTTTCAAAAGCTCGAAATCCGACAGCATTTTGCCCGTTCCGAGAACAACCGACGAGAGCGGGTCGTCGGCGACGACGACGGGCAAGCCGGTTTCAATCATCAGGCGTTTGTCGAGGTTTTTGAGCAGCGCGCCGCCGCCGGTCATCACGATTCCGCGTTCGACAATATCGGCGGAAAGCTCCGGCGGCGTCCGTTCAAGCGCGACGCGGACGGCGTTGATAATCGTCGCAACGGCATCAGACAGAGCTTCCCGGATTTCTTCGTCGGAAATGGTAATCGTCTTCGGAATGCCTTCAATCAAATTTCGTCCGCGAACTTCCATCGTCAGCGGTTCTTCGAGCGGAAAACCCGAACCGAGCGCGATTTTAATCGCTTCCGCCGTTCGCTCGCCGATAAGCAGATTGTATTTTCGTTTGATAAATTGGGTAATCGCTTCGTCCATCTCGTTTCCGGCGACGCGAACGGCGCGCGAATAAACGATGCCTGACAAGGAAATAACAGCAATATCGGTTGTTCCGCCGCCGATGTCAACGACCATATTTCCGTGCGGCTCGGTAATCGGCAGTCCCGCGCCGATTGCCGCCGCCATCGCTTCTTCAACCAAGTAGACTTCCGACGCTTTAGCGCGATACGCCGAATCTTCGACGGCGCGGCGTTCGACCTGCGTGATTTCCGACGGAATGCCAATAACAACGCGCGGGCGCACCCAGCTTTTGCCGTTGTGCGCTTTGCGGATAAAATGCTGGAGCATTTTTTCCGTAACTTCAAAATTGGCAATCACGCCGTCTTTCATCGGACGAATCGCCACGATATTTCCCGGCGTTCTGCCGAGCATTTCCTTGGCGTCGCGCCCGACCGCTTCGACCTGATTTGTAACTTTATTGATTGCGACAATCGAAGGTTCGCTGACGACGATGCCGCGACCCTTTGCGTAGACGAGCGTGTTCGCCGTCCCCAAATCTATCGCCAAATCGCTCGAAAATAAACTGAATAAAGACTTAAATGCCATTTTTAATAAATATCCGACTTAATTTTTTAACCTGAAATATGTTTTTTTTGTTTAAAGAGAGATAAGCTCCTAAAACCGCTTGAGCCTTTTGCGGGCAAGACTTTCGCTCTGCACATCTAACCTACTAGCATACACCGAAATTGTTTTATTTTTCCAACCATAAAAAGCTATTTGATAATATTTTTTTCAAAACGAAAAAAAGGGCGATAATTTTATAATATTTTATCGCCCGTCATTTTTTTATTCGCCGGAAAATCTACTTTTCTTTGGCGATTAACGGTTCATTCGAGCTGTCCGAATGCGCGCCCGCGTCCTGAATCGCGTAATTTTTCCCCGCCGTCTCGCTCGGTTCGGACTCCAGCACGAAATTTAAAACATCGTCGATGCGGTTTGCGGTAACGATTTCCAAATCGGCGCGCACTTCTTCGGGAATCTCCTCGATGTCGGCTTCGTTTTTCTCCGGCAGAACAATACGCCGGATTCCCGCGCGATGCGCCGCCAGAACTTTTTCCTTAATTCCGCCGACCGGAAACACCAAGCCCGAAAGCGTGATTTCGCCGGTCATCGACGTATCGGAACGAACTTTTCTGCCCGTGTAGACCGACGCTAAAGCCGACGTCATCGTAACGCCCGCGCTCGGACCGTCTTTCGGAATCGCGCCCGCCGGAACGTGAACGTGGATGCCGTTCGACCTTATCTGTTCCGGGTCGATGCCGAGTTCCGCCGCGTGCGCCCACAAATAAGAACGCGCCGCCATTGCCGATTCCTTCATTACCTCGCCCAATTGTCCGGTCAAAGTCAAACCCGAACCGCCCGGCAGCATTGTCGCTTCGATAAACAAAACTTCTCCGCCCATTTCCGTCCAAGCCATTCCGGTCGCGACTCCGGCGGGCAAATCCTCGCGCGCTTTTTCCGGGTAAAAATGCGGCGCGCCCAAATAACCTTTTATTTCGTTCGCCGTAATTTTGACGTGTTCCGTGTTTCCCTGTGCAACATTTAAGGCAACTTTTCTCGCCAGATTTCCGACTGTCCTTTCAAGCTGTCGAACGCCCGCTTCGCGCGTATATCTTGCCGTCAATAGATTTACAGCGTCGTCGCTGATTTCTATCTGGTCAATCTGCAAACCGTTTTCCTTTATCTGGCGTGGAATCAAATATTGCTTTGCGATATTCAATTTTTCAATATCGCTGTAACCGGCAAGCTGGATAATCTCCATTCGGTCGCGCAAAGGCGCGGGAATCGGTCCGAGCTGGTTTGCCGTTGCGATAAAAAAGATTTTCGACAAATCAAACGGCAAATCCAGATAATGGTCGCGGAACGTGTTGTTCTGCGCCGGGTCAAGGATTTCAAGCAGCGCCGACGCCGGGTCGCCGCGAAAATCGTTGCCCATTTTGTCGATTTCGTCGAGCATCAAAACCGGATTATTAACTCCGGCGCGTCTCAGGGTTTGAATAATTCTGCCCGGCATCGCACCGACGTATGTGCGGCGATGCCCGCGCAGTTCGGCTTCGTCGCGCACGCCGCCCAAAGAAATACGCTCGAATTCGCGCCCCATCGCCCGCGCAATCGAGCGCCCGAGCGAAGTTTTACCGACGCCCGGCGGTCCCACAAATAAAATAATCGGGCTTTTCGAGTCGGGTCGTAATTTCACAACGGCGAGCGATTCCAAAATACGTTTTTTGATGTCCTCAAGTCCGTAATGGTCTTCGTCCAGAATTTTGCGCGCTTCGTTTAAGTCTAGTTTTTCTTCGCTCGCCTTTTTCCACGGCAGTTCCAAAACGTATTCGAGATACGTGCGGATAACGTGATAATCCGGCGCGGCTTGCGGCAATTGTTCCATCCGCTTGAGTTCGCGTTCCGCTTCTTTGCGCACGTCGTCGGGCAAATCCGCCGTTTCCAATCTTTCGCGCAATGCGTCGGCGTCGGCTTTCTCGCCGTCGTCGTCGCCTAATTCTTTCTGAATCGCCTTTAACTGCTGACGAAGCACGTAGTCGCGCTGTGCCTTGTCCATTTCGCCCTGCGCTTCGGTGGCGATTTTCGACCTGATTTGCATAATTTCGACTTCACGCGAAAGCGCGGCGTGCGATAAAGTCAAAAGCTCGTCAACCGTCGCCGCTTCGAGCATTTTCTGTTCTGTCTCGACGCCCAAATCAAGCACGGAAGCGAGAAAATACGAGAGCTGAACCGGATTTGTCTGCGACATAACCGCCATCCGAATTTCCGGCGGCACGTTCGGCAGCATCGCCAGCGCCTGCTGAACGAGTCCCTGAATATTGCGGTTTAAGGCTTCGACCGATTCGTTATCGACAACTTTCAGCGCGGGCAGATATTCGACACGCGCCTTCAAAAACGGCTGTTCCTGCACCCATTCGACGACGCGCACGCGGTCGATTCCCTGCACAATCAGCTGCATCGCGGCGTCGGCTTTCATCATTCGTTTGATATTGACGATTGTTCCGACTTCGTAAAGGTCTGCGGCTTTGGCGTCGTCGCCGGATGTCTCCGCCGTTTTGGTCGTCAGACAGCAGACGAGTTTTTCTTCGGTCGAAAGCGCGTTTTCGACCGATTTAACCGAACGCTCGCGCCCGACGGCAAGCGGAACGACGGTTTCGGGAAAAAGCGTCGTATTCTGCAAAGGCAAAACCGCAATCTCAATCTGCCGGTTCGCATCGTTTTGTGTCGTTTGATTGTGTGTGTTTTCTTGAGCCATAAAAATTATTTTCGTGTTTCTAATCGTTCGATTTCAGCTTTTCTCACGCTTTTCAAAAGATGAATAATCAGCAAACCGTTGTCGAAATTGTGTTCGATGCGCGCGCCGTCGATTGACGCGGGAAACTCCAGAGTTTTTTCAAAACGGCTGTATGTAATTTCCATCTGATGATAGGAAATACCGTGCGTGCAGGTTCGGTCGCGCCGCGTGCCGGAAATATACAGCACGTTTCCCTGTATGTCGATTTCCAAATCTTCGGCGGAGACGCCCGCCAACTCGACTTTGACGAGCCAGCCGTCGGTCGTCGAATAAACGTCCGCCGACGGATACCAAAGTCTATTCGACGGACGCGCGTCTTTGGACGACGCCAGAAAATGAAAATAACGATTTGTCGCTTTTGCCATAACTTTAAAGGGATATTAAAGGGATAAAGGATAAGGGATAAAATAATATGATTCCGGTATTCTTATCCTTTGTCCTTTATTCTTTATCCTTTCTTCCAAAACCCTGCGCCGCTTGAGATTTCTTCGAGCGTTTCGGCGATTTCGCGCTCGTCTTCCATTTCGAGCGCGATGTCCGCCATTGCGATAATTCCGGCAAGCTCGCCCGCTTCGTTGATAACCGGAACGCGGCGCACCTGTTTGTCGCCCATAATACGAATTGCTTCAAAGACGAAATCGTCCGGTTTGACGGAAAAAATTTCCGTCGTCATTACGTCGCCGATTTCGGCTGAAACGTCTTTGCCTTCAGCAATTCCGCGCACGACAATATCGCGGTCGGTAACGATGCCGACGAGTTTTCCGGCTTCGACAACCGGCATAGCGCCCATATCGCCGCTTCTCATCAAGTTTGCCACTTCCCGCAAATTCATTTGCCGATTCGCGGTTCTGACATTGCCCGTCATAATTTCGCGGCAGCGGCGGCGCGCGTTTTCCGAAAGATTTTTCTCCGTCATATCTTTTTTTACCCGCAACTGATTTGTTTCGACTATTTTGTATTTTGTGCGAGCGCCCGCGAGAAAGCAAGTTACGCATTTTTGCGGCGGTTTGCCAATCGGAAACCGCAAATCTAAAATCTAAAGACAGATATGGGAAAACTTTACGAAAACAAACGAAAGCCGAAGCGGACGGGAAAACTCGTAACAATCGGACGCGCCGACGCCGTTCCCGAAGGACGCGGCGCGACCGTCGAGCTGAAAGACGGCACGGAAGTCGCGCTCTTTAACGCGGGCGGAAAGTTTTACGCCGTCGAAAATTTCTGCCCGCACAAAGCGTATCCGCTCGCCGATTCGAGGCTTTACGGAAACGTCGTCGAATGCGACCTTCACGGCTGGCGATTCGATTTGCGGACGGGCGAATGCGCGACGAAAAAAAACTGCTCGATTGAAAGCTACGAAGTTACGGTCGAAGACGGCTGGATAAAAATTTTGATTTGATGAAAACGGATGCCGGATGCGAAAAAGTTTTGTTATTAAAAGAATTTCAATCTCTTCAGCCGGAGCGCGTGCATCCTGCCCGCAATAAACGCGTCAGGCGTTTAAAAATAAAAAGCGCGGGCAAAACTTTATGTTAAATTTTATCTAACGCTTATTCGCGCTTTCGCGCTCAACGCGGACAGGATGCCCGCGCTCCGGTGTAAGAAAGTCCCTGTTTGTCGAACGCGTGTTTTCTAAGTTTTCCGGCTGATTCTGACGCCGGACGATTCAATCTCGAAATGCGTTTGACTAATGCGTTTAAGCGGCGTGCCGTTTGCTAATTCGTATTCTTTAACATCGCCGCTGCCGTCGCCGTATGTAATGTCGGCGGTCGTTGTGTGCCGGAAGTCGGTATATTCGACCACGTGATATTCGTTGCCGTCTTCGTCAGCCGCCTGAAAACTTTCCGTTACCCGTCTTTGCGTTTCGCTCATAATTTTCCTTTGTTTAATGATTTACCTGCCGAATCGTAAAATCCAAACCGCATTATTTTGAAAAACCGCCGCCGGCAAATCCGAATTTTGCCGTTAAACGTCTATTGCTTCGGTATTTGCGGCGGCAGCGTCGTTTCGATTCTGATTTTATCGAGTTTGCCGTTCGAGAATACGTATTCGGCTTTATATTCGCCCGCCGGAACGTCGCCCGCCGGAGACGCGGCGAAAACGTAGCGAAGCGTTTCGATTTTTCCGTTTTTTCGGCGCTCGTCGGGCGTGCCTTTTTGGGCAATCAGCTTTTTGACGCTGACCCGGTTCGACACGCCGAAAATCATTGACGCCGCCGACGGTCGGTCGCCGAGAAAAAAGCCGGACTCGGTTTGAAACGGCACGTCTTTCAGCACGTAATAAGTTTTCGTATACGTCGGTCCGACGCGAAATATTTCGGCGGCGGTGATTAGAAAACGGCGTTCGGGCGAAAGCGCGGTGAACGCTAAAACCTGCGTTCCGTGCCGGTCGTAAAAATAATAAACCGGGCGATTTGCTTCGTCGCGGCGAAACGAATAACCGGCGAGAAAAGCTCTGCCCGACGCCTCGTCATTTAATTTAACGCCCGCAACCGACATCTCCGGCACAGGTCGTTTTCCGGTCGGAGTTTTGACCGATTGAGCGTTTATCGACGCGATGAAAAATAAAACAGCGAAAATCAACGATGATTTTTTCATAAACATTAGCCGCGCTTTTTCTGCGGTCTCATTTTATTGGCGACGTTCGTTTTCGGCTGAACGTTCTGCGTCTTTTCATTCGACGCGTTTTTCAATTCGTTCAGATTTTTCGCTTCATTTAATAAATTTGAATTTTCCAGTATTTTCAAAGCCGCCTTCGCACTTTTACTTAATTTCTTTTTTCGCTGCGACATTTTATTTTTTCTTTTTAATGACGATTTTAGATTTATAATTTGTTTTGTCCGAACAGATTCGATTAAGAATTGTTCACCGCATTTATTTTACTTTATCTTTTATTATCTTAAAAGAATAATACCCAACATCTCTTATCCTGCGGCAATCCGCAGTAAAAAAGAAAGCCGCAAGTGTGATAACTTGCGGCTTTCTTTTTTACTGCCTGTCTATATTTCAATAGTTTCAAATATTTGAAACATAATTAATAAACAAAAGCATTCGGAGTCGGTTTATCTTCGCTTAAACCGAATTTGTAAATGCCGAATCCTTTCGTGCTGTTCAACTGATACCAATTGCCTTCCGACGAACGATATACCGCTATATCCGTTTTACCGTCTCCGTCATAATCCGCCGGTGCCGGTAAATCCGTCGAGAGTCCGAATTGTGTAACCGTATATCCGTTTCCTGTCGGCGTCGATATATACCAGTTACCTTCATTTGGACGATATACGGCGATGTCTGTTTTTCCGTCTCCGTTGTAATCCGCCGGAACTGGTTTGTCCGTCGAT
>JBBPXZ010000005.1:0-3540 GCA_038200355.1 Pyrinomonadales bacterium | reverse complement strand
ATAACCCTTAACCATTAAAGAGACTGCCATATTTTGACAGTCTCTTTAATGCATTTTCCTTGGAGGTAAACAGATGACCGAAGAAAAACAAATCGACAAAACAGTTCCGGGCGGACGCTACAAGGTCGCAGGTGTAATCGTTGACGCTTCCGGCAGTCCGGTAAGTAAAACATCCGCTCAATCGGAAAAGGTGCAAACACAGCAGAGCGCCTTTCCCGAAGATTATCCGGGCTACGAAGTTTTAGGACAGGTCGAAGGAATGACGCCCGAAAAGCTCCAATCAATGTCCGACGAAGACATTTTAGCGATTAAAGGAATCGGACAGAAGACTTTAGACGCTATCCGCGCGCTATGAACTTATCGAATCCGCCGAACGAGACTGAAGCAGTAGAAATCGAGTTAACACGCGAGGTTCTGGCTTTGTCTTCGTTTGCGGAGACGGCGGCGAAAATCGACGCGCTTTGGGCGGTTCAGTGGGCGGCGCAGCAGGCGGATAACGCACTGTGGGCGGAGAATCGCGACGACGTAACCATTATCAACGGCAATGTTTCGATTGACCCGAACAGTATGCTCGCCCGCGTTCGCGTTCGTTCTCTAAAAAGATTCGGCTTGCCGTCCGCGCTTGACGCAAACGGCGAACCGGCGGGCGCTTCCGGCGCGTTCGGCTGTTTTAACGGCTATCTGCCGTCAACCTTAAAATCATTTTGAAATGGCGGCTTTAGACAAGATTATCGCGGCGAAAGCCAAAGAATTTAACGCGCTGCGAAAAGTCTATTTTCCCGCGAACTCGACGCTTGAGCTTTTGAAAATCAGCGACGGCGAGAATGATTTTGAAATTATCGAAACGCTTTTCGCCGATTGGTATTTGAAATATTCCGAGTATCGCCATCAGTTTAAGTTATCGGTTGCCAGAAGCGACGCGTTCTTTACAGATGCCGTAGGCGAAGCGAGCAACGTGCGGATAAACGCCGACGTGTATTGGATTCAAAAAGCCGATACCTTGCCGCCGATGGGAACGGAACCCGTATGGTCGCTCTTTTGCGAACGCGGCTTCTCAAAAGGCAATATCGGCAGGATTTACTAAAAGATTATGGCTGGCTTAAATCTAACATTCGAGGTCGAAGGCACGGACGTTTTAATAAAGAACTTCCGCTCTGTCGCAGCGACGATTGAGGATTTAACCGACGCTTTTCGAGCCGCGCAGGTCGAATTTAGAAACGCCGAATCGGATAACTTCCAGTCCGAGAACTCAACGGGCAAATCAGGGCGATGGAAGCCGTTATCAAAAGCATACGAGAAACAGAAAATAGCCAGATACGGCACGTTCGCGCTGCTGGCAGGCGTCGAGAGAGCAAGCGAGAAATTATACAAGTCTTTAACCGGGGAGACAGGCGACACGGTAACGCGCATCGACAAGCGGGAAGCGGCATTCGGCACGTCATTGGTTTATGCAAAAGCGCAGCATTTCGGATACAGCCCGCGCAATCTGCCGAGCCGTCCTTTGATAGATTTATCCGATTTACAGTTAAAGCGGTTGGGCGATGCGATGCGGAAACAGATTGTCGGCACGGTGAAGCGCAGAACGACGCTGATTCTTGACGAATCGAACTTTGGAGACATCGGCTAATAGATTTTGATGTCCGCTTCAATCTTAGCTTTTTGGAGTTTGATATTTACAGCCGATATTACAGGCATCGGGCGTTCATCGACAAACATTTGTTCGATTTCAATGTCTTCGACAACCGTGCGGGTTTCGTTTTGGTAGTCGCTTACGAGCTGTCCAATTCCGGCAGCTAAAACGACGCATTTAACTTCGATTTCTTCGGTTTTCATAAAAGGAATTTTAGCACAGATATGGCTTGGAATCCAGAAATAACCGTTATCGACACCGGCGCGATTGAAGCGAACCTCGTCGCGTATTTGAAAACCAATCAGGCGGCGGCGCTTCTTTGGGCAAACGGCGGCGCGGCATTAAAGCCGTTTCAGTTTTTATCGGACAAACCCGCCAACAAAGACAAGCCCGGCTTTCCTGTTCTGATGACGACGGGCGGAAGCGAAGGCGTCGAGACGGGAGACGATATGCAGACGTTTGATTTTCAAATCGGCTTTGAAGTCATCTGCGCTAAAACAACCGGCGACGCGGTAGTAAGAGAGGCTAAAAAATACGCCCGCGCTCTCAAAAGCCTGTTGTTTGAAATCGACAAGGCGACTATCACGGCGGGCATCGAAGACGTTCTGGTTTTCGCGCCGGACAAACGCTTTACCGTTCGTTACGACGAAGTGGGCGCAAACGAGCAGGAGACGATGTTTTTTCAGAGATTTCAAATCGATGTGGTTTACAGATTTTACGCGGCGAATTATTCAAATTAAGGAGATTTTTATGACGGACAAACAAACGGAAACGAAAACGGAAACCAAACAGGCGGAAACCGATTTGCAGGCGGCAAATTTCGACGAGCTGAAGAAAACCTTCGGTTCAAAGGCGGCGGATATTTATCATTCGATTGCCAACGCGACGGGCGCGGGTTCCTTCGGCAAGGATTTTATCGGCGCGGACTCCAAGCCCGACTTTCCCGTTATAGATTTATCGGGCGCGACGGCTGAACAAAAAGAAGCGGTTAGAAACATATTAAAGGACGGTGCTAAATAATGGCTGTAACACTAAATAACAATGTCACGAAAATCTCGGCGGGGCGCGAGGTAACAATCTGGTATGGTTTGTCGATTCCGCTTGCCGGCGCGGTGATGACCGTCGATGCAAGCGGCTTGCCCGATGCCGTCGCTAACCCGAACGCCAAGCATCTGGGTTTGACCGACAAGGGCGCGGTTTTAACGGCGAAAGGCTCATACGTCGATTTTATGGCGGACGAGCAGTCTTCACCGATTAAAACCGTTTTCGACGCGATGGATATGCGAATCGGTGCGGACGTTCTACAGGTCGAAGATATGGACATTATGACGCTTTTAACGAGCGGGTTCGGCACGCAGTCATCTCCCGCGGGCGGCGCGCGTCTCGGTTTCGGCATCGGCACGCAGGCTTATTCGTCCATTGCCGCAATCTGGAAAATGGAAGCCGACCCGACGAAATACTGCATCTTCCACATTTTCAAAGCGGCGAATAAAGCGGGTTTAACCTTCAATAAAACGCGCAAGGATAAATCGGTTCAGCCGTGCGATTTTGCGGGCTACGATATTCCGGGGCGCGCCGCTACCGATTCGGTCGGTTATTACTACGTGCCTAACGCGGCTTAATGAATTATGAGTGAAGACAAACAAACGGCGGCGGCTCAATATCGCGCAATGATGGCGAGCCGCGCTCCCGAAGTCGTAATCGTTCCCGTCCCGTCCGGTTTTCCGTTTCGCTTCCGCAAGCCGAGCGCCTTCGCGCTTATCTTCGACGAACGCGCCGGGCTGCCCGAGACGGCGGCGGCGATTGCCTCCGAAGCGTGGGAGAGGCAGGGCGTCGCGCAGCCGCCTGCCGAGAGCGGGAACGGAGACGCCGACCAGATAAAAGTCCAAAAGAAAATCAACGATACGATT
>JBBPXZ010000004.1:0-23880 GCA_038200355.1 Pyrinomonadales bacterium | reverse complement strand
TGCGCGGTGTCGCGGACGGCTCGCGGCTGTTCGTAGATTTCCTTGAGCATAAAATGCTTAAAGCCGCCTTTTTCCGCCGCAATCGGGTCCCAGGTAATGCGCTGCTGCTTCGGCTCGACGACGTTGCCGTCAAAATCCGTAACCCGAACGCTGTCTTTAGTTAAAACGGCGATTTCCTTTTCGCCCAAATAGAAAACATCGCGCGTGTGCTGCAAAATCGGCGGAATATCGCTTGCTACGAAAAATTCGCCGTCGCCTAAACCGATAACGACCGGCGCGCCTTCGCGGACGGCGATAATCGTGTCGGGTTCGTCCGAATGAATTATCGAAAGCGCGAAAATTCCGTGCAGTTGCTTGACCGATGCGCGCACAGCCATTTCAAACGACGCGCCCGATTTCATTTCTTCTTCAATCAGATGCGCGACGACTTCCGTGTCGGTTTCGGTTTTAAATTCGTGTCCGGCGGCAACGAGTTTCTGCTTCAACGGCACATAATTTTCGATAATGCCGTTATGAACGACGACGATTTTTCCCGAACAATCCCGATGCGGATGCGCGTTTTCTTCGGTCGGACGCCCGTGCGTCGCCCAGCGCGTATGCCCGATTCCGTAGTTTCCGTCCAAAGGATTTAAGCGAATGCACTCTTCGAGATTACGCAGTTTGCCCTCGGCGCGCCGCAGAGACATCCGGTGATTTTCGTCGACGACGGCAATGCCCGCCGAATCATATCCGCGATATTCCAATTTCCGTAAGCCGTCGATGATTAACGGCACAACCTGTTTGCTTCCAACGTATCCGACAATTCCACACATAATTTTATATTATTCTGAATGATAAATTTGATGAACGACGATTAAAATCGATTCTTCGATTGTCATTTCAAAAGAGATTTCTTTTAGCTCGTCCGTATATCTTGAGACGGCTTTAAAGATTTTGCGATAATCAAACTGCGCGTCAGCATTATTCTTTATTTTCGTTTCCTGATAATTGCGCCGCCAAATTCTTTTTCACCTGCGCCGGAATGCCCGCGACGAGCGTGTCGGCGGGAACGTCTTTGGTTACAACACTTCCCGCCGCCGTTACCGCGCCGTCGCCGACTTTGACCGGCGCGACGAGCATTGTATCCGAACCGATTTTGACGTTGTTTCCGATTGTCGTCGCGTTTTTATTTTTGCCGTCATAGTTGCAGGTAATCGTTCCCGCGCCGATATTGGTTTTTTCTCCGATTGTCGCGTCGCCTAAATAAGTTAAATGACTCGCTTTGGATTCGCGTCCTAAAATGGTTTTTTTCATTTCGACAAAGTTGCCGACTTTCGATTTTTCTTCCATTTTCGCTCTGCCGCGCAGGTGCGCGAACGGTCCGACGGTGCAGTCGTTGGCGATTTCCGAATCCGTAATGACGCAGTTGTCGAGAATCGTAACGCCGTGTCCGATGCGCGAATTTGTAATGCGCGTTCCGCCGCGAATCGTGCAGCCGTCGCCGATTGTGCTTTCGCCTTCAATCGAAACATTCGGGTAAATCACGGTGTCGCGCCCGATATTCGCCCGCTCGCTGATATACGCGTTTTTCGGGTCGATAAACGTTACGCCGTAATCGAGCATCATTTTTGAAATCGTCCGCCGCGCGAATATCCGCTCCAAATCGGCAAGTTCCGCGCGGTTGTTGATACCGGAAACTTCGCGCGCGTCGCCGTGATGATAAAGAGAAACGTCTTCGCCCGTGCTTCTGAGAAGCGCCGGAACATCCGTTAAATAATATTCGCCCTGCGAATTATCATTCTGCACATTGGCGAGCGCGGCGAAAAGCTTTTTCGTATTAAAACAGTAGATTCCTGAATTTACTTCCTTGATTTTTCGTTCTTCGTCGGTCGCGTCCTTCTGTTCGACGATGCGGTCGAATAGTCCGCCGCCGTCGCGCACGATGCGCCCGTAGCCGGTCGGGTCGTCGAGCTTTACCGACAAAATCGTGCAGGCTGCGCCGCGCCCGCGATGATTGTAATGCTGCTGGACGAGCGCCGCCAGAGTTTCGGCGCGAATCATCGGAACGTCGCCCGAAAGAACGAGCAGAGTGGAATCTTCATCTTCCAGAAATTCGCGCGCCGCGTTCACGGCGTCGCCTGTTCCGAGCTGCTGTTTCTGCCGGACAAACGCGCTGTGCTGTTCGTCGATTTCTTCAAGAACGGCTTTTTTAACGTCTTCGCCCTGATGACCGATGACGACGTAGATTTTGCGCGGAGCAAGCGCCGTCGCCGTGCGGCAGACGTGATTAACCAGCGGTCGACCGTCGATTCTGTGCAGAACCTTCGCTATGCCGGAACGCATTCTCGTCCCGAGTCCGGCGGCTAAAACCAGCACGTCGAGCGCTTTTTGTTCGTTGGAATTGGTTTGTTCCATAATTTTTTGCGATACGAAGACACGCGGACACGGCGAGGCGGAGATAATTTACCTCTTACAATTTCGATTCTTTAAATCGCAAAACTCTCCCCGTGTCGCCGTGTCCGCGTGTCTCCCTGTCTCTCCTGCGTCGCGCATAACAAAACGACCTGCGCCAGCTTTTCGGGATGATGACGCACTTTCGCGCCGCCGTCCAACAGATTACCATAAACGATTTCCGCGCCTTCAATCGTGTCGGGCGTAATCGAATCGCGCACGCCGATTTGCCTGGCGCCGTCGAGCGCGTAAATTTCGGCTTGCGCCGCGCTAATCGGACGATTGTTAACCAGCACGAAATCGAAATCAATTTCCGGCGCGTGTTCCCTGATAATTTCCAGATGTCTTTTGGCTGAAAAACCGCTCGTCTCGCCCGGCTGCGTCATCAGATTGCAAATAAAAATTTTAACGGCTGAAGATTCGGCAATCGCTTCGGTTACGCCTCGAACCAGAATCGGCGGCAGCAGGCTTGTGAAAAGCGAGCCGGGACCGATTGTAATAACGTCGGCGTCGTAAAGCGCGGCGAGAACTTCCGGCATCGGATGGCAGTCTTCGGGTTCGAGACGCAGGCGCTTTATTTGGTTTCCGACCTGTGAAATATTGGTTTCGCCCAATACAATCGAGCCGTCGAGAAGGTCGGCGGCAAGGCGCACGTCCGAAACGGTTGCCGGATAAATATGACCTTTGCTCGCCAGAATCTCGGAAGAAAGCTTAACGGCTTCGGCAAAATCGCCGGTAATTTCCGACAAAGCGGCGAGAAAAAGATTGCCGAAGCTGTGTCCGCCGAGTTCTCCGCTCCCGCGAAAACGATGTTTGAAAAGTTTCGACAGCAGATGCGAATCTTCCGAGAGCGCGACCATACAGTTGCGTATATCGCCCGGCGGCGGCATTTGCAGCTCGTCGCGCAGCCTGCCGGAACTTCCGCCGTCGTCCGAGACGGCGACAATCGCCGAGAGATTTTCCAGCCAGACCGATTCGCTTTCTTCGCCCGCGACAAATCTTTTCAAACCCGAAAGAAGCGTCGAAAGTCCGTTTCCGCCGCCGATTGCGGCGAAGTTCAAGCCGCGTGTATTTTGTGAAAATAAATGATTTTTCATTTGTTTTTAACAGGCAGTTTATCGGATACGGGCTAGGCTGTTTAAGACTGAAAACATTGTTTGGAGAGGAAAATGTAATCGCTCAAACGGCAAACAGCGTGTGCCGAAGGAGAAGTCTATCATTTTTGAGTTTGACGAAGCAATAATGTTCTGTGATGGAACATACAATCAAACCTCTTATCGGCTGTTTAACGATGATAAAAATATAAACTAAAAAACACTTGAAGCCGACGCCTCTCGTATGCTAGATTAAAAAGTGCGGCTCGTCGCAAAACTCGCCAGAGACGAGCGGCAGATTGTTTTTTCAAATCGAAAGTCGAAAAATTTGCAAACTTCTTACCTCCGATTTCCAAAATACCGAGAGAGAAAATTTTAATGGCAGAAACGCCCATTGTTATACACGAACACCAGTTTCAAAAGCTAAAAACCATTTTGGCGCGTCTGTGCGTCGAATGCGCGGCGCGCGCCGTTTTTCTGGTTGACCGCGACGGTCAGCCGATAGCTTTTCACGGCAACATCGGTGATATGGACACGACGAGTTTTTCCAGTCTGGCGGCGGGAAACGTGGCGGCGACAACCAGTATGGCGAAGCTCATCGGCGAAGAAGTTTTTCCGGCGGTCGTCCACGAAGGCGAGCGCGAAAGCATTTTTATCAGCGTTATCGGCAGAAGTCTTCTCGTCGTGGTTTTTGACGAACGCTCGACGCTCGGTCTTGTAAAACTGCGAACGAAAAAAGCCAGCTACGAAGTTGCCGCTATTTTTGACGACATTATGCGTGATTCCGAAAAACAGAGACTCGACGAAAATTCTTTTTTCTCCGAAATTACCGACGACGATATTGACAGCCTTTTCAGCTAGTGGAAAGTGAAAAACGAAAAGTGGAAAATTAAAATCATTCACTATTCACTATTCACTATTCACCATTCACTATAAATTATGACATTTATTAATTACGCATCGCGCGAAATTAACTGCAAGATTGTTTATTACGGTCCCGGACTTTGCGGCAAAACGACGAATCTTCAGTATATTTACGATTCGACCGCGCCGCAGGCGAAAGGCAAGCTGATTTCTCTTGCGACGGAAACCGACCGCACGCTTTTTTTCGATTTTATGCCGCTCGAACTCGGCACGGTGCGCGGCTTTAAAACGCGTTTTCACCTTTACACCGTTCCCGGTCAGGTTTATTACGACGCGTCGCGCAAGCTGATTTTAAAAGGCGTTGACGGCGTTGTCTTCGTCGCCGACTCGCAGGAAGAACGAATGGACGCCAACATCGAATCGCTTTATAATCTCGAAGAAAATCTGCAATCACAGGGCTACGATTTAATAAATATTCCGTATGTCCTGCAATTAAATAAACGCGATTTGCCGAATGTCGTGCCGACCGACGAGTTAGCCGAAGAACTGCAAAAGAAAGGCGAGCCGGTTTTTGAAGCCGTCGCTTCACAGGGAACAGGTGTTTTCGATACGCTCAAAGCCGTTGCCAAACAGGTTTTGACCGAATTGAGAAAAGGTTGATTACTGATTTTTAATACAAAAAAGCGATTGAGTTTTTATAAAAACTCAATCGCTTTTTTAATTTTAATGGCGGAGCCGACGGGACTCGAACCCGCGACCTCCAACGTGACAGGCTGGCGTTCTAACCAACTGAACTACGACTCCGCAAAACTTAAATTATCAAAACTTGGTGGGCATAAAGGGACTCGAACCCCTAACTTCTTCCTTGTAAGGGAAGCTGTCTACCAATTGACGTATATGCCCGAAAATTTTTTCGCACTTTATATACTTTGGCACGCCGCTTAAGTTTATGTCAAAAAAGCGCGCCGCTTTATAAAAACGACGAATTGCAATGCTACGAAAAATAAGCGTCCGATGTCAAGTTAGCGGCAAAAGAACGATGTTTCCAAACGATTTTTTTATTTTCCAAACGTTAATCGGTTGTTTTTCGTAATTGCGGTTTCGTAGAAAAATCATCATTTACTTTAATTCTATCGAAAGACAAAATCGTGCCGCCGAAGCCGACCGCCCAACCTTTTTCGCCGCTAAAAAAAATCTTTTCGAGCCGGTGCGTGGTTTTCGATTCGACCGATGACCAGACATTTCCGGCGGTCGTCGTGTGCAGAATCGTCCCGCCGTCGCCGATTGCCCAGCCTTCCGCCGTATTGATAAAAAAAACATCGGTCAGATTTTCCGTCGTGCCGGAGTTTTGCTCGCGCCACGCTTTGCCGCCGTTTATCGTTTGATAAATTTTTCCTTCACTGCCGACCGTCCAGCCGGATTTTTGATTAGCGAAAAAAACTCTGTTCAGTTTCGGTTTCGCCGCGCCCTGTATTGTCGCGCTGTTCCAGCTCGCGCCGGCGTCTTCGGTAAAAAGAATCGTCGCGCCCGCGCCGACAATCGCGCCGTGAAAATCGTCGGTAAATTTGCCGTCGAGCAGTAAATGTCTGGTCGGCGAGATTATTCTTTTCCATTTTGCGCCGTTGTCGGCAAGCGCCAGCAAGACGCCCGATTCGCCGATTGCCATTACAAAACCGTTTTTAGTCGAGAAAATTTTTGTAATGCGTGCGCGTCCCGTGCCGAAATCGTCTCGCTCCCAACGCGCGCCGCCGTCGATTGTTTTCAGAAGATACGACGAAGAATCCGCGCCGCGGCTAAACTGGTTTTTCCGACATAAAAGCCAGCCGGTATTTTCATCGGAAAAATAAATCTGGTCGATTGCATCGCCGGTAAATTTCGCTTCCGTTTTCCAGATTTTTCCGCCGTCTCCGGTTGAAAGCAACGTGCCGCCCGCGCCCGCGATAAAGCCTTTGTTTTCGTTCAAAAAATAAACGTCGCGCAGCCACGCCAATGTGCCGGATTCGCGCTTTGTCCAATCGGCTCGCGCCGTCTGAAAACATAGCAGACATAAAATAATAATCGTAAATTTTTTTGCGACAGGCATAATTTTGGAAAGTGAAAGAGTGAAAGAGTGAAAAAAGCAGAGACAAAACTTTTACACTCTTTCACTCTTTCACTTTTTCACTTTGCTTTAGAAAGGACTTCCGAACAGCAGGCGAAACGCGCTGACCTTGCCGATTATGTCGAGAACTTTATCGATGGTTTTGATTTTGTTTCCCGGCACGATAACCTGATCGCCCGGAACGAGATAAACCATTTCGGCTTTGCCGCTCGCCACCAAATCGAGATTGACCGGAATCGAAGTCAAGCCGTTCTGAGTTTGGCGAACGATGGTTACGCGTTTTTTGTCGCCGGTGCGCGTAACGCCGCCGGATTCGACAATCGCTTCATATACGCTCAGCCGCCGCTCCATCATTTTAACGCCCGGCGTGCCGACATCGCCCAAAACGCTGTAACGCGCCGAGCCGACTTTTTCCAGCGTTACCGTAACCTGCGGGTCGATAATGTATTCGTCGAGCTGTTTTTTGATTTCTTCGCTGACTTCATCGACAGTTTTGCCGCCGACGAAAACGCCGTTTTTAATTAGCGGATAAGAAATGCGCGCCGTCGGCGGAACGATAATCGCGCCCTTGCAGTAATCGGGGCATTGTCCGAAAACCTCTATCGAAATCACGTCCTGCGGTCCGAGCCGATATTCATTCATATAACTGTTGTAATAAGGAATAATCGCCGCTTCGGTTTCGGACAAACTTTCGGTGCGCGGGTTTTTGTCGTCTTTTTTATCGTCTGCCTTTTCATCGTCGGGCGCGTTTTGCCTGTCGGCGGCGACAATTTCGGCAGCGTCCGTTTTTTTCGATTTACCCGAACCGCTTTTAGCGGACGCTATTTTTTCGGGATTTTTCGCCGTCGATTTTTGCGCCGAAACATTAAATGAAAAAATTAATCCGCCGACTAAAACGAAACCGAACATTTGAAATAATTTTACCGTTTTCATATTTCCTCAATTCCTCAACCGTTAAAAAGGTTTATTAACCGATTTTATCCAGAAAGCAGGTGATAGGTTTTAGGTGTCAGGTGTTAGTTTATTCTGTTTTCTAACACCTCACACCTAAAATCTATCACCTATCTTCCCTTGCCGAAAAGCACCGTCTTGACCGTTTCAAAAACTATAATCAAATCGAGCGTGAGACTTTGATTTTTTATGTAATACAAATCGTACTGCAATTTGCGCCGCGCGTCTTCGACCGACGCGCCGTATGGATATTTTATCTGCGCCCAGCCGGTCAAACCGGGCGCGACCAGATGTCGATGTTCATAGAACGGAACTTCTTTCGCCAGCTGCGAAACAAAATGCGGGCGTTCCGGGCGCGGTCCGACAAAGCTCATCTCGCCTTTGATTATATTCCAGAACTGCGGAATTTCATCGACGCGAATCAATCGTATAACTCGCCCGACGCGCGTCGTCCGGTCATCGCCGGCAACCGCCCAGACCGGCTTTCCGTCTTTTTCGGCGTCGGCTTTCATCGAGCGAAACTTCAGAACGTCGAACGGTTTGCCGTTTTTTCCGACTCGTTCCTGCCGGTAGAAAACCGAGCCTTTTGAATCGAGCTTTATTAAAATCGCGGTTAGAACAGCGATTGGCAGCGACAGAATCAGTCCGGTCAGCGCCAGAAAGCGGTGAATGACTTCGCGGCTGAAGTTCTGCAGTTTGGTGTCGCGCCCGCGTCCTTGAAAAATCAGCCACGACGGGCGCACCATTTCGAGATGCACCTGTCCGGTTACGCGCTCGAAAAACGACGTGCATTCTTCGATGCAGACATCGCCCGCCAGACTCATCTTTAAAAGCGTTTCGGTCGGAAATGTTCCGCGCCGCTCGCGGACGGCGATGACGAGCCGGTTGATTTTCTCATTTTTGATGATTTCCTGAAGATTTTCCGCCGAGCCGAGAATCTTAAAGGCGGGATTGTCTTCGGGACGCGCGCCGTTTTCCGTGACGAATCCGACGATTCTGTAACCGGCGTCGCGCCGCTTCCAAATCGCTTCCGCCGTGTCGAGCGCCGCGCTGCCCGTGCCGACGATAACGATTTTTTCGCCGATTCCGGGATGTCCGGTTAAATAGTGAATCAGGATTCGCCAGACGAGGAGCAAAATCAGAACTACGGGGACGGAAATAACCGAAACGCCGCGCCCGATAAACAAAGACGGAACAAAATAAAATAAAAACGCCAGCAGCGCCCACGCGACGCCGAGCGCCTGCACCAGCCGCATCATCAGCTCGCGCCGGTTGCCCATTACGGTGTAATCGTAGAGGTCGTAAAGATATAAAATCAAGAGACAAACGAGCGTCGCCAGCCCGATTTTAGTCCACGCGTTCTTGTCGTTTAATTCATAATCAGCGCCCGAAAATCCCACGCGCAGGTATAAAGCCAGCACGATACCGCCGTAAATAATTGCGGTATCGGCAAGAATTAACCAAATTGTGCGCTGGATAAACTTGCTGGCATCCATCGGTATTCAATGAGCGAGCTGCGAATTTCGATAAACTTTATCAATTCGCAAATCGTAGTTGCTCATTCTTAATCTTTAACGCGGCGGCTTGAGTTGTATAAACCGTAATTGTAATGCGTTTCGTCTAAAAGGTCTTCGGATTGGTTGAGAACGACGCCCATCATTCTGTCACGCGGCAGCGATTCGAGAACGCGGTCAACGTCGGCGTAGCGCGTTTGTCCGGCGCGCACCACAAGCAGCGCGCCGTCGGCGTGATTTATCAAAACCGTCGCGTCGGTGAAAATTCCCAAAGGCGGCGCGTCGATGATTATATAATCGAACATCTCGCGCGCCTGACGCAGAATTTCCTTAAATTTCGGACCGGAAAGAAGCTCGGCAACGTCGCTTCTGGCTTCGCCGCCCGGAAGCAGATGCAAGCCGGACGGCTCTAACCTGATAATCGATTCGTGCAGGGTCGCGCGTTCGGATAAAATGTCGGAAAGTCCTTTGTCGGCTTCGATTCCGAGATAGTCGGTCAGAGAAGGAAGCCGCAAATCGCTGTCTATAATCAGCGCTTTAACGCCGTCGGTCTGCGCCAGAAGCCACGACAGATTAAGCGCCGTAACGGTTTTTCCCTCGCCCGCTCCTACGCTTGCCACGACGATTGACTGCAATTTCTGGCGCTGGCTTTTATGCAGAATCTGCGTTCGCAGACTGCGGTATTCTTCGCAGTAATTTGAATGCGGCTGAGTGATGGCGACGAGTCGCGGCTCGACACGTTCCGCTTCGACGTTCCAGCGGACGAATTCCGGCAGACGTTTTTCCGCGGCGCGTGCCGAGCCGACAGCGCTCAAAGTTGCCCCGACAGTTTTTTCCGATTCCGAAAAGGAGAGTGCCTTTCCGATTCGCGAATCCGGCTGCCCGTTGAACGCCAAAGCTGTCGGAGTTCCGATTTTAATTTCCCTGTCTGCAAACAATTCCGGCGGCGTGTTGGCGCGCCTGGCGTTTTTTTCAAACGCGACGACGTTCGCCGCAGCCGGTTTTTCCATCTCCGGCGACTGCTCGGATTGTTTTTTCTGCAATGCTTTTAGAATGCTCATAATTTCAGGTTTCGGGCAAATGTCGGAGCGCGGGCATCTTGCCCGCGCTCCCGGCGAGTAAATTCTATTTTAATAAAAGCCGCCGGCTTCTTCGATTTCCAGATTTACTTCGTCGCCTTCAAACGAATTGTTTTTGTGGTGAACCTTGCCCGCGCCGTTGCCGTTTCCGTTCAGCGGTCGGATGTTTGCGGCGGCTTCGCTTTGAAACCCCTTCGGTTTGACGACGGCTTCGGCGCGGCTTTGATTGCTCCACAACTCCTCGCGCGCTTCGCCGGTCAGGACGCCGCCGGTCGCGGCTCTGACCGCAGCCTTTTCGCCTGCCGAACGCGCTTCTCTGCGCGGCAGCAAATCGAGATTGTCGGCGACTTCTTCGACAATCTGCCTGCCGATTATCTCCTCGCCCGCCGCATACGCCGCCAGCATCGCGTTGTCGCACAAGTTGTTGATTTGGCGCGGGATGCCTTCGGAACACTGGAAAATAAAATCAATCGCGCCGGGCGTAAAGACGTTCGGCTGGTCTGAACCGGCGATTAAAAGACGCTCGGTGATATAGCGCTCGATTTCATCGACGTTCGGCAGCTGGTGCATTTTACAGCGCAGGGCGACGCGCTGTTTTAACTGCCGCAGATTCGGCTGGTTGAGTTTTTCGCGCAGTTCGGGCTGTCCGGTTAAAACGATTTGCAGATGTTTGGCGTTGTCCGATTCAAAATTCATCAGCAGGCGAATTTCCTCTAAAACGTAATCGGAAAGTTCGTGCGCCTCGTCGATAATTAAAACCGTGCGAAGCCCGCGCGCGTGTCGTTCTTCGAGAACTCTGCCCATTTCGGTCAGAAGCTCGGCTTTGTTCGTCCAGTCGGTGATGCCGAGCATCTGCGTTACGTGATGGTAAAATTCGTCAATCGACAGGCGCGGATTGAAAATATACGCCGCTAAAACGCTCGAATCGAGACGGCGCAGAATCCAGCGCAGCGCCGTCGTCTTGCCCGTTCCGACTTCGCCCGTTAAAACTATCAAGCCTTTGGCGTTCTCCAGACCGTAATAAAGGCTCGCCAGAACTTCGTTATAGCTCGGCGTAAAAACGATGAAACGCGGGTCGGGCGTCAGTGTGAACGGCGTGTCTTCTAAGTTAAAAAATTCCTGATACATTTGTTGCCTCTTTTTATAATTCAATATTCGGGATTTCGATTTTTAATCTTCGATTTTGAATTTTCTAGGAAATCATAAGCTCGAAAATGCGCGACAGCTGCAGCGCAATGATTATCAGCGGAATAATGCCGATTGCCGCCGCGATGCCCGCCGCTACCTTAAAAAAATGCAGACGCTTATTCCAGATTTTTTCGTCGTGCGAGAGCAGCGGCGGAACGGATGCCAGAACCGGCAAACCCGTGTAATGTTTGGCGTCTTCGATATTTTGAATTTTCAAAACGCGCGGCAGCTCGAAAGCGGCGGCGAGAAATAATCCTAAAGCCAGCCCGATAGCCGCGCCGAGCGCCGTTAAAAGACCGCGTTTCGGCGCGACGGGCGACGACGGCAGATTTGCCGGGTCCTGGACGCGAATCGTTTCGCCCTGCGCGTTGCTCTCGCGGTCAACCTGTAAAGTCGCGTCCGTCTTCTTCTTTAAAAGGTCGTCGTAAGTCTGCTTTGCCGACTGATACTGCGTGTTGACGCTTTCGAGCGCGACTTTAACATTCGGCGACGCATTGATTTTTTGGTCGATAACCGAAATCTCCGCCGCGTTTTGTCTTATTTCGTTGTCTTTCATCAGCATCTGCTGTTCGATTTGCGCGATTTGGCTTTCCGCCCTTTCCCGGTCGATTTTCAGATTCTGCTTTTGCAAATCGGCTTTCCGCGAACCGGCGACGGTCGCTTCCTGCTCGCGCTTCTGCGTATTTTTTTTCAAAGCCTCGATTTCGTCGTTCACCTTGTCGATGTCGTTCTGGGCTTCGACGACTTTCGGGTGTATTTCGCGGAGAGTTAATTTCAAATTCGCCAGCTTCGAGCTTAATTCGGCGCGTCTCTGCACGAGCTGCGCGTAAGCTGGCGTGTCCTCGATGCGCGACGCTTTGCTGACGGCTTCCCGCGTTTCCTTTTCGCCGAAATCCTCGATAAGTCTCGCCTGGCTGTTAAGACCGCGAATGCTGTCGTTGAGCTGACCTTTGAGCAGCATCAGCGATTCTTTATCCTTTGAGATATTTTGCTCGCGCTGCTGCAAGCCTCCGCGCTGGGCAATCAATCCCTGAACGGCGTCGGGCAAAGTATCGACGTTGTTCATCATTATCTGGAGACGCTCGTTTTCCTTCTGGTCGAGAATCTGCTTGGCTTGATTGAGATTATTGTCGATAAATTCTCTGGTCATTTCCGCGTTCTGCGTCGATGCGGCGATTTGCGCGTTGACGTATTTTCCGGCAAGCTCCGCCGTTACGTTGCGCGCCGCTTCCGGCGAGCGGTCGCGGTATTTAATACTGAACGCCGCGACTTTTTCGTTTTCCGCTTTTTCCAAATCGACTACGACATTACCGTGCATCTTCTCGACGATAAGCTCCATCGGAACGCCCGCGTTTCGTTCGAGTTCAAACAGCTTATATTTGGCAATCAGCGGCTCTAAAGTCGTGCGGCTCAAAATTTCCTTGTTGATGGTTTGCAGCCGCTGCGTAATGTCGTCATTCGAGAGCGATTGGACGACTTTTTCGGAAATCGTCGGCGGTTTGACCGTCAAAAGCGTTCTCGATTCATAAACGCTCGGCAGTTTATAAACCACGTAACCGATTGCCGCCGTCATCGTGATGACCGGCAGAATAATCAACCATTTTCGTCTTTTTAACATACGGACGAATTCGCCCGCCGTTCTTTGTCTGAATTCAACGCTCATTTTGTTTAGTTCGTTACCCGATAATTTTTCGATTCATATTTGCTGTTCGGCGCTTAAAATTATTTTCTTAGTTTGATTGAAAACGCGGCTCGGACAAGCGCGGAGCAATTAAAACCGCGCCGGAAATCAGCAAGCCGATTGATTCCGGCACGAAATCCGAAAGCAGGTTTTTGCTCGCCCCTTCAAATAAAAATGTAACTGCAAACATATTCAACCTCAGTCCGACGACTTACACAGCGAACTCTTACAAACTCGCCAGCAAATTTTTCGCATCCTGCAATTCCTTCTGACTTAAACCGCCCGCGTTTTGCAGCGAAGCCGTCAATTCCCGGCGCGCCGCCGATTTATCGCCCGCCGACGCGAACGCCGTTCCGAGACGCATTCGATACGCCGGATTAATGTCCGCATTCATTCGCGCGGCTTCGGCTTCGTCAAGCGCGACCGCTTTTTTCATCTGCTCGACCGCCTGCGCATACAATTGTTTTTTGTAATAAACCCAGCCGAGCGTGTCGTAATAACCGGCGACATTCGGATTTTTGCTGACGGTCTTCTGCGCTAATTGCAGAGCTTCGTCCAAGTTTCCCTGATTACCGGAGGCGATAAACCAGGCGAGATTATTGGCGGCAACCGGAGCGTCGGGCGCGATTTCCAAAGCCTTCCGGTAATTCCTCTCGACCCCGGCGGAATTATTTCGGACTTCGGCGAGCATTCCGAGCAGAGTGTAGACCGGAGCGGAAGGTTTCTTTTCGACAATTCTGGTGTATTGCGCCGCTGCTTCGTCAATCTGATTGCGCGCGATTAAAAGCGACGCGTAAGCCGAATACGCGGGCAGATACCGTTCGTCCGTTTCAATGGCGGCTTTCAGCTCGGCTTCGGCGGCGGCGGAATTTTTCTCAGCCGTAAAAACATTTGACTTTAAATAATGGAGCGCCGCTTTAACTTCTTTGTCTGCCCCGTTTGTCTGCATTGCCCGGTCAATTTGCGCGCGCGCTTCCGCAAATCGAGTTTGCTTAATCAAAACATTGACCAAACCGTTTAGAGCGTCGAAGTTTTTCGCATCTTTCGCTAATGCGTTTTCGTAGAGTTTTGCCGCTTCCGCCGAATTATTTTCCGCCGCGAAAACTTTCGCCAGATTAACCATCGCCGCCGCCGAATTCGGCGAAAGGGAGCGAACCTGCTGCAAATCGGCGCGCGCTTCGGCGAGTTTGCCGAGTTCGAGATTTGCCAGACCGTGCGCCGTCAGAGCGCGAACGCGCAAATCTTCCAGCTGCAAAGCACTCGTTTCGGCATCGGGCGCGGCGATTTTAACCGCTTCGAGCAGCTTGTCCGATTCGCGCAGAGCGTTTGCCGGTTCGCCCGACGCGAAGCTTGCCTGGATTTTCAGCAATCCGGTTTTTAGAAATTTCGGATGATATTTTTCCAAATCGCCGATAAACGCCCGCGCCTGGTCGATTTGTCCGAGCGCCAGATGCGCCTGCGCCGTAAAGAAAAGCGCGTTTTTCCGGCTCGGCTGTTTCTTTAGAATTTCTTCCAAATCCTTAATCGCGTCTTCGGCTTTATTTTCCTGGAGAAACACGCGGGCGCGAAGCAGCAGCGCTTCCGCATCGTAATCATTGAGTTTTAGAAGTTCTTCGACCTGTTCATTAACCGCTTCGTTTTCCCTGCGTTCGAGATAAATTTCGCCCAGACGATAGCGGGCGCGGACGAACTGGGGCGAATTCTTCAAAATATCGTTAAAAACATTTATCGCCTCGTCGTTGCGATTGACCGCCGCGTAAAAATCGGCTAAAGCGATTAGACTTTCCGGGCTGTTTTCCTGAATTGAGACTAGTTCCTTATAAGATTGCTCCGCCTTTTCGGGCTGCCGGTTTCGCAGATAAAATTCGGCGATTGATTCGCGGGCTTCGATGTTTTTCGGCTCGACTTCGACGGCTCGCTTAAACTGCGCTTCGGCTTCCGCCGGACGCGCCGAATAATCGAGAAATCTGCCGTATTCGAGATAGCCGAGCGCCGCTTCCCTGTTGACCGAAATCCCTTTATTTATCGCTGCTTCGGCTTCCGGCGCTTTATCCGTCCGCATAAAATAACGCGCCAGGCTCATATAACTTTCGACGCGATTCGGGTCGAGCGAAACGGCTTTGTCGAGCGCGGCGAGAATTTCCGTTTCGGGTTTTCCCTGCGCGGCTGAAAGGCTCGCTTTTAAGATATGACCTTCGATAAAATTCGGATCGCGGGCGAACACGTCTTCGAGAATCGTTTCGGCTTCGGAGGTTTGCGGCGGCTCGGTTAATAAATAATAATTGCCGAGCTTCACTTTGGCTTCGAGATTTTCCGGTTTTAAGTCGACAACCTTCTGCAATTCTTCGATTGTTTCGTAAAACTGTCCGAGATTTTCAAACGCGCGCGCCAATCCCCAATGCGCTTCAGCCGAGTTTTTATCGATGTCGGCAACGGTTCGGAATTCCATTACGGCTTCGGTATATTTGCGCGCCCGCAAATATTCTTCGCCGCGCGCCAGATGTTTTTCTTTGGATTGACGGCTGCACGACGTAAAAGTCAGACCGGCGGCGAGCAGAAAGGCAAGCAGGAGAAATCTGAAACGGAAATTTTGGCACTTCGGGATTCGCATTTTTAATAAAGTCATTTTCCGACGGTTGAAAGACGTTTCGCTGCCGATTAAAGCAGTCGGGACATTGACGGCAAAAATTTTCGCGGGCGATTTTCTTCTTTTATTTTTATAAAAAGGGCATTTTTTATAAAAGCTTCGGGAAAATCAAAAATCGATTATCAACTAAATAAGCGCGGGCGACTTTCGCCGGCACTGGTGAAAAACTTTTAATCAGTGTTAAATTTCAGAAAAACCGTTTAAAGTTTCGGATTTGAGCGATTAGAAGCGGAGGAACGTCTGTTTCCGAAACTGCCGAAACATCGCGATTTGCTCTGTAAATTTTTGCGGTATTTAGCAGGATTATACTCCAAAGTTTAATAAAATCAAACATTTTCAGTCTGGAACGAAAGCCGAAATTTCATCCGAAGCCCGCGCCGCCAAATCGATTGCGGCGTTTGTCGCTTCCGTTTCCGAGCCGCCGACGCTCGTCATCACGCGCACCATCGCGCCGTCCGAACGCCTGCGCGATACGCTGTCCCAAACCGTATTTATTTTATCCCGATACTCGCTCGGCTCGGCGCGCCCGCGTCCCTGATACCAGTAAATCAAAACCTCTTTATAAACGCCGTTTTCGACGATAAATTTATTCGCCGTGAAAGTTTTCCCCGACGATTGTTTAATTTCAATCGAATCCGGCTGATTCATCGTCCAGCCCGCGCCGGGCAGACAGTTCTGCGGGCTGTGATACGTCGCGCCCGAACGCTGCGACGCGTAATAACCGACGTAAAGATTGGCGATGCGCCCGCCGTCGGGCGAAATATATTCGCGCATCGTGTAATCGGTCGTTCGCAAAACGCTTTCCGTCTGCGGGTCAAAGCGAATTTCGCCGCCTTTCTGCCGCCATTCGCCGAGTTTTGCGGGCATCTCCGCCAGAGGTTTCCTTGTAATTTCGGCTTCGCCGCGCTGCTGAAACCAATTGATAAACGCGCCGCCGACAAGCAAAACGGCAAGAAGCGAGTAAAGAGGTTTCAAGTTTCCGGCTTTCCCGCTTTGGACTTTAGACTTTGGACTTTGGACTTTAGACTTCAGACTTTGGACTTCAGACTTTGGACTTTGGACTTTGAGCGCCTTTTGCAAAGCGAGATTCGTCAAAATCAGTAAAAGAAGCGCGACTAAATAAACCAGCCAGCCCGAAACCGTGTGCCAGGCGCTTTCGGTCGCCTGTCTGCCGTAATAATAAGTTAAAATACCGGTTGCCGAAACACGCGCCGCGTTTGTCAGAACGGCAATCGGAATCGCCGAAAACATTAAAATCAATGTTCGCCAAAAATCGGAATTTCTTAAAAAACCCGAATTTTCCCTTTCTGTAAAGTCGCGTTTGGCGCGTGTAAAATACGCCAGAATTAAAGCGAGCGTCATCAATGTCATTAAAGACCGAATGCCGCTGCACGCTTCGACTACTTCAAGCGCAATTACCTGCGTCGCGCCGCGCGGCAGAATTTCAAAGACGTTTCCCTTTCTCACGGTCGGCACTTCAAACAATCTGATTCCCCAGACCGCCCACTGCGAAGCCCAAATCTGAAGCGGAAACGCGATTTTATTAAAAATAATCTGCGGAATCGGAATCGCTAAAAGCAGTAGTAAAAAAGGAACGGCGAGCGATTTCAAAATGCGCGCGCCGAAAAAATAAACGACGATTCCGGCAAGCATTACGAACAGAGAAATCCGCTGCGTAAATAATTCCGCGCCGAGACTTCCGCCCGAAAACATCAGAAGCGCGAGCAAAACAAGCGCGCCGCCGGGTAAAATCTGCGGTTTTCCGGCAGCTTTTTTCAGCGCGCCCAATTCCGTCCAGACAATGAAACCGATAACGAACGGAACGAGCAAGCCGTGCGAATAATTTTCGTCCGTCCACCAATCGAAACCGAGTTTCGCCAAAACACTCGCATACAAAAACGCCAGCGCCGTCGCGATTAAAGCGGGCTGCCAAATTTTCTGCGGATTTATTGAAAGCGAATTCATTTGAACTTCTTTTGAATATTCGAGGAAGGAAAAGAAAAGGAATGACGGCTCGATTTGCGCGTCTTTTCGATTATAACAGACTTTAGAGTAAAAAATTCAACATAAAATTTTGTAAGCGAGACGGCTTCTCCCTGCCCGTCGTATCAAATTACGCAGGACTTTCTCAAAATGCGGAAACACGCACTTCGTCAAGTGTGTCTGCTTCACTGCTGCGCCCTTACTTCGTGCGGACTTCTGCAAAAAGTGAGAAAGTCCTATTACGGTTATTTGTCGCGATTCAAAATAAAATTCGCGAGCGCGCTTAACAAATCGGTATTTTCGTCGATGTTTTTTAATGATTCGTTCGCTTCGGCGCAAATGTTTTCGGCGAGCTTTCGCGTTTCTCCAATGCCGTAAAAATTCGGATAAGTCGCTTTCGCCGCCGCTTCGTCTTTGCCCGCCGTTTTGCCCAAAACTTCGGTCGTCTGCGTAACGTCGAGAAGGTCGTCGGTGATTTGAAACAGCAAACCGAGCCGCGCGGCGTAATTTGAAACGGCTTCGAGTTCGCGCTCGCCCGCTTCGGCGACGATTGCGCCGGCGCACGCCGCCGCGCCGATTATCGCGCCGGTTTTGCTGTTGTGGATTTTTTCCAGCGCTTCGATTGAAAAAATTTTCCCTTCGCCGTCCAAATCAAGCTGTTGTCCGGCGACCATTCCAAACGGCGTTCCCGACGCGCGCGCCAATTCCGATATTAATTTAACGCGAATTTCCGCGCTCAAATTTTCGTCTTCGGCAATCGCCTGAAACGCCAGCGTCTGCAGCGCGTCGCCTGCCAGAATCGCCGCCGCTTCGCCGAATTTTTTATGACACGTCGCGCGCCCGCGCCGCAAATCGTCATTATCCATCGCGGGCAAATCGTCGTGAATCAAAGAATACGTGTGAATCATTTCGATTGCCGACGCCGTTCTCGAAAGTTTTTTCTCATCCGCGCCGAAAGTTTTCCCAATCGCAAAAACAAGCGCCGGACG
Organism: Pyrinomonadales bacterium; assembly: GCA_038200355.1. GTDB lineage: Bacteria > Acidobacteriota > Blastocatellia > Pyrinomonadales > Pyrinomonadaceae. Next base: position 5,359 of record JBBPXZ010000004.1, on the reverse strand, counting down.
AAACCGCTTGCCGCCCGCAAACAAGCTCCATCGAACCGCCGCGTGAAGTTTCGCCGGCTCGGTTTGCGCCGCCGGCACAAGCTCGTCGAGTTTCTCGTCAACGAATTTCGCGGAACCGGCAAGAAATGTTTTTAAATCATCCATTTCCAAAATTTAATTTTTAATCTTTGATTCCGCAAACGAAACTAATGGAAAATTGAAAACGGGTAATGAACAATCCGGCTTTAATTATCCATTTTCAATTTTCCGTCGCTTCAAAACCTTTTTTGATTGCTTTGCGTATCAACAAAATCTACAATTAGATAAAATTCAAACAAAAAATGTGCATTTCAAAATTTCCCTGAAATAAACAACTAAAAAAAGGAGTCTGCAATGAATTTCAAGAGGCTATTTTCTACTCTGTTTGTCCTTGTTTCACTTATGACAACGATAGCTACGGCGCAAAAAGGCGAAAAACTGCCGCCGATTAAACACGAAGAATTTCGTCTGAAAAACGGCTTGCGCGTGATTCTGCACGAAGACAAATCGACGCCGATTGTCGCCGTCAACGTCTGGTATCACGTCGGCTCGAAAAACGAAGCCGACGGGCGCACCGGATTTGCTCATCTGTTCGAGCATATGATGTTTCAAGGCTCGAAAAACTACGACGCCGATTATTTTACGCCGCTTCAGGAAGCGGGCGCGAACATTAACGGCTCGACAACTTCAGACCGCACGAATTATTACGAAGTCGTGCCGTCGAATTTCCTCGAACTCGCGCTTTATATGGAAGCCGACCGAATGGGCGGACTGCTCGAAGCGATGACGATGGAGAAACTCAACAACCAGCGCGATGTCGTTAAAAACGAGCGCCGCCAGCGAGTTGACAATCAGCCTTACGGACAAGCCGGAGAACGCATCGGCGAGATTATGTTTCCGAAAGGTCATCCGTATAACTGGTCGGTCATCGGCTCGCTCGACGACTTGAGCGCCGCGTCGCTCGAAGACGTGAAAGGATTTTTCCGTCAATATTATGTCCCGAACAACGCGTCTTTAGTTATCGCCGGAGATTTCGACCCGAAACAGGCGAAAGCGTGGACGGAAAAATATTTCGGTTCGATTGCCAAAGGCGCGGAAATTACGCGTCCGAATCCGGCGATGCCGAAATTGGAAAAAGAAACTCGCGTTTCGGTTGAAGACCCGCTCGCGCCGCTGCCGCGCATTTCGATGGTCTGGCACAGCGTCCGGCAGGGCGACAAAGACGAAGCCGCGCTCGATATGCTCGGCTCGATTCTCTCCGACGGGCGCGGCTCGCGTCTGCAAAGCAATCTGCAATACGGTAAAGAATTAGTTCAGCAAATCGGCGGCGGCAACGGAACGCGTGAAGTTGCCGGAACATTTCAGGTTACGGCGCTGGCACGGCAGGGCAAATCGCTTGAAGAAATCGAAAAGGAAATCAACATCGAACTCGAACGCATTAAACAAACAGCGCCGACCGCCGCCGAACTCGCCCGCGCATTGAATCAAATCGAAACCGGCACAATTTTCGGTCTTCAAACCGTTCTCGGCAAAGCCGACGCGCTCAACAGCAACGCGATTTTTTACGGCAAACCAGACCTTTTTCAAAAACAATTGGACGATTACCGGCGAGTTACGCCCGCCGACATCTCGCGCGTCGCCAATACTTATTTAACCGCTAATCGCCTTGTTATGACTTTCGTTCCGGGCAAAGGCGGACGCGGAATGATGAACGCCGCCGCTAACAAACCGACTTCGGTTACAACCGACGATAAAAAGAAATCGACGCCCGACACAGCAAAACTGCCGAAAGCCGGAGCAGACCCGAAATTCAGCCTGCCGCCGATTGAGAAGACGAAACTTTCAAACGGTTTAGAGGTTTGGACGGTTCGCCAGACGGAACTGCCGATTGTGTCGATGAATATGGTTTTCAAAACCGGCGGAACTTTTGAAGCAGCTGATAAATCGGGCGTGTCTTCGCTGACGGCAACATTGCTCGACGACGGCACGAAAACTCGTTCGGCGCTCGATATTGCAAATTCATTACAGGCAATCGGCGCGTCTGTCGGCGCGGGTTCAGGCTGGGATTCGAGCAACGTTTCGATGTCCGTTTTGAGAAGAAATCTCGACCCGGCGCTCGACATTTACGCGGACGTTATCGTCAATCCGATTTTCCCGGAAACCGAACTCGAATCGGTTCGCAAACGCGCTTTAGGCTCGTTTATCCAGCGCCGTTCAAATCCGAACATCATTGCCGGAACGGTCTACGACCGCGTTCTTTACGGCAAAAATCATCCATACGGCAGACAGCTTTCGGGCGACGAAGTTTCCATTAAAGGAATTTCCCGCGCAGATTTGGTCAAATCGTATGAATCGACTTTCCGCCCGAACAACGCGGTTTTAATCGTCGTCGGCGACGTTGATACAAAAACGCTGATGCCGAAATTAGAAAAAGCGTTCGCAAACTGGAAACCGGGTGAGATTCCGACTGGCAAACTGCCGGAAGCGATGCCGCTCCAAAAAGCCGGAATTTATCTGGTTGACCGCCCGAATTCGGCACAGTCGGTTGTTTCAATCGGTCAAATCGGTGTTCCCCGCGACAGCCCGGATTATTTTCCGCTGCAAGTTTTGAATTCAACGCTCGGCGGTTCGTTCTCGCGTCTCGATATGAATCTGCGCGAAGGCAAAGGCTACACTTACGGCGCTCGTTCAAACTTCGTATATCGACGCGGCGCGGGACCGTTTACGGCTTCTGCCGACGTGCAAACCGCCGTTACGAAAGAATCCGTAATGGAATTTATCAAGGAAATAAAAGGCATTCGCGGCGAAATTCCAATCACGCCGCAGGAACTCGAATCGAACAAACAGCGTATTATTCGCGGCTACCCGCGCGGCTTTGAAACCGTCGGACAAATTTCCGGTCAGCTTTCAAATCTGGTTGTCTATGATTTGCCCGATACGTATTTCAACGATTTTATTTCCAAAATCAACGCCGTAACGCTCGCTGATGTAAATCGCGTGGCGAATAAATATCTGACGCCCGACAAACTGGCAATCGTCATCGTCGGCGACAGAAAAGTAATCGAACCGGGACTTAAAAAACTCGAATATCCGATTGTTATTCTCGACACCGAAGGTAATCCGATTCAATAACTTAGAAGGGAAAAAAAAGAAAAAGGACGCAAATCAAATTTGATTTGCGTCCTTTTTCTTTAACGATTTAGCTTGCCGCTTTTAACTGTTCAGAAACCGGCGGCTCAAAACCGAAATGTCGATAACCGGCGTCGGTTACAATTCTGCCGCGCGGTGTGCGGTTTAGAAATCCGATTTGAATTAAATACGGCTCGATGACTTCTTCAATCGATTCGCGGTCTTCGCTTATTGAAGCGGAAATCGTTCCGACGCCGACCGGACCGCCGTCGAATTTTTCGATTATCGATAACAGCAGTTTTCTATCGACTTCATCGAGTCCGAAACGGTCAACTTCCATTTCGTCCAAACCTCTTTGAGTAATCGCGCCCGTGATTCGTCCGTCGCCTAAAATTTCTGCGTAATCACGAACACGGCGCAGCAGGCGATTGGCAATTCGCGGAGTTCCGCGCGAGCGTCTGGCTAATTCGTTCGCGCCGGTCGCTTCGATTTCGACGCCGAGAATTTCAGATGAACGATGAACGATAATTTCCAAATCTTTACGCGTGTAAAAATCCAGATGATTGACGATGCCGAAACGACTTCTCAATGGCGCGGAAACCATTCCGGCGCGTGTCGTCGCACCTACTAATGTAAATTTCGGCAGCTCGATTTTTATCGAACGCGCCGCCGCGCCTTCGCCTATCATCAAATCGAGGCTGTAATCTTCCATCGCCGGATACAGAATTTCTTCAATCTGCGGCTTCAGGCGATGAATTTCGTCAATAAAAAGCACGTCGCCGTCTTCGAGATTCGTCAGAATCGCCGCTAAATCGCCCGACTTTTCAACCGATGGCGCGTGAACCGTTTTCAGATTCGCGCCTAATTCGTTGGCTAAAATTATCGCCAGACTCGTTTTTCCCAATCCCGGAGGTCCGAATAAAAGAACGTGGTCGAGCGCTTCGCTTCGCCGCAGCGCGGCTTTCAAAAAGATTCGTAAATTATTGACGATTTTCGTTTGTCCGATATATTCGTCCAACCGTTTCGGGCGCAAATTTTGTTCTGTTGACACGTCTTCGAGCGTCGCCTGCCCGACGATTAAACCGCTTTGCCGCACCGGACTTTCAACTAATTCTAATGCCATTTTGTAAAAAACCTCTTTTTAATATTGGTAGCGTGGGCATCCTGCCCGCATTGAGCGCGAAAGCGAGAACAAACCGCTGATTAAACTGTGCCTCGAATTTTATCGGGCGTTTTTAGATTGCTCGCGCAATCTTTGCGGGCAGGATGCCCGCGCTCCGACTGATTTTTACGCCGCGCGTTTCAATTGAGCCGTTTCATCGTTTGATTCTTTGACGTTTTCGACTTGTTTAAGCTGCGTTTTCGTATCGGCAACTTTAGTTAAAGGCGCGCTTAATTTATTAACCAGCCAGCGCCGATAAATTTCCGCTTCATCGAGTTTTCCTGTCCAGCGCGCGCGGTCGAGCATCGTCAAAGCCATTTCAAGCGCGTGATGCTGTCCGGCGCGGTCTTGCGTATCGGCGAAATGATTGTAGGAATCTTCGAGATTCTGCACACTTCGACGCGCCGTAAAAGCATCTTTAAATCCGAGTTTCCCCTGAAAATACTTGGAATAAATGTTTCGCGGATGCGCGTTCGACGTGTAAAGGTCGAAATAATTGTCGATTAAACCTTCCTTCTGCAACACCGAACCGACATAACTCGGCTTTGCGCCGGAGATTGCCGCAATCGCTTCGATTTCCTTTGTTCCCAAATTATAGAGAGACAAAATCATCGCTTTCTTGCTTTGAATAATTTCCGCCGCTTCGACTTCAAACAAATTTCCGTTCATATTTTTAGACATAATTTTATACCTCTCTTAAACGTCAAATTAGATGTTTCATCTGTGAAACAAGTTGCTTGAACGAGAGATTATTTCCAATCTTTATGCTTCCGTAAGTTGTTTAGTCTAAATGATTTAGAATTTAGTAAAAAATAATTTGCTTGTTATCCGAAACAATAATCTATATCTTTAAAAAAGAAGCGAAAAAGGGTTATGCAATGACAAAAAACAGACCGATTTTTGATACGGCGAAATCCAGAGAAATTATTGAAAAAGGAAACCGGGCAAAATGGTTTCGGCGAAAGGGCGGAAAAGCGAGCGGTTTTTATTACGTTGATAAAGACGGAAATCGAATAAAAGACGAGCGGCATCTTGACAGAATAAAATCGC
>JBBPXZ010000003.1:0-84584 GCA_038200355.1 Pyrinomonadales bacterium | reverse complement strand
TTTCCGATTAATTTCCGCAATTCGTTAACGGTTCTTCGTCCGCAGTTACGAACTTGCTCAATTTCAAGAAAAGGTGTTTGGTGCAAATCACCCAATGACTTGATGTTTAAAAGTTGCAGGACATTTTCGAGACGAACTGACAATTCAAATTGATAAATTGAAATTTCCCGGCAAGCAACAGGAATGTAAATTTTTTCAATGATATTTTGGTCAGTCTGTTCTATATTTTCAGTAAATAAAGAATCTTCACTTATCTCGTTATTGAATTTTCTCAACGAGCTGCCATCTAGTTTTGTATCCTTGTCATTTTCATTCATTGTTTGATAGATATTTGTCGAAAATCCTACATTAAAACTTCAAAACCTTCTTCATTCAGAGAATCTTCAAAGTGTTCTTTATTGAACCCGCACGTCTTTTGAATACTTGGCACCAAGATTGTTTTTCAATAAGTTGATTATTAAAAGATTCTAAGATATTAATTTTTACTTATTAAATACCAAAAATACACTTTTAAGATATAAAAATGTAGAAAGATTATAAGCATTAAATATGAACTTTAAAGTCTGACAATTATTATTTTGCGGAGAGGAAAAATTTTAAGTTGATAAGGGGGGGAAACTTGTCAAAATAGTCAACAATGAAACAGTTAATGCGAAACTATGTTTCTAATGTTATGCCTCTTGAAAATTGAAGAAATGTAAACGCAAGTAGTACGAATAGTAATAGCAATACTTCAACCATTCTTGAACTATTAAATGCTATAGAAACACTGTTGAAAAAAGTATTGTTTGCATAAATGTTAGAATTTACGCAGTTGGAAGAAGCAAATAACGCGGATTCGACAGATATGCTCGAACAGCATCTCGAATAATACTGGTTTTTGCTTGCATCCAACTCATTTTTTCTCGATAACAATGACTCTCCAGCCGCACAAACGCTCTGATACACAGCCCGATATGATTCAACACCGGGCGCAACCGACGGCATTGGGCGCGTTCAATCAAACATTGTTGTTTAAGGGCGCGATGATACATCTCAATGCGCCACGCGCTTTTGGCTTGCGTTTCCCGTTCCGCTTCGCTCATCTTTTGGATGCTCGTCGCCCAATATTCCGCCGTGCCGTCTGTAGCGCGAACACGGAATACTTTGATTTCTCCAAACCCTTTGAGCCACACCACTGTTCCATCGCCGCCGCACAATCCGGCTTCGGAGACCGCTTGCAAACCGCTTCGGTTGACGTTGATTTGCCGGTTCGACTTCAGGCGCGTCAAAAAATGCCACGAGAGAGGCGAACCAATTTGAGATTCTCGACCGACCCATACCCACTGTCGAAACAAACAAGTTCCGGGTTAAATCCGCGCTCGGAAGCCTCAAGCAGCATTTCGGCGAAATGGTCGTTCTTTGTTTTACCGTCACGGTCTTTATCAAACACGCGATAGTCAATTGGGACGCACCGTGTCCCGTCGCTCCAGAGCAAAGTAATCAGATTGATGCCGGAGACCACCGCTTTTTGCTTGCCCGACCAGTGCCGGTAAACAAGGGCGTTGAATTCCGAATACGGCTTCTCAAGCGTCGAATCATCAAGAACCAGAATGCCGCGTTCCAAATCAATCTGCGTTTTGGCTTCTTCTCACAGGGTTTCCGCGTCGGGTTCAAGGCGCGCCAGCAAGCCAGTAAAATCGTCGTGCGCGGGAGCGTCTTTGCTCTCCGGCTGAACACGCTCGGCTTCGGTTGCCGTTACGTCGCGCGGCGTGGCGATGATAAAGTTAATGTAATCTTCAGCAGTTACTTTTGGTGGATTCATTCTTTATTTTTATCAAATAACTGTTCAACTGCGTAACTCCTAATTTCTTTACTGTCCTGAATAACGAATAATTTATAGTTGCCATCAATCCCGTGATAAACGCTGCGAAAAACTGTCCGCGTTAAACGGACAGTTTTGTTTATCGTTTTCTATAAAAGATTCGTCTGCTAAAATCAGCATTCAATAAACAAGGGCGACGTCTCCGTCTAAAATCAAATTAAACTAAAGGTTTTGTTCGTGTTTTCTGAAGGGGCAAGATAATTAGTTCGCTAAAATTATGTAAAATTAAACGAAGTCGAAACCTTGCTCCAAAACTATCCACTTTTTATCCATAAAGGGTGCGAAAAGTGCGATTTATGTGCGGAGTGTAAAACAATGTTGTAACATCTAAGTGTTTGAAAATAGGCTATTTAGTTGAAAATAAAGGAGTTAAAAAAGGTTAAAAGATTGCCGAGGGTCGGAGTCGAACCGACATAGAATTGCTTCTGCCAGATTTTGAGTCTGGTGCGTATACCAATTTCGCCACCCCGGCGTGAATAATGAATAATAAAACTATTGGCGGCGAATCGTCAACCGATAATCTGAGAATGTCGATTCGGAAAATAATCGGCGGTATTTTCGTTTCAAACCGGATTAAACTACAATTATTAACAGGCGCAATCTTTAATTTTGACGATTGATATATGTCCCTCCAATACGAAAAATCTGAGGAAGAAGAACCGAATCTGACGCCGGAAGAATATCTGGCGGAGCGGAAACGGACGATACGGCGGCGGGCGTTTTGGTTTCTCGGCGGCGGTTTGCTGATAATGGCGTTTCATTTGATTCGGCTCGTTTCGGGAATTGCTTCGGCGGCTGATTTATTTCAAAGCATCTCTTTTATTTTCGGTTTGTTCGGCTTGGTCGGCGGCGTTTGGGGGATTTTTTACGCTCGTAATCTATCGCTTAAAGATTTGATTCCGTCGCCTGAAGCGATTGAGTTTCTGCGCGAGGCGCAGGATACGAAACCGTATTTTTCTTATATTTTAGTCGGCTGTCTCCTCGTCGTTACGATTTTCCAGCTTTTCGCCGAGCGCGTCGAATCGGTTTTCGAGTTGGGCGAAAAATCGGCGGAAGCTGCCGGCTTGATTAAACCGCTTGTCTGGCAAGGCGAATACTGGCGGATTTTAACGTCGGCGACTCTGCACGGCATTTTCCCCGTTCATCTTTTTTTTAACGCGCAGGCGCTTTACGGATTCGGCGGTTTAATCGAATCGCTTTCCAACCGCGCGCATCTGGCGACGGTTTTTCTGCTCTCGATAATCGGCGGCGGCGTTTTAAGCCTGTTTTTTATGCCGGACGTGTGGTCTATCGGCGCGTCCGGCGGAATTATGGGTTTAATCGGTTATCTGGCGATTTTCGGTTATCGGCGCAAACGTCAGCTGCCGCCGGATTTTCTGAAAAGTATGCTGATAAACATCGGGTTTATCGCCGCTTTCGGCGTCATCGCTTATCAGATTATCGATAATTTCGCTCATTTAGGCGGTTTGCTGACCGGCGCGGTCTACGGATTCTTTCAAGTGCCGCGGAATTTGCACGAAAATCCGCGCTCTATCGGAACGGCGGCGGAAATTTTCGGTTTAATTTCGCTGGGAATTTTCGTCTTTACCTGCATTTTAAGCATTTTGCTCATCACGAAGACAATCCGCTTATAAATTTAACCCAAAGCAGAATATGGCAAGAGTCCGAATTCATCAGCACGTCAATCCGCTCGCGCCGTTTTACCGTTTCGCGCCGCAGCCGTTTGAAATCGGCAAGGTTTTCGCCCGTCCCGATTTGCCGCTGCATCTCGACATCGGCTGCGCGCGCGGGCGTTTTCTGCTGAAAATGGCGCAAACGGAGCCGAATCGTAATTTTCTCGGCGTCGAAATCCGCGAGCCGCTCGTCGCGGAAGCGAATCGTCTCGCGCGCGAGCAGAATTTAACCAATCTGCATTACGCGTTCTGCAACGCCAGCCACGCGCTCGACATTTTTCTGACGAATCTGCCGGACGATGTTTTAGACCGCGTAACCGTTCAGTTTCCCGACCCGTGGTATAAGAAAAAACACGCCAAGCGGCGGATGGTTAATGAAAAAATAGTCGAAACCGTCGTCGCGCATTTGCGGGCGGCGGGCAGAATATTTGTTCAGACCGACGTTGATTTTCTGGCGGAAGAAATGTTTGCCGTTTTCAGGGAAAACAACGGTTTGCGCGAAATCGAAACCGCCGAAAATCCTTTTCCCGTTAAAACCGAAAGGGAAACGGCGGTCGAGGAAAAAGATTTGCCGGTTTATCGGAGAATATTCGAGAAAACGATTGAAAACGAACAATCGATAATTGAAAATAGACAGACAGGGGCGAATTATCAATTATGAAACCCGCGTGTCTAAAGGAACGCGTAACCGGCAGCGAATAATCACCGGCGTTAATTTTCAATGCAGAAATAAAATTATTTTCCGCCGACCGGCGACGAAAACGATTTCGTGTTAAAAGCCTTAAAGTGTTATGAAATTAGTTCTTGAGAGACAAATCCAGCTCGCCTTCGTCTGCGCCTTTGTGCTGCTGCTGGTAATCGGTTTTTTCACATACCGGAACGCGCGGGCGCTCGGCGAGGCGATAAAAATGGAAAGCCGCACGCGCGAAGTTCTGCTCCAGCTCGAAGATACGCTGAAGCTGGCGATTGAAGCGGAAAGCGGCGGGCGCGGATTTATCATTACCGGCAACGACGAATTTCTGGCGGCGAGCAAAGAAAACGCCGCGAAAACCACTCGGAATTTAACCGCTCTGCACACGCTGGTTTCCGATAATCCGAAGCAGACTGCGGAACTCGATAATCTGGAAAGAGCCGTCAACGAAAAAAACGCCTTCAGCGGAATGCTGATTGACACCGGACAAAATCAGGGAATCGACGCGGCGCGGCGGCTTATCGATTCGGGGCAGGGCAGAGAAATAATGGACGCGATGCGCGTCTCCGGCGAGAAGATGCGGAACGAAGAACAAACGCTTTTGCGCGAGCGCGAGGCGGATTTAAATAAAAACATCGCCAACACGATATTTTTTCTGTTTTTCGGAACCGGCGCGGGAATTCTCTCTATCGGTTTGGCAAACTGGGCGATTTTTCGCGAAGTCCGCAAACGTCGCCGGGCGCAGGATGAACTGCACACTGTAAATAAGGATTTGGAAAAACGCGTCGACGGCAGGACGCTGGAGTTGACGGGGAAAAACGCCGAATTAAAAGAACAGATAAAGCACCGCGAGCAGTCGGAGCGCCGCCGCCGCATCGCGCTCGAAGCCGGAAGTCTGGGAACGTGGATTTTAGACCCGAAAAATAATAAAGCCGAAATAGACGAGCGCAGTCTCGCGCTGTTCGGACTCGCGCCCGGCGAGTTCGACGGTTCGGGCGAAAAAGCGTTCAGCCGCATTCACGCCGAAGATTTTGCGAACATCGAACAGTTGTTTCAGAAATCGGTTTTGGAGCGCGCCAATTTCAACGCCGAATTCCGCGTTAATATGCCGGACGGCGCGGTGCGCTGGAATCAATGCCACGGTCAGCCGCTGCTGGACGAAAACGGCGAGATTATCCATATCGTCGGACACTGCCGCGACGTTACCGAACATAAACGCGGCGAGATGGTTTTGCGCGAGAGCGAATTTTTCAACCGCGCCGTTCTCGATTCGCTCCCGGCGCACATCGCCGTCATCGATAAAGACGGCGTTATAACCGCCGTCAACGAAGCGTGGCGGAATTTCGCGCGGTCGAATTGTCTGGAAGAACAAATCGGCTCGACCGGCGTCGGGCAGAATTACATAAAAGTCTGCCGCAGCGGGCTGGACTCTGAAGAAGGGACGAAAGAGGTTCTGGAGAATCTGCAAGCCGTTTTAAGGGGCGAAAAAACCGGATTCGCCTATGAATATCCGTGTCATTCGCCGGGCGCGGAACGCTGGTTTATCCTTCAGGTCAGCGCGATGCGCGGCGAGCAGGGCGGCGCGGTTATTTCTCACATCGATATAACCGACCGCAAAAACGCGGAAATCGAATTGAAAAACAGCGAGCAGTTTAACCGCAGCATTTTTGAAAACAGCCCGGACTGCGTTAAGGTTCTCGAACTCGACGGCACGCTTGACGCGATGAATACGAACGGCTTATGCGTGATGGAAATCGACGATTTCGCGGATTTTGCCGGAAAACAATGGACTGATTTGTGGGACGGCGACGAAAACGAATTGGCGTATCAAGCGGTTCAGACGGCGGCGAAAGGCGGAACCGCGCATTTTGAAGGTTTTTGCCGGACGGCTAAAGGAACGTTGAAATACTGGGACGTTACGGTCGCGCCGGTTTTCGACGCGGGCGGAAAACCGAACCGCCTGATTGCGACCGCGCGCGACATAACCGAGCGGCGCGAAGCCGAGCGCGAGCGCGAAGTATTGCTCAGGCGCGAGCAAACCGCCCGCCGCGACGCCGAAATCGCCAATCGTATGCGCGACGAATTTCTCGCAACCGTTTCGCACGAACTCCGCGCGCCGCTCAACTCGATTTTAGGTTGGGGACGGCTGATGGAAAAAGGCAAGCTCGACGAGCCGACCACTCAGAAAGCCGTCGGAACGATTGTCAGAAACGCCGAAGCGCAGAATCGTCTTATCGAAGATTTACTCGACGTTTCGCGCATCATCTCCGGCAAACTCCGGCTCGAAATAATAACCGTCAAGCCGGTGAACGTCGTCGAATCGGCTTTAGAAACAGTGCGTCCGGCGGCGGAAGCCAAAAACATCAAACTCGAAATAAAGGAAACGCCCGACGTGTCGCACATCGCGGGCGACCCGAACCGGCTTCAGCAGGTTATCTGGAATCTACTCTCGAACGCCATAAAATTTACGCCCAACGGCGGCGAAGTCAGCGTTGGCATCGAGCGGCGCGGCGATTACACGGAAATCGGAGTAACCGATACCGGCGTCGGCATCAAAGACGAATTTCTGCCGCACGTCTTCGACCGTTTCCGCCAGGCTGATACGTCGAGCATCAGGAAATTCGGCGGTCTGGGGTTAGGTCTGGCAATCGTTCGGCATATCACCGAGATGCACGGCGGCACGGTTCTCGTCGAAAGCGGCGGCGAAAACAAAGGCTCGACCTTTATCGTGCGCCTGCCGATACTGTCTTCGGTTTCCGAAAATGACAAATCCGGCGCGGTCGGAGATTTCTCGCAGGAAGCAATCGAGACGTCGGAAAAAATTAAGCTCGACGGGCTTTTGATTCTCGTGGTTGACGACGAAAAAGATACGCGCCAACTGCTTGTCCAGGCACTGACCTTTCACGGCGCGACGGTCGAAACGGCAGCATCGGCGAGCGAAGCATTGCAGGTTCTGGAAGCCAAAAACCCGGACGTTTTGGTTTCCGACATCGGAATGCCGGACGAAGACGGCTATACGCTGATTCGCAAAGTCCGCGCTCTTGCCGACCCGCAGCGCAGAAACGTTCCCGCCGTCGCGCTGACTGCTTTTACGCGCGCGCAGGACAGAATGCGCGCCCTGTCCGCCGGTTATCAAAACCACGTTTCAAAGCCGGTTGATTTGGACGAACTGGCAACCGTCATCGCCAGTTTGACCGGACGACTGCAAATGGAAGAATAAGTGATAACTGATAAGTGATAACTGATAAGTAAAAGCAAAGAATTTCTTTCTCAACTTATCAGTTATCAGTTATCAGTTATCACCTGTCACCTGCTTTCACCTATCAGTTATGAAAAATCAGCCAATCGGAATCTTCGATTCGGGCGTCGGCGGTTTGACCGTCTATCGCGCTCTTCATAAACAACTGCCGAACGAACGTTTCGTTTATCTCGGCGACACGGCGCGTGTTCCGTACGGCACGAAATCGCTCGCTACGGTCGAACGCTATGCGATAGAAAACGCGCAGTTTCTAGCGACACGCGGCATAAAACTTCTGGTTGTCGCCTGCAACACGGCGTCGGCGCTGGCGCTTCCGAAAATACGGGAGCAAATCGGCATCGAGACAATCGGCGTCATCGAACCCGGCGCGGAAAAAGCCGTCGCGCTGACGAGAAATAAATCGAATCCGCGAATCGGCGTCATCGCCACCGAAGCGACCGTGCAGAGCCGCGCTTATTCCGAAGCGATTAAAAAAGCCGCGCCGAACGCCGAAATCGTCGAAACGGCGTGTCCGCTGTTCGTTTCGCTCGCTGAAGAAGGCTGGACAGACGAGCCGGAAACCGTTTCAATCGCCCGCAAATATCTCGAAAAAACAATCGAAAAAAACGTTGACGCGCTCGTTTTGGGCTGCACGCATTACCCGATTCTGCGCGACGTGATTCAGACGACAGTCGGAAAAAATGTTATGCTCGTCGATTCGGGCGAAGCGTGCGCCGAAGCGGTCGAACGATTATTAAACGAAAAAAATCTGGCAAACGACAAACCGCTTCAAAGGATGGAGAAGCGAACTTTGTGCGACGATTTAGACCATTTTTACGTAACGGACGCCGCCGATAGATTCGCCCGCGTCGCCGAAAGATTTCTGGGCGCGAAGCCCGCTAAATTAGAAGCAATCGAAGTTTTTGGATTAGATAAATTAAAGGATGGGAAAGGTGAAAAAGTGAAAAAGTGAAAAAGTCTCTCGTCGTAATCATCGCGGCGGTATTTCGCTTTTATTATTTTCATTATTTACTTTTTCACCTTTTCACCTTTTTCACTTTTTATATGATACGAACAGACAACAGAACATTTGACCAGTTAAGAAACACGCGCATCACGCCGAACGTTTCGCCATACGCCGAAGGCTCGGCGCTCATCGAAGTCGGCGGCACGAAAGTTATCTGCACGGCGAGCGTCGAAGAACGCGTTCCGCCGTTTCTGCGCCACAAGGGAAGCGGCTGGGTAACGGCTGAATACGCGATGCTGCCGCGCGCCACGCACACCCGAACGAACCGCGAAACACAGCGACCGTCGGGCAGAACGCAGGAAATCCAGCGGCTTATCGGGCGAAGTTTGCGCACCGTCGTCGATTTAAAAGCTCTGGGCGAACGCCAGATTTTCCTCGACTGCGACGTTATTCAAGCCGACGGCGGCACACGCACCGCGTCGATAACGGGCGCTTACGTCGCGCTCGCTCTCGCCTGCAAAAAACTTTTGAGTAAGGGAACGGTTAAAAAATCGCCGCTCATCAGCGAAGTCGCCGCCGTCAGCGTCGGTATCGTCGAAAGCACTGCGATTTTAGATTTGTGCTACACCGAAGATTCCGCCGCCGAAGTCGATATGAACATCGTCTGCACGGGCAGCGGAAAATTCATCGAAATCCAAGGCACGGCGGAACGCGAACCGTTCGACCGCGGGCAGATGAACCAAATGCTCGAACTCGCCGAAAAAGGCGTGAAGGAACTTTTCGAGATTCAGCGAAACGCTTTGAACGGTTAAAACCTTCGCGCAAAATAATTTTGAGGTAGTAAATTATGGAACTCGCGCAGCAAAAAAAACTATATTCGCCCGAAGAATATCTCGAACTCGAACGCCGGGCGCAAACGCGTCACGAATTTGTTGACGGAACGATTTACGCGATGGCGGGCGAAAGCCTTTCGCACAGCCAGATTTGCATAAACTTAGCGCGAGAAGTGAGCTTAAAACTTAAAGGCACATCCTGCCAGGCACTTTCGCCGAATATGAAAGTCCGTGCCGAAAGCAAAGGAATGTATGCGTATCCCGATTTAACGATTGTTTGCGGCGAGCCGGTTTTTCACGATAAACAACGAGACGTTTTACTCAACCCGAAAGTCATTATCGAAGTTCTCTCGCCTTCGACCGAGCGTTACGACCAGACGAAAAAGTTTTTTCGCTGCCGCAAAGAGCTGTCGAGTCTGAGCGATTATATTCTGATTTACCAGGACGCGCCCTTTATCGAGCATCACGAAAAACAACCCGACGGACGCTGGACGCACGACGCGGCGGACGGCATCGACGACGTTTTGCGAATTGTTTCGATTGAAATTGAACTGAGTTTGCGCGAGATTTACGACAGAGTTGAATTTAAAGAAGAAAATTTAGAATAAAAATTCGATGTTTCACGAAAATCAACAAATCGGACTTTATACTTTGATTCGCAAACTCGGGCGCGGCGGTTTCGGCGAAGTTTGGCTTGCCGAAAGAAAATCGAAATTCGTAACGACGAAAGTCGCCGTCAAACTGCCGCACGACGAGCAGATTGACCCTGAAACAATCAAACAGGAAGCGCAGCTCTGGGAACAGGCGAGCGGTCATCCGAACATTCTGCCGATTATTGACGCCGACGAATACGACGGGCAAATCGTCATCGTCAGCGAATACGCGCCCGACGGTTCTCTGGACGAATGGTTGAAAACGCACGGCAAAATGTCGGTTGAAAAAGCGGTCGAGACGACGATGAAAATTCTTGACGGCTTACAATTTCTGCATTCCCGCAACATTATTCACCGCGATTTGAAACCCGCGAACATTCTGCTGCAAGGCGACACGCCGCGTCTGGCGGATTTCGGCATTTCACGCGCCCTGCGAACCACCGCTTCGAGCCAGAGCAGCAATGTTTCGGGAACTTTCGCCTATATGCCGCCCGAAGGTTTCGACGGCAAGCGAAGCGTGCAAACCGATGTCTGGTCGGTCGGCGTAAATTTGTATCAGTTTTTGACCGGAACGTTGCCGTTTCCAAACAAAGAACCGTCCGCGCTGATTGCCGCGATAATGATGCGCGAATTCGAGCCTTTGCCCGCCGGTATTCCAAACAATCTGCAAAACGTGATTGCCAAAGCGTTAGCGAAACAACCCGAAAATCGCTACGCTTCGGCTGCCGCGATGCGCGAAGATTTGCGCCGAGTCTTGCGCGGCGAAGCGGTTGCTGATTTTATTCAATCCGATTCGCGCCAAACTATTTCCGCGTCGGAAATTCCGCAATCGCAAAAAGGCGCACCGGATTTTGCTCAAAACTCTCAGGACGAAAACGAAACTGTCATTCGGTCTGCGCCGAATGTCAGACAAAGTGAAAAGCGTAAAAGTTCTAATGTTTGGATGTATACGACGCTTGCATTAGTTTTGGTTGGCGCGATTGGTTTGGGCATTTATGTTTTGACGAATCAATCAAAACAAAGTAATTTAGGTGCAAATCAAATTTATGCCTCGAATGAAAACAATCAAGGCATTCAGAGCGCAAACAATCTTTCGGTTCCCTCCAACGAAGCCAATAACAAAATTTCTGAGAATTCACTCGGTAACATTAATCTCAGAAATTCCTCGAATTCAAACGAAATCGAAAGAAAGACCGTTAAAGTAATTTTACAAGCAGTTTTTTATGAAGATGATGGAACGGTACGAACCAGACAAAGTTTACCGGTAATTGTTTATACGAGTGCAGGTAAGATAACAAGTCGTGTTGATGCATTTAATAAAAATAAAAAATTTGCAGAAGTTCAATTTAACGATGTTCCTTGTAATGAAGAAATTAAGATTCAACTTTCTAATTCGTCTTTTGATCCGACCATTATTCCAGCAACATACAAACGATTTATTTCGTGCAACAAAGCATTAGTAAACTTGGGTGAATTTAAGATCAAATCGGTATATGATTAAATTTCTACTTTACAAAATTGAAAATTCAACTTTCTCAAAACATTTTTATGTATCTCAAAGAATTAAAATTAAAAAACTTTCGTTGTTATGAAGAACTCGTAATAAATGACATTGGCAAATTAGCGGTGTTTATTGGCGAAAACGATGCTGGAAAAACTGTTTTGCTTAATGCTATTAAATGGCTTTTGAATGATGCGGTTTGCGAAGAAGCGGATTGTCGAAAACTCAAAGACGGAAAAATTGAAAAGGAAGTTTCAGTCGAAGGGATTTTTGAAGTTGAAGATTTCGATAAATTGCCGAGTAAATATCGTTCCGGCACGGAAAACAAAGAATTTCATCTTATCAAAAGACATTCTCCGAACGCGACGGAAATTTTGTATCGAGTTAATAATGCTCTCCTTTCCACTTCATCAAATAAGAAAGATTTTGAAGAAAAATTGCTTCTTCGTCGTTACTCAAATTCGACCGATAATGGAAAGAAAAAACGTGATGAAGTAGCCGAATATAATAAAATCAAAGATTTTTTGCCGGAAGTTGATTCTGTTTCGGCGGCTGATTATGACGCGCCGAATCGGTTGATTGAAAAACGATTAAGAGATACCGCGAAACGAATGCTTAGCCGCGAAAATGCTGACGACGAAATGCGAGAACTTCTCGCAAGTCTTGATAAAATCAAGGTAAAAATCCAAGCCGAATTGAATAAGGAGATAGTCGCGGCGAACCGAACGCTGAAAAAACATAATCCTAAATTCAAAAGGTTCATTGCTAAGTCGGAAATTGATTTCTCAAAATCAGTAACATTGGATTCATTGATTCTTGATTTGGACGACGGAGAAAGACATTTCGACCAATTCGGCGACGGAACAAAACGGCGGTTGTGGATGGGATTGCTCGAATGGGAATCTGATTCGAGAAACGACAAAGACACGCGCACTATTATTCGTCTTTATGATGAGCCTGACGTTAATTTGCATTACAAAGCGCAGCGCGAATTTTTCGATAATATTTTAGAAATTTCTCAAGAAGAAAACTCACGAACGCAAAGTTTTATCAGCACACATTCATTTCCGATGATTGACCGCGCGCCGCTGGAATCAATTTGTTTTATTAATTCTAACGAGTCGGGAAATCGAAGCGCTAAACGAATGAGCGTTTCTTCGGCAGATACAGAAGTTGTTAATTTTTTTCACGAAATCGGTCAAACGGTCGGATTATCAAACACGGCTTTACATTTTGAACGCGGCTTTTTGCTGGTTGAAGGAGAAACCGAAGCGGTTATTTTACCTGCTCTTTACGAGCAGTTCTACGAAAGCTCAATGTTGCGCGACGGAATCAGAATGATAAATATGTTCGGCTGTAGCGCGTGGCGAAGCATTCTTGAAACGCTTTTGGTAAACCGATTAAATTCTGTTCATATTGTGTTGGATTCGGACTGCAAAGGTAAAAACTCTAATTCTAATATTCATAAAGAATTCAAAATACGCAAATACAATAATCAAAAATCAAATTACTTTTGTCGGTCAAAGTGAATTGGAAGATTCATTCTGCGACGACGTAGTAAAACAAACGCTTGAAATTATGTTTCCGCATCGAGATAAAAGTTACTGGCAAGCGTTCGATTTTGATTCTTTACGCGGCGAGGACAAAAAGTTTTCAGATTTATTACTGGAATTAGTTAAAGAGCAAATCCCAAGTGTTAGATATAAACCGCCAAAACCGGAATTTGCAGTTCAGTTAGTAAAACAATGCACACCTGAAAAAACTCCTAATGCTGTTATCGAAGCGTTTAATATTTTGCGGCAGAGAATTGGCTTACCAGTAAAAACAAAAGAGCAGATTTGAGCAATGTTTTACAATCAACTTTTCGCTTTCAATTTCAAATTCAAAACTGATTGAGCGAAACCTATTGCTACATTGATTTGAGACAGTCTGCCAAAACAGAGATTCGGACTTGTCAAAATTTATAGTAAAATCAAAACCTGAGGAAATTTAATTATGCTGACGGCAATCGAAACGACGGGAACAATCGGCGCGAATCACGAAATTGTTTTGGACGAGGAATATCAGCCGTGAGAAATTTAGCGGCATTAAGCGGCTTTTGATTCGTATAAAATCGAGCGTATTTGGTAAAGATTTTACAAACCATTGGAGTAGAAAAATTGAGCGAAAAACAATTTACGGGAAAATCGGCAATCGTAACGGGCGCGACGCGCGGCATTGGAAAAGCGATTGCGCTTGAATTAGCGAAGCGCGGCGCGAATGTCGCTTTTAATTACGCGAAAAGCGCGGACGAAGCTGAAAAGCTGAAAGCGGAAATTGAAAGTTCAGGCGTGAAATGTTTCGCCGCGCAGTGCGATGTGGCGAATACGGAAGCGTCCGCCGATTTCGTCAAGCAGACGACGGCGCAGTTCGGGACGGTTGATTTTTTGATAAACAATGCGGGAATCACGCGCGACACTTTGATTTTGCGGATGAAGGAAGACGATTGGGACAGCGTTATCGACACGAATTTGAAAGGCGCTTGGAATTTCTCGAAAGCCGTTCTTCGTCCGATGATGAAAAATGACGCGGGCGGCGCGATTTTGAATATGTCTTCGATTTCCGGCGTTGTCGGAATGCTCGGGCAGACGAATTACTCGGCGTCGAAGGCGGGAATGATTGGATTGACGAAAGCGCTGGCGAAGGAAGTTGCGAGCCGCAAAATTACGGTCAACGCGCTGGCTTTGGGTTTGATTGAAACTGAAATGGCGGCAGAGATGAACGAAGAATACCGCGCGAAAATCCTTGAAAACATTCCGCTCAAAAGATTGGGAAACGTCGCGGAAGTCGCTGAAATCGTTTGCTTTATGCTGTCGGACGCGGCGCGTTATATAACCGGACAAGTAATTCAGGCGGACGGCGGTCTGGCGATGTAATTGAATTTTGAATTTTATATTAAAAGGAGCCGGAAATTATTTCCAGCTCCTTTTTTACTCTACAAAGCTGTTTCTCGATTACCCTTTAATAATAAGATTTTGTAAGAAACAAAGTTTTATTATTCTTTTCGCTTGTCGAATCTATTATAATAATCCATCCGACAAATTTCACTCGATATACAAACAGGAGATAACCGATATGCAAAACCAAAGCGCGCCAAAGACAACTGACGAGCCTGCTTTTAATGAAAAACCGAACGATATGCCCGAATTTCGGGATATGCAGTTTGCCGAAATCAATAATTTAGCGCTCGACCATCCGGGCGCGAACGATACGGAATATCGAACGCGGCGCGATTATATCGCTTCGCTCTCTAAAAAGTTCCGCGAAGACCCGGAACATAAAATCATCGATGTCGAATATACGCCCGAAGAGCAGAAAGTCTGGCAAATCGTCGCCGGGAAACTCGAAGGAATTCAGGCAAAACGCGCGTCGTCTTTTTATCTCGAAGCCAAACGAAAACTCGGCATCAGCAACGAGCGCATTCCGCAGTTATCGGAGATGAACAAACGTCTTGGCGAACTAACCGGATTTCGTCTCGCGCCGATTGAAGGACTTGTCGAGACGCGCGGTTTCCTAAGCTGGCTCGAACACCGCACGATGCTCTGCACGCAATATATTCGCCACACGTCGCGCCCCGAATACACGCCCGAACCCGACATCGTTCACGAAGCAATCGGACACATTCCGAATTTTACCAATCCTGATTTCGCCGATTTTTCGCAAACCGTCGGACGCGGCGCGCGCATCGCAACCGACGAACAATTAGAAGAACTCGGACGGCTTTACTGGTTCACCGTCGAATTCGGTCTTGTGCAGGAAGTTGATGAAATTAAAGCGTTCGGCGCGGGTTTATTGTCGAGCTTCGGCGAACTCGAAAACGCTTTCACCGATAACGTCGAGCGGCGTCCGTTCGATCTAAAGTCGGTCATCAATCAAGACTACAATTATTCGGATATGCAGCCGATTTTGTATGTCATTCCGTCGTATGCCGAACTGAAAGAACAGACGCGCAAATATATCGAAAGTTTCGACGGAAAGTAGTATTTTTGTAGTTATGGAAAATCTAATCGAATCGAATCCGAAAATAATGTTCGGCAAACCCGTTATAAAAGGAACTCGCATTACGGTCGAGCTGATTTTGGAGAAAATCGGCGATGGCGAAACGGTTGACCGGATTTTGTCTTCGTATCCGCACCTGACGCGCGAGCAGATTTTGGCGTGCGTTAAGTTTGCCGTAAAAATCTTTGAGTCTTGAGACAATTTATCCGCTGGCGACTGTATGAAACTGCTTGCGGACGAAAATATCGAACGCGAATTTATTGAAGCGTTAAGAGAAGCGGATTTTGATGTTTCATCTGTTCGGGAAAGTTATACCGGCTTTGCGGACGATGAAATTCTGCAAGCTGCCGTAGATGAAAAAGCGCTGATTCTGACCCACGACACGGATTTCGGTGAATTGGTTTTTCGCTTCAGCTTAAAATCTAACGGCGTAATTCTTTTGCGCCTTAGCGGTTTGAGCTTAACAGAGAAAATTGACAAAACTATTCTCGCCATTCGTGAACACGAAAAGAACTTGAAAATGCGTTTACGGTTGTTTCGGAAAATTCGGTGCGCATCAGAAAGAGTTTCTAGGAAATTTATGTTTTACAACGCGTGAACAATTTTGCTTCTTATTTGTCTGACGGTTTTGTTTGCTTGTGATTCTGCTCAAATGCAGGAAAAACAAACTCAAGGAACAAAATTGGAAGAAACAATTTCGACTAAGCATTTGTTTGAGAAATGCGAATCAATTCAACTCGCTGATTTTGAGTTTGTCGGTTATGAACTTTTAGACAAAGATTACTGCAACAGCGCATTAAATAATTGCGGCGGTTTTGACGAAACATTTTTGCCAGACGAACTCAATAAGTTTGGATTGATAAGCGAATACGAAAAGGCATACGATGTTAGAAAAAGACTTCTTGAAAATAATCCAGAAGAACATCACGCTGATTGTAATGTGATTGCTGTTTGGCGACATAAAACAATCGGACGAGCAAAATAAAATATGCAAGCCAAAACGCTCGAAAATCAAACCGCGAAAGTCGTGCTAATCAATACGGTTGGCGAATTGATTGACCGCGAGATTCACGCGGAAACGCTCGAACTAATCGCGTAAATGTTTTAGCTTATTTACAGCAAATCTAAAAGAAAACCTTAAAACAAATGACACCGACGACAAGCAAAGAACAATTGAAATATCAGAGCGGTTTCGGCAATGAATTCGCCACCGAAGCTGTCAAAGGCGCGCTGCCGATTGGACGAAATTCGCCGCAGCGAGCGCCGCTCGGACTTTACGCCGAACAGTTTTCGGGAACGTCTTTTACGACGCCGCGACTTTTGAATAAACGCACGTGGACGTATCGCATTCAGCCGTCGGTTCTGCATAAACCATTTCGGCAAATCGAAAACAATTTGTTCGCGTCAAAGTTCGACGAAATCGTTACGACGCCGAATCAACTGCGTTGGAATCCGCTGCCGATGCCTGAAGCGAAAACGGATTTTATTGACGGCATTGCAACGATGGCAGGCTGCGGCGATTCATTTGCGCAAACCGGAATCGCTGTTCATATTTTCGCCTGCAATAAAAATATGACGGACAGATTTTTTTACAACGCGGACGGCGAAATGCTTGTCGTCGCGGAGAAAAATCGCGTTCGTTTTTTAACCGAACTCGGAATTATAGAAATCAGTTCGGGCGAAATCGCCGTTCTGCCGCGCGGTTTGAAATTCCGCGTCGAATTGCCCGACGGCGACGCTCGCGGCTACATTTGCGAAAATTACGCGGCGCATTTTCGCTTGCCGGATTTAGGTCCGATTGGCGCGAACGGTTTGGCGAATCCGCGCGATTTTGAAACGCCGGTTGCCTGGTTTGAAGATGTGGACGGCAAATTTGAATTGACGGCGAAATTCGGCGGAAATTTGTGGACGACCGAGATAAAAAGCTCGCCTTTGAACGTCGTCGCGTGGCACGGAAATTACGCGCCGTATAAATATGATTTGCGGAGGTTTAATACAATCGGCTCGGTTAGCTTTGACCATCCAGACCCAAGTATTTACACGGTTTTGACTTCTCCAAGTTCTGAAATCGGCGTGGCGAATTGTGATTTCGCAATTTTCCCCGACCGCTGGTTAGTTCAGGAAGATACGTTTCGCCCGCCGTGGTTTCATCGTAATTATATGTCGGAATTTATGGGTTTGTGTTTCGGGCAATACGACGCCAAAGAAGAAGGCTTCGTCGCGGGCGGCGCATCCCTGCACAATCAAATGTCGGCGCACGGACCTGATGCCGAAGCGTTTGAAAAAGCGTCGAACGCCGAACTCAAGCCGCAAAAACTGAGCGGCACGATGGCTTTTATGTTCGAGTCGCGCTACGTTATTCGCCCGACGCCGTTTGCAATGGAAACCGCCGAATTGCAGCGCGAATATTTTGAAGTCTGGCAAAAACTGCCGAAAAACTTTAATGTGTAAAAAAAGTCCGGTTTATAAAATCGGGCTGCGCGGCAGATAAAAATAGGTTTTCAAACGTTCGGCTGCGGCGGATAAACATTTACCTTTTCCGGTTTTCATCATAGAATAACAGGGCTTCAAAGCAACCAATATTTGGAGGTAACACATCATAAACCGAGACGAAATCTTAAATCCCGACAGCACTTTAACAGGAGCGACTATGGACTTAGCCTCAATGATGGCGGAGCGCGACGGCTTATTTCCGGTTGAGGAAAGCGATGGCGCGTCCGTGTTCGCGTCGCCCGCCGCGACGGAAATCGTCAAAGCCGACACGTCGGATTTTGAACTGACGCGCCTTGCCGCGTCGGGAAATATTTCCGCCTTTGAACTGCTTTACGAGCGTTATCATCGCCGCACATACGGGCTTTGCCTGCGAATGACGAGCAGCCCGACCGAAGCCGAAGATTTAACACAGGAAGTTTTTATACAGCTTTTTCGTAAAATCGGCAGCTTTCGCGGCGATTCGGCTTTCTCGACGTGGCTTCACCGCCTGACGGTCAATCAGGTTTTAATGCACTTCCGCCGCCGCAGTTTTAAAAACGAAAAAACGAGCGAGGACGGCGAAATTCCCGAACAAATCGTGCCTGGAACGGAAAATCGATTGAGAATGCCGGTTCTCGACCGCATCGGTTTGACCCGCGCCGTTTCCGAACTGCCGCCCGGTTATCGAAACGTCTTTCTGCTTCACGACGTTGAAGGCTACGAACACGAAGAAGTCGCCAGAATACTGAAAATCTCCGTCGGAACTTCAAAATCGCAGCTTCATAAAGCGCGTCTTAAACTGCGTGTTTTGTTGTTTAAAAAGAACGAAGCGTAAAGCCGTCGAAATTTTTTGCAAGGCAACTTAAAACTTATACCTACAATCTATTAGTTGACGTTACAATTTGACGAAAACCGTTAGATTAAGCTGTTGCCGTCTTTTAGCCGAATCCAATGAACTGCCAACAATGCCAGGAATTAATTAGTTTGTTTCTCGACAACGAGCTTGATGAAAACATTTCGTCCGGTGTCAGAACTCATATCGCGCTGTGCGCCGCCTGCGCTAAGATTTACGAAGAATTTGCGATGATTCTGGATTTCTGCACGCTCGATGAAGCGGAAACGTCGCTGCCGCCGAATTCAAAAGCGCTGTGGTGTCGTATAAATAACATAATCGAGAGCGAGATTGAGCCGGAAGTTCATCAACCGCAGCCGCAGGCGCGGGTCGGAACAGGATTCTTATCGGGAATCCGGCGCAACCGCTGGCAGCTTTCATTTTCTCAGGTCTTAACCGCTGTTTTGGGAATCGCGCTCGTCAGTTCCTTATTGACGTTTGTCGGCTTTAAAAATTATACGGCGGAAGACAGCGCTAAGGTTACGGCTAACGCTTCGGTCGCGCCGTCGGTTTTTGAAAAAGTTCTCGGCAAATTCGGGTTGGTCGAAACGCCGGAGCAGGCGCGCGAACGGCGCGTTAAGGAACAGCAGGCGGCGATTGATTACTGGAACAAACGTGTCGAAGTCCGCCGCGTTAATTGGGACAATCATCTGCGCCAGGCATTTGACCGCAATTTGAACGAGATAAACCAGGTTGTTTTTGAATACGACAGGAATTTACAGGAAAATCCGCAGGATGAATTGTCGGGCGAGATGCTCGATTCGGCTTTGAATGAAAAAATGGAGATTCTGCGCGAGTTTTCCGATTTGTAGTGTTGATTTCAGGCGATGAATTTGGAATTTAAAAAAATATTCGGCTTTTCAGCAAAGAAAAAAACTACGATTATTCTGCTAAGCGTAGTTTTTTTCTTTGCGTTTTCGGCAGCGGGCGCGTCGGCTCAGAAAAAATTTGTAAAAAGCTATCCGGCGAGCAAAAACGTGCGTCTTCAGTTATTAAACCGGACGGGAACGGTAACGGTCGAAGGCTGGGACAGAGATGAGGTCAAAATTCAGGCTGTTTTGGAATCGCCGGCGGCAAACATCGAACCGCAGAGTTTGAGCGGAACGATTTACATCAATCTCGTCAAAGACAATCAGGGCAAAAACGAAGTCGGCAACGTCAATTTCGTTATCAAAGTCCCGTATTATTCGACCGTCGATATTGAAACCCGAATGGGAAACCTCAACGTCAGTAACGTCGGCGGCGGACACGTGCGCGCGCATATTTCGAGCGAAGGCGACATCACTTTGACCAATATCAGCGCCGGCGCGGTTTCGGCTGAAAACGTTATCGGCGATATATTTTTCGACGGCGACGTTAAGCGCGAAGGCAATTATCGCTTCACATCGATGCGCGGCAACATAAACCTGCGCATTCCTTTTAATTCCTCTTTTCGCTTCGTTGCCACAGCGCCTTCGACGCGCAGCATCTCGCTCGGTTCGTTCGTTACGTCGGAGATGAATTTTCTCGGCAACGGTCGGCGCGTCGTCGGCAGATTCGGCGACGGCAGCGCGACTATAACCGTTACTAACCAGCGCGGAAGTATTTCATTTATCAGAAGATAGTGAAAATCCGGGAAGCAAAACAACAGCGCTTTGCAACTAAAGTTTTTAGGCGTTTTGAGTTCACGCCGAGAGCGTGTCTTTTTGCTGACGAAGACACAAAATGCGTTCCGCGTTTGAACGCCGGAACGCCTGCCGGGAATTTAATTATCAAAATTAAGGCTGCAAAGCAGTAGTTTTTCGACTGCCCAATTCAAAACAATGAAAAAAAATACGGAATCGATAAAAATCGGTGCTTATTTGTGTCTGTGCGTGGTTTTAACTTTTATTTTCGCCTTACCGGGTTTTGCTCAAACCGCGCCGCTTCTTAAGCGGACGACTTATAAAACCGAGAAACTCGATTTCGGAGCGGGCGGAACACTTTCGATTGTCGGCGCGCCGGAAGGCTCGATAACAATCGAAGGCTGGCAGAAAAATGAAGTTGAAATCACGGCGGAAGTCGAAGTTCAGGCGGCGAACGAAACGGATTTGGCGCTGCTGGCAAAAGTAAATACTTTTACCGTCGATGAAGATTTCGGACACGTTCGCATCGGAAGCGTCGGCACTTACGACAAAAATTATATGAAGGCGATAGCGAAGAAGTTTCCGAAAAACCTTTATAATATGCCGTTTCGCATCGATTACCGCGTAAAAGTTCCGGTCTTTTGCGATTTGGAAATCGACGGCGGGCGCGGCGATTTGAGTTTGTCGGGCGTCGAAGGCGCGGTTCGGATTAAAATTTTGGAATCGAACGCCAAACTCGATTTAGTCGGCGGGACGCTCGCGGCGACCATCGGCAGCGGAAGCGTCGATGTTACGATTCCGACGCGCAGCTGGCGCGGACGAAACATCGATATTCAGCTCGCTAAAGGAAATATGAACGTTTCTTTCGCGCAGAACCTGAACGCCGATGTCAACGCGACGATTTTGCGAAGCGGGCAGATAGAAAATTCTTACGCCTTATTGAAACCCGCCGGACGCGCGAAATTTACCGAAAAATCCATAACCGCCAAATCCGGCGGCGGCGGCGCGTCGCTTTCCTTTACCGTCGGGGACGGAATCATCAAACTCGGCGCGATATTTAATGTCAATCAAAAGTAAAAAAACGTCGCTTTTCGGAACGCCGCTGTAAGCGACGTGTGCGAGCAGGATGCCCGCGCTCCGACGGACGCTCAATGTCATTCTATTTAGTTTCCCAACGCCGCGCTCGATATTTTGCCGCTTCCGAGTGCTTCAATCAGCTTGGTTTGCTGCTGTTTGTTTAATCCAATCCCGCCTGCATCTAAAACGTCTGAATAATCGAATTGAATAACTGAAAAGACAAAGAAAAGTCTTTTTATAATTCTTTGAAAAAGTCTGCGGCAGGGAACAAACAGGCGTCGGCGGCGTTTAAAGAAAAGCGATTTGACAAAATGTTCGCTGAAAGCCGGACGCGTCTGACTGGAGCGGCGACTGCGGATAAACAAGGTCGAAACAGACGGCGATTACGGCGCGTTGGCAAAATGCTTAGAAATAGGATAGCTTAAAATTGATTTATTAAATATTCATTTCTCAAGACTAAACCCTGTGGCTCAGACTATTCTAAAACGCATCGCATCGGGAAATAAAGCCGCCGTCTCGGAGTGTTTAAACACTTACGGCGGCTTGGTTTGGTCGCTTGCGCGGCGAATGCTGTCGAATCCCGAAGAAGCCGAAGACGCCGTCCAGGAAATTTTTATCGATATTTGGAAAAATGCCGGACGGTTTGACGAAGCGCAGGCGTCGGAGACGACGTTTGTCGCGATGATTGCGCGGCGGCGGCTTATCGACCGGCTGAGAAAGCAGAACCGCCAGCCGAACGTCGATTCGCTGGAAGACGTTTTAGCCGAGCCGTCCGAGAACCGAAACGTCGATATGCAGACGAACATCGAGGCGAAGGAAGCAGCGCGGGCGATGAAGAATCTGCGACCCGAACAGCGGCAGATTCTGCATCTGTCGATTGTTCAGGGCTTTTCGCACCGGGAAATCGCGGACGCTCTGAAAATGCCGCTCGGAACGGTAAAAACGCACGCCAGACGCGGCTTGATGCAGGTTCGGGAAGCTCTGGGTTCAGGAAATTCAAAAACGGAAAAGGAGGCGGCAGAATGAACGAAGTAACAAAAGAGCGACTGATTGAACTGCTGACCGACCAGACCCTTTTCGGTTTGGATGAACAGGAAACGGCGGAATTGAATCAACTTAGAAGACAATTTCCCGAATGGGAAAACGATAATTCGTTCGAGCTGGCGGCGGCGGCAGTCAATGTGGACAATCTGGACACAAGCGAAGAATTACCGGCAAATCTGCGCGCGAAAATTCTCGCTGACGCCGATGATTTTTTCGGCGTCCCGGAAAAAGCGGGAAACGTCGTCAGCTTTCCGGTCAAATCGAACGAAACTGCCGTCTCATCGGCAAACAGAGCGTTTGAAAATTCCGCGGAAAAAAGACAACCGTTTTGGCAGTGGCTCGGCTGGGGCATTGCGGCAGCGGCGTGCCTCACGCTGGCGATTAATTTGTGGCTGACTCGTTCTCGACCGGCAGTCGAAGAAGCTAAAACTCCACAAACCGTTCAAACTCCCGGACACGCGGAAGTTTCTGAAGCCGTAAAAACTCCTGAGGTTGTAATAACTCCTGAAATCGCGGAGCTTCCTGACTCCTCGGAAATTCCCGCCGCCGGCGAGCTTAACGAAACGTCGGCGAATCGTGAAATCGCGAGAAAACCCGGAACCGCGAAAACTCCTGAAATTTTCAGGACGCCGAACGTAGTAAAAACTCCTGAAATTGCCGGTGTTCCCAAAGTTACGGTTACTCCCGAATCCGCAAAGCCGATGCCGATTCCGGCGTCGGCGGCGCAGCAGCGCGCGCAGTTGCTTGCTTCGGCGCCGGATATTATTCAAACCAGCTGGACATCAAAGAAAGACGACAAAACAGTTTTGGGCGATGTCGTTTGGAGCAGCGCGCAGCAAAAAGGTTACGTTCGCCTGCGCGATATGCCCGCGCTCGACCCGAATCGGGAAACTTACCAGCTTTGGATTGTCGATGAAGCGCAAGATAAAAAAGCGCCGGTCAGCGGCGGCATATTTAATGTCGGTCAGGCGGGCGAAGTTATCGTTCCGATTAACGCGCAGTTGAAAATACAAAAACCGAAGATGTTCGTCATCAGCAGGGAAAAAGCGGGCGGAGTCGCCGTGTCCAAGCCGAACCGCTTTGTGGCAGTCGCAAAGATGTAAAAAATTACAACCGGGAAATGTAAAAAAGGCGAAGCACCGAAATTGTTTCGCCTTTTCCGTTTTTTCATACTCGCCCGGTTTGCAGTAAAACCTGAAAATCCATTTTTATCCGTTGCAGCCGATAGATATTTAAACGGATTTCGTGATATTTTTTTTGAGGATTTTATCTTTTTACCGACAATCTTAAATTGTTTTTATAAAGGCTTAAATAATGGAAGAGATTTTTAACGAAAAGCCGGCGGTGTCCGTCGATTCGCCCGCTAAAATCAACGCGTCGGTCGAATCGCGCGCCACCGGGCAAAGCTGGCGGCAATGGCTTGAAACGGACGGGGCAATGCGCTGGATTTACCTGTTTTTCGGTTTGTTCGCCATCGTTCTGCTGATGATTTTTCTTCAGTTTTCCGTTTCGGCGATTTGCTGCGGCGATTGGGACGGTTATTACCATATTCGCTGGAGTTCGCTTTTGTGGGAAAACTTCAGGCACGGACGCTGGCTGCCGGAGTTCACGTGGCTGCCTTTGACGGTTTTGAGTCCGCAGGATTACGCCGACCATCATTTTCTCTTTCACCTTCTGCAAATTCCTTTTCTGTGGTTTTTCGCTCCCGTAACGGCGGCGAAAGTCGCGGCGGTCGTCTTCGGCAGCGCGGCGATATTTTCGGTCTACTGGCTGATGTTTCGCTACAAAGTCGATTATATGATTTTGTGGCTCATCGCGCTCCTTACGTGCGCCAACTCGTTTTTCTACCGGATAAATATGGCGAAAGCGCCGCCGCTGACGATTATTTATACCGTCGCCGGAATTTATCTGCTTTTCGAGCGCAAATACGTTTGGCTTATGCCGCTGATGTTCGTATTCGTCTGGACTTACAGCCTTTTTCCGATTTTATTCGTCGCCGCCGTCATCTGGACGATTATTATCGCCTGGAACGAGCAGAAATTCGAGTGGCGACCGATTGCTTACACGTTCGCCGGAATGATTCTGGGCAACGTCGTCAATCCGTATTTTCCGCAGAACATCGGACTTTTCGGCGAGCATCTTTTTACGAAATTCAAAGTCGGTTCGGATTTCGCCGTCTCGGTCGGGGGCGAATGGTATCCGTTTTCGGGAATGGAACTGCTGATGAATCTGCCCGTCGCTTTAATCGCGATGCTCGTCGGCTATATTCTTTTTTATCCGAAAAACGGAAAACTGCCCGAAAAATCGACGTTCTTTTTAATGTTCGCGACGATTCTGCTGGCGGCGCAGTTTCGCTCCAAACGCTACGCCGAATATTTTCCGCCGTTTGCGATTCTTTTCGCCGCTTTCAGCTGGAAGGAATTTCTCGTTCCGCTTTTCCAGCTTCCCGAAGATTTCAAGCTCGAAATAGCGCCGTATCTCGACCGCGAGAAAAAGGCGGAAAATCAGGAAACCTTCAGTCTCGTCAAACAATACGCGCCGTGGATTCTGGGCATTTTGCTGGTTATCTGGATGGCTTATAATATTTTCGGCATAAACACGACGAAGCTGGCGGGCGAGCGCTGGAA
The DNA here is from genome assembly GCA_038200355.1 of Pyrinomonadales bacterium. Taxonomy (GTDB): domain Bacteria; phylum Acidobacteriota; class Blastocatellia; order Pyrinomonadales; family Pyrinomonadaceae. The sequence continues at coordinate 59,410 of JBBPXZ010000003.1, read as the reverse complement.
AAACACGCCCGGTCTGCGCTCGCTTTTCAGCATTAACGAAGGCGGTCTTTTGGGCGATATAAGAAACAACGAGCCGAACGAAAAATACGAGCGCGCCGCCGCGTGGATGAACGAAAACATTCCGGCGGGCGAGCGGATTTTCAACTGCAACTGGGACGATTTCCCGAAATTATTCTTCTACGATACAAAGCATAATTACGTCTACGGTTTAGACCCGAATTATCTGTATTCAAAAAACCCGGAGATTTATAAATCGATAATGGACATAACCGCCGGAAAAATCGATGATCCCGCGCCGGTAATAAAAGAGAAAATGGGCGCGCGTTATGTATTTTCCGACGCTAAGGAAAACGTCGATTTCGTCGCCAAATGTCTGCAAAGCGGCTGGTGCGAAATGGCTTACGAAGACGACGAAGCGAGAATCCTGAAAATCCGCGACACAAAAGGCGAGCCGTCAACCGGCGCGAAAGACGACGACGCGCCGCCGACGCCCGAAGAATTAAAGCAGCTCGAAGAAGAGGAAAACCAGGCGGCGGGCAATCAAAATAAAAATCAAAACGCCCGGACGAACGGTGAAGACGATGAAGATAATTAAGTTCGGCGGAATGGCGAACGAGTCGGTAAAAGGTAATCGGGAAGCGGGCGGCGATTCGCCCGCAGACGATTGCGCCGCATTTTTTTATAAATTCGGCGTGAATGTTTTCCGGCTTTTTCTGGTCGTTCTGGTTTCGTCGAGTTTCGCCTGCGAAAGTCCGTCGCTCAAAGCAAACCTGTCGAAACCGGAAGCAAACGCGGCGGAAAATAACGTGCCGGGCTTTGAACGGGATTTGCAGACGATGAAAAACGCCGATTTCGATTTTGTATACGTTTTCCGGCGCAAAGACGGCGGCGTCTTTGACGGCGAAGACAAAAAATATTTGAAGGCGAACGCGCCCGTTTTTACCAACCGTTTTATTTTGTCGGACGAAAACAAAGTCGCCATTGCCGGCTCGTCCTATAAATTTGAAGCGGGCAATCTGGAAAATCTGCAAAAAAGGTTTGTTATTGAAAATTTTTCAAAGCCTGAAACTCAGCAGTTGCCCGCAAATCAAAATTCGGGCAAACAGGAAAATTATGACAGAAAATAATATCGTCGAAACCGAGCAGCTGCCGCTCAAAGAACGTCTGGTTGAAACGGTCGAGGGCGAGACGCCCGTCGCTTTTACTCAGATAACGGCTTCGTCCTGGTTTGTCGTGCGCGTAGTCTTAATTACTCTGTTTATTGTGTTCATAGCCGGATTCGTCGCCTCGCTTTTTACGTGGCTCGTCCATCTTTTGTTTTTGATGGTTTTGTCGGTTTCGTTTTCCTATCTGATGGATCCGCTGGTTAAATTGATAGGCGGATTATTTGAAAAATTAAGCGGCGGCAAAACGATGCCGCGCTCAATCGCCATTGCTCTGGCGTATGTCATCGTCTTTTCGGTTTTAGGCATCGGCATCGCGGCAATCGCGCCGCTCGCCAGCGACCAGGCAGCCGAATTCGGCAAAAAGATACCGGAATATTCAAAGACGGTGCAAGACCGTTTCAACACCATCAACACGCGCTATCGCTACAGTCTTCCGAAGGGAATGCAGGACAATATCACGACGAAGCTGTCCGATTTCGCGGGCGGCGCGACCGGCTCGGTCGGCGAATTTCTGCTCGGTCTGGTAACGTATCTGCCGTGGCTGGTTCTGATTCCGATTCTCGCGTTTTTCTTTCTCAAGGACATAAATCTTTTCCGCGTTTCCCTGCTTCGCGTTTTGCCGCACGGCGACTGGCGAACCAGAGTCGAGGCGATACTCGAAGATTTTAACCGGACGCTCGCCGCCTACGCGCGCGCGCAGCTTATTTCCTGCGTGTTTATCGGCACAATCTGCACCGCCGGTTTTTATTTCATCGGTTTGAATTACGCGGTTCTGCTCGGCATCTTAGCCGGAATTTTTGAATTTATTCCGCTGCTCGGACCGCTGACGGTCGCCGTTATAGTCATTTTGACCGGCAGCTTTTCGGATAATCCGTATGTCGCCCTTTACGCCGCGATATTTTTAATTGTTCTGCGTATCGTGCAGGATTACGTGGTTTATCCGCGAATCGTCCGCGAAGGAATTCACCTGCATCCGCTGGCGATTATTTTATCGGTGCTGGCTGGGGAGGAAATCGCCGGAATCGCAGGCGTCTTTATCTCGATTCCGGTTGTCGCGCTTGTAACCGTTCTTTACAGGCATATTCTCGAACACAGCGGCAACAGCGGAATTTTAGTCGGCTGGCTCGCGCCGAAGGAAAATCCCGTTACCGAAGAAACGTCGTCGGGCTGATTTTGATTGAAAACGACGCGGTTTGCGATTTTTTGAATTGTCGGAAAAAGCGGCGGTCAAAATATATAAAACTTTGACCGCCGCTTTTTCTATTGCCTTAATTCGTCGGACGACAAAGCCGTTTTTCGATTGCCGAAACGTCTTCTATGGGACTTTCTAACTTTTTGCAGAAGCCCGCACACAGTAAGGGCGCAACAGTGAAACAACACACTTACTGACGTGCGTGTTTCCGCATTTGAGAAAGTCCTATTCTATTTAAAAAGGTTATGAATGACGGTGATGACAGAATAAGAAATCGCGGCGATTACAGCCGCCATCGGAATCGTCAGAACCCACGCCCAGACGATTCTGCCGGCGACGCCCCATTTGACGGCGGAAAATCGTTTTGCCGAACCGACGCCGACGATTGCGCCCGTAATGGTGTGCGTCGTCGAAACCGGAATGCCCGCGTAAGTCGCTCCGAAAAGCGTGATTGCTCCGGCGGTTTCGGCGCAGAATCCGCCGACCGGCTGAAGCTTGGCGATTTTTGAACCCATCGTTTTAACGATTTTCCAGCCGCCGGTTAATGTTCCGAGAGCAATGGCGGCGTGCGCCGAGAGCGCGACCCAAAGCGGCGGTTCGGGCAATTTGCCGCCGGGCGCGCTTGCCAGAAAACCGCCTGTTACCAGAACAATCGTGATAATTCCCATCGTTTTCTGCGCGTCGTTTCCGCCGTGTCCGAGCGAGTAAGCGGCGGCTGAGAAAAGCTGTCCGATGCGAAAGCCTTTATCGACTTTCGAGATCGAAACGCGCCGGAAAATCCAATAGACGGCAACCATTAAACCGAAACCGAGCGTCATTCCGATAAGCGGCGACAGCACGATGAACGCGATGGTCTTTATCCAGCCTTCGGCTTTTAGAACCGTTTCCATTCCGGTTAAGCCGAAGTTCGAGACGAACGCTGCCAGCGCCGCGCCCGCGTAGCCGCCGACCAGCGCGTGCGAACTCGAAGTCGGCAAACCGAGCTGCCAGGTGATTATATTCCAGGTGATAACGCCGATTAAGCCGGACAGGAGAACGTAAAGCCGCAGTTCTTCGGGAATCCGGCTGATGTCAACCATATCGCCGCCGATTGTTTTGGCGACGCCCGTTCCGAAAACCCAGTAGGCGATAAAATTAAAAAACGCCGCCCACGCCACCGCCACGTTCGGCGACAAAACGCGCGTCGAAACAACGGTTGCAATCGAGTTGGCGGCGTCGTGAAAACCGTTCGTGTAATCGAATACGAGCGCGATTATAATGATAAAAACGACAAGCGCGGTTGTAGCTTCCATTAATTTAGGTGTGTTTTAAGATAATTCCTTCGACGATGTTGGCGACCGATTCGCAGCGGTCGGTAGCGTTTTCTAAAATTTCGTAAAGTTCTTTCCATTTGATAATCGTTACGGCGTCGGTCGCGTTGCGGAAAAGCTCGCCGATGGCGCGAAAATAAATGTCGTCGGCTTCGTTTTCGAGACGGTGAATTTCGACGATGTGCTGGTTTAAGCCGTTCGGTTTATCGAGCAGAGAAATGGCTGAATGAAGTTCGATGGCGAGACTTTGAATGACTTTGGCGAAGCGGTAAGCGTGGTCGTTTATTTCCTTGATGTCGAACATCAGAATGGCGCGCGCCGCCGCGTCGATATAGTCGATTACGTCGTCGAGCGCGACCGAAAGCGTGTAAATATCTTCGCGGTCGAACGGTGTGATAAACGATTTGTTGAGCTTAATCGCCAGCTTGTGCGTAACTTCGTCGCAGCCGTGTTCGACATCCTTGATTCGCTTGACGTAATCCTCGAAATTGCCGTTCTTGTCCTGCATCATCTCGACCAGAATGTTTGAAGCCTCTTGAATCTTAACGGTCATCTGCGAAAAGAAAGCGAAATATTCGTCCTCTTTCGGTAATAAACTAAAAGCCATTGTTTTTAAAAATCTCCATTGGTTTATAAAACAAAAATGAAAATTAAATGTATCCGAAAAAGCGCGAACGTGTCCATTTATAAAAAATGACGCGTAACAGGTTTGTAACATTGCGCCGGCGAGCGCGGCGGCTTTTTAATGGTAAACTCTCGGTTGCTTATGTTCATCATAAACCCGCTTTTGTTACTTAGATTTGACAGCCAGTTTCGGAGGAAAAGAATGAGAAATTTTAATTTGAGAAAAAGCCTGACGGCTGCCGCGCTGGCGTGCGCGGCGCTGGTGATGTCGCTTCCGGCAATCGGGCAGACGCGCGTCGTGATGCCGAAAAACAAATACAGCGTTCAGCAGGACGTTGAACTCGGACGACGCACGGCGCAGCAGGTCGAACAGCAGATGCCGATTCTGAACGACGCCGAAGCGACGCGCTACGTGCAGGAAGTCGGTCGCCGCTTAGTCAATGCGATTCCGTCGGAATTTCGTCAGCCCGGTTTTCAATACTCGTTCAAAGTCGTCAACGCCCGCGACATCAACGCGTTCGCTCTGCCCGGCGGCGCGATGTTTGTCAATCGCGGAATGATTGAAGCGGCGCGCAACGAAGGCGAAATGGCGGGCGTGATGGCGCACGAACTCGCGCACGTCGCGCTCCGGCACGGCACGGCGCAGGCAACCGAGCAAAGCAAGCCGCAGAATCAGCTCGGACAACTCGGCTTAATTCTCGGCGGCGCGCTTTTAGGCGGGCAAAGCGGCGCGCAGCTCGGCGCGTTGGGCGCGCAGGCGTGGATGACCAAATACAGCCGCAAATACGAAACGCAAGCCGACGTTTTGGGAGCGCAGATTATGGCGAACGCCGGTTACGACCCGCTCGATTTAGCCAATATGTTCAAAACTATCGAACGCGAAAGCGGCGGCTCGCGCGCTCCGCAATGGCTCAGCACTCACCCGGATCCGGGCAATCGCTACGCAAGTATCGAACGCGAAGCGCGGCTGCTCAGAGTTTCGGGAAACCCGATTGGACGCACCGCGCAGTTTGAACGCGTTCAAAGCCGTTTGCGAGAAATGGAACGCGCTCCGTCAATGCAGGAAATCGCGCAGAACGGCGGACGTTATCCGCAGAGCGGCGGTCAGGGACGGCAAAACCCGATTGCAGGCGGCAGATACAGCAGCCGCGTCGAGCTGCCGTCAACTCGCTCGCGGGTTTTCTCGGACGGCGGCATTCAAATGAGCGTTCCCGCCAACTGGCAGCAGTTTCCGCAAAGTCAAAGCGAAATCTGGTTTGCGCCCGAAGGTGCTTACGGCGACGATGGAATTACGCACGGCGCGTTAGTCGGTTTCGGTCAGACGCGAAGCAATAATCTTGCACAGGCGACCGAAGAATACGTCAGCGGTATTTTGCGAGCAGAAGGCAACAATTATTTGCAGCAGTCTTCAAACTATTCGCGCGTCAACTTTGCCGGAAGACAAGGCTACGCGACGGTTTTAACAGGTCGCTCGCCCGTAACCAACCGTAACGAAGTAACTACGGTTTACACGACGCAGCTTCGCAACGGCAATTTGTTTTACGTCGTAACGGTTGCGCCGCAAAACGAAGCCGCCGGCTATAACAACGCTTTCCGCCGTATGCTCGGCTCGCTACGCATCAACGATTAAGAAACGATTTTTATAAATTCGTTTGGATAAAATAAAAAAGAAGGTAAAAAAGGCTGAAGTAAATTCACTCCAGCCTTTTTTGCTTTGCTGGAATCTTAACACGCCGACGCGAACGAATATGAAAATCCTGCCCGAATCAAAAGCCCTGAGCGAACTCGAAAAACTAAAAACTTCGTATCGAAGTTTTATAAAAACTAATTACGAACACCGCGCCGCCGATTGCGAAACTTGCCCGACGCGCGGCGCGTGCTGCCTCGACGCGCATTTCGTCAACATTCACATCACGAAACTCGAAGCCGTCGCCATCGGCAAAACTCTGGATAATCTGAGCGAAGAAAAACAGCGCGAAATTTACGAACGCGCCCGCGAAGCAATCGAACAATACGACTTAAAGAGCGACGGCGACACGTTTGAAAAAACTTTCGCGTGTCCACTTTTTGAAAAAGGCGTCGGCTGTCTGGTTCACGCGTCCGGCAAACCCGCGCCGTGCATTTCTCACGCCTGTTACGAAAATCAAGCCGATTTACCGCCCGATTATTTGCAGGACGAAATCGAAACGAGCATTGAAAAATTGAATAAAAAAACTTACGGCGACGGTTTAAATTTGTTTGCGATTCCCGTCTGGCTCGATTTAATAAACCCGTTTGATAACTGCAATCTCAACGCTACGCCTGAAAATAAAACCGCGCGAAATAATAAAGAATCGGCGCGTTAAACAGCAGACTGTCCAATCTGTCCAATAAACCGCCGTGTCCGGGCAGAATACTCGCCGCGTCTTTCGCGCCCGCGCCGCGCTTTATCGCGCTTTCCGCCAAATCGCCGAACAGACCGACAATCGACATCACGATTGCTAAGGGAATCGAGATTTTATAATTCAATTCGGGAAAAAACGTCAGCGAAGAAACAAGAGCGAAAATCGAACTCAAAACAAGTCCGCCGACAACGCCTTCCCACGTTTTGCCCGGCGAAATGGCGGGCGCGAGTTTATGTCTGCCGAAATTTTTCCCGACATAATAAGCGCCTGTGTCCGCGCCCATCACGACGAGAAAAAAGAAAGCGAGCAGCTTTGTCGAAAGATACGGCACAAGCGTATTTTCAAAACCGACGCGCATCGACGCGATAAATCCGCCCAGAAAGACGACATACAAAACGCCGAAAACGGTTACGCCGACGCCCGCGAGCATTTTTGAAAAATCTTTCTGAAAGCGAAAAGTCTGCGTGATGAGAACGCCAATCAGAAAAATCACCAAAGTTAAAAGCAGCAAATCCGGCGCTTTTGCCGGCGCGTCGAACAAAAACGCGACGAAAAACAGCGCCGCGCCGAGGTATGCAATCGACGCGTCGGCTTTCAGTTCGAGCTTTTTCGTCAGGCTGTAAAACTCAAAAAGTCCCGCGCCCAAACCGAGCGCGGCGATGACGAGAAAAAGCCAGTTCGCCGCCGCGTAATACGGCAGAAAATACGGCAGAACGATTGACGCAATCAAAACGGGAAGCGCGGCGAGCGCGGTTAATAATCGACTGTTCATAAATAAAAAAAGGATAATAACTAAGGAATATAAACTTATTTTATCCCTTATCCCTTATCCTTTATCCTTGCTTTTCAATTCCGCCGAAACGACGTTCGCGTTTTTGAAAATCCAGAATCGCTTCAAAAATTTCGCGGCGACGAAAATCGGGAAACAGCGTTGGCGTAACGTAAATTTCGCTGTAAGCCAACTGCCACAGCAGAAAATTCGAGATGCGAAACTCGCCGCTCGTGCGAATCATCAAATCGACTTCCGGCAAATTGCGCGTGTAAAGATTTTGTTCGATGTCGTTTTCGGTTAAATCTTCAATCGATTTTCCGTTTTGCAAAAGATTTTTGACGGCGAGTTTTGCGGCTTCGACAATCTCGACGCGCCCGCCGTAATTAAGCGCGATGCTTAAAATCGTTCCCGAATTGCTTCGGGTTTTCTCTGTCGCCGAAGCAATTTCCCGTTGGACGGATTTGTCGAGTTCTTCGATTTTTCCGATTGTCTGAAATTTAATATTTTGCCGGTCGATTTCCGCGATTTCGCTGCGGATATAATGTTTGAGCATCTGCATCAGCGCCGTGATTTCGAGCTTCGGGCGTTTCCAGTTTTCCGTCGAAAATGCGTAGAGCGTAACGGCTTTCAAATTCAGTCTCGCGCTCGTATCGACAATGGCGCGCACCGATTCGACACCCGCTTTATGACCGAAAACCCGCTGCTCGCCGCGCCGCTTCGCCCATCGCCCGTTGCCGTCCATAATAACGGCGACGTGTTCGGGAAGCCGCGCGAAGTCAATTGCCGCAAGCATTTCGGCTTCTTCGGAATCGGGTTTGACGATTTCACGAAAATTTTCGTGCATTTTCATAAGAAATTAACAGGGATGAAGAGGATTAAGAGGATAAAGCGAGAGCATTAAATCGTTTGTATTTGTCCTTGTCCATCTTCTTTATCCCTGTTAATTCAGCTTTCTTTCCTCAATTTCGACAATCGCGTCTCTGTTGATTTGACCGTATATGTGCGGGTAAATTTCGCCGCCCGTCGAAGGTTCGTTGACGAGTTTCGAGGTTAATTTTTCGGATTCAATCGTCAAAACCAAAACCTGCGCCGCGCCTTTGTAATATCTCTGCAAAACTGCTTCGATTTGTCCGGCAAAACTGCAATGAATAAAGCCTTCGCCTTCTAAACTCCCGGTTTCGTAAAGATCTTTGTCCTTGAACTTTTCCCAAACTTCAGGCAAAACAATGTGATAAATAATCATTTTTATTCTGTCGCGTCGGCAACCGCTTTTTGCAGTTCGAGAAACTTTTCGCGCACGAACGGATTGAGCTTTTCGGCAAATTCTGCCGTCAGATTTTTTATTTTGACGAGTTCCTGAACGTCTGCCAAATCTTTAAGGCGATGCGGCGCGGTCATTCCCGAAGCGAGTTTCAGCTCGATGAGCGTTTTAAGACTGACGGTTTTAATACCGTCAATTTCAACCGCGCTTTCGTTCGGATTCGGAAATTGGACAGGTTTCGGCTTGCCGTCGCCGGGAAATTCTCCGCCGGTGATAATTTCAATCGTTACATTTCCGGCTGTCGTCCTGAATTTTCGCGTCGCGCCTTCAAATGCCGGGCGATAACCCAAGCCGACTAATTCGCGGCTGAACTTTTCCAAACCTTCACGCGTCAAAAGTAAATCGATGTCTTCGGTAAAACGCCTGTAACCGTAACTGTTCAAAGCAATTGCGCCGATAACATTATAGCCGATTCCGTGATTTTCCAAATCTTCGACGACGCGGCGTAAAGTTTCGTTGAGCGTTCCTTTTCCCATAAAAAATCGCAAGCCTTCCTGATACGCCGAAACAGGCGAAGCTAAAATTTGTTGAAAATCCGTCTTCATTCGTATTCGACTTTCAGCAAGGTTAAGCCGTGCGCGGGCGCGGTCGTTCCCGCCAAATCGCGCTCGCCGGTAACGATTGCCGACAAAATTGTATCAGAATCCTTTTCGCCGCGCCCGACTTCGAGCATTGTGCCGACAATCGAGCGCACCATATAGCGCAGAAAACCGTCGGCGGTGATGCGAAATTCGATAACAGCCGCGCCTGCACGGGCGTCCCAGTGCGATTCGACGGAAAAGTTCGACACCGTTCGCACTTTATTTTCAACGTCCGACCGCGCCGACGAAAACGCCGTCCAGTCGTGTTCGCCCAAAAACAGCCGCGCCGCGTCGTTCATTCGCCCGACATCGAGCGGGCGCGCTTCGTGATGCGCGTAGCGCAGCCAGAACGGAGACATTACCGGCGCGTTGACGACGCGGTAAACGTAAGTTTTAATCTTGGCGGAAAAGCGGGCGTGAAAATCGTCGGCGCATTTCTCGGCGCTGATAACGCGCAAATCGCGCCACATATTGCCGTTGATTGCCAGACGCAGTTTGTCGGGCATAAAACTTCGATTCAAATGAACGTTTGCAACCTGACCTTCGGCGTGAACGCCCGCGTCGGTTCTGCCCGAACCGACGACTTTGACCGCCGCGTCTTCGAGCATTCCGACGACTCTTTCAAGCTCGCCCTGCACCGTGCGCTGTCCTTCCTGCACCTGCCAGCCGTGAAAATCCGTGCCGTCGTATTGTATAAGAAGTTTGAAATTCATTTAGGGAAATTTACCACAAAGACACAAAGAACACGGAGAGTTATAATGAAAATACGGAGCGCAAAATAATTGATTAAAGTGTTATATCGTTTGTTTTCCGTTTCATCTTTTACTCTGTGTTCTCTGTATCTCTGTGGTGAAAATCATATTTTACGGCTTCCCGGTTTAACTGCAATTTCGCCCGCCGCGCACATCGGACAATCTTCGGTTTTATAACTTGGAACATCTAAACTCGCCAACGCAATTCGCGGAACGCCGACATCAGCCGCGCCGTTTGAGCGGTCAATAATCGAAGCGGCGTTTGTAACTTTCGCGCCGCGTGTCTCCAGCGCCGCGATACATTCGCGCGTCGATCCGCCGGTTGTGATAACGTCTTCGACGACGAGAATTCTTTCGTTTTCCTTAACCGAAAAACCGCGCCGCAAAGTCATCGCACCGTTTTCGCGTTCCGTCCAGATGAAGCGGACGTTTAAGGCTTGCGCGGCGGCAAAGCCGATTATCAAACCGCCGATTGCGGGCGACGCAACCGAATCGAATTGCTGATTGCTAAATTTTTCGGCAACCGCGCGTCCAAACTTTAACGCGTCCGCCGGATTTTGCAAAGCCAGCGCGCATTGCAGATATTTCGGGCTGTGCAAGCCGCTCGATAAAGCGAAATGTCCTTCAAGAAGCGCGTTTGTTGCGCGAAAATGTTCTAAGATTTCTTCTTGTGTCATTTGAGTTTTGTATGGGTGAAATTCTCTACAAAATTAAGCCACAGTTTCGGCATTTCTCAAAATCGCGCCGACAAGTTAAAATGCTTGTTTTGCTTTTACTTTGAATTTTAGACTTTGAACCTTGAACTAATTATTATGCTGCAAGCCGGAATCGTCGGACTACCGAACGTCGGAAAATCTACTTTATTTAACGCGCTGACCGCCGCCGAGGACGCGCTCGCCGCCAATTACCCGTTTGCCACGATTGAGCCGAACGTCGGCGTCGTCGCCGTTCCCGACGAGCGCCTCGCCGTTCTCGAAAAGATGAATAAGGCGCAGAAGACAGTTCCCGCAACTGTTGAATTTGTTGACATTGCCGGACTTGTGCGCGGCGCGTCGAAAGGCGAAGGTTTGGGCAATCAATTTCTCGCCAATATCCGCGAAACGCACGCGATTATTCAAGTCGTGCGCTGTTTTGAAGACGACAATATCATTCACGTCGAAGGTTCTGTCAATCCGATTCGCGACATCGAAACGATTCAAATCGAACTCGCGCTCGCCGATTTAGGAAGCGTCGAAAAGCGCCGCGACAAAGCGCAGAAAGGCTTGCGTTCCGGCGACAAAATCGCCAAAGCGGAAATGGAAGTCATTGAAAAAATCCTGCCTGCGCTCGAAGAAGGCAGACCGGCGCGCGCGGTTCAACTGACGAAAGAAGAACAGTTAATCGCCAGACAATTCTTTTTAATTTCAACGAAGCCAACGATTTACGCTGCGAATGTTGACGAAGAAACCTTATTAAATCCTGACGAAAACGCTCACGTTCAAACCGTCCGCGAACACGCCGCAAAGGAAAACGCCGAAGTCGTCATTATCTGCGCCAAGCTCGAAGCCGAACTCGTCGCGCTCGAACCGGACGAACGCGCCGAATTTCTAAGGGATTTGGGCGTAACGTCGAGCGGCGTCGATAAACTTATAAAATCGGCTTACAAAATGCTCGGCTTAATGTCGTTTTTGACAGCCGGCGAAAAGGAAGTTAGAGCGTGGACGATTCCAATCGGCACGAAAGCGCCGCAAGCCGCCGGCGAAATTCATTCGGACATCGAACGCGGTTTCATTCGTGCCGAAATCGTTTCTTACGACGATTTGGTTCGTCTCGGTTCGCGCAAAGCCGCCAGCGAACAAGGCTTGGCGCGGCTCGAAGGCAAAGAATACGTGATGAAAGACGGCGATGTCGTCGATTTTCGTTTTAATGTTTAGAAACCTGCGCTAAAATCGTTTTGAGGTGGAAATATGAGCGTTGCCGTAAAAGAAAATCTGAAGGAAAACTTGAAAGAGAAACTGTTTGAGATATGCGGCGAGTTGTCCGTCGAATATTTGGCGGAAGTGATTGATTTTGCCGAATTTCTACGCGAAAAGGAACACCGAAAGCAAAACGAAGCAAAGCCGCGAAAAGAGCGCGTTGGCGGTTTATTAAACGGTCAAATCAAAATGAGCGAAGACTTCACCAACGAATTGCCTGACGAATTCTGGTTCGGCGCGGACTTTGGATTGATTAAAAACAACAATGAAACTGCTGATTGATTCGCACATTTTTATCTGGTGGCAGGACGAACCGAAAAAACTGTCGGCTAAATTTTCAAACGCCATATTTGATACGTCGAACACAATTTACCTGAGCCTTGTCAGCCTTTGGGAAATGCAGTTGAAAATTCAAACCGGCAAATTACATCTCTCTGTAAATTTGTCCAAAGCTATTGAAACGGTTCAAAAAGCCAACGATTTGCAAATTCTGCCAATCGAATCCGCGCACGTTTACGAACTCGAAAACCTCCCGTTTCATCATAAAGACCCGTTCGACCGTCTTTTAATCGCGCAGGCAAACATCGAAAATCTCACGCTCGTAACCGACGACCCGAAATTTTCGGCTTATTCGGCACACTTGCTTTAATTTTTATGTTCGGAACGCTTTATCTCGTTGCCACGCCAATCGGAAATCTCGCCGACATCTCCGAGCGCGCGCTGCAAACTCTTAAAACGGTTGACCTTATCGCCTGTGAAGACACGCGCCACAGCGGAAAACTGCTCAGTCATTACGGCATTAAAAAAAAACTCGTCTCTTATCACGAACACAACGAAGCGGTGCGCGCCGAAGAATTCGCAAAACTGCTCGAACAGGGAAAATCAATCGCTGTCATCTCCGACGCCGGAACGCCCGCGATTTGCGACCCGGCGCTGATTATTGTGCGAAAGGCGCACGAAACGGGAGCGAAAGTCGTTTCCGTTCCGGGCGCGGTGGCGTTCGTAAATGCTTTGATTGTTTCGGGTTTACCGACCGATTCGATATTTTTCGGCGGTTTTCTCCCGTCGAAAAAAACCGAAAGACGCAGGCGGCTCGAAGAAGCGAAAGCGATTCCGGCGACGCTTATTTTCTACGAAACGCCGCACCGTATCCAAAAAAGTTTAGTCGATTGTCTGGAAATTCTGGAAAACCGAAAAGCCGCTGTCGTTAGAGAAATTACCAAACTTCACGAAGAAATCGTTCTGGGAACTTTGGAGGAATTGAGCGAAAAATTTTCTCAAATTGTTGTTAAAGGTGAGATTGTTCTCGTCATCGACCGCGAAACAGTCCAAAGTCCAAAGTCCAAAGTCCAAAGTCCAAAGTCGATTGTTTCCCGCATCGCCGAATTGGAAGCCGAAGGAATCGACAGAAAACTCGCGCTTAAAAAAGCGGCGAAGGAATTCGGTTTGCCGCGTTCGGAAGCGTATCGGATTTTGCAGTCGGAAAAGACGTCAAAAGTGAGCGCGTAAATTTTAGCTTCGATAACGTCGCCTGTATTTTGAGAATTATTTAGCCGCGGATGAACGCGGATAAAAACAAGATAAATAACAAATAAAAAATCTGATTTTATTTTTTTTCATCTTTAAAAATATGCGTTAATCCGCATTTATCTGCGGCTAAATTTTCCCTCGCGCTAAATTTATTTTGTAGAAACAACGCGCAAAACTTCTGCCACGCTCCACGCTTGCGCGGGACAGCCGCGCGGCTGAAAAGGCGCGGCGGCGTCGAAAATCTCCGAAATTTGCCCGATTCCGGCTTCGGTTAAATGATTTTCAAAACCTTTTAATATTTCGCCGACGCGGTTTTCCGTTTCCGGTTCGCCTGCGTGAACTTTTCGATATGCGTCAACGAATCCGCCGATAAGCCAAGCCCAAACCGTGCCTTGATGATAAGCCGAATCTCTCTCGAAGGGCGTTCCCGTGTAAATCGGGTGATAATTTTCGTCTTTCGGCGAAAGCGAGCGCAAACCGACGGGCGTTAATAATTCGGCTTCGACTTTTTGGACGACCTTGCGCGCTTTTTCGCTGCCGAGAATCTGGTGCGGCAAGCTGACGGCGAAAATCTGATTCGGTCTGACGCTTCCGTCTTTTTCTTCGGCACTTATAACATCAAACAAACATTCTTCCGCGTCGTTCCAGAAAACTTCGGCGAAACTTTTTTTAGCTTTTTCCGCCATTTCCAGATATTTTTCCGAGTCGATTCGGTCGCCGAATTTTGCCGCGAAATCCGTCATAACGCAGAGCGCGTTATACCAGAGCGCTTGAATTTCAACTGCTTTTCCGATGCGCGGCGTGAAAACCGCGTCGCCGACTTTGGCGTCCATCCAGGTTAGCTGCATTCCGGGTTCGCCCGCGTAAAGCAAGCCGTCAGAATCGACACGGATATTAAAACGCGTGCCGTGGACGTGCCGCAAAACGATATTAACGAGTTTTTCGTAGAGATTTTTTTCGACAAATTTGTAATCGCCGGTTTTTTCAGCATAAGCGCGAACGGCTTCAAAATACCAGAGCGTCGCGTCAACCGTGTTGTATTCAGGAATCTCGCCCGCGTCGGGAAAGCGATTCGGCAGCATTCCTTCGGAGATATACAGCGAAAATTCGAGCAGTATTTGTTTGGCGATTTCCGGGCGGTTTGTCGCCAATGTTAAGCCGTTTAAGGCAATCATCGTGTCGCGTCCCCAATCGGAAAACCACGGATAACCGGCGATTATCGTTTTGCCCGCGCCGCGCCGGACGATAAATTGGTCGGCGGCGAGCGCGAGCTGTTTTGTAAACTCATCTTTCGCGCCCGCCTGTTTAATCAGTTTTTCGCGTCTTTTGATTTCACTTTGGCGAAATTTCGCGGCGTCCGCAAAATTTTGTTTTTCGGTCGAAGCGATAACCGTCGCCGCAGCGCTTAAATCAAATTTCAATGCAAACGGCTGAAACAGGTCTTCGTGAAAATCAAAGCCGCGCTCGCGTTCAATCGCGTATTCAAAATTGCGATACCAAACGCCCGCATTTTCAACGTTTGCGGCATTGTGCGCGAAATAAATCGGCGGCATTTCCGTGTAAGGTTTGACGGCTGCAAGATTTTTTTCCGCCTCGTAACGCGGATTGAAATCCGAATTTTCGTGCTGTAAATGATGGTAATCGGTGAAAGATAAAAGCGGTTTAAGTTCGAGTTCGATTTTGGATTTCGGATTTAGAGTTTCGGATTTGTATTCGATGATTGTCGTATTTGAACCGTCAATCATAAAAATCGATTTCTCTATTTCGATGTTTTCAATCTCGAAAATCCAAACCGGAAACGGGTCTAAACGAAATGATTTCAAGTATTTATAACCGTTTGGATAAACGGCGTTCGGGTATTGATTGGCGGACAGCGCGTAAGGTTTGCCGCCGATAAAAAGCGTTTCTTCAAACTTGGAAAGCGTAGTTATGCGTCCGAGCGGCGGGCGCGTCGCGGCGGTTAAAAGCGCGTGATAGCGGCGCGTGTTCGCTCCCGAAATCGTGCCGGAAGCAAAGCCGCCGATGCCGTTTGTCTCAAGCCATTCGCGGGAAGAAGCGGCTTGAAAATCCGTGCAGATATTTGAATCGAAATTTATCATTTTGCCTGTGTAATCGCTGATTAAGATACTTAAGAGCGTAACGCAGGCGTTTTATTTTGCAAAGTTTCAAAGCTGTTTGAAAACTTACGAGTCGATTGACTCAAGCAGGAAAAAAGAATTGCCCGCGAAAAAACGCGAAAGTCCGCAAAAAAAGAAATAGAAGCTGAAAACCTTAATTCTTTTTCGTGTTTTTTCGCGTATTTTGCGGGCAATTCTTTTTATAGAATCAGAAAAACTACATTATCGAGTTGTAGCAGATGACCGCGCCGACGCACGTAATGACGAACGCGCTGAAGACCGGCAGAGCTTTGACGAGCCGGTTTCCGCTCAAAGCCGGATTATCGAAAAACTTGCCGACGTACAAAAAGACAAGACCGACTACGGTTAAAGTTGCCGCTAAACCGAAGCTGAAAACAAGGGTTAAAACAAGTCCGTAACCGATGCGCTCTCTGGAAATCGCCGCCAGCATCAGCACCAGAGCCGAAGGACAGGGAAGCAAACCGCCGGAAATTCCCAGCCCCAGCAGACTTCGCCAGCTTATCTGTTTCGGCGGCACGTGCGTGTGCGTCGAGCCGCCGTGCGTGTGCGTCAAATCGCTCTGCGAATCTTCGGACGCGTCGATGTTTTGTAAAAGTTCCGCGTCGTGCGCGTGCTCGTCTTCGGCGGGATTGTCGGATTTGTAACCGAGAATGGAAAGAAGCCGGGTTTTGAAAAGCGTTAATCCGATAAAAAAAACAAGCAAGCCCGAAACAAAGCTCAGATACGGCATTATACTTTCGGGCAAAATGTAATTTGAAGCAAAAAGCATCAAAAGCCCAATCGCAAAAACGCCGATCGTGTGCGTGATGGTTACGGTCGCGCCGAGAAAAATCGCGTGCTTTAATGTTCCGCGCGTGCCGACGAGATACGCGCCGACGACGGTTTTTCCGTGTCCGGGCGAGAGCGCGTGCGCCGCGCCCAAGCCGAATGCAATGAACAATCCGAGTAAAATAATCGACGGTGTGATTTCAGGAACGGCGATAAGCTCGGCAAATTTATCTTTTTCGACCGGCGCGCTGACGTGTCCGTCGCGGTTCTGCAAAGGTTTGAGATTTGCGGCAAGCGGCGCGCCCGTAAAGGAAAATTCGGCGCTTCGCTCGGCGAGCGGCGCGTTTAACGATTCGCCCGGATACGCTTTCAGCCCGTCAGAGACGCCGCTGCCGTAAGCGGTGCTGTCGAAAACATTAACGCCGGAGACGCGTCCGACGACGATTTCGTTCCAGCCGATGCGCTCCGCGTTGTTTTTGTTTTCAAATTTCAGGCGATGCGCGGCGCTTTGGTCAAAGCCGGACAAATCGCCGGTCAAATTCCACTCGACACGCATTGTCGGCAGATTTCCCGCGCCGCTTTGCAGACTGATTTTTTTCGCCGCCGGTCGAAGCTCAATCGGTTGACCGTCAATGGAAACCTGTAGATTTGCAATGTAGTCGGGCGTGATTTTTTCGGCGTAGCTGTTTAACTCTTCGTCGGAGAGCGCGCCGTCTTTGTTCGCGTCGATAGTTTGTGACGCCTGAAAAGTCGGGATTTCAGCAATGTCTAAAACCGAATGCAGCTTGATTTGAGATTTTTCGACTTCGATTTGCGAATATTGGTTGATGCTGAAATTTCCCAATGGATGCGCCGCCGCTAAATTTGCAAAAGCAAAGATTAAAAGCGCCGCCGATGGAAAAATTCTTATTCGCATATTAAAAAGGGAAAACTGCACTTAGAGCCGGAATCCAAACACCAGGGTTTGATTTGGTTGATTTTTTAGGCATTCAAAAACCGGCTCTAAATCTTAAAAAACTATTTTAATTCGGCAAGTGCGGCTTTTGCGGTTTCGGCTTGCAGAACGTCAAAAGCCGGATTTAACTGCAGAGCTCTTTGCAGAAAATCGGCGGCGTCTTTTTTATTGCCCAAGCCTTTTTCAATCATTCCGGCGTGATACAATATTCGCGCGTCTTTTGTTTTCAGGCGCATCGCTTCGTTTATCGCCGCTTTTGCTTCCTGAAACCGTCCTTTTTTATAAAGACACCACGCGTAAATGTCAGTGGTAAAAATATCCTTGCGAGCAGCGTGTTCGCGCTCAGCGATTGATAACGCCTCGTCGAGTTTCGTATCGTGGTCTGCCCAGAGGAGCGCGAGGCGGCGCTGGTCGATGTTGCCGAACTGCTGTTCAATAAATCGTGCTAAATCATATTGTTTGTCGGCTTCGTCCGCTTTTCCGATTTTAGTATAAATATCGCCGAGCAGAATAACGCTTTCCACATTCGGAACGCGATTATTCGATTCCGTTAAAACTTTAGCGGCATTTTCATAATCGCCGCGTGCCGCCATTCCGCGTCCTTTCCCTGCCAGAGCGTAATGATAATTCGGAAAGATTTTGAGCGCGGCGTCGTAGTATTTTCCGGCGGCGTCGTATTTTCCGATTTTCAGAAACTCGTCGCCCAGTCGAACGGCAACCCAGCTTCGTGTTTCTTTGTCTTCCGGGTCAGCGGCTTGCGCCGCCGAAATCATCGCTTCAATCGCCCCGTCCGAGTCGCCGTGAAGCGACCTCAAGTAAGAAACGCGGGCATAAGATTCCATATTCGGGCGCAGGTTAACCATTTGTTGTCCCGCTTTGACGGCTTCTTCGTAATTGCCGAGTTCGACATTCGCGTCGGTCAATACTCCGTAAATGAAGGCATCGTTCGGATTGTTCTTTTGCAGCTGCGTGCCGAGTTCGAGCGCGTCCTGAAAACGATGAAAAGTTAGATTAAGAGACGCTTTGAGTTTAAGCGCGATAAGATTGTCGGGTTCGACTTCGAGCGAGCGATTAAGCGCGGTTTCGGCTTTCGAGTTTAAACTGAAGTCGCCGGTTTCGCGCGCCGATTTAACATACGCGACGGCGAGATTATTGTAACCGGACGCGGCATCAGGACTTTTTTCAACCGCGCTTTGCGCTTTTTGAATGCGCGGGTCGGTCGTTGAAATTTCAGATGCAGTATTCGGAGAAGCGATAGCTACCGGCGTTTCTTGTTCGACGCACGCCAAATTCGTCAATGCAACAAATGTCAGACACAAACAGAAAAATATAAAATTTTGTGTTTTCATTTCTTTTACCCCGGATGAAAGCTCGTCTAATTAAGAGCTGTTTTAATGATTTTGAGTTTCTTCTTTATTCAGTTTGAGTCAAACCCAAACAAAGAAGAAACTCAAAAAGTCGATTCAAAAAGATTATTGGCTTCTTGAAATAAATCAGGTAAATCGGAGCGGAATCTTGATTCCGCTCCGAAAGTTTAATAGTTACCGGACGGCTTTTAAAGCGCCGCCCGATATTTTGATTAAGCTGCCGTTTTCATCGACAGCCGGAAACCCTTCCTACGGTGCAGTCTGGGCAGCCGGGAAATCAAGCGGTCGCGGCGTGTTGCCCGCATTCGGCGTTTGCAAATAAGGAAATCGGTTTAGGAACCCCTCGAAGTTTGCAGCTACGCCATCACCTACAGTATTGTTCGGCGCAACGTTAGTCGCCGGTGTGAACGGAGTTCCGCCCAGCAAAGCGCGAAGCTCGATGTCTACTACGTCGTCCTGCGGTCGTCGTCCGTTCGGAAATCCGGCTGGGTCGTTGCCGAGTAATCCTAAACGACTAAAGGCGGCGCTGCCGACCGGAGTAGGCGGAATCGCTACATTCAGACGCATCATTTCGTGCGGTTGTCCGTCCGAAAGGAAGGTCGCAAAATTCGGCGCTCCCGGAACCGTTCCGCCTTTGATGCCGGTTGCAAAGATGGCAACCAAATCATTACGCGGTGCCGGCGGAATGGCAATGTTAAATTTATTGCCGTTAAAATCACCGTAAGTTGCTAAAATAGTTTGAATCAATTTCGGCAGCTCAGGGTTGAGAATGAACGGTGCGGCAATGGCGTCGTTGACCGGCGAAAGCGAGTTGAAAGCGTCTTTTAATCCCAAAGGAATAACTACTTCATTCACCAACGGATTGCCGAGGCGCGAAACCTGGACAAATGCTCCTGAATTATTTCGCGTTCCGTCGGTATTGATAACGTTCATCGAACGACGACTGGCGGTTGAAAACACACCGATAACCGAATTCGGGTCAAGCGGATTCGTGTTGACCGAATTATTGCGGGTTACATCCTGAATCGGAATTTCCAGCGCAATGGTGGTGATATTTTTGGTTCTCAAAGAATCTACGCCGCCGGTCGCGCCGAGCGAGCGCAGAGCAAACGCATCGAAGACACCGCCGACATCAATGAAAAATCCTTCATCGCGCTGACCGACGAAAACTCTGGTGCTGCCCAGACCGTAAACACCTTTTGAACCCAAATTAGCTTCGTAATTGGGCGTTACGCGCGGTCCGATGTTTTCCGGCGGCATTCTGATTCCGACGCCCATCGGATGTCCCCGGCGGTTCGATCCACGAGCAACTCGGGTAACTGAATACGTTACCGGTTCGTTGTAATCGGCGTCAAACAAACTGGTGATAACTCCGTCTACGTTTAGAGTATTCTGTCCCAAAACAGTATTTTCTCTAACGAACTGCTCATCGAACTGGAATTGATAAGTTATATCTTCCAAACCGTCACCGGTGTTGTCGATTTTAATTTCGTACAGAACCGTAGGGTCGGGACGGTAAAAATGCGGTCCGCCCGACGGGTCTTGAAACGGGATAAAGTTAGCGATAATAGTAACGTAACCTTCGCGTCCCGGTTCCATACTGCGGAAAGCATACACGTCGGTATTATCGGCGTATCTGTCTCTGGCAATAAGCGGGGCTTCCGAGTGGCTCGACGCCAAAGTCGGTATTCCCGAAAGCGCTAAACAGAGCGCCAAAACAACGAAAATGCGAGTCATTTTCAAACCTTTTTCTAATAAATTTTTCTTCATTTTTACTCCTTCCTCAAATTAATGATTGTCGTGCCGATTCATTTTCAAACCGGCACGACAATCATTACTAGTGTGTATCGTAATTGGCAACGGGAATATCCCCGTTTTGCCCAAATTGAACGGCAGCGAAACCGTTGTCCGAACTCCGCAGAGTATAGAATATTCCGAATCGCGGTCTGAAGACCGAAATGTCAGTTCGCCCGTCGCCGTCGTAATCAGCCTGCGTCGTAAAATCCGGTTCTTCTCCAAATTGTACAACACGGACGCTGTTGTCCGAACTGTTCATAATATACCAGTAATACAATGTGCCGGTGCGGACAACTGCAAAATCGGTGCGTCCGTCGCCGTCGTAATCGCCCGGAACAATTAAATCGCTTCCCAAGCCAAACTGCGTGACCTGGGTAGTGTTGTCTGTGCTGCGCCGAACAAAAAACAGAGCCGGACCGTTTCTGTCGGCTCCGCCGCCGCGGAAAACGCCTAAATCGAATTTGCCGTCGCCGTCGTAATCGCCCGGCGCAACAATGTCGGTGTTTAGACCGAATTGTTCGACGCGGATACTGTTGTTTGAACTGTTATTGATAAAAAAGGTCAAAGTTCCGTTTGTCGCCGTCGAACCGTCCGCGCGCCGCGCGACGGCAAAATCGGTGCGTCCATCGCCGTCGTAATCACGCGCGACCGGTTCGTCGCCGCGCTGTCCGAACTGAAATGCTTGAAAAGTATTGTCCGAGCTTCTCAGAACATAAAAAATGCCGGTTGTTGAACGCCAGACCGAAATATCGGCGCGTCCGTCGCCGTCGTAATCACCCGGCGTTAAAAAATCGACATCTGATAAACCGAACTGGACGGCTCTGTAATCATTGTTAGAACTACTGTTAGAACTATTCAATATAAACCAGATATTATTTTGCGGTCGGAAAACTGAATAATCCGCACGGCGGTCGCCGTCGAAATCGAGCGCCGTGCCTCTGCCGGAGCCGCTCGCCGCGTTATCCAAACTAACAGCCAGACCGCGCAGACCGCTCGTTCCCGCGCCGACCGCGCCGACTAAAGTGGCGCGTCCGGTCGTTAAATTGATTGTGTAAAGATTCGTTGCCGCGCCGACGGTCAGCGTCGCAAACGCCGTATTGCTGCCGCGCGCGATGTCGAAACCGTTGACGCCCGTGGCGTCGATTCCGAGCGCGCCGACCGAGACAAGCGTTCCGTTGTTCGGCGGATTTTGAATGTAAAGCGTATCGCTGTTGGTGTCGATAACGTAAAGCGTCGTTGCCGTTGTTCCGGCAAAGCTGTTGGAATAAGCCGCCGCCGCCGCGCCCGTCGTCGCCGGATTTAAGGTTCCGTCCGTCGCCGATAACGTTCCGTCAGCCGGATTAATACGCAGATTTTGTCCCGTATCGCTGACCACGCGAATGCGGTCGACCACCGGATTGAAATCAAATCCGAAATTTGTTCCGCTTAAAACAAAAGCGCCCGCCGCTCCGACTTGCGTCGCCGCGCCGGTCGTTAAATTAATCGTGTATAAACGACTGCTGCTGCCTAAAGCGAAAAGCTGTCCGGTTGCCGGTCGAAAATCGATTCCGACAACGTTTTCCGATGTCTGCAAGCCCGTAATCGCTACGGTACTTCTGAGATTCGAGCTTGTGGCGCTGTCAAAACGCACCAATTGATTAGTCGCCGTTACCCCGTAGAGCGTTACCGCTTTGACGCTCGACAAACCGGCGATAAAAAATAAACCCAATAGAAACGGCACAGCCATAAAAGCGCGCCGATTAAACCTTTCCCGCATGTTTCTAGTTCCTCCTGAAAATCCCGAAAATGAATTGAAAAGCTCTCGATTTGAAAAGGTAAGAAGCTGCAAATCGAGAAGTTTTCTGTAAAATTTGTAAATTTAAGTAATATTCTTAAACGAAGCACGCACAAGAAAACAATTCTTATACTGAGCTATTCGCAGATTCGGACGAATCAGATGCACGACCGAAAAAAACTTTTAAACTTTTCGCCGAATCGTCCGATAAGTGCGAATTTCGCCGATGTTTGTTATTGTTTATTTTTATTCTCTTGTTATTTTCCGTATTAAAAATTACACAAATCGTTTATGGATTCAAGTTTAATCAGAAATTTTTCTATTATCGCTCACATCGACCACGGCAAATCGACGCTTGCCGACCGGATTCTGCAATTGACCGGTGCGGTTGCCGACCGCGATATGGAAGCGCAGCTGCTCGACGATATGGATTTGGAGCGCGAGCGCGGGATTACGATAAAATCGCACGCCGTCCGCCTCGATTATAAAGCCAAAGACGGCACGGATTATGTTTTAAATTTAATCGACACGCCCGGACACGTCGATTTTTCCTACGAAGTTTCGCGCAGTTTGAGCGCGTGTGAAGGCGCTTTATTAGTCGTTGACGCATCGCAGGGCGTCGAAGCGCAAACGCTTGCAAACACTTATCTTGCGCTCGAAAACGACCTCGAACTGATTCCGGTATTAAATAAAATCGACTTACCGAGCGCCGAACCGGAAAGAATCAAGGAACAAATCGAAAACATCATCGGTCTCGACACTTCGGACGCGGTTTTAACGTCGGCTAAAACCGGCATCGGCGTCGAAGAAGTTTTAGAAGCGATTGTCAGGCGAGTTCCCGCGCCGAAAGGCGACAAAAACGCGCCGCTCAAAGCCCTGATTTTCGATTCCTGGTATGACAGTTATCGCGGCGTCATCGTGCTTTTCCGCATTATTGAAGGAACTTTAAAAAGGGGAACGAAGATTCGATTTTTCAACACGGGACGCGAATATTTAGTTGAAACAATCGGCGTCAATCGCCCGCGCCCGACGCCGATTGATAAATTAAGCGTCGGCGAAGTCGGCTTTTTAACGGCTTCGATAAAAACCGTCGCCGACGTGCAAATCGGCGACACGATAACCGAAGCGGCGCGTCCCGTCGATACGCCGTTTCCCGGTTTTCAGGAAATCAAGCCGATGGTTTTCGCCGGACTTTATCCGACCGATTCGGCGAGATACGAAGATTTGCGCGACGCGATGGACAAACTTCGATTAAACGACGCTTCGTTTTTCTACGAACCCGAATCTTCGACGGCTTTAGGTTTCGGTTTCCGTTGCGGATTTTTAGGTTTGCTCCATATGGAAATCGTGCAGGAAAGATTGGAGCGCGAATTTAATCTTGATTTAATCACTACCGCGCCCGGCGTTCGTTACAGGGTTACGACGACCGACGGCGCAGTTGCCGAAATTGATTCGCCGTCGAAAATGCCGGACACCGGCAGAATTACAAAAATCGAAGAACCGTTTATCGAAGCGACGATTTTGACGAACGACACATTTTTAGGCGGAATCCTGCCGCTTTTGGAAGAAAAACGCGGCGTCCAGAAAAAGTTTGAATTTGTCAGCTCGAACCGCGTGATGCTCGTCTATGAAGTTCCGCTCAACGAAATCGTTCTCGATTTTTACGACCGCTTGAAATCAGTTTCCAAAGGCTACGCGTCGCTCGATTATCATCTGTCCGGCTACCGCGAAAGCGATTTAGTCAAGCTCGACATTTTAGTTTCCGGCGAACAGGTTGACGCGCTCGCGCTGATTCTGCATCGCGCCACCGCCGAGTCAAAAGGCAGACTGGTTACGGCGAAAATGAAGGAACTCATTCCGCGCCAGATGTTTGAAGTTGCCATTCAAGCTGCTATCGGCAACAAAGTCATCGCCCGCGAAACCGTCAAAGCAATGGGCAAAAACGTCATCGCCAAATGCTACGGCGGCGACATTTCGCGCAAAAGAAAACTGCTCGAAAAACAAAAGGAAGGCAAAAAGCGTATGAAGAAAGTCGGGCGCGTCGAGATTCCGCAGGAAGCGTTTTTAGCGGTTCTAAAGGTCAATGAGAGTTAAAAATGGATTGGTCAAAGTTTGAGCCGACGGATTTCGAGTATGATTTTGAAAGTGATGAATTGTTCGCGCACAGCATCACGTTTAAAGAAGCCGTCGAATGTTTTTACAACGATTTTGAAATCAGACGAAACAAATCTTTCAAAGACCGTTATCAGTTAATCGGCGAAACATTCGGCGGCAGTCGTTTGAAAATAATTTTTCAGTTGAAACCGAATCGCGTTGCGCGGATAATTACAGGTTGGGACACATAATGAACGAAAATTTAACCGAAAAAAAAATTGACGAAATCGTAAGCTCGCAGGTTGACGACGACGCATCTTGGGAAAAGGCGATTCGCGTCAACGGGAAAAAAGTTTTTTCCTTAAATTCTTTCGGGCTTTCTGAAATTGTCAGCGCAAAGGAAATCTTAAGCGGCGAGCCTGTCTTTCGCGGAACAAGAGTTCCTGTTTCGACTTTGCTCGAAAATCTGGAAGCCGGTGTTTCGCTCGATGAATTTCTTGAAAACTTTCCGACTGTCAAACGCGAACAAGCCGTTAAAGTTTTAGAACTATTTAAGGATTCTTTAGCGCAATTAAAAGCCGCATAACTAATAAAATAGAAAAGCCGCCAAATCTGACGGCTTTTTCTCGTTCACTCCGAAAGGCGAACCGTCGCCAGAGCGTGAATTTTTTCCTGCGCGTCTTCGTCGATTTCCTCGCCGCCGAGCCACGCCGTTATTTCTTCGACGGGACGACCGAGCGCGATGGCGAGTTTTTCGTCGCTGGCGTCGAACGCCTGCGATTTTAATTTTTGCAGCAGCTCGACATTGCCCGTATCGTTGTTTGTTTCCGACGTTGTGTTTTCGTTCATTATTTTCCTTTTCCTCGATTTAAATTTGTAAATGCAGTCTCAATAATGCCGCGCCGCGCTGAAGTTTTCAAGTTTCGGTTTATCGGCAATTTTTGAGTTCGCCGTTTGTCTGTGTTATCTTCTGAACCGTTATGAAAATAATAATCCGCTGACCGACTGCCGCGATTTTTCTACCAGCTTGACGTTTTGCTCGATTTTTACGGCGCAAAACGACTTTCGCTTCGTTTCTTTTTCTTCAATAAAATAAAAGTTTTTATATGTCGGACAATTCAGTAAATGTTTCCGCGCCGGCGGAAAATAATTCTTTTCGGTCGATTCTGCGCGAAGCCGTCGCCGGTTCAAACCGCGATTTTACGACGGGTTCAATCGGTCTGGCGATTTTTCTGCTTGCCGTTCCGATGATTTTGGAAATGCTGATGGAAAGCGTTTTCGCCGTCGTCGATATTTATTTCGTCGGTCATCTCGGCGCGGACGCGGTGGCGATTGTCGGTTTGACCGAATCGATGCTGGCGATTATTTACGCCGTCGCCATCGGTTTGAGCATCGGCGCGATGGCGACGATTGCCAGACGAACGGGCGAGCGCGACACCGAAGGCGCGGCAAAATCGGCGGCGCACGCCATTTATTTAGGCGTCGGCGTTTCTGTTTTGATGAGCGTCGCCGGAATCGTTTTCGCGCCGACTTTTCTCGCGCTGCTCGGCGCGGAACAACAGGTTATCGACGAAGGCACAGCCTTTACACGCATAATGCTCGGCGGCAATTTCGTCATCGTTTTCCTGTTTCTCCTGAACGCGATTTTTCGCGGCGCGGGCGACGCCGCGATTGCGATGCGCGTGCTTTTTCTGGCGAATTTGTTAAATATAATTCTCGCGCCGTGTTTTATTTTGGGTGCGGATATTTTCGCTTTTTTCGGAATAAACGCGCCGCAGGCTGTAATTGATAATTGGATTTTCCCGAAACTCGGCGTAACGGGCGCGGCAATCGGGACGACAATCGGGCGCGGCTGCGGCGTTTTATTTGCCGCGTGGTATTTGATTCGCAAAAGCGGGCGCATCACCATTTACAAACGACATTGGCGATTCGATTCGGAAGTTTTCTCAAGCCTTCTTAAAATCGCCGCGCCCGCCGTTTTGCAGTTCACAATCGGAACGGCGAGCTGGAGCGCGCTCGTTCGCGTCGTCGCCGGTTTCGGCAGTGAAGCGATTGCCGGTTACGTTATCGGATTGCGCGTCATTATGTTCGCGCTTCTGCCCGCCATCGGTTTATCGAACGCGGCGGCAACGCTCGTCGGACAAAATCTCGGCGCGGGCAAACCGGAACGCGCCGAAAAATCGGTCTGGAAAGCAGCATTTATCAACGCGGCGGTTCTGGGCGCGGTCAGTCTTGTTTTTCTCATTTTTTCAAGCGCGATTGTCGGAGTTTTCACCGACGAAGCCGACGTTTTGGCTTACGGCACGGACGCGCTGCACATCGTCGCTTACGGTTTCGTTTTCTACGCCTTCGGAATGGTTTTAGAATCGTCGTTTAACGGCGCGGGCGACACGTGGACGCCGACTTATTTAAATCTGTTTATCTTCTGGCTGTTTGAAATTCCGCTTGCATATCTGCTCGCCTATCATTTCGGAATGGGAACGCGCGGCGTTTTCTGGGCGATTACGATTGCTTTTTCGCTTTTGGCGATTGTCTCGGCGATTCTTTTTAAGCGCGGGAAGTGGAAAACGAAAGTCGTTTAAGTGATAACTGATAAGTTTTAAATTTTCTTTACTTATCACTTATCACCTATCACCTATTTAACTACTTCAAACTCGAATTGCAGTTCTTTGCCGCGAAAAATGCTGCTTAAATAAAATTCCCAGAATTTGCGCGTGAATCGAAAGCGCGGCGATTTTTGGTCGAGGTTGACGAGAAATTCAATGCCGAGCGCGCGCCACAAATTAGCCAGAGAAACATAAGTGCGAATCGGCTTTAATTTTACATCGGTGTAGAAATCGAAGACCTGACGGTCGGCGATGAATGTGTTGAAAGTGTAGCAGTTAAAATGGTTGCGGTGCGTCGGGTCGCTCGCCCAGTCGGGATTGGTGTAGTGCGGCGTCAGAAGTTTTATGCGCCCGCCGTTTTTGCTGATGCGGTAAAGTTCCGAGACGAAAGCCATCACATCGGGGACGTGTTCGACGACGTGATTTGAAACGATTCGGTCAAATTCGTTGTCGGCAAACGGATACGGCACGACGCCTAAATCGTGAATTACGTCGGCGTCGGTGCGCGGATTGTTGTCGATACCAATCGCGCCCGCGTGTTTATTGTTTCCGCAGCCGACATCGAGGATTTTCATAAATCATTTCTACTGCAAAAGAGATTAGCCGCGAACGAACGCGAATGAAAACAGGTGTTAGGTTTTGGATTCAGAATTTTTCCAAAACCTGACGCCTGACACCTAAAACCTGTTTTTCTTTTAACTTAAAATTTATCGGCGAGTTCGGTGATGCCGCAGCGCGGGCAAATCAACGCTCGATGCGCCGGGTCTGCCCACTTTGCCATTGCCTGATTTGAGAATCGCGGCTGTTTGCTTTCGGCTTCGCCTTCGCGCAGCAGACGCGAATGTTTTTCGTTTGATTCGTCGTTTTCCGCTTTTAATTCGCGCTCGCAATAGCGGCAAATCCAGCCGAAACCGGCGTTGTAAAAATCGTTTAATTCGAGCTTTTCCATAACAATAATCGAGAGAAAGATTATAAAAGAAAAAAAGACGAGCGGGAAATCGATTCCGATGCTTGTCCTTCTTTCTCCGGCGAATGCATTTACCGTCTAAAATCTCTGTGTCGAGCGCGTTTGCGCGGGAAGCGCGGTTAATTTGACAGGAATCGTCAATGTTCTGCCGTTGCGATAGACCGAAACCTGAACCGTATCATTGATTTGTTTTTTGTCGAGATAACGGTAAAGGTCGTCGGATGTGCCGATTTTTTCGTCGTCAACCGATGTAATTATATCGCCTAAAACAACTTCGCCGTTTCTGTCCTGCGCCAACCCGCGTATTCCGGCGTTCGCCGCCGCGCTGCCGCCGAGAACGCCGCGCACGAGAAGACCGCTGCTGACCGGCAATTCGATTTGTCCGCTTAACTGTTCGACGCTCGACAAACTCGCGCCGAACTTCGGACGACGCACTTCGCCGAATTGAATCAACTGTGGAATAACGCGTTTTGCGATGCTGACCGGAATGGCGAAACCGACACCGACCGAACCGCCCGAACGCGAAAGAATCTGCGAGTTGATGCCAATCATTCTGCCGTATTTGTCCAAAAGAGGTCCGCCGGAATTGCCCGGATTAATTGACGCGTCGGTTTGAATCGCTCCTTCAATCGGGCGGTCGTTCTGCGCTCTGATAGGACGCTGCAAGCCGGAAATAACGCCGGTCGTCAAAGTTCTGTCCAAGCCGAACGGATTGCCGATTGCCAGAACCTTCTGTCCAACGCTCAATTTATCCGAGTCGCCGAGCTGAATAACCGTCAAGCCGTTTGCGGGCGGCTCGATTTGGATAACGGCTAAATCCGTGTCCGGGTCGCCGCCGACGACTTTCGCCGGATAAACCTTGTCGCCGCCGAGACTTACAGTCAATTTCTGAGCGCCTTCGATGACGTGATAATTCGTTAAAATGCGTCCCTGATTATCGATAACCGAACCCGAACCCGAACCTTTTCCTTCCTGCACGCCGCCGAAATAATCCTGCTGATACGAAGTCGATGTGATAAACGCGACGCCCGGCGAAAGCGTGCGATAGACCTCGATGCTGTTCTGCTCGTCGCTGACCGTCGCCGGTTCGGTAATGCCCGCCGGCGCGGCTTCCGCCAATGCCGTGTTCGCCATCTCGCGCGCCTGCCAATTGCCGCCGAGATTACTTACGCACGCCACTAACCCGACAGCAATGAGAGCCGAAGCCAGCGCGAGAAATAAAATCTGCCTTGCCGACATTTGATAAATTGCTTTTTTCGACATAATTCCTTTATTTTCCCTCTGTAAAAATTTTGTAACCTATAAGATGCCCGATTTTTGAAAATTCGTTGCGTAAAGATTCGCAAAGATTTACGAAAAAAAACAGCCGCTCGTTTCGGACAATTCCGAAACGAGCGGCTGTTTTTATAAAAGACGAATTTGTTAAATGAAAAAAGCTAAAAGGTTGTTCGAGAAGGCGGCAACGTCGTTGACAATAGTTTCCGGCAGAAAACCGAAAGCCGAAAGTCCCGTGAAAAAGTGGACGCCCATCACACCGGCGTAAATGGTCAGCGCGACGGCTGAACCGTATTTTGCAGTCGGCAGGCTGCTCCATTTCCAGATAACGAACGCGGCGAGCGCGCCGATTCCGATCTTTATCGTTAGAAAAGGCAAATCGCCGACATCGAGCAGACTCGCCATAAGCTGATTGCCTTCGGACGCCAAACCGTTGCGCACCCAGAAAAGAGTCAAAACGGCGTCGAGAAAATTAAGTGTAAAAAGAAGAAAAGCCTGCCAACACAATTGCATAACAAAGCAACCTCACGCAAAAAATTGTTAAACTGTCTCCTTAAATAACTCAAGCCCCTGATTTTTACACCAGGGGCTTGAGCCGGAGACCGAAGACGCGAAAACGATTTAATTGAGTTCAATATATGTCTAATGCGGCGCGATTTCAATTTTTTCCGGGAATAATTTCGATTTTTATTTTGGGCGCGAAAAATATAAAGCTAAAGCCTTGTGTTTCAAGCGCATTGAGCTTTCAGGACAACGATTAAAATTAAGGCGGCGTCATAACAGACGATTTATGCCGGGAAATTCTAAAACTGGCTTCAACAATTCAGATGAGGTGAACAAGATGAAATATTCATTATATACAAGATATGCAAGATTTTTAACGGCGATTCTGGCGGCGTTCGTTGTTTTCGGCGCGGTCGATACGATGGCGCAAACCAGGCGCAAACCCGTGGTCAGACGAAAATCCGTGGTCAGACGACCCGCAGTTATAAGACCGACCGTTAATTTATATACGGTTCAGCGCGGCGAAGCGGTTCGCGTTCGGATGAACGAAACGCTCAATTCAAAAACGGCGCGCGTCGGCGACAGATTTACGACGACCGTAACCGAGCCGGTTTATTCCAACAACGGCGTCATTGTCATTCCTGTCGGAAGCACAATCGCCGGGCGCGTCAATTCAGTAAAAGCGGCGAAAAAAGGCGGCGACCCAGGCTCGATTGACGTTGCCTTTGTCGAAGTCAGACTTCCGAACGGAACGCGCCGCGTCATCAACGGTTCTTTGACCGATTTAAGCACTAAGCAGGCAAAGAGCGACGCCGAAGGCACGGCTTCGGGCGACGACAGAAAGAACGATAAAATTATCTTTATCGGCGGCGGCGCGGCTGGCGGCGCGATATTAGGCGGTGCAATCGGCGGCGGTAAAGGCGCGCTCATCGGCGGAATCTTAGGCGGTCTGGGCGGTCTCGCCGGTGAAAGATTTACCAAAGGCGAAGACGCGGAAGTTCGTTCGGGAACGGAATTCGGCGTATATCTTAATCAATCGATTTCGCTGCCGAAATTTGCGGAAGTCAACCAATAGTTTCGGATTTACAAAACAAAAAAGCCGGACGGAAAATTTTCCGTCCGGCTTTTTTGTTTTTTTTTGAATTTTGAAAATTTAGCCTAAAGCTAATTCGTTTTCCATCCGGGCGCCGATTTCTTTTAATTGACTGACAATCTTTTCAATCAGCCAGTTCGGAGTCGAAGCGCCTGCCGTAACGCCGACGCGTTTCGCGCCGCGTAAATCTTCGACGTTTATCTCGTCGCCGGTTTCAATCAGAAAACTTTTTTCGCATTGTTCGAGGCAGACGGCGAGCAGTTTGCGGCTGTTCGACGAATGGCGTCCGCCGATAATATAAAACGCATCGACTTCGCCGGCAAGTGCGCGCGCCGCGTCCTGCCTGTCTCTGGTCGCCGAGCAAATCGTGTTGACAATCTGCGTTTCGCCTTCCGAATTTCGGCGAACGGCTTCGGCAACGTCGAGAAAATTTTGCAGCTTTATAGTCGTTTGAGAGACGACAAGCGGATTGTTCAGTTTCGGCAGAGCGGCGACTTCGGCGGCGTCTTTGACGACGAAAGCGTGTTCCGGCGCGTAACCGAAAACACCAATCATTTCCGGGTGTTCCGGGTTTCCGACGATGACGACGTGTCGATTCTGAGCGGCGGCACGTGAAGCGAGTTTTTGAACTTTCGTTACAAACGGACACGTCGCGTCAACGACTTTCGACGCTTTTTCTCTCAATTCGGCTTCGACCTGCGGCGTTACGCCGTGCGCACGGATTACGGCGGTTTGCCCGCGCTGAATCTGCACCGGCTCGCTGATTGTCGCCACGCCTTGAGCGGCAAGCCGCGACATTTCCTGGTCATTGTGAATCAGCGGACCGAGCGCGCGAACCGTGTCGCCATCTAAAATCGCCTCTTCGACCATCTCAACGGCGCGCTCGACGCCGAAACAAAATCCGTATTCGTCTGCTAATAAAACCTGCATAATTTTTAACCCCAAAAAATGATAACAAAATTAGTTGTTTTCCGTCAGCCGAGAGTTGTTAAATAACGGAACGATTTTATTTCATAATAATTATTTAACCGCAGATAAACGCTGATGAAAACGGATAAGCGGCAAATTTATTTTTATGATTTTCTATCTGCTTTAATCTGTGTTTATCCACGTTCATCTGCGGTTAAATATTAATTTTTCATCTCTAACTGTTTAAGAAAATACAAGTTACCGAATCGGCTCGCGTAAAATAAGTTCCGCCGTTTCACGCGCCAACTGCGCCGATTTCGCATTTGAATCTTTTTGGTGCGCAATCTGCATTAAGGCTTCGCCGGTGCGCGACAGCAGGCGAATCAAATCGCCTTCTTCGGCTTTTGTTTCATAAACTAAATCATTCCAGTCCATTCCGTTTGCCCACGCTTCGCACGTCGCGGCGGCGGAAAAATTCATATCCGGCGCGGGTTCGACGCCGTTTTTCCATTCGATGTTCGAGACATCGAAAATAATATTTTCGGTTTCGGTCAAAACGTCGAGCAGTTTGTCGGACAAGTAAAGCTCGCCGAAGTTTCTGTCCGAATCCGCCGCCAGCGCCGCCATCAGTCCGGCGATTTGGACGGGTTCATTTTTTTCAAAAAGTCCGTGCCGCAGTGCTTCGCCGACGATAAGCGGACGGTCAACTCGTAAATCGGCAAGCCATTTTCCGCGCTCGGTTACTTTTTCGCTTCCAAAATCGAGATAGTTAAAGTGATGCAGAACTCGTGCGCGATGCTCGAACGGCGTCCAGATTTCGCTTTTCAGGATTTCAATATCACGCGTCGTTTTTTCCAGAAATTCGGCGTCGTCCCAACATTCCCACAAAAAACTCGTCGCGCTTCGCCTTTTATCTTCGCTCGAATTTTCGGGCAGAAACTTTTCGATTAAATCATTGATAATCTCGATTGCTTCGTCTTCGTCCGTTTGACGATTTGAGCGGCGCGGTTCGCTTATCGGCGGATTTTTATCCGCGTGAATCTCGTGAAAACCGTCTTCCCACGCTTCTTCGGTTATCTTGTAAATCTTTTCGTAAATACGATTTACGTGCGAAAGCGCGAACGAAGTTCCTTGCCCGTCTTCGCCCATCGCCGTAACCTTTTCGCCGTGAACGCTTGAGACGAGAAAAAAACGTCTGCCGCTTTTGCCGCGCGAAACGATTCTGCCCGCGACGACCGAATCTTTTAACCAATCGGCGCGAATCTCGCCGCGTGAAGTCGGTATTTTTTCCTGTAATCGAAGGCGTGCCTGCGTCAATCTCTCAAAGCCGCGCACGTCTTCGATTGAAAAATCGAATCCGCTTTTGTCTGATTTGTTCCGCAAATCGTCGCTGCGTTTCTCTTTCTGCTTTTCCAGTTTTGTAATTACCTGCAAAGTTTCACGAAAGGCGAAACTTTTTTCGGCAATGTCCCGAACGGGCGCGAAACCGCCGAACGCGTCGAGCAGATTTAAAAGACTCGTATAAGTTGAGCGAAACTTGCTGGCAAGCGCGTCGGGCGGCGATTTCAAAAGCTGCGCGATTTTCGGCGGATTCTGAAAATTAGAAGGCGCTAAGATTACAAAACCGACTTTATCTTTACCACGCCTGCCGGCGCGTCCGGTCATTTGCTGCAATTCGCTCGCTTGAAGTGAACGCCAGCCGTCGTTGCCGCGCGTGTCGGCGTTTGAGATAACGACGGTTCGCGCCGGAAAATCGACGCCCGCCGCAACCGTCGAAGTCGCAAAAATCGCATTTAAAAGACCGCTCGACATCAGTTTTTCGACGAACAATTTCCACGCCGGAATATGTCCGGCGTGATGCGCGGCGATGCCCGAACGAAGAATAATCCGGCGGTGTTTGTGCGTTTGGATTTCCGGGTAAAGTTTGACGAATTCTTCGTAAATCGCAATGCGTGCGTCGTGTTTTTGGCTGTCGATTTTCTGCGATTTGTCGGCGGCGACTTCGGACGCGGCTTCGTCGCATTTGCGGCGCGTCGGCAGAAAAACAATCGCGGGCAGCAGATTATAAGAACGAAGCGCGGTGATAAGTCTCGGCGGCGGAATTTCGGGAAGTTTGAATTTCATAAAGTCAGGTGTCAGGTGTCAGATGTCAGGTGTCAGGGAAGCAAACTAATCCCTGTTTCCTAAAACCTGACACCTTCTTTAATAACGCCTTCGCCGCTCGAAACGATTTTCTTCCTGCGCGAACTGGTCGATTTCGCGGTTCATCCTGCCGCTTTCGTCAAAGAGCGGAAATAATTCCGAGTTCGGCGCGAGAAAGGCGGCGCGGAGTTCGACAGGGCGTGTCCCGGCGCGGTTGATGACGCGCACGTTTGTTCCGCGAACTTCGCCAATCCACGCGGCGAACTCGTCGGCGTTGCCGATTGTCGCCGATAAAAGAAGAAGCCTGATGCGCGGCGGCGATAAGATAATTGCTTCTTCCCAGACGTGTCCGCGCTCGTCGTCGCCGAGATAATGCGCTTCGTCCAGGATTACAAAGTCCGTATTAACCTGTTCGCCGCTTCGGAGCGCGTCGAAAAGCTGGTTGCGGTAGATTTCGGTTGTGCCGACGATTAAAGGCGCGTCGTAATTTTCCTTTCTGTCGCCGGTTAAAATGCCGACGTTTGAAGCGCCGAATTCTTCGGAAAATTCGACGTATTTCGAGTTCGTCAAAGCCTTGAGCGGCGTCGTGTACCACGCGCGTTTTCCCTGTTCCAAAAGCCGTCGGATTTCCTCGCGGGCAATCCATGTTTTTCCGCTGCCCGTCGGCGCGGTAACCAGAACGTCCTGCGTTTCGATTGCCGCCAGCGCGTCGATTTGAAATTTATCGGGAACAATCGGCGCGGGTTCGGGCGTTCCGATGCCTTGCAGAAGCCGTTCGATTGATTTTTCGTTCGGCGAAATTCTCGCGTCGTCGCGTCGATTGGAACTTTCCGGTGCAAGTTCTCGTTTGAATCTTCGTTCGCTTTGACGGTTGATGTCGGAACGAACGTTTTTCTTTTTGTCGCCGGATTGACGATTTTTGTCTTTGCGAATTCGTGCCATAAAACGCTTATCTTAAAGGTTTCGCCGCGCAAAGTCTATTTCTTTCAATTGCCGACGCGAAGTGTTAAAATGGCAAATTGATTCGCAACGGCTGAAACCGAAAGCGCATCTATATTTGACGATAAGTTTATTATAATTATTATTTATACCGATTTATTTTACGTTTTCATATTATATAAAGAAGTATGCAGCAACAGGAAAAGGAAATTTTTGAAGGCTACGAGATAAAGCCGTGGAACTTTTCGCCGCGCATTTATAAAATTCTCGCGGCGTCGGCGGCTTTGAATATATTCGCGGTTATGGTTTTGAGTCAAACGAATCTGCTGACGCGCAAAGGCTGTGAAAGTCCTTTCGTCAGCAGCGTTTGTCAGGTTCTGGACGCCGTTTATGTCAGCAGCACGCTTTTGGGAACGGACAGCGAATTTGTCAGCAAGGAATATCAAAAAAACGAGCTTGAAGACGCCGACATTACATACATCGACGTTAGCAAGGATTCGCCGCCGCTCAATTATCCCGAAGGTTATTTCGCGCTCGCCAATCCGGAACAGTTTGCGATGCAGCAAGACCCAATGGTAATGGCGAACGGCGATTTCGGCAATCCGTCGTTCGGCGGTTTTCCGTCAATCCCGACAATGCCGCCCGCGAGCGGCAGTTCGGATTTGCTCGCCACGCAGCCGAATTTGCCGCCGGTCAACAATAACCCGATTATCGGCGATTTGCCGTCTTCGATAAACAGCGCGCCGCCGATTTCGTACCCGAAAATGCCGCGCGGCAGAAAATTTCCGCGAACGAAATTTCCGAAACCCGTAACGCCGAAAGCGTCGAAGATTCCGAACGAATCGCCGCAGGATTTGCCGGATTTCGGCGGCGCTGAAACGGCTGAAAATAATTCTAATAAAGCCGGAAAACCGAAAACGGAAAAGAAACCGGAAGCAAACAAAGAAGAAATTAAAAGCGATAGCGTCGCGGGTGTTGAAATAAACAAAAAACCGTTTGAAGATTTGGGCGACGCGCTGAACGACAAGTTGGAGAAAAAAGAGATTGATTTAACCAAGCCGTTTTTAGTAGTTTTGGACGCGACGATAACCGCCGACGGAAAATTTGACCCGAAAAAGTCGAAATTCGTCCGCGCCGACGGCGACAAGGGAATGTCCGATATGGCGAAACTGGCGCTCGAAGCGGTCGGCAACAGCGGCATTCTCGGACACTTGAAAGGCGTCGGAATCGATAAAGTAAATATTACGCTCGTTCAGGATAACGAAAAGATTTCCGCCATTATCTTGTCAGACCAAAAGACGCCGGAAAAAGCCAGAACTTCTGCCAGCGGATTTAACGCTTTGCTTTCCGGGCTGATTCTGCTCGACAATAACGGCTTAACCAAACTGGACGATAACAGCAAAACGCTCGTCAGCAATTCAAAGGTTACGAGCGACGGCAAAAACTTCGTCTTAAACTTTGCCATACCCAAACAAATGGGGCAGGATTTAATAGACCGCAGTTTGAAACAGCGCGCCGAAAAAAAGAATAATCCGGCGAGCAACAGCAACGGCGTCAGCCAGAACGCGAATCAGAACACGGGCAAATGACAAGCCGCAAAAACTACAATTCGGTAATTTTCTTAACGACGCTCTCGGTCTATCTCGGCTTGGTGCTGGTCGGCGCGCCCGCGCCTGTTTTTGCGCAAAACGTTTTGACGCGCGAGCAATATGAAAGAGAATTCGCTAAACAAAATAAAGATGAATTAGAAAAACCGCTTAACGATGGAAATCTATTTGTTCCACAAATAATTCAACTTGTTCACGAGTTGAATTCACTTTCCAAAAATAAACACTTTGACTGGAATGCGAAAAACCATTACGAAATTGAGGGCATCGCATTTTGTGAGAGCGATAATTCTCCGTCGTATTTAGGAAGTGGTTCTTTTGGGAATGAGCCTTTTAGCGCGTCCGACGATTTCGCTGTCCGGTTGGCGCGTGAAATTTCAAAACGGAGAGTTGCAGATGGATTTGGAGATTTCTACTCGCAAAGCGTGAGCTTTGATTTCTCTACAGAGAATTCAACCTTTTCGTTAAAGGTAACTACTGAAAACAAAAATAGTCAGGACAATCAAGTATTTTACAGCGAAGTTGTAGCTTACTTTGAAAGGTTTGCATCTTTTCCCAAATCATCCAAAGAAAAGGTAATTTACGAAAATACCAAAATAACTTCGGACAACAACCAAGTTATAGTTGTAACTCGCCTGCCGCGCGGCTCGCTCGATGCGCTTCTTGCTAAAGACGGCGCAAAATAAGCGGCGACCGAAAGCGCGAAAGAAATTTTCTCTTTCCAGACAAATCTCGCCAAAACAATTAACATTTTTACCGCTTCGGAAGTTGCGTCCTTTTAAAGAGACGTGCAATCTATTTAATCACGCTTTTTAAAGCGCGCGACTTCGACGAACGCAAACGAGAGGATTTTATGGCAGTCAACAGTTTTGTAGATAAATTTTTTAAAAAAGTATTGGGCAGCAACAGCGATGTTTTTCTGAAAAAGATTAACCCGATTGTCGGGCAAATCGCCGATTTTGAACCGACGTTGGAGAAACTTTCCGACGAAGATTTGCAGGCGCAGACCGTTAAATTAAAGGAACGAATCGCCGCCGCGCTCGATGGAATCACGGACAACGAAGAACGCCGCAAAAAAGAGCAGAACATCTTGAACGAAATTCTGCCCGAAGCGTTTGCCACGGTGCGCGAAGCGTCGAGGCGCGTAACCGGAATGCGTCATTTCGACGTGCAGATGATTGGCGGCATCGCGCTTCATCAAGGCAGAATCGCCGAGATGCGAACGGGCGAAGGCAAAACGCTGGTTTCGACTTTGCCCGCGTATCTGAACGGTTTGACCGGACGCGGCGTAAATATCGTTACCGTCAACGATTATCTGGCTTTGCGCGACGCCGAATGGATGGGCAAGATTCACACGTTTTTGGGTTTGACCGTCGGCTGTATCCAAAACGATATGGACGATTACGAGCGCAAAGAACAATACGCGAGCGATATAACTTACGGCACGAACAACGAATTCGGCTTCGATTACCTGCGCGATAATATGAAGTTCGACCCTGAAACTTTGGTTCAGCGCGACCATTATTACGCGATTATCGACGAAGTTGACTCGATTTTGATTGATGAAGCCAGAACGCCTTTGATTATTTCCGGCGCGTCCGACGAAGCGACCGACAAATACTACATCGCCAATCAAATCATTCCGAAATTGGAGCGCGGCGAGAAGAACGAAGAAACGAAAATAACGACGGGCGATTATTTATTGGACGAGAAAAATCATTCGGCAGTTTTGACCGAAAAAGGCGTCGAAAAATCGGAAAAGCTGCTCGGCGTCGATAATCTTTACGACCCGGCGAATATGGAGCTTCTGCACTGCGTTGAGCAGGCGCTCAAGGCGCACACGCTTTATAAGCGCGACCATCAATACGTCGTGCAGGAAGGCGAAGTCATTATCGTTGACGATTTTACCGGGCGCCTGATGAGCGGGCGGCGCTGGTCTGACGGTCTTCATCAAGCCGTCGAAGCAAAGGAACAGGTAAAAATCGAGCGCGAAAATCAGACGCTTGCCACAATTACTTTGCAGAATTATTTCCGAATGTATGAAAAACTTTCGGGAATGACCGGAACGGCGGAAACCGAATCCGAAGAATTCGGCGAAACTTACGGGCTTGACGTTATCGTTATCCCGACGAATCGCCCGATGGTTCGTGAAGACAAATCCGATATTATTTATCGCACGCTCCCCGAAAAATGGAACGCGATTGTCGATGAAATCAAGGAACGCCACGAAAAAGGTCAGCCGGTTCTTGTCGGAACGGTTTCGGTTGAAAATTCCGAGCTTGTCGCCGAAAGACTTAAAAAAGCCGGTGTTCCGCACAATGTTTTAAACGCCAAATATCACGAGCGCGAAGCCGAAATCGTCGCCCAAGCCGGACGCAAAGGCGCGGTTACGATTGCGACGAATATGGCTGGACGCGGAACGGATATTATTTTGGGCGGCAACCCGGAATTTCTCGCCGCCGATTTCTTGAAAAAACAGGAAATCAATCCCGATGAAGCCGCGCCCGAACAATTTGAAGAAGAACTGGCAAAGGCAAAACGCATCGTTGACGCCGAACAGAAAGAAGTTATCGCGGCTGGCGGCTTGTATATTTTAGCGACCGAACGCCACGAATCGCGGCGCATCGACAACCAGCTTCGCGGGCGCTCCGGGCGACAGGGCGACCCCGGCGCGACACGGTTTGTTTTATCGCTCGAAGACGATTTGATGCGAATCTTTGCGGGCGACAAAGTGCGCTCGATGATGGAATGGCTCGGAATGGAAGAAGGCGTGGCGATTGAATCGAAAACCGTCTCGAAGCAAATCGAACGCGCTCAGAAAGCCGTTGAAGCCAGAAATTTTGAAACCAGAAAACACGTTCTCAAATACGACGACGTGATGAACAAACAGCGCGGAACGATTTACGGCTTGCGTCTCCAACTGATGATGTCGCCCGAACACCGCGAATATCTTCTCGGTGAAACCGGTGTAGCGCGTGATTTGCTGGGCGATTTGACGCATCAATATTTGAATCCGCAAGTTTCGCCCGACGACTGGGACGTTGACACATACGCGGCGGAAATCCAGAGCGTCTACGCGATTGACCCGGCGGTTGACGCCGATGTTGATTTTCATAAAATGACGCCGGACGAAATCGAAAATGCTATCTGGGAAAAAGCGACGGCGAGCTACGACGAGAAGGAAAAACTCATCGGCGGCGAGCAGCTTCGCGCCTACGAGCGTTACATAATGCTCAACATTATCGATTCTCAGTGGAAAGACCATCTGCTTTCGATTGACCATCTGAAACAGGGCATCGGGCTTGTCGGCTACGGTCAGAAAGACCCGCTCGTCGAATACAAAAAACAGAGCTTCGATATGTTTCAGGATATGCTCGACCGCATCGACACGAACACGGCGCGCGCGTTATTTAATCTCGAAGTCGTCGTCAAAGACGAACGGGAAGAAATAGAACGCATCGAACGTCTCGAACGCCAGCGAGCGCGCCGTCAAGCGGCGGGAATGGCTTTTACCGGCGCGATGTCAACGGCAAACGTCGCCGGCGAAGACGTTCGCAAATCAATCCCGTTCGTCCGCGACCAGCCAAAGGTCAAACCGAACGACCCGTGCGCCTGCGGTTCGGGCAAAAAATTCAAAAAATGCCACGGCGCGGGTGTGTAGGAAAGGATAAGGGATAAATAAAAAGCGGAAGATTTAACATCTTCCGCTTTTTATTTGCAGAATATTTCAGACTCGAAAATAATTGCTTTAACCTTTTTTGTAATGAATAAGTTTTTGCGTCGTCGAGTGTCTTTGGGGTTATGATCTTTCACCGGAGGATATTTTTATGAAAATGCTTTATAAAATCGCCGCGCCGCTCGTCCTTGTTATCTCGTTTGCCGGATTTGCCGCGTCGCAGACCGAGCGCGAAAAAGGTGTCGGGCTTTTTAAACAAGGCAAAACCAAAGAAGCCATCGCCATTTTGGAGAAAGCCGGCAAACAAAAACAGTATCAGGACGACGCCGAGATTTTTAATTATCTCGGCTTGGCTTACGCGAAAAACAACGATTTAAAGCGGGCGCGTAAAAATCTCGAAAAAGCCGTTAACATCAATCAGCAGAACGCCGATTACCGGACGAATCTGGCGTATATTTACCTGCTCGCCGACAAGATGAACGAAGCGCAGCGCGAAAGCACGAAAGCCGTCGAGCTGAATCCGCGGAAAGCCGACGCTTTTTATGTCAGAGGCACGGCGTATCTGCGCGAGGGAAAATTTGACGAAGCTATTGCCGACGCCGACAAAGCGACGGCGGTTGATGCAAATTACGCGTCGGCGTATCTGCTGAAATCCGATGCGCTGCTTTTAAATTTCGGCAAGCGCATTGCTGAGAGCGGCAAGCCAGTCGACGAGCTTGATTTGTTGAAACAATCGAAAAACGCGCTGGAATATTGTCTGAAAAACTGTTCCGACAAAACGCAGAACGCGATGCAGACCGAGCGTTTAAGCGGCGTCCAGGCGTTCTACGATTATTTTATACGCCGCCGCGACGCTCCCTTATTTACGCCCGGCGCGCCGCCCGCGCCGCCCGACCCGAACGGCATAAAAATCACGGCGAAACCGCACGCCGCATACACGGACAGAGCGCGTCAGGCAGGCATCAGCGGCACGATACGTTTAGCTGTTTTGTTTTCGGAAACCGGACGCGTAACTCACACGCTCGTTTTGAAAGGTCTGGATTCGAGTCTGAACCAGCAAGCGATTCAAGCAGCGAGCGGCATCAAATTTGAACCGGCAAAGGAAAACGGCAAACCGATTTCCGTCGTAAAAATCATCGAATACACCTTTACGATTTACTAAAATTTTTTGCATCAAACATCGGCGCACTCGACGCCCGCGATTTCCAAAATCAAATCCGCGCCGCAGCATTTCGCAGGAGCTTTTCAGCCTCGAAAGTGATTTCAATCATTTCTTTACAGAAACATAGAAGGACGACAAAAACGAAAGGACACGGAGCTTTTTATAAAATTCCGTGTCCTTTCGTTTTTGCGGTGAATGTCTCTTGAATAATGAACAGTTACACGATTTCTTTTACAGTCTCTTTTCGGCAGGAAGTTTAACTGTTTGTTCCACTTTAACCTGCGGCGCTTCGACAGGAGATTTGTGATTTGAATTAATCGCAATATGCGGAGCGATAATCAAGGCGACGATACTCATAAGTTTAATAAGAATATTCATCGAAGGTCCCGATGTATCTTTGAACGGGTCGCCGACGGTATCGCCCGTAACGCTCGCTTTATGAGCTTCGCTTCCTTTATACTGCATTTCCCCGTTAATCATTACGCCCGCTTCAAATGATTTTTTAGCGTTGTCCCAGGCGCCGCCCGCGTTGTTCTGAAACATACCCATCAAAACGCCCGAAACGGTAACGCCCGCTAATAAACCGCCGAGAACTTCCGGTCCGAAAATGAATCCGACGACGACCGGCGTAATTAAAGCAATCGCGCCGGGAAGCATCATTTCTCTCAAGGACGCTTTTGTCGAAATAGCGACGCATTTATCATATTCCGGTTTGGCTTTATACTCCATAATGCCCGGAATGTCTCTGAACTGCCGTCTAACTTCTGTCACCATTTCCATTGCCGCTCGACCGACTGCCGCGATGCAAAGCGAAGAAAAGATAAAAGGAATCATCGCGCCGACCAATAAACCCGCGAGAACATCGGCTTTATAAATATCAATCGAATCAATTCCGGCAAGACCGACATAAGCGGCGAACAACGCGAGAGCCGTCAGCGCGGCTGAAGCGATAGCGAAACCTTTGCCCGTCGCCGCCGTCGTGTTTCCAACGGCGTCTAAAATATCGGTTCTCTGCCTGACTTCTTTCGGAAGCCTGCTCATCTCGGCAATCCCGCCCGCGTTGTCGGCAATCGGTCCGAAAGCGTCAATTGCAAGCTGCATCGCCGTCGTCGCCATCATTCCGGCGGCGGCAATCGCAACGCCGTATAATCCTGCAAAATGGTGCGATAAATAAATACCGGAAGCCAGAACGAGCGTCGGAACTAAAGTAGATTCCATTCCGACAGAAAGACCGCCGATAATATTCGTCGCCGCGCCCGTATCGGATTGCCGAACGATTGACATAACCGGGCGTTTGCCCATCGCTGTATAAAATTCAGTTACGATACTCATCAGTGCGCCGACAATCGAGCCGACTAAGATTGCCAGAAAAACACCGGTATTCGTGAAGTTATGACCTCGAAGCGTCATATTTGCGGGCATCATCCACATCACGATAAAGTAACAGGCGATTACCGTGATAATAACCGAAACCCAATTCCCGATGTTCATCGCTCTTTGAACATTGCCTTTGTCATCGGAAATTCTCACAAATGAAAAACCGATAATAGAAAATATAATTCCGAGTCCGGCAATCAGCATCGGAAGCAGAATCGGAGAAAGCCCGCCGAAATTATCACTTGCGTTAATAAAGGTTGTTTCTCTGCCCAAAACCATCGTCGCGAGAATCGTCGCAACGTAAGAGCCGAATAAATCCGCGCCCATTCCGGCAACGTCGCCGACGTTATCGCCGACGTTATCGGCAATCGTCGCCGGATTTCTAACATCGTCTTCGGGAATTCCCGCTTCGACTTTACCGACTAAATCCGCGCCAACGTCAGCCGCTTTCGTATAAATTCCGCCGCCGACTCTCGCAAAAAGAGCGATTGATTCCGCGCCCAGAGAGAAACCGGCAAGAACTTCAATCGCTTTTTCCATCGCCGCTCCATTAACCGAGCCGCCGACATTGACAACATAAATATTGTAAAAAACAATAAACAAAGAACCTAAACCCAAAACAGCGAGTCCAGCCACTCCGAGTCCCATCACGGTTCCGCCGGTAAAAGCGACTTTTAAAGCGCCTTTCAAATCGGTGCGGGCGGCTTGAGTTGTTCTGACATTCGCTTTAGTTGCGATATTCATTCCGATGTAACCGGCGGTCGCGCTCAAAATCGCGCCGATAACAAATGAAACCGCAATCACCGGAGAAGACGTTTCTATCATCGTTCCAGACCAGGCGAGAAGTATTGCCGCGACAATCGCAAAGTAAGTCAATACTTTCCACTCGGCTTTCAAAAACGCCATCGCGCCTTCGGCAATATAGCCCGCGAGTTCAACCATATTGGCTTCGCCGGTAGCCTGCTTAGTTACCCACGAAGATTGAACCGCCATCACGACTAACCCCAAAATTCCTAATGCCGGGATTAGATAAAGAATTGTAGATTCCATTAAAAAAACCACCTATCTGTTAAAATTTTTAATTAAAAATATGACAGCCCTTTCCGGCGCGAAGTAACGACGAACCGAATCAGGCAAAAGGGTAATTATTGCCGATTTCAGGTCAAAGATTCAACTGCGAATCGGGAAAAGGGTAAAAAAGTGTATGCGCGCAGGTGTTTAGGGGCGACGGGTTGCCTTTTGTAGTAAGGGCGACGGCTCGTCCTCGCCCGAAGCGTTTGAGAAAACTAAAGGACGTTAATAAAGTTCAATCTTGAGTTAATTAACGTCCTTTTTCGCGTTCCTCAAGCGGGCGAGGACGAGCCGTCGCTACATTGATTGATGCCGCTTTTAATTTTTTGTTGCGTCCATTAATTCGATAAATCTTTGGAAAAGATATTCCGAATCGTGCGGACCCGGCGCGGATTCGGGATGATATTGAACCGAAAAAACGGGCAGCGTTTTATGGCGCAAACCGGCGACCGTTTTGTCGTTGAGATTGACGTGCGTGATTTCGACATTTTCAGGCAGACTTTCTGCGTCAACCGCGAAACCGTGATTGTGCGCGGTGATTTCGACTCGTCCGGTCGTCAAATCCATTACCGGCTGATTGCCGCCGCGATGTCCGAATTTTAATTTGTAAGTCGCCCCGCCGAAAACCTGTCCTAAAATCTGATGTCCGAGACAGATGCCGAACATCGGCACGTTTTCGGTCGTCAGTTTCTCGATTTCCGCCACGACTTTTTTCATCGCCGACGGGTCGCCGGGACCGTTTGAGAGAAAAATTCCGTCGGGCTTCAAGGCGAGAACGTTTTCGGCGGAAGTCGCGGCG
The DNA here is from genome assembly GCA_038200355.1 of Pyrinomonadales bacterium. Lineage (GTDB taxonomy): Bacteria > Acidobacteriota > Blastocatellia > Pyrinomonadales > Pyrinomonadaceae. The sequence goes on along the minus strand of JBBPXZ010000003.1, from coordinate 14,803 downwards.
GGAACAATTGTTATTTTGCAGCCGTATCGGGCGAATTCGCGCAGGGAATTGGTCTTGACGCCGAAGTCAAAGGCGACAACGTGAAACTTTTCCGCGCCGTCCGGCTTTATTTCATAAGTTTTTTCGATTGTAACGGTTTCGGCAAGTTCGCGATTGTTCATCTCCGGCGAGTTTAAAACTTTTTCGAGCAGACTCGCTTCATCCGAATCGACGGTCGAAATCACCGAACGCATCGCGCCTTTATCGCGGATGTGGCGGACGAGCGCGCGCGTGTCGATGTGTTCGATGCCGACGATTTTTTTGCGCTTTAAATACGAATCCAAAGTTTCGGTCGAGCGCCAATTCGACGCGACGCGGCTCGCTTCGCGGACGACGAAACCTTCGACCCAGGCGCGGCGCGATTCGCTGTCCGCTTCGTTGACGCCGTAATTTCCGATGAGCGGATACGTCATACAAACGATTTGCCCGGCGTAAGAAGGGTCGGTCAAAATCTCCTGATAACCGCTCATCGACGTGTTAAAAACCATCTCGCCGAACGCTTCGCCTTCCGCGCCGAACGACGCGCCGCGAAACGCGCGCCCGTCTTCGAGAACTAAAATCGCTTTTTTTGCTGAATTCATTTGTCGGAGCGCGGGCATCCTGCCCGCAAACGCCGCGCCCGGCGCCGTGTTTAAATTATAAAAATGCAGCGCCGATTGGGGCGGATTATTCGCTCCTGTCGGCGCTCAATTGCGGGCAGGATGCCCGCGCTTCCGGTTTATTCTTCATTGTCGGCGCGGTTGTCGTCGGGTTTCGCTTCTTCGAGATTATATTTCGCGTGTTTTATAAAGCCGATATTCGACGGTTTCCAGTAACGAAAAAACGCTTTGCCGTAGATATATTTTTCGGGAACTGTTCCCCAGTAACGCGAATCGGACGAGTTGTCGCGATTGTCGCCCATCACGAAATAGTAATGGTCTTCGACTCTGCGAAGCGGAAAACTCGGCAGCGTTTGATTGCGCTCCGGGTCGAGATACGGCTCGTTTAATTCCTGTCCATTAATGAAAACCGCGCCGCCGCGGACTTCGACCGATTCGCCGGGAAGCCCGATAACGCGCTTGACATAGCTTTTGTCCGGGTCGCGCGGATACCAGAAAACGATTACGTCGCCGCGCTCGATGTGTCCGAAATCAAAACTTTTTATTTTGTAATAAACCAGTTTATCTACTAAGAGACGTTCGCCGTCGTTGAGCTGCGGCAGCATCGACGTGCCTTCGACGACGACCGGCTGCGCGATGAAAACGCCGACCAGAACCAGCACGGCGACGATTAAAACAATATCGCGGAGAAGTTTTACGCTCTCGGTCCAAAGCCCGCGTTTCGATTCGTTTTTAAGGCGAAAAACTTCTATGTCGCGGTCGTCGTCGCTCGATACGACGCCGAAATTAAATTGGTTTTTTCTTTGAAAATCGAACATAATCAAACATCTTCGATGTGAAGGAAACGGTTTCCGGTCGGCAGCTTTATCGAACCGGAAATTTAAAGTTATCGGTAATAGAAAGCCTTGTCAAAAATCAAATGGAGTTTAATAAATTGAACGAAAAAATCCGAAGCCTTTTTCCCGCCGCCGAAAAATATACTTATTTAAATAGCGCGGCGGTCGCGCCTTTGCCGTCGGTTTCAGCCGAAGCGGTCGCCGCGCATCTGCGGGACGTGAGCGAAAACGGCTCGGTCAATTTTTCGGATTGGGTAAAGACGAAAAGCCGCGCGCGCGAAATCGCGGCGGAAATGCTGCGGGTAAAACCGGAGCAAATCGCTTTTATGCGCAACACTTCGGACGGTTTGGCGACAATCGCCAACGGTTTGAAATGGAAAAACGGCGACAATATCGTTTCGTTTGCCAAAGAATTTCCCGCTAATTTTTACGCGTGGCGCAGAATCAGAGACGAGTTCGGCGTTGAACTGCGGCTTTGCCCGGAGAAAAACGGACGCGTCGATTTGGACGAATTCGTCGGTTTAATCAATAAAGACACAAAGCTGGTTTCAATCAGCGCCGTGCAGTATGGTTCGGGTTTTCGCTCTCATTTGGAACGAATCGGACAGGCGGCGCGCGCTGTCGATGCGCTTTTCGTCGTCGATATTATTCAGGCATTCGGCGCGGTTTCACTTGATTTGCCCGCGCAGCTGGTCGATGCGGCGGCGGGCGCGAGTCATAAATGGCTTTGTTCGCCCGAAGGCTGCGGAATTTTGTATCTTTCAGACCGTGCCAGAGAACGAATCGCGCCGACGATGGTCGGCTGGATTAGCGTCGAAGACGCGTGGAATTTTGAAGCAACCGAACAGCCTTTCAAGCCGAACGCGCTGGCTTGGGAGTCGGGAACAGGGACGGCTTCGCTTTTTTACGGCTTGGAGCAAAGCTTGAAAATTCTGCGCGAAACCGGCGCGGACGAAATCGAGAAATATTTAGAAGAACTGACCGATTATTTATGCGAGCTTTTGAAGGGGAAAAATTATGAAATTATCAGTTCGCGCGAGGCGGGCGAAAAATCACAGATAGTCTGCATAAAACACAATGACGGTTTGCCGCCGCACCAAATCGCCGAACGTCTGCAAACGGAAAATATCGTCGTCTCGCCGCGCAACGACCGCGTGCGAATCGCGACGCATTTCTTTAATAATCGTCGGGATATTGAAAGACTAATCGAATATCTGCCGTAGAATATTAAATGCAAAATAAAAAAAGAGGCGCGAAAATCTGCCTCTTTTTTTATTATTAAAATGTTGTATGTTTTCCTAATCCTTCAAAAATTTCTTCGGTAAAATATTGGGAGTAAGGTCGTCCAGATTTAAGCGCGTTATGCCGCCCGCGTCGGAGAAAGCCTGCATATTCGCGCGTTTCCGACTGCGCGCGTAAAAGAAAACTATGCCGGCGATTAATCCGGCGAGCAGCGAAAGACCGATTCCGCCGGCGATTGCCGTAACGGTGCTGACAAAAAGGCTTGCCGTATCGTTGAGATAAGCGCGCTCGGCTTGCAGGACGGCGTAAGGATTCGTTCCGAGCCACCGCACCGTCTTTTCATATTTTACCTCGTCAGCCAGAACACTTGCCGCATTTTCGTCGGCGGCATCGAATACGAAAATATTATAATTTCCGGTTCGCCGGTAAATGACCGCCGGATTTTGTCCGCTTTCGGTTAATCTCTGCTTTATCCGGTTGTCGGCTTCGACCGAAGACTGCGGCGACGCGTATTCTACGATTAAAAGTTTTCCCTGCGGATAAGGCGCGGTTACGGCTTCGGTGCCGCCTTGAAATTCAATCAAATCAAGAAGCTGACGGCTGCCAAGCGCATTTTGCAAATCGTTTTGATTTAAGATATAGACCGCGCGTTTTTGCGCGTTTTCCCAATCAGGCAGATGTTTGATAAGAACCGGAATGCCGTCGCCGTCGGAAACTTCCTGACTTTTTGTCGTTGAATTAGCTGCCGTCTGAGCAAAAACGCCGCACGCTGCCAGCATAAGGAATCCGGCTGAAATTAAAAACTTCGGAAACACAATCTTTTTCATCGCTGCAATAACTCCGTTCGCAAGAAGTTTTAAAACTTATACAATCCAAATACAATCCAAAACGGCAATAATATCATTATAAAAAATTATCGCTAAATTAAGTAACAAATGCATACACCGACAAAAACGTATATACAATGCGTCAAATAGTTCACGGTTTTACTCAAATCCAAACTTTGATGTGCGGCGAATACAAATATATGTCCGGGAAAATGAAACAAATAAGCTCAAACGGCGTGAAATAACTTATGGCTTTAATAATAAAAACCTGTGGCACACTGATTGATATAGAGACAGGTGTTTAGGGGGAATTTCAAAAATGTCAACAATTACAAAAACTTTAGATTATCCGGTTTGGCAGGAAGCGACTGCCGTCAAAGACGAGAAAAAGGAATCGGTTGAACGAAAAGAAACAGTCAGCTTGAGTTCGATGAAAGATTTTTCATTGACTCAGGCGGCGGCAAACGGCGATATGGCGGCTTTTGAAGAAATTTACAATCGTCATCACCGCCGGGTTTATTCGATTTGTCTGCGTATGCTCCAGAACGCGACTGAAGCCGAAGATTTGACTCAGGACGTTTTTATTCAGCTTCACCGTAAAATCGGCAGCTTTCGCGGCGATTCGGCTTTTACGACGTGGCTTCACCGCCTGACGGTCAATCAGGTTCTGATGCACTTTCGCAAGCGCAACGTCAAATTTGAAAAAACTACCGAAGAAGGTGAAACGCCGGTTCAGATTGTCGGCGGCACGGAAAATCCGCGCAAAATGCCGATTGTCGATAAAATAGCGATTGAGAGCGCCATCGCGCTTTTGCCGCAAGGTTACAGAAACGTTTTCGTCCTGCACGATGTCGAAGGTTACGAACACGAAGAAGTGGCGAGAATTTTGGGTTGTTCGGTTGGAACTTCAAAATCGCAGCTGCACAAAGCCCGTCTGAAACTTCGCAAACTGCTTCAGAAAAAAGCGAATCCGCGTCTCGTCGGCGCCTGGTAAATATAACTTGAATTTATATGGCAAAAAGGCTTTCCCGCCAGCGGGAAAGCCTTTTTTTGCCAGATTAAAAATCTGCGATTTTAATTTACACGAATTTCAATTCCAATCGTCGAAATCTTCCGGTTTCTCGGCATTAAGCAGCTCACCTGCGTATTCCCAGACTTTTTTCCGCCAGATGCGAATTGAGTCGGTCAATTGAAAAGCGACTTGCGGATGCGATGCGTTGCGCTCGACCCGGATTACCTGAACCGGAAAACTCAATTCTTCCCTCGGGTTTTCCGTTACCGTCAAAGTTACTTTGCTGGCTACGTTCGGCAGATTGCGCGGCAGAAAAACGAGCGCGCCGTGCGGTCCGACGTTTTCGGTCAAGCCTTCCTGAATTACTTCCTGTCCTTCGTCGTTTTTCCACGTAATACGAATCGGAAAAGAAATGTTGTGGCGTGTGCCTTTGCGTCGTTCCTGCATAAAAGCTGTTCTCCGTGAAATTTTTTCGTCGTTTGAAATATACTGTATAAACCGTGTAAAGTCTAATAAAACATTGATTTATGAGTTTGCGGAAAGCGAATGCCTTCTCGCTTTTGTTGTAGCATACTTTTAAGCGGCTGGACAACGCCTTTGCCAACGTGCTAACCTTAAACACGTTAAACAAATGAAGTCCTTTTAGTAGGGTTTCCGTTTTACCCAGGCAGTCATCTTCAAACAAACTAATTCAATTTAGCGAACACACAGGAAAACACGGGATTTTTCTGTATTTGAAGTTCTTGACTGAGCAAGAAAAAAGAAACAGATTAACAGGAGACTAATTAATGAGTATTCGAGCTAGAGGAAGTATCCTCTTTGGCTTTGCGGTGTTGTTAGCGGTTTTATTTTATTTCCAACCGACGACCCAGGCAAAAGAAGCCTTCAATATAGCGATTGATTCAGAGACGAACGTGCAGGAAATCAATCAAACAAATCAGCAGTCAGCCCTTCAAACAAACCTTCCGACCCAAAATCAACAACAAAATATCGAAACCAAGTCTTCGGAAACAAACGCAGTTGTTTCAGAAGGACGCGCTTTTCGTGCGACCGCATACTGTCTTCAGGGCAGAACGGCAAGCGGCAGCGGAACACGGCGCGGAATAGTTGCCGCCGACCCGCGCGTTTTGCCGCTCGGCACGCGCATACAGATAACCGCCGGTTCATACAGCGGAACTTATACGGTCGCCGACACGGGCGGCGCGGTTAAAGGACGCATTCTCGATGTCTGGGTTCCGAGCTGCGCCGAAGCCAATCGTTTCGGGCGCAAAAACATCACAGTTGCCGTCATCGGCGGCAGAAAATCAAAATCCGTCAGCTAACCAATTTTAACAATCTACATTTAATAATTATTTTCGATTCTATAATTTTATATAGCTGAACCGTCTCTTTTTTAATTGAGACGGTTTATTTTTTGTGTTTAGCTTTGCAGGTCAAGAATGTCGAATTCGAGTCTGACAATTTTTCTTTTAATTTTCGCCTGGTCGATTGTCGCGCTCTGGCTCGCCGCGTTGGTTTGGACTCGGCGTTGTCTGCATAAACAACAGCCGCTGGCGTTAAATAAAACGGCGAAAACAAAGCGCGAACCGCTCGTTTCGATTCTCATTCCGGCGCGCAACGAAGCAAACCGCGTTCTTGAAAAAAGCATCGGTTCGATGCTTAATCAGACTTACGGAAACTTTGAAATCATCGTTTTAGACGACCGCTCGACCGACGATACAGGAAAGATTATCGAAAAAGTTTTTGCCGGACAATCGAAGACCGAAAATCCGAAATCTAAAATCGTCAGCGGCGTCGAACCGCCGAAAGACTGGCTCGGAAAACCGTTCGCGCTTCAGCAGGCGTTAAAGTTTGCGGGCGGCGAATGGATTTTAACCGCCGACGCCGACGTGATTTTCGCGCCGGAAACCGTGGAGACAGTTGTCGATTACGTCGAAACAAACAACTGCGACGCGCTGACTTTAGCGCCGAAACTTGTTTTCGCATCTTTCTGGGAAACGCTTTTTATGCCGGTTTTCGCGTGGTTCTGCGTTTTGGCGATGCCGCTTCATCTGGCTAACGACGCGAAACGCCCGGAATCAATCGGCTTCGGCAACTTCTTTATGTTTCGCCGTTCCGTTTTGGAAGAAGTCGGCGGTTTTCAATCTGTCAAATCAGAAGTCGCCGAAGATTTGAAGCTGGCGGAAATATTAAAGAAAAAAGGCTTTAACATACGCGCCGATTACGCGCCGGAACTTATTGAAACCAGAATGTATGCGGGTTTTCGTGAGATTTGGGAAGGCTTTACGAAAAATCTTTTTCCGGGAATGAACTTTTCGCTTCCGAAAACGATTTTCAGTTTATTTACGATTTTTCTATACGGCGTTTTGCCGCTGCCTCTGGCAATCGCGGCGCTGGTTTTCAGCAGATTTGCGCTATTCATTCCGCTCGTTTCCGTTTATTTTTTGCAGATTATAGTTTTTGTCGTTATCCAGAAAAGATGGCGCGGAAATGCGCTTTACGCCGTTTTAACGCCGCTCGGTTTGCTGATGTTCGCAGCGATTCTGTTTAATTCGACCGTTAAGGTTTTGAGCGGCGTGGGCGTTGTGTGGAAAGGACGCGCGATTTACGAAAAAGGCGGAATCGAACCGAAATAAGTGATAAGTGATGAGTGGTAAGTAAAGATTTTGCTCTTACTTATCACTTATCACTTATTTCGTTGCTTCCAGTTCCTCTTCCAAAAGCTGTCTTTCATACAAATCGTTATACTCGCCGCCGAAACGAATCAACTCGTCGTGCGTGCCGCGCTCGATGATGCGCCCGTCGTCTAAAACACAGATTAAATCGGCGTCTCGAATAGTCGAGATGCGATGCGAGACGATTAACGTCGTCCGACCTTCGCGCACGTCGCGCAAGCCTTTGAGAATTTTTTCTTCCGTGTATGTGTCAACCGCCGACAGCGAGTCGTCGAGAATTAAAATGCGCGGATTGCGCATCACGGCGCGGGCGATTGCCGTGCGCTGTTTCTGTCCGCCGCTCAAGGTTATGCCGCGTTCGCCGACGAGCTGTTCGTATTTATACGGAAAATCCTTGATGTCGTCGGCAAGACCGGCGATTTCGGCTGCGCGCTCGATTTCCGGCTGCAGAACCGCGATTGCGGATTTTCCGTTGCTCGAAGCTCCGTTGCCGCTTGTAATTCGTGATTCGTAATTCGTAATTCGTAATTCGTCTTTATCGACGCCGAACGCGATATTTTCCGCCAGCGAATCGCTGAACAAAAAAGTTTCCTGCGGCACGAATCCGATTGCTTTGCGAAGTTGTTCGAGCGGAAACGAGCGAATCGGAATGTTGTCGATAAAAATCGTATTTTCCGGCGCGTCCAGAAGGCGCGGGATTAACGATACGAGCGTTGATTTGCCGCTGCCGGTTTTGCCGACGAGCGCGACGGTTTTGCCGGCTTCGATTTTCAGATTTATATCGCGCAAAACCGTTTTGCCGTCGTAGGCGAAAGTCAGGTTGCGGAATTCAACCGCGCCTTTTATTTTCGATTGTTCCGCCGCTCCGGGCGCGTTCTGAATCGCCGGAACGGTTTCTAAAATCTGGTTGAAACGCTTGAGCGAAGCCGTGCCGCGCTGATACAGATTGACGACGTAGCCGAGCGCGATGAGATACCAAATCATTCGCTGAAGATAAAGAATATAAGCCGTAAAGTCGCCCGCCGAAATCTCGCCGCGCACCGCCATCGGAACGCCGACGGCGACGATAATCACGAAACCCAAACCGATAAAAAAGAACAGCAGCGGGCGCATCGCCGCGCCGTATTTGACGAGCGCGATGTTTCTGCCTGCGTATTCGCGGTTGAGTTCCTGAAATTTCTCGATTTCCGGTATTTCCTGAGCGTATGCTCGAACGACGCGCACGCCCGACAAATTTTCCTGAGCGCGCGCCGTAATGTCGGAGAAAAACTCCTGAATCTTCTCGAAGCGAACGTGGATTTGCCCGCCGAGATATTTGACGGTCAGAGAAACGAACGGCATCGGAATCAAAATTAAAAGAGTTAATTTGACGTTCGTGAGTAATAAAATCGGCAGAACGATGAGAAGCGCGAAAATCGCCTGAAACGAATACAAAATCATCGGTCCGACGATTTGACGAATCGCGCTTAAATCGTTTGTCGCCCGCGCCATCAGGTCGCCGACGCGGTTGTTTTGAAAATATTCAAGCGGCTGATTAACCAGAGTCGCGTAAAAATCGCGGCGCATATCGTATTCGATGTGGCGCGAAGCGTTGATAAGCAGCCGCCGCTGCCAGAACAGAAAAACGCCGCTCGAAAAATTGATGCCGAGAATCATCAGCGGGTAATAAATAATTTTGTCCCACGTCGCGTCCCTGCCGATGTCGTCTATCGCCTGCCCGACGAGCGCCGGAATCCACAAACCGAACGCCATCGAACATAAAATAAATAAGACGCCGAAGACGACATTCCACTTGTAAGGCAGAAAATATCTGGTAAATTTTCTCAGTTCTTCCATAAATCGTGAACAGTAAATCGTGAATAAGAATTCTTTCTATTTACGATTGACTAAATTTTCGCGTATGTCGAAAGCGCCGTCGCGGTCAATTTTCCTTCCGCGTCCGCGCATTCCGCCGAAACGGTCAGGATTCTTCGTCCGGCGCGCACGACTTTTGCCGTGCAGACGATTGCGCCTTTTGAAACCGGACGCAGATAATGAACGGTTAAATCGACGGTCGTCGCCTTTTCGTTTTCGGCGAGACACGTTATCACCGCGAAAGCCATTGCCGTATCGATTATCGAAGCCGTCGCGCCGCCGTGCAGAATGCCCTGCGGCTGGCGCAGCTCGTCGCGCATCTCTAATTTCAAAATTGCTTCGCCGTGCGAAATATCAATCATTTCCATTCCCAAAAGCCGCGCGAACGGAACTTTTGCAAATCCTTCACGCGCTTTGTTTTTAAGCGATTCGTCCAATTCCTTATTCTTCATCGAAAATTTCCTTTTTCATCGCCGCTCTCACGTCGGCAGGCGAAACCCTGCGAAAGCCTTCGGGAATCTCAAACAAATCGTTTTCGGTCTTTGTTTTGAAATTTCTCAATTCATAAGTAAAAGTTAAAATTTTCCGCTCGCCGTCGATGCTGTAAAATTCCTGTCTGACGGGCAAGCCGACCGCTTCGTCAACGAAAACGATTGTCTCGGCGGCTGCCTCGCCGTCTAATGAAACCAGGTATTTCGTCAAATTATTTTCCGTGCCGAGCTTCGTAAATCCGGCGTCCGCGCGCGCGTTGAGCCATTCGCCGTTCAGCAAATCGTTCGGGTTTTCCGTCGTCTGCGATGGAAATTCCAAAGCTGATTTTTCCGCGTAGATTTTTCGCGCCGGAAAGATTAAATAATTTTGATTCGCGCCGGTTTGCAGAACTGTAAATTGATTTTTCGCGCCGAAGCGATAATCGCATCGCTGCCTGTCGCCGTCGCGGGCAAAAAAAGTTTTAGTTTCCCGGCTGCCGACCGTAACAACGAATTCGGCTTGAAAATTTTGCGGCTCTTTTGTCGAAAAAGGAATTTCCGGCTTCGATTCTCCGCCGGCGAAGTTTTGCGGCGGCGGCGACGCTGTTTCTCTTTCCGCCTGCTGCCAGCGGCACGACGCGGAAAGAAACAGGACGAAAACAAGCGCGAAAAAGAATTTAATCGGTTTTGACGAAAGCATCTGTGAACTGAAATATTATCATAATTCGGGATTTCGGATTTCGGATTCAGGGTTGAAAGTTTAAGATTTAAGCAGCCGTCTTGAAAACGCATTTAATTCGCGGTTAAAAAATCTTATAAAATTATTCTGTCCGATTACTCGAAGCCCGGAATTCGTAAAGTGAATCTCGAAAACGATTTTGCAAAGCTCCGCGAATTGCTCGAAGCCCGAAATGAATGGCTTCTGGTCGATTCGTCGGGAAAAAGCTTCGCGCTTGGCGCGGGCGAAATCGAACTGGAATTTAACCGCGCCAAAATACTTCTCGGCTTTATCGACGACAAAGGTTTTCAGGCGTGGCGCGTCGTCGCTTTCGAGCAGAAGCGAGACGAAATTTTATTGACGCTTGCCCGCAATTTTGAAAGGGAAACAGAAAAAATCCGGTTTGTTCCGCGCGTTCCGACGGGCGAATTGTCCGCTTCAATCGAGCTGGCGCGGCTCGAAAAAGCCGGCGAAATTGCGCGTCTCGTCGTTGCCGAAACATCGGGCGCGAAACTTTTGAAGGTCGCGCTCAATGTCGAAAACGGACGTTTGGCGCAAATAATATTTGAGAACGGGAACGGCGCGCAAATCGCCGTTCTGTCGGATGTCTCCGGCGCGGCGTCGCCGGAAAATCTAATCGTTGCGGCAATTTTCTGGCTTGCCCGGTTGCGGAAACGGAAAAAAAAGCCGGTCGAAATTCTCCGGCTCATAGCGGAAAAGAAGCGCGCGAAAAATCTGCAAAACCTGCACGCGCTTCTCCGGGAAAATTGGCGCGGGCGAATAGAAATATTTGAAATCTCGCGCAAAAACGCGAAAATGCAAATGGACGAAAACGACGTTTCAAATCATTCTCTAAAACAGCTCGAATCGTTAAATCTCGATGAATTATGGCGCGGTAAACCGAAGAAAAATCAATCTCCCGCAAACGCCGCAGCCAGCCGCGCCGCGCTGGAAATCGTCAGTCTCGCGCCCGAAAATATCGACCTCGTTCTAACCAAACAAGGCGAAACTTTAAGATTTGCGGGCTTGCCGTTCGCGCGCGTCAGGCTAATCTCCGGCGAAGAAAAAGTGTGGTTCGGCGTCGGAAACAAACGTCAAACGCTCGGTGAAAGGAATCTGGCGGAGTTTGCCGCGCTGGTCGAAGAACTAAGAACTTACCGGCGATTCGACACGGCAAATAAACGCCACGAATTTTACCGTCTCGCGCCGGAAGCGTGGCTCGAAGCCGTTTTAAGGCGCAACATAAAACTGCTCGACGCCAATCTGATTTTATCGCCGATTCACAACCAGTTTCGCGCCGAACGCGACAAAATCGATTTACTCGCTCTCAGACGCGACGGGCGCTTAATCGTCGTCGAGCTGAAAACCGCGCCCGACCGCGAAATGATTTTTCAGGCAGCAGGTTACTGGCGACAAATCGAATTCCTGAGACGCAAAGGAAATTTGCGGGCGGCGCGAATCTTCGGAGATTTAGAAATCGCGGACGAACCGGCGCTCTGTTATCTCGCCGCGCCGTTTCTGAGTTTTCATTACGATTTTGATTTTCTGGCGCAAACCGTATCGAAAGAAATCGAGATTTACCGCTTCGATTTAAACGAAAACTGGCGCGAAAGTTTGAAAGTGATGCGGAGAAGCCGAATAAGTGATAAGTGAAGGCAAATCTTTTTACCCATTACCTATCACTTATCACCTATTTCACGAATTTGTAACCGACGCCGCGCACGGTCAGCAGGATTCGCGGATTTTCCGGCGCGTCTTCGAGATAGCGGCGCAGGCGGACGATGAAATTGTCGATGGCGCGCGTGTCGGTGTCTTCGTGCAAATCCCAGACTTCTTCGAGAATCGTTTTGCGCGAAACGGGCGTTCCGGCGTTTTCAATCAGGTAACGCAGCAGTTTAACTTCCATTAAAGTCAAATTACTGACCGCGCCGTCGTGCCACAGTTCGAGACTTTCAAAATCAATCGTTCTGCCATTGACGACGTGGATTTTATCGACGGGCGCGGCGAGCTTTTCGGAAACCTTTTCGCGCTGAAGCCACTCGCGGCGGCGCAGAAGACCGTTTAAGCGCGCCATAAAAATTTCCAGCTCGAACGGCTTCGGCAGATAATCGTCCGTTCCGGCTTCAAAACCCTGAAGCACGTCTTCCGGGCGATTGCGCGCCGTCAGCATCAGAACGGGCGTGAAAATCTCGGCTTCGCGCAGTTTTTTGGCAACCGTAAAACCGCTCAATTCCGGCAGCATCACGTCCAGCACAATCGCGTCGAACTCTTTATGGCGCGGCAGCAGAATGTCCAGCGCCTGTCTGCCGTCCGAAGCAATCTCGACCGCGAAGTTTTCGGCTTCGAGGTTAAAACGCAGTCCGTCGGCGATATGCCGTTCGTCTTCGACGATTAAAATTCTCATAGTGAACGGTAAATAACTAATAGTGAACAGTTAAGAGAGAGCATTTCCCTCATTCATTGTTCACTACTGACTGCTTTGGGCAATCGAACGATAAATGTGCTGCCCGCGCCTTTGCCCGCGCTTTCGACGACGATTTTTCCGCGATGTTTTTTGACGACTGAGCGGACGATAAAAAGTCCCAAGCCCGTGCCTTTCGCCTTTTGCGTCGATAAGCCGGGAACACGGTAAAAGCGTTTGAAAATGTGTTTTATCTCGGCGGGCGCGATGCCGACGCCGGTGTCCCGGATGCGAATATCGACGGTTTTTTCGCCCGTGTTCACGGCTTCGATAAAAACTTTAACCTCTTTCTCCGAATATTTTACGGCGTTGTCGAGCAGATTCGTAAAAACCGCCTGAAGCTCGGCGTGGTCGCCCGAAACGGTTATCGCGTTTTCAGTTCGGGTAAAGGCGAACGCGTCTTCCGGTAAATTATAGCGTGTCCGAATTATGGAAACGCATTCGCGCAACAGACTGAAAACGTCGATTTCGGAAATATTCAGCAGATTCCGTCCGTCTCCGGTTCTGCCGGCTTGGAGAACCTGTTCGACCGTATTTAAAAGGCGATTGGCGTCCGAAAGCATCGTGTCGTAAAATTCGCGGCGTTTTTCCGGCGCGACTTCGCGCGTTTTCAAAGTTTCCAGGTACAGTTTGATTGAAGCAATCGGCGTTTTCAATTCGTGCGTAACGGCATTGATAAACGCGTTTTGCTCTTCGTTGCGGCGAACTTCGCGCACCAGAAATATCGTGTTGAGGACTAAGCCGGCAATAATAACGGCGAAAAAAACGATGCCGAAAACCATCAGCGCCACTTCGCGCAGGTTAAGCAGAATCCAGCCGACATTAAGCGCCACTGCCAGCGCGGTCAGACAGATACCGAGAACGAGAAAAACAACAGCGGTTTTGCGGCGACCGGGAACACGCATAAGATAATGTAGAACGGAAAACGGATAATGGATAATGAAAACCCGTTCGTCTTCATTATCCATTATCCGTTTTCAATTATCCATTTGCTTTAAGCCGCCTGCCGCATCGCCGCTTTTTGCTGTTCCTTTTTGAGGTCGTAGGCGTGAACCTTTTTTATCAAACCGATTTTTTCTAACGCGCGGATTTGAACCCAGTTCGGGTCGAATTCATACCAGTCGAATCCGTGTTTCGCCGAGCGCGGATGCGCGTGATGATTGTTGTGCCAGCCTTCGCCGAAGGTCAGCGCAGCAATCAAACCGTTGTTGCGCGAATCGTCGTGCGTTTCAAACCGTCGCGTTCCCCAAAGGTGCGTCGCCGAATTAACGAGCCACGTCGAGTGCCAGCCGATAACCTGACGCAGGAAAATTCCCCACAACACCATCGACCAGCCGCCGATAGCGTATAAAATCACGGCGGCGATAATCGGCGTAAAATAATAATACTTCGACGAAAAGACGTGAAATTTATCTTTCAATAAATCCGGCGCGAATTTGCGCATCTGCTCAATCGGCTGATTCTGCGCCGTTCCCTGCAAAATCCAGCCCATATGCGACCAGAAAGTCCCGTCGCGCGGTGAGTGCGGGTCGCCTTCGTGTTCGGTGAAAGCGTGATGAATGCGGTGCGTCGTAACCCAATTCAAAGAACCCGACTGAAGCCCAAGCGTGCCGCAGGTCGTGAAAAAATATTCGAGCCACTTCGGACATTTAAATCCGCCGTGCGTCAAAAGCCTGTGATAACCGATGCCGATGCCCCAGCTTCCGGCAATCCACCACGTTACGGCGGCGGCTATCAAATTCGCCCAACTCCAGTTAGACGGAAACAACGCCCACACCGCCATAACGTGAAAAAATATGACAAACGTCGCCGTAACCCACTGAATCGGCTGCGTTTTCGATTGTTTAAGTTCTATTACGTTTTGCACTATTTCTAATTCCTCTTTTTATAATTACTGATAAATTTTACGAACACGAAAACTTATTTTCCGTCCGCTGTATGATGTAAATATTAACGGCTTTTCGGCGCGGTAAATGTAACAGTTTTGTAATAAGTGAATTTACGCCGCTCGTTTTAATTCCGCCGCCGGTTTTTCCGCGTCGAAAACGCGAATCTGCTTTGCCCAGCCGA
>JBBPXZ010000002.1:0-40574 GCA_038200355.1 Pyrinomonadales bacterium | reverse complement strand
GCCGTTTTTCACCGGCTATCGACCGCAATTCTACTTCAGAACGACGGACGTAACCGGAGTGGCGCATTTGCCGGAAGGAGTAGAGATGGTGATGCCGGGCGATAATATTGCAATGGAAATCGAATTGATTGCGCCGATTGCGATGGAAAAGGGCTTGAGATTCGCCATTCGTGAAGGCGGGCGAACCGTCGGCGCCGGAACAGTGAGTGATATTGTTGAATAGTTTTTAAATTATTATGTTGAACGAAAAAATACGCATCAAGCTAAAAGCTTACGACCATCGCGTTTTAGACCAATCGACGGTTGAGATTGTCGAAACTGCAAGACGCACGGGCGCTCGCATTGCCGGACCGATTCCGCTTCCGACGATTAAAAATAAGTGGACGGTTTTGCGTTCGCCGCACGTTGATAAAAAATCGCGTGAGCAGTTTGAAATCAGAACGCATAAACGTCTGATGGACATTCTCGACCCGACGGCGGAAACGGTTGACGCACTGATGAAATTGGATTTGCCCGCCGGGGTTGATGTGGAAATTAAAGCATTCGGCAATAAATAGTTTTTAGAGTTATAGAGTAGTGAGTTTTTAGAGTTGAAGGAATTTTTTCTTTTTTACTCCGTAAACTCTACGAACTCTACGAACTCTGCGAACTCTATAAACTTATGATAAGCGCTATTATCGGTAGAAAATTAGGAATGACGCAAATTTTTGCGGCTGACGGAACGGTAACGCCGGTTACAGTCATTAAAGCCGGACCGTGCGTCGTCGTGCAGACAAAAACTGCGGCTGGAAAAGACGGTTATAACGCCGTGCAGCTCGGATTAGTTGAAGACAAGCCGATCAAATTGAAAAATGTTTCCAAGCCGATGCGCGGACATTTTGAGAAAACGGGTGGCGGTGTTCCGCCGACACGTGTCTTAAAAGAGATTCGTCTGCAAAATGAACCGGAAGAAAATATCGGCGACCAGGTGAAAGTCGATGTATTTACCGACGGCGACCGCGTTGAAGTGGTCGGAAAATCAAAAGGTAAAGGTTTTGCCGGAACGATTAAGCGGCATAATTTCAAGCGCGGTCCGATGTCGCACGGCTCGATGAATATTCGCGCTCCGGGTTCAATCGGTCAATCGGCGTATCCTTCGAGAGTTATAAAAGGAACACGTTCGTCTGGTCATATGGGCGATGAGCGCGTTACAGTCAGAGGTTTGAGCGTCGTCAGAATCGACGCCGACAATAACCTGATTATGATTCGCGGTGCCGTGCCGGGAGCAAACGGAAGTTTAGTTGTAGTAAAAAAATCTGATAGACAGAAGAAATAGTTTGTAGAG
The DNA here is from genome assembly GCA_038200355.1 of Pyrinomonadales bacterium. Taxonomy (GTDB): domain Bacteria; phylum Acidobacteriota; class Blastocatellia; order Pyrinomonadales; family Pyrinomonadaceae. The sequence continues at coordinate 39,250 of JBBPXZ010000002.1, read as the reverse complement.
TTCAGAGTGTTATAGAGTTATAGAGTAAAAGGATTTCCTTCAACTCTATAAACTGTCCACTCAACAAACTCTACAAACTCAAATTGGAGTGAAATTATGCCTACCGCAAAGGTTCGCAATTTAGAAAATAAGGAAGTCGGCGATGTCGAGTTGAACGATGCCATTTTCGGCGTCGAACTCAATGAATCGTTGATTCACGCGGCGGTTATGAATTATCTGGCGAATAAACGTCAGGGAACTTCGGCGACAAAAACCCGCGGCAACGTTTCCGGTTCGGGCAGAAAGCTGTGGAAGCAAAAGGGAACGGGACGCGCCCGTATCGCATCGCTTCGCTCGCCTTTGTGGAAAGGCGGCGGTAACGTTCACGGTCCGCAGCCGCGCGACTGGTCATACAAAATGCCGAAGAAAATGCGGCGCGGCGCGCTTCGTTCGGCTCTCTCGGAAAGACTTCGTGAAGGAAATCTGATTGTTATCGAAGATTTCAATATCGACAATCCGCGAACCAAAAGTTTTATCAACGTAATGGCAACGCTCGGATTTGAAGACAGCAAAAAGCGGACGAAAACATTGATTGTCGATTCGCTCGACAACTCAAATCTGGTCTTAGCTTCGCGCAATGTCCAGAAAACGAAAGTTACAAACGGTTACGGATTAAATATTTACGATATTATTTATCACGAAAAATTAATCATCTCGAAATCGGCGGTCGAAGAATTAAATCATTTCTTAGACCCGCAAAGACCGGAAAAATCGGAATCGGAGGCGGCGTAAAATAATGGCAGAGTTAAGTGTTTGGGATATTTTGAAATCGCCGGTCATAACCGAAAAATCGGTTCTTCTCAAAGAAGTGACGAGCGAAGAAGGCGAAGGACAGGTTTTGACTTTTCGCGTCAACCGCAAAGCCGGAAAAGCCGACATCAGAAAAGCGATTGAAGAAATCTTCAGCGTCAAAGTCGCCAAAGTTCGCACGGTTCATTACGAAGGAAAAATGAAAAAGCGCGGTCGCCAGGAAGGACGCCGTGCCAATTGGAAAAAGGCTTACATCACGCTGAGAAAAGGCGAGCCGATGGTCGATTACGCGGAAGCAATTTAATAAGTGAACAGTGAAAAATAAACTCATTCACTATTCGCTATTCACTACTTAAGTTATGGGAATCAAAAGATTAAGACCGACATCACCGGCGCGAAGGTATCAAACGTATCTGACGCGCGATGAATTAACTCCGAACGCAAAGCCCGAAAAATCTTTGCTTGAGCCGAAAACGAGAATTTCCGGTCGCAATAACGACGGGCGAATAACAGTTCGCAGACGCGGCGGAGGTCATAAACGACACTACCGGATTATCGATTTCAAACGAAATAAAGCGGGAATTCCCGGTAAAGTTTCGCAAATCGAATATGACCCGAATCGTTCGGCGCACATTGCTTTGATTACATATCTCGACGGAGAAAAACGTTATATTATCGCTCCTATCGGTCTCGAAGTCGGCGGAATGATAATGAGCGGTGAAGATGCCGACATTCTGCCGGGAAACGCGCTGCCGATTAAAAACATTCCGTTGGGAACGCAGATTCACAACATCGAACTGCGTCCCGGCAAAGGCGGGCAAATGGTTCGCTCGGCTGGCGGATTTGCGCAGCTCGTCGCTAAAGAAGGCGATTACGCGCAGCTCAGAATGCCGTCGGGCGAAGTTCGACGCGTTCCGGTCGTCTGTATGGCAACCGTCGGACAAGTCGGCAATCAGGAACACGAAAACGTCAGTTTAGGTAAGGCGGGAAGAAATCGCTGGAAGGGCTTGCGCCCGAAGGTTCGCGGCGTGGCGATGAATCCGGTTGACCATCCGCACGGCGGCGGCGAAGGTAAAACGAGCGGCGGTCGCCATCCGGTAACGCCCTGGGGACAACCGACGCGCGGCTACAAAACGCGCCGCAATAAACGCACTCAGAATATGATTGTGCGCGACAGAAGAAGAAAGTAGTAAGGAAAGGATAAGGGATAAAGGATAAAGGATAAACGAAAAACCTGAAACTTTAATCTCAAAGGAAAAATGAAAATGTAAGGAAAACGATTCGGGAAATAAAACGAAAAAAGTTTTATTTATCCTTTATCCTTTATCCTTCATCCTTAAAAAGATATGCCACGTTCATTAAAAAAAGGTCCCTTTATTGATTTGAGTGTTCAGAAAGTTCTGAAGCGTATTTCGGAAGGCGCAAACAAACCGCAGGCGATTAAAACCTGGTCGCGCCGCTCGACGATTTCACCGGATATGGTTGGATTAACCTTCGGCGTGCATAACGGCAAACGTCATATTCCGGTTTATGTTACGGAAAATATGGTCGGACACAAACTCGGAGAATTTTCGCCGACCAGAACATTTAAAGGACATCCGGGAACGAAAGCGGAGAAATCGGCAAAAAGGAAATAGACACGGAGAAAGGGAGACATACGAGACACGGAGATTTTCACCGCGTCGCCGCGTCGCCAAATCCCCGCGTCGCAAAAATTGAGATATGGAAGCGATAGCAAAAACAAGACATTTAAAAGGTTCGCCGAGAAAAGCGCGGCTCGTAATTGATTTGATTCGCGGGCGAAACGTGTCGCAGGCGCTGGCGATTCTCCGGTTCACCGACAAAAGAGCGGCAGACCCGATTGCCAAAACTTTACGCTCGGCAATCGCCAACGCGACTTTTCAGGCGGAAAAACAAAACATCGCAATCGACCCGGACGATTTGTTCGTCAAAACTTGTTTCGTCGATATGGGCGCGCACAAAAACCGCAGTCGTATGCGTCCCGCGCCGCAAGGTCGGGCATTTCGTGAACAGCGTCATTACTGCCATATTACGATTTTGGTTTCGAGCGATGTGCCGAAAGTCGAAGAAAGCGGTAAGCCGCGTGTAAAGGGCAAAAAACTTTTAGCGAAAGAGGCGCTGGCAAGCGGGCGCGGCGAGAAAATTCCGGCGGCGACCAAAGCGACTAAAAAAGCCGAAGTAAAAGAAGAAGCCGTCGAGCCGACAATCGTGGTGAATGACCCGGTTGCGGCGATGGAAAATACTCAAGCCGTCAAAGCCGAAAACGCGCAAAATACGGCGGAAGCCTCGGACGCGAAAAATGTTGTTTCGCAGACGACGGCGGAAAGACACGAAACATCGCCTGCCGACGAAGCGCAGCTTAATATAAACGACGAACTGGAAAGACAGTAGATAGGATTTTATAATAAAGATATGGGACAAAAAGTTCATCCATACGGCTTTCGGGTCGGATATAACAAAGACTGGCACTCGCACTGGTATACAAAACGTGATTTCGCCGAATTTCTCCGGGAAGATTTATCGCTTAAGCGTGATTTGAAAAAGCGTTTTATGGGCGCGGGTGTCTCGCACATCGACATCGAGCGCGCCGCCAATCGTCTGAAAATCATTATCTACACGGCGCGTCCCGGAATTATCATCGGTCGCAAAGGTTCGGAAATCGAAAAGCTCAAGGAAGACTTATCGAAGAAAACCGGGCGTGAAGTGATTATCTCGATTCAGGAAATTCGCCAGCCGGAATTAAACGCGCAATTGCAGGCGGAAAAAATCGCGCAGCAGCTTGAAAAGCGAATTGCGTTTCGCCGCGCAATGAAAAAGACGATGGAAGAATCGCAAAGAATGGGCGCTGAAGGCATTAAGGTAATGATGGCTGGACGCTTGAACGGCGCGGAAATCGCTCGAACCGAATGGTCGCTCGAAGGTCGCCTGCCGTTGCACACGCTTCGCGCCGACATCGACTACGGATTTGCCGAAGCCCTGACGACTTTCGGAATTATCGGCGTTAAAGTCTGGATTTATCGCGGCGAGATTCTCGACCCGAACGCGTCAATCGCTCGCGGAACGACGACAGACCCGATGAAGGAAGTCAAAATCGACAAAAACGCGCGCAATCAAGGTCGTCGCCCACCGCGTGATAGAGACGGCGGCGGCGGTCGTCCGGGCGGTAATTTCAACCGTAGATAAATAAATTTTTTACGTAGTTTTTATAATTAGAGGAATTTTCCTATGTTAATGCCGAAAAAGGTCAAGCGCCGAAGAGTAATGAAAGGTCGAATGAGAGGCGTCGCCACTCGCGGAGACAAATTGAACTTCGGTGATTTTGGACTGAAAACTTTAGAATCAGGCTGGATTACCGACCGGCAAATCGAAGCGGCTCGTATCGCGATGACACGCCACATTAAGCGCGGCGGAAAAATCTGGATTCGTATGTTTCCCGACAAACCGATAACGAAAAAACCGGCTGAAACCCGTATGGGAAGCGGCAAGGGAGCGCCCGACCACTGGGTCGCGGTAGTTCGTCCGGGACGCGTTCTATATGAAATTCAGGGCGTCAGCGAAGAATTGGCGCGTGAAGCGATGAATTTGGCGGCGCAGAAGCTGCCGGTGAAAACAAAGTTTGTCAATCGCGCCGATTTGGAAGGAGGCGTGGTTTAAGATAATGAAAAAGAAAGAATTACTGGGACAGCTTCGCGATATGGATTTAACCGAACTGCGCGAGCAGGCGGACAGTTTGAAGGAATCGCTTTTCCGCTTAAAATTTAAGAAAACTTTAGGCGTCGGCGAATCGGTAAACGATATTCGGCGCGAAAGAAAAACACTGGCACGCGTTCATACCCTGATTACACAAAAAGAATCACAGGAAAAAGCGCAAGCCTAAAATAAGGTTGAAAAAGTAAAATGCCAAGAAAGAAGACAGAAGACGAAACGACGAACGAAACAGTCGCCGAAGTTGGCGAAAGCAAAGCGACGGACGCATCTTCGACCGAATTAAATGCTGCTGACGAAGCTCAAAATACAGCGGGCGGCGAAAATGCTGAACCGGGACAAGATGAACATTCAATTTCCGACAGCGTGATTGATATGGTTTCATCGGCAGCCGACACGGTTTCAGACGGAGTTTCGGACATCGTATCCGTTGTCGCCGGTTCTTCGGATGAAGCCGCAGACAGAGCGAAAATAAATTCGAGCCGCGCCGAAAAAGTCGGTGTTGTGTCGTCCGACAAAATGACGAAAACAGTTGTCGTTCGCGTTGACCGCGTGGTAAAACATCCGGTTTATCGTAAATACGTCAGACGCCGAAAGAAATTTATGGCGCACGATGAAACGGGCGCAACCATCGGCGATAAAGTCAGAATCGTCGAAACCAGACCGCTTTCCGCCCGCAAACGCTGGCGTGTGATTGAAATTATTCAAAAAGCAGAGAAATAGTTCATTGAGTTCGCGGAGTTTATAGAGTCGGGAAATTTCCTTTGACTCTAAAAACTCTCCGCTCTAAAAACTCGACGAACTGTGAACGGAGTGAACATTTATGATTCAGATGCAGACCAGCTTGACGGTCGCGGACAATTCGGGCGCAAAACGCGTGGTAATGATTATGCCGATTGGCGGCTCGACCAGCAAAATCGCTCGTCTCGGCGATAAGATTAAAGTTACCGTTAAAGAAGCATCGCCGGACGGGACGGCGAAAAAAGGTAAAGTCTATAACGCCGTTATCGTCAGAACGCGCAAGGAAGTGCGCCGCAAAGACGGAACTTATATTCGTTTTGACGAAAACGCCGCGGTTTTAATTAAAGACGATGGGACGCCGATTGGAACACGTGTATTCGGTCCGGTTGCGCGAGAACTGCGCGACAAAAACTTTATGAAAATCGTCTCCCTCGCGCCGGAGGTAATTTAAAATGGTAAAGACAGAGAAAAAAGGAACAATACGCTCAAAAATCAAACGCGGCGACCAGGTAGTGTTTATCTCGGGCAGAGAATTTAACCGCTACGATTCAAGCGGTAAAAGAGCGCCGCTTCGGGCTGCGGTAATCGCCGTTGACCCGCGCAAAGGTAAAATTAAGGTCGAAGGCGCGATGATTATGAAGCGCCATCGCAAAGCCGTTCCGCAGATGAACGTCGAAGGCGGAATCATCGAGCAGGAATCGTGGATTGACGTGTCGAATGTTGCGCACATCGACCCGGAAACCGGAAAACCGACGCGCGTCAAATACGAAATGCAAGACGGAAAAAAAGTTCGCGTCGCCAAAAGCGGGAAATTGATTCCTGAACCGGCGAGACGCGTAAGCAGTAAAGAAGAATCGGAAGAAGAAAGTTAAAACAGTCGCGCAGGGCGCGCAATTACGAATTGGAGATTACGAATTACGAGTGAAAATCGTAATTGATAATTCGTAATTCGTAATTGAATAAAGACAATGGCTAGATTAAAAGATAAATATAAAAACGAGATTGCGCCGGCGATTGCCAAAGATTTCGGCATTGAAAATCCGATGGCTGTTCCGCGAATCGAAAAAGTCGTTATCAATATGGGAATGGGCGAGGCTATCGCCAACGCCAAAATTCTCGACACGGCGGTCGAAGAGCTTCGCGTAATCACCGGACAAAAGCCGGTTGTTACCAAGGCGAAAAAATCAATCGCGTCATTTAAATTGCGGCAGGGAATGAACATCGGCGCGATGGTTACTTTGCGCGGCGAAAGAATGTATGAATTTCTCGACCGTCTTATTTCAGTCGCTCTGCCGCGCGTGCGCGATTTTCGCGGAATTTCCGGCAAAGCCTTCGATGGGCGCGGAAACTACACGCTCGGAATCCGCGAGCAGTTGATTTTCCCGGAAATCGATTTTAACAAAGTCGATAAAACACGCGGAATGAATATTTCCATCGTTACGACGGCGAAAAACGACGAGCAGTCACGCGCTCTGTTAAAAGCGCTCGGAATGCCGTTTAGACAATAGTTAAAAGTTCAAAGTTCAAAATTATCTTGAACTTTTGAATCCTAAACTTTGAATCTTAAACTTTGAACTTAAAATTATGGCTAAGATTAGTAAAGTAGTAAAAAACGAAAAGCGTAAAGTAATGGTTGCCCAATATGCTGAGCGCCGGAGAGATTTGAAAAAAATTATCAATAATCCGGTTTCGACGGTCGAGGAAGTTGACGCAGCTGTAATGAAACTGCAAAAGCTGCCGCGCGACGCAAGCCCGGTTCGGGTGCGCAACCGCTGCTCGCAATCGGGACGCCCACGCGCATTTCTGCGCAAATTCGGTGTCGCGCGAACGGCTTTTCGCTCGCTGGCTCTGGAAGGACAAATTCCGGGCGTGGTTAAATCAAGTTGGTAAGACGATTTTAGATTTTTAATTTTGGATTTTAGATTAAAAGTCAATCCGAAATCCAAAATTAAAAATCCAAAATAGATTAACGGAGTTAAAAAGAGAATGACAGACCCAATTGCCGATATGCTCACGCGAATTCGCAACGCGATTACCGCAAATCATCCGCGCGTGGATATTCCCGGTTCAAAACTGAAATTGGAAGTTGCGCGTATCCTGAAAGAAGAAGGTTATATCAATAACTTTGTAAGCAAAGGCGAAGGCGTAAAATATGCGATTCGTATCTTTCTGCGCTACGATGCCAAAGGAACTTCGTCGATTACGCATCTGTCGAGAGTTTCTCGTCCCGGTCGCCGCGTCTATGTCGGCGCAACGGAGATTCCGAGAGTACTCGGCGGCTACGGCGTGAACATCGTTTCGACATCGCAGGGTTTAATGAGCGGAAAACGCGCCCGCAAAGAAAATATCGGCGGCGAAGTTATAGCACAAATTTATTAGAGAGCGCTTAATGGTGAGCGGTGAGTGAAAGAACCTATTCTAACTCGCCGCTTGCCACTCACCACTCACCATTAAAATATTATGTCTCGTGTAGGAAAAAAACCGATTACACTGCCGTCAGGCGTAACCGTAACGATTAGCGATAAGGAACTCGAAGTAAAAGGTCCGAAAGGCGTTTTGAAAACTCCCGTTCCCGAAGGCGTCAATTTCAAAATGGAAGACGGCACACTGGTCGCCGAGCGTTCAAACGACGATTTATCGGCTTTGCACGGCTTGGCGCGCGCGCTGGCAAACAACGCGGTTGTCGGCGTAACCGAAGGCTTCAAGAGAGATATGGATGTCGTCGGCGTCGGTTACAAAGCCGATGTGCAGGGCAAGAAAATTGTTTTCTCGCTCGGCTACTCGCACCCGATTGAATATCCGCTTCCCGAAGGCATCGACGCCAAAGCCGAAAGACAGGCGACAAAGGCGAGCGTTAATCAATATCAATTGACACTGACTTTGAGCGGAATCGATAAGCAGCTGCTCGGACAAGTGGCGGCTGAATTAAATCGCCTGCGCAAACCCGACGCTTATAAAGGTAAAGGCGTGCGCTACGCGGACAGAACATATAAATTAAAACCGGGCAAAACAGGGAAATAGTTTATAGAGTTTATAAAGTAAAGAGGCAGTTTTCTTCTACTCTATAAACTCTACAAACTCAAAAGATTATGGCAAGCAAAAATAAAGCAGACACTCGCCGCGGCGTCCATACGCGCATTCGCAAAAAAGTGAGCGGCACGCAGGAACGCCCGCGTCTGGCGGTTTTCCGAAGTTTGAATCACATCTACGCGCAGGTTATCGACGATACGAACGGCAAAACTCTGGCTGCGGCTTCGACAACCGAAAAAGATTTAGGCGTTTCGGCGGGCGGAAACATCGAAGCGGCTCAGAAAGTCGGGCAGACTATCGCCGAGCGCGCTCTGGCAGCCGGAGTTTCGCAAGTGGTCTTCGATCGCGGTGGATATGTGTATCACGGACGAGTCAAAGCTCTGCTCGACGCGACGCGTCAATCGGGTTTGAATAAAAATGAAAACATCGCGGGCGAATTTGCGCCTCTCGAAGATTCTTCAAACGAACATTCGATTGTCGAAACCATAAGCGACACGGTTTCATCGGCAATTAAAAGCGTCGGCGAAGTTATCGGCGGTTTATTAAGCAGCGACAAACCGGAAGACGAGAATTCGCAGGAAGCGAAATAAGTAACGAGAAAATAATGAAAACGAACAGACAACCAATCTCAGCCAACAGTTTGAATTTGAAAGACCAGTTGATTTCCATCAACCGCGTTACAAAAGTCGTGAAAGGCGGTAAAAATATGTCGTTTGCCGCGCTCGTCGTCGTCGGCGACGAAGCCGGACACGTCGGTTTCGGAACGGGAAAGGCAAAGGAAGTTCCGAACGCGATTAAAAAAGCCATCGAAGCGGCAAAGAAAAACCTGATTCGCGTGCCGCTGGTTGACGGAACTTTGCCGCACCAGATGATTGGCGAGTACGGCGCGGGACGCGTTATGCTCAAACCGGCAAAGGAAGGAACGGGAGTTATCGCGGGCGGCGCGGTTCGTGCGATTTTGCAGGTTCTCGGCATACACAACGTCAGAACGAAAATTCTCGGCTCGAACAATCCGCACAACGTAATTCGCGCAACATTCGACGGTCTCGAACGAATGAAAGACCCAATGGAAGTCGCGCGTCTGCGCGGCAAACAGGTCGGAGAACTTTTATAAATTAAAAAATACAAATTACGAATTACGAATTGGAGCAGCATCCGATATTCGTAATTCGTAGTTGCCAATTCGTAATTGGAACTAAAGCAATGGCAGAAGAAAATAAAGAAACAAACGGCGGAACTATCAAAATCCAATACTATAAAAGTATGATCGGATATTCCAAAAAACAAAAGACGATTGTCAAAAGCTTGGGCATAACTAAAATGAATCAAGTCGTAACGCGCCCGGATAATCCGTCGATGCGCGGCATCGTGGCGAAAATTCCGCATCTTTTAAGAATTGTTGAATAAGATTCGTCAATCGTGAATCGTCTCTCGTCAATAGCCAAACTTTTTCTCAAAAGTTAAACTATTAACGATTTACCATTCACGATTTACTATTTACGAGGAAAATATGGCACTAGCATTAAATAATCTGCGTCCGGCTGAAGGCTCGACGCACAAAAAGAAACGAGTCGGTCGCGGTCCGGGTTCGGGGTTGGGTAAAACTTCGGGACGCGGACACAAAGGACAAAAATCGCGTTCGGGCTACAGCAAAAAAATCGGTTTTGAAGGCGGGCAAATGCCGCTTCAGCGCCGTCTGCCGAAGCGCGGCTTTACCAATATTTTCAAAAAACAATGGGTCGAAGTCAGTCTCGCCAAATTGGAAGAAAGTTTCAACGCCGGCGACGAAATCACGCCGGAGATTCTGCACGCGCGCGGGCTTGTCAAAAAAGCCAAGCACGACCTCGTAATTTTGGGAACGGGCGAAATATCGAAAGCCTTAAAAATTTCCGCGCATCGTTTTACGAAAGCTGCCAGAGAAAAAATTGAAAACGCGGGCGGAAGCGCGATTGCAATCGAAAAACACGAGAAAACGGAAAACCAAACCGCGTAGATTCCCGATTTTGAAATAACCGCAGAGGAAAAGTATGGAAAAGTTTTTTGCCGCCGTCCAAAACATGCTCAAAGTCCCGGAGTTAAGAAAACGTATTCTCTTTACGCTGGGACTTCTAGCAGTTTATCGTCTCGGAGCGCACGTTACCGCGCCCGGAATCAATAAAGCTCGCCTCGAACAAGCCTGGAGCGAGGTAGCCGGAACACTGCTCGGAGTTTTGGATTTATTTTCAGGCGGAAACTTTCGCACCATCTCGGTCTTCGCGCTCGGCGTTACTCCATACATTACAGCTTCGATTATTATGCAGCTGCTGCCGACGCTTTATCCTTCGCTGAAGAGAATTCAGGAAGAAGGCGAGGTCGGACGGCAGAAAATGAATCAGTGGACGCGTTATCTGACGGTTGCTATGTGTACTGTTCAAACATTTTTCGTCGCCACGTGGCTGAGAAAAAACGGCATTATAACAGATGATATTTCGGCGACTCTGATGATTGTCGTAACGCTGACGACCGGAACGATTTTTGTAATGTGGCTCGGCGAACAGATAACCGAACGCGGAATCGGCAATGGAATCTCGCTGCTGATTTTCGCCGGAATCGTCATCGGTCTGCCGAGCGGAATTGGGCAGATTTCCGAGCGCGTTAAGAGCGGCGACCCGCTTCAATCACTGGGCGTTATTTTTCTTGTCGTTGTCATGGTGGCGCTGATTGCGCTGATTGTTTATGTCGAATCGGCGCGCAGAAATGTTCCGATCAGTTACGCCAACCGGCGCGTCGGCAATCAAACCTTTCGGGGACAGGAAACGAGTCTGCCGCTTAAAATCAATATGGGCGGCGTTATTCCCGTGATTTTCGCTTCGTCGGTTTTAGCGATGCCGCAAACGCTTTTTTCCGCCTTTCCGCCCGACCAAAACGCGCCTGAAACAACCTGGAGCAGAATTTACGAATTTTTCCAGCAGTTTCACGGCGGCGACCCGTATTACGAATTAGTTTTTATTTCGCTGATTGTTTTATTTACATTTTTCTACATCACGATTATTTTCAACACGGACGAAGTATCCGATAATTTACGTAAACACGGCGGTTTTATTTCGGGAGTGCGTCCGGGAGCGCAAACTGCGGATTATTTGAATACGATTCTAACCAGGCTGACAGCCGTCGGCGCGCTTTATCTGGCGTTTATCGCTTTTGTGCCGCAGCTTATGTTAAGCGGCTTCAAGGTTGCGCGTCTGCCGTTTGTCGGCACGGCGGTTGATAACTTTTTAACCGCGACACCGGGATTAAGCTGGATTCCGACCGGATTGGGTTATCAATTCTTTTTCGGCGGAACATCGCTTTTGATTCTGGTCGGCGTGGCAATGGATACGATTTCCCAGGTCGAAGCCCAACTTGTAATGAGAAATTACGAAGGCTTTTTAGGTTCGGGGTCGCAGCTGCGCGGCAGACGAGGCTGAAACACTCGCGAATTACGAATTGTGAATCAAAGAAAAACTTCCGTAATTCGTAATTCATTCTAATGGATAAAATTATCGTTTTAATCGGCGCGCCCGGCGCGGGAAAGGGAACACAGGCGCGGCTTCTGGAAGAACGGCGCGGTGTTCCGCAAATTTCCACTGGCGATATGTTCCGCGAAATGAAAAAAGCCGATACGCCGCCGGCGCGCGAACTTCAGGCTATTATGGCGGCGGGAAAACTCGTTTCCGACGAATTGACTTATAAAATTGTCAAAGACAGAACGTCGCGCGAGAATGGAAATTATATTTTAGACGGATTTCCGCGGACGGCTGTTCAGGCTGAAATGCTCGAACGTCTGGCTCAGGAACAGGACAAATTGATTCAGGCGATTGAGATTGACGTGCCGAAAGAAGAACTGCACAAGCGCCTGACCGGACGCCGTTCGTGTCCGGTGTGCGGTGAAATTTATAATATTTACTCGAAGCCGCCGAGAAATGATAATAGATGTGATTTTCACCGCGAAGCTCAATTAACGCACCGCGCCGACGACAACGAAGAAAGCGTTTCGACGCGCCTCGCGACTTACGAAAGAGAAACAAAGCCGCTGCTCGAATATTACGAAAAAACGGGGCGTTTAAGTAAAGTGAGCGGCGAAGGCGATTTGGAAAAAATTTACCGCGAAGTTGCAGGTTTGATTTAAAGAAAACGTGTTCGGCAACTCTAAAATCGACGGTTTTTTCAGAAGCTTCACCAGAATTTGTTTAGGCAAGAGAATGATTATTGCAAAGTCGAAAAAGGATTTGGACAGAATGCGCGAGGTCGGCGAGCTTGTCGCCGAAATCCGCGAAACTTTGCGAGAGATGGTTAAGCCGGGAATTACCACTCTGGAGCTTAACGAAACCGCCGAAAAGATGATGCGGCAAGCCGGAGCGGTTCCGAGCTTTATCGGTTATCACGGCTTTCCGTTCGCTATTTGCGCCTCGGTCAACGAAGCGGTCGTTCACGGATTCTCCAACGATAAGCCGTTAAAGGAAGGCGACATTATTTCTATCGATTTGGCGGCGAGCTATAACGGCTTTGTAGGCGATACGGCGATGACCGTTCCGGTCGGCGAAGTCGGCGGCGAGCTGAAACAATTGATAAAAGTCGCCGAAGAATGTCTGGAGTTGGGAATCGCGCAGTGTCATCCGAATAAAAGAGTCGGCGACATCAGCTGGGCGATTCAGCAGCACGCCGAACAATACGGCTACGGCATCGTTCGCGATTATACCGGACACGGCATCGGGCGCAATATGCACGAAGCGCCGCAGATTACTAATTACGGACGCGCCGGAACAAAGGAAAAAATCCGCGCCGGTTATTGTTTCGCTATCGAGCCGATGCTCAATCTCGGCACTCACGAAACAAAAACTCTGGCGGACAAGTGGACGGTTATAACGCTGGACGGAAAACCGAGCGCCCATTGCGAACATACGGTTGCCGTAACCGAAAACGGACCTGAAATTCTGACGCTGACAAAAGCGCAGAAAATTCGGATGATGATCGAAAAAACGGAGAGCGTTACGGCTTAACTTGAAAACCGACGAGAAAAGCTGTAACATTATGAGTTTGTCAAATCAGCCGGTTTTAATTCCGATTTATGTCAAAAGAAGAAGCGATAGAAGTAACGGCAACGGTTCTTGAAACTTTGCCGAACGCGATGTTCAAGGTCGAACTCGAAAACAACCAGCATCAGGTTCTGGCGCATATTTCCGGCAAAATGCGAAAAAACTTTATACGTATTCTGCCCGGCGACCGTGTTCTGGTCGAGCTTTCGCCTTACGATTTGGGTCGCGGGCGTATAACATATCGATATAAATAAAGCGTAGTTTGAAAAAACGCTGATTGAAACAAAGAGCGAGGAAAAATTATGAAAGTTCGTCCGTCGGTAAAAAAGATTTGCGAAAAGTGCAAAGTCATTCACAGAAAAGGAATCGTGCGCGTGATTTGCGAAAATCCGAAGCATAAACAGAGACAAGGATAAGATAAATTTCAGGAGTTAGGTTTCAGGGTTTAGGTTAATGCAGATATGCGTGATTCTATAATCTGAAATCTAAAATCTAAAATCCAAAATAAAAATATATGGCTCGTGTAGCAGGAGTGGATTTACCACCGAATAAAAGGTCGCAGATTGGTTTGACTTATATTTACGGCATCGGCAAATCGCGTGCAACGTCGATTTTGAATGAAGCGGATATTAGTCTCGATACGAAAATCAAGGAATTGGGCGAAGACGATTTGACCCGAATCCGCGCAATCCTAGACGCTCAAGGCAACATTGAAGGCGATTTGAGAAAGCGCGTGCAAATGGATGTAAAGCGTCTGATGGACATCGGCTGTTATCGCGGTCTGCGTCATCGCCGCGGTCTGCCGGTTCGCGGACAGCGCACCAGCACCAACGCCCGCACCCGAAAAGGTCCGCGCAAAGCCGCCGTCGCCAAGAAAAAAGCTCCCGGCAAGAAATAAATAAAAGTGAGCGGTAAGGCAGTAAGCAGTTTTCTTCTGCTCGCTGCTCATCGCTCACTGCTCACTAACTAATATGGCAAAAGCAACCACAGGCAAGAAAAAAACATTTCGCAAGAAAGAGAAAAAAAATATTCCTTTCGGCATCGTTCATATCGCGGCGTCGTTTAACAATACGATGATTTCGATAACCGACGCGGAAGGAAATTTGATTTCGCAGTCTTCGTCGGGCGCTCGCGGCTTTCGCGGCTCGCGCAAGGGAACTCCGTTCGCCGCGCAGCAGGCGGCGTCCGAAGCGGCTCGCAAGGCAACCGAAGTCGGAATGCGCGAAGCCGAAGTTCGTGTTAAAGGTCCGGGCGGCGGTCGTGAATCGGCAATCCGCGCGATTAACAATTCAGGCATTCGCGTAACTTCGATTCGCGATACGACGCCGATTCCGCACAACGGATGCCGTCCGCCGAAACGCCGGAGAGTCTGACAATTTCAGATTTTTGATATTGGATTGAAAATCTGAAATTCGCAACTAAATTTTTAATTAAAACTATCAAAAGGACGAAGGGCGATTTGTAATTGCCTGTAAACTTTTCCGGCAAAAATGAAGCGCCGATTTTGATTTTACGGATTTTAGATTGAAAACAATCCGAAATTCGTAAGCCGAAGTCTGAAATCATTTTTGGCTGGAAGCGACAAAAAAATAATATGGCTAGATATAGAGACGCGGTGTGCCGTTTGTGCCGCCGCGAAGGTGGAAAGTTATTTTTGAAAGGCGACCGCTGTTTTAAGCCGATGTGCGCCATCGAAAAGCGCGGCACGCAGCCGCCGGGAATGCACGGCGCGACCGCTCGCCGCAAGGTGTTAGCCGGTTACGGGCAGCAGCTCAGGGAAAAACAGAAAGTAAAACGCATCTACTTCGTACTTGAAAAGCAGTTTCGCAACTACTTTGACAAGGCTTCGCGCCAAAAAGGCATCACGGGCGAAAATCTTCTTTTTATGCTTGAACGGCGGCTTGATAACGTCGTTTATCGCGCCGGGTTTTCGACCTCGCGGCGTCAGGCGCGGCAACTCGTCAATCACGGACACATCGAAGTCAACGGACACAAAGTCGATATTCCTTCTTTCCAGGTGAAAATAGGCGACAGCATTGTTGTAAAAGAAAAGAGCAGCAAAAACGTTCACGTCGAAGGCGCGTGGCAAACCGCCGTCGGGCGCGGTCGTCCGAACTGGATTTCGCAGAGCGGTGAAGATTTGAGCATCACCGTTTCGGCGCTGCCGACGCGTCAGGATGTCGATGCGAATATTAACGAACAATTAATCGTCGAGCTTTACAGCAAATAGTCCATAGAGTTTGTAGAGTTTGCAGAGTTCATAGAGTTCATAGAGTAAAAAGAAAAATTCCTTTAACTCTGCAAACTCTGCAAACTCTGCAAACTCTGCAAACTCTACAAACTTTTTAAAAGAATATGACACAAAATAATCAATGGACAGATTTCCAGATGCCCAATCGCCTCAATGTCGAATCGGAAACCTTGACCGAGAGATACGGCAAGTTTTTCGCGCAGCCGTTTGAGCGCGGGTTCGGCACGACTATCGGTAATTCACTGAGACGAGCGCTTTTGTCTTCGATTGAAGGCGCAGCCGTAACCGCCGTTAAAATCGAAGGCGTCGAACACGAATTTTCATCAATCAAAGGCGTTGTCGAAGACGCGACCGACGTGATTTTGAACGTCAAGCAGATTCCTTTCAAACTGCACGGCGGCGGCTCGAAAACTCTGACTATCAGCAAAAGCGGCGCGGGCGAAGTTACCAGCTCCGATATTGAAGCCGACGGCGATGTCGAAATTCTCGATAAAACGATTCATCTGGCGACCATCAGCGCCAACGGCGAAATAAATATCGAGATGCGTCTGAAAAGCGGACGCGGGTATGTTTCCGCCGAATTTAATAATGATGAAGATTTGTCGGTCGGCTATATTCCGATTGATTCGGTTCACACACCGATTAAAAAAGTCAATTACACCGTCGATAAAACACGTCAGGGTTCAAACACCGAATTTGATAAATTGATAATCGAAGTCTGGACGGACGGCTCGGTCAAGCCCGAAGATTCAATCGGTTTAGCGGCAAAGCTCGTTAAAGACCATATGTCGATTTTCGTCAACTTTGAAGAAGAAGAAGACGAATTCAAATATGAAGACATCGCGCGTCCGCCGCTTCTCCGCAACGATTTGCTCGACCGTCCGGTTGACGAACTCGAATTGTCGGTTCGTTCCTACAACTGTTTGAAAAACGCCGATATTCGCTCGATTCGCGATTTAATTCGCCGCAGCGAACACGATATGCTGCATACGAAAAATTTCGGCAAGAAATCCTTAACGGAAATCAAGGATTTGCTGCACGGAATGGGACTCGATTTCGGTATGGATTTTGACGAACAGGGAAATCCGATTCCGGGTTCGGGCGAGCGCAACTTAGATTAAAAAGCTGTTCAAGGTTCAAGGTTCAAAGTTAAATAAACAAACCTTGAACTTTGAACTTTGAACTTAAATTTTATGAGACACTTAAAAGCACACCGTAAATTGGGAAGAACAACCGAGCATCGAATTTCGCTGCTTCGCAACTTAGCGACTTCTTTAATTATCGCGGATAAAGAATATATTATTACGACGATTTCAAAGGCGAAGGAATTGCGACCGTTTGTCGAAAAGGTAATCACGCTAGCCAAACGAGCCGAAAATTTAACGGGCGATGACGCGCCGGTTCAAAAAGTCCACCTTCGCCGTCAGGCAGCGCGCTTTTTCCACGCCGGAAACCGTAATTTCAAAAACGAACAAAGCCGTTTTCGCGGCGCTAAAGGCGCGCCGAAAGAAACGGTCGAAAGAACGGCGGGCGTTAAAGCCGTTCAGCGTCTGTTCGGTGAACTCGGAACTCGTTACAAAGACCGCAGCGGCGGTTACACGCGCATTATCAAACTCGGACGCAGAAGCGGCGACAACGCGGAAATGGCGGTTATCGAATTGGTTGACAGCGCGCGCGAGCTGGCGGCGACGGCGACGAAATAGCAGATAAAGCGAGGAACGCAAAATGAGTGAAAATCCGGTTTCGACATCAAAAAAAGGTGGGGAGCAGATTACCGCCGAGGGCGATAAAAAAAATCGCGCCGCGCAGAAATCTTCGCCCGCATCGGAATCTTCGCTTAACGTCGCCGAAATCCGCGAGCTTGCAAATTTAATCGAAGAACACGGCTTCACGGATTTTGAATTCGAGAATGAAAAAATTCGCATTCGCATCAGTAAAAACCCCGCGCCTCAATTCGTTCAGGCAATGCCGCCGCAAATTCAAAGCGTCGCACCGGCGGCGGCAAGCGCTCTTTCTCCCGCGGTAAAAGCTGAATCCGCGCCCGACGAAAGCGCCGTCGCCGAAGACAATCTTCACAAGATTACTTCGCCGATTGTCGGCACTTTCTACAGTTCGCCCGCGCCGGACAAAGACCCATACGTCAAAGAAGGCAGCGTCGTGTCGGCGGAAACAACCGTTTGCATCGTCGAAGCGATGAAGCTGATGAACGAAATTCAAGCGGAAGTTGCGGGCGAAGTCGTCAAAATTTACGTCGAAAACGGTCAGCCGATCGAATACGGTCAGCCGCTTTTCGGGATTAAAAAATAGTCCGAAGTCTGAAGTCCAAAGTCCAAAGTCAAATCGGCTTTTAGACTTTGGACTTTGAACTTTGGACTTTGAACTTGAATGAAAAAGCGGGAATTTCGCAAAATTTTAATTGCCAATCGCGGCGAGATTGCGTGTCGGATAATCTGGACGTGCAAGGAACTCGGCATCAGAACCGTCGCCGTCCATTCGACCGCCGACAAAGACGCGCTGCACGTTCGCTACGCGGACGAAGCGGTTTGCATCGGCGCTGCTCCTTCTTCGCAAAGTTACCTTAATATTCCGGCAATCATCAGCGCGGCGGAAATCACCAATGTTGACGCGATTCATCCGGGTTACGGTTTCCTTGCCGAATCGGAAACTTTTGCGAAGATTTGCGAAGACTGCAATATCAAATTTATCGGTCCGCGCCCAGAAATTATCGGAATGATGGGCGATAAAGTCGAAGCCAGGCGGACGATGAAGGCTGCCGGAGTTCCGATTCTGCCCGGAAGTCCCGAACCGATTGAAAGTGCCGAAGAAGCCATAAGACTTGCAAAGGAAATCGGTTTTCCCATAATCATTAAAGCGGCGGCAGGCGGCGGCGGGCGCGGTATGCGAATCGTGCGCCGTGAAGAAGATTTGGAGATAAATCTCGAAACCGCGCAAACCGAAGCGCTCGCGGCATTTAAAAACGGCAGCGTTTATATAGAAAAATATATCGAACGCCCGCGCCATATCGAAATTCAGGTTCTAGCCGACGAATACGGCAACTGCATTCACTTAGGCGAGCGCGAATGCACGATTCAGCGCCGCCATCAGAAATTACTGGAAGAAGCGCCGTCGCCCGTAATTACGCCGGAACAGCGCGACGCGATGGGCGCGGTCGCGGTCAAAGCGTGCAAGGAAATCGGTTATTCAAACGCGGGAACTTTCGAGTTTCTGCTCGACGAAGACGGTTCATTTTATTTTATGGAAATGAACACGCGCATACAGGTCGAGCATCCGGTAACGGAAATGGTAACGCTCGCCGACATCGTGCGCAATCAAATTCGTATTGCCGAAGGCGACGAATTAGGCTACACGCAGGATGATTTGCAGATTGTCGGACACGCTATCGAATGCCGCATCAACGCCGAAGACCCTGTAACATTCGTGCCGTCGCCGGGCAAAATTACGGCTTTTAATATTCCGGGCGGTCCGGGCGTGCGCGTCGATACGGCGATTTATCCGGGTTATGTCGTGCCGCCGTTTTACGATTCGATGATTGCGAAATTAATCGTTCACGCCAGAACGCGCGACGTTGCAATTTCGCGTATGCGGCGCGCGCTCGAAATGATGGTCGTCGAAGGAATTAAAACGACGATTCCGCTTCATATAAAAATAATGAACGACGAAAATTTTCAAAAGGGAAATTTTTCAACTAAGTTTATGGAAGAATTTCAGATTTCCGATAGTCAGAAATAAAAAGGAAAATACAAACGCGTAAATTGATTATTTGTCGTTTAACATTTACCATTTACAGATAAATAAAATTTTTTGCGGTTACGACTGCGAGCAAGGAGAAATCATTTTTTAAGTTATGGCAACACCGAGAGAACTAAAAGAAACAATTGTTTCAGATTATAAAACACACGACGGCGACACGGGTTCGTCGCAGGTGCAAATCGCGCTTTTAACACAGCGCATCAACGAGCTGACCGAACATTTCAAGGTTCACAAAAAAGACAATCACTCGCGGCGCGGGCTTCTGAAAATGGTTTCGAGCCGCCGCAAATTGCTCGATTATCTCAAACGCCGCAACATCGGCGAATATCACACGATTATTCAGAAATTAGGTTTGAGAAGATAAAAAATGGTCAATTGATAACGGATAATGTTGATTCTTCAATTATTCATTTTCCATTATCAATTATCCGTTGCCTATGACTGCTTCGAGTCATTTACAAAATCGGTTCTCTCGAAGAATTTGTTTCCGGCTGCTGAACGTGACAGCGTAAAACCCGAAGCAAAAGGGAACTTTCCAAAAATTAAATATTCCAAAGGCGGCAGGATGGCTTCACGGCACGGCATCTGTCGCCTTTTGTTTTGAAATCGTAAATAAAATCCATCGCCAATTGTTGTTGTGCGAAATTTGAATGAAAAACTTCCTGTTTACGATTTAACCGTTTACTAAAAAAGGTGAGGAAAATATGTCACAAAAAAAATATTTGAAGGAAACAATAAAACTGGGCGACCAGGAATTGTCGGTTGAAACCGGCAAAGTCGCCAAACAAGCCGACGGTTCGGTAATTATTCGTTACGGCGAAACGATGCTGCTGGTAACGGCGGTCAGCGCGCGAACGGCGAAGGAAGGACTCGACTTTTTCCCGTTGACGGTCGAATACCGCGAATCGAGCTATTCGGCAGGACGCATTCCGGGAAATTATTTTCGCCGCGAAGGTCGCCCGAATGAGAAAGAAACTTTGACTTGCCGAATGATTGACCGCCCGATTAGACCGCTTTTCCCCGACGGCTACAAATTTGAAACGCAGATTGTCGGAACGGTCATCTCGTCCGACAGCGAAAACGACCCGGACGTTATCGCCATCACGGGCGCGTCGTGCGCTCTTTATTTGTCGGATATTCCGTTCGACAATCCGATTGCGGGCGTTCGCGTCGGTTTGATTGACGGAAAATACATCGTCAACCCGACGTTTGAAGAACGCCGCGAATCGCAGTTGAATTTAATCGTCGCCGGAACTGAAGAAGCTATCGTGATGGTCGAAGCTGAAGCGCACGAAGTCGGCGAAAACATTATGGTCGAAGCGTTAATGCTTGCTCATAAAGAAGTTAAACGTTTGTGTTTGTGGCAGAAGGAATTGGGCAAAGCTCTCGACATCAAGAAGCGCGAATATAACGTGCCGCAAATGGACGAAACGATTCTCGGCGATGTCGAAAAAACTTACACCGACAGACTGCGCGAAGCGCTCGACACGACGGGCAAAGATAAAATCTCCAGCTACGCCGCCGTCGATGCGCTGAAAAAAGAAATCGTCGAAAGTTATCCGGCTGAAGAATCGGAAAAACGTTCGATGGCGGGAAAGGTTTTCGGACATCTGAAGGAAAAAATCTTCCGCGAAGATATGCTCGGTAATCGCCGCCGCCCCGACGGACGAAGGTTTTCGGAAATTCGCCCGATTTCGTGCGAAGTCGGCTGGCTGCCGCGCGTTCACGGCTCGGCGCTCTTTACGCGCGGCGAAACGCAGGCGATTGTAACTTCAACTCTGGGAACAAAGATGGACGAGCAGTTTATCGACGATTTGGAAAAAGGCGAACTCAAAAAACGCTTTCTGCTGCATTATAATTTCCCGCCGTATTCGGTCGGCGAAACCGGACGCGTCGGTTTTACGAGCCGCCGCGAAGTCGGACACGGCAATCTGGCGCGCCGCGCTCTCGAAGCGGTTATGCCGGACGAAAGCGAGTTTCCATACACGATTAGAATCGTTTCGGACATTACCGAATCGAACGGTTCAAGCTCGATGGCGTCAGTTTGCGGCGGCTGTCTGAGCTTGCTCGACGCGGGCGTTCCGCTCAAGCGTTCGGTCGCGGGCGTGGCGATGGGCTTGGTGATGGAAGGCAATCGTTACGCGATTTTATCCGACATCGCGGGCGCGGAAGACCATTACGGCGATATGGATTTCAAAGTTACGGGAACGACCGAAGGTATCACGGCTTTGCAGATGGACATAAAAATCGGCGGCATCAACGCGCAGATTTTGTCCGAAGCTCTTGAACAAGCCAGAAAAGGTCGGCTTCATATTCTCGAAATTATGAAACAGGCGATTGAAGCGCCGCGCGAGGAAATTTCGCAATATGCGCCGCGCATCATCACTATTAAAATCAACCCGGACAAAATCCGCGACATCATCGGACCGGGCGGCAAAATGATTCGCTCGATTACGGAAGAAACGGGCGCGAAAATCGATGTCTCCGACGACGGAACAATCAATATCGCAACCGCCGACGGCGAAGCCGGACAAGCGGCGCTCGACCGTATTCGCGCTCTGACAGCCGAAGCCGAAATCGGTGAAACGTACCTGGGAACGGTCAACCGCATCGTCGATTTCGGCGCGTTCGTCGAAATTTTTCCGGGCGTTGACGGACTTCTGCACATCTCCGAAATTTCCGAACGCCGTATTCGAGACGTGCGCGACGAACTCAAAGAAGGTCAGCAGATAATGGTTAGATGTATCGGAAAAGAAGGCAATAAAATTAAACTTTCCCGCAAATCCGTTTTGCAGGAAGAAGGCGGAAGCGCCGAAAACGGCGACAGTCAATAATATTGTTTAAGCCGGAAAAAATAAAAAAAGCGCGATTGAAGACAAACGTCTCCAATCGCGCTTTTCTTATTTCCCGGCGGGCGACAAGGGAGCGGCGTCAAATCGAAAATATATCAAAGAATTTAATTGTTAAAATAAAAATCGAAGGAAAAGTTTAAACAATTCTGGAAATAGCGGCTGATTGCGACTGATTTGAGGTTGAACGAGAAGCGATAAAAAACTTTCGACTGATAATTAAAGCCGATAATCAAAAAAAATGATGCATTTAGATTAGTTTTTTGGTATAGTGTGCCATTAACTCCGAAAGCTCTACAAATACAAGTTCAGAAAAACTTGCGACGCCGTGTTTACCGATACGGCAGATGAACGCATTTAGGTTAAAGAGATGAGAAAATTACAATTCAGATTAATCTTGTCAGCCGCCGCGCTTTTTTCGATTTTGACGATTTCGCTGCCTGCTGTCGCCGCACCGGTCAAATTGACGCAGATTCGGCAGATTATCAACGCGAAACCGGGAAAAGCAAGCACCGCCGCTTTTTCGCAGCTTCGCCTGGCAGCTGCCGACAACATAAATTCGGACGACACCGACGGCGACGGTAAAGACGATAAAAACAAAGAGAAATCTCCCGCGCCGCGGCAGGACGACGACCGCGTAATTACGACGACGACGACGGAAATCGTTCAGGACGAGGTTTGCGATTGCGTGCAGGAAGAAATTGTCAGCAGAGGCTTTCCGAAATTCGCGCTTCTCGGCTTGGCGGCTGTTCCGCTTCTTTTCCTGATTCCGAGAGGAAAGAAAACGCCGACGCCTACCCAAACCGTGCCGACAAACGAAACGCCGACACCGCCGACCACTCAGACGCCGACACCGCCGACTACTCAGACGCCGACGCCAATGACGCCCACACCGACACCGCCGACCGAACCCGTGCCGGAGCCGATGACGATACTTTTATTCGGAACCGGATTGGCAAGTGTCGGAATGGCGGCGCGCAGGCGATTAGGGAAAAAGGATAAGGGAAACAAACAAACGTAGGCAAACGCCGTAAGCGAGCGCTTCCAGCGTCGAAACGCTCTTAAACGATTCGTTAAAGTAGATTTACAGTAATAATAGATAAGAGCAAAGGCGGATTATAAAAACAGTTTCGTTTGTAAATCAGAAACTCCGAGGTTAAAAAAGATGCGACACATCAAATTCAATTTTTTATTTATGATTGGGCTTATCCTGACTTTGGGAATGACGACGGCTTTTGCCGATACCAAAGACAAGAAAAACAAACAGCCGAAAAACACCGGAACTTTGTCGGTGAAAACCGCTCCCGTAGCGATGACCGTCAGAATCGACGGGCAGGTCGTCGGGATGAGCGGCGTCGCGACACCGGCTGAATTTTATCTTGCGCCCGGTATGCATCAGCTCGAAATCGAAGGCGCGAACGGGCAGAAAAAGCTGATGCCCATCGAGATACGAAGAAACGAAAGAAATTGTGTCTGTCTGAAAGTTATCGAAGAAACCACGACGCGCGCCTGTCCATATAACATTCGGGTTGACGCGCCGGACAGAGTTCTGGAAAACGATCTGATAACTTTTACTTCGCAGAATATGGTAACGAACGGTTCGATTCCGGTTAATTATCGCTGGACGGTTACGCCGGAAACGGCGGTTATTACGAGCGGTTTGGGAACGCCGACTATTACGGTCGATTCAAAAGGTTTGGGCGGACAGTCGATAACGGCGACGCTCGACGTAACCGACGATGTTTACGGCGCGACCTGCCAGCAGAAAAATGAAGTCGTAACCAACGTCGATAGACAGCCGGAATTGCCGCAGCCGGTTCGATGCGATATTTTTGAATCTCAGTCGTTCGACGACGACAAGGCGCGTTTCGATAACTGCACCATCTCGCTGCAAAACAGTCCTGACGCGCAGCTTTACATTATTTTGTATCAGGGAACGGACAAGCTCAGCAAAATCAACAACGCCGACAAACTCGGCAAACGAACGCTCGATTATCTGGTCAGAACGCGCGGCATCGACCCGCGCCGTATTCAGATAGTAAAATGGGGAACGCGCCCCAGAACTTCCTACGAAATTTATATCGTGCCGCCCGGAGCGATGCCGCCCGTGCCGCAGTAAGCGAGAAAGCGAGAAAGCGAGAAAAGGAGAAAAGGAGACGCCGAGCGTTTTCTTTTCTCCTTTCTTTTTTGCAAATCGTAAATCGTAAATTGTTAATCGTTAATCGTTAATTGTAAAATCTACGTTTTGAACTTTTAAGTATTTGCAGCTTTTACGAGCGTCTATGAATTTAAGATTGGCTGAACTTTCTGACCAATCCAAAATCTAAAATCGAAATATGTCAGCACCGAATATCGAAACAATCGTCAATTTATCAAAACGCCGCGGTTTTGTTTTTCCCGCTTCGGACATTTACGGCGGCTTGGGCAGCAGCTGGGATTACGGCTCGCTCGGCGTCGAGCTTGTTAATAACGTCAAAAAATCGTGGTGGCGCTGGATGGTTCACGAACGCGACGACATCGAAGGTTTGGATTCTTCGATTATCCAAAATCGCCTCGTCTGGAAATATTCGGGACACGAAACGACTTTTTCCGACCCGCTGGTCGATTGCCGCAATTGCCAATCGAGATTTCGCGCCGACAAACTCGAATATCCGAAAATCTCCGGCGACGCGGAAGCTCAGAAAGCGTTTGAAAATACGCCGGTCGAAGATTTAATAAGAGCGAAAAAGTTTCCGTGTCCGAATTGCGGCTCGCTCGATTTAACCGAACCGCGCCCGTTTAATTTGATGTTTCGCACAACGGTCGGCGCGGCGTCGGCGGACGAAGACCAGAGCGCGCTCGCCTATCTCAGACCGGAAACGGCGCAGGGAATTTTTATTAACTTCAAGAACGTTCTCGACACGTCGCGCCGCAAGCTGCCGTTCGGCATCGCGCAAATCGGCAAAGCGTTTCGCAACGAAGTTACGCCGGGAAATTTTATTTTCCGAACCAGAGAGTTTGAGCAGATGGAAATGGAATATTTCTGCCGACCCGAAGACGCGCCGCGCATTCAGCAGGAATTTATCGACGCGTTTCAGCAATGGTTTTACAGTCTGGGAATTTCCGCCGGAAATTTGAAATTGTATGAACAAACCGCTGAAGAACTCGCACATTACGCCGAGCGAACCGTCGATATTTTGTATCGCTTTTTTCCCGAACGCGGCGACGAAGAAAAACAGTTTGACGAATTGATGGGCATTGCAAACCGCAAAGATTTCGATTTAAAGGCGCACTCGAAGAAGCCGGAAGACGCCGAAGGCAAACGCGTCAATCCTGATTCAACCGAAGATTTATCGTATTTCGACGAAGCGACGAAACAGCGTTTTTACCCGTATGTCGTCGAACCGGCGGTCGGCGTCAACCGCACGGTTCTGGCGATTTTGATGGACGCCTACACCGAAAAAACAAACGACAAAGGCGAAGTGCGCGTCATTCTGAAATTAAAACCGGAACTCGCGCCCATAAAAGTCGCCGTTCTGCCGCTGGCGAAAAATAAGCCGGAACTCGTCGCGCTGGCGAAAGATTTGAAAAGACAATTGTTGCCCGCGATGCGAACCGTTTACGACGACACGGGCGGCATCGGAAAATTGTATGCGCGTCAGGACGAAATCGGCACGCCGTTCTGCGTAACGGTTGACCACGAATCGCTCGAAGATAATGCTGTAACCGTAAGAGACAGAGACACTTGGGAACAGGAACGCGTGCAAATCCCGGAACTGAAAGAATATTTGCAGAAACGTTTGGGATAAATCAATTTAAAAAATAAAATTGTAAGGGCGATGGCTTCTCCTCGCCCGTTTTTATGGCAAAAATTCCCGAAAAAATCACGAAACTCGCCGAAACAGTCAAACGAAACGGCGGACGCGCGATGCTCGTCGGCGGCTGTGTGCGCGATTCGATAATGGGCGTCGAGCCGAAAGACTTCGACGTTGAAGTCTACGGAATCGAGCCGCAGAAATTAAGAGAAGTTCTTGAAACTTTTGGCAAAGTCGATGCCGTCGGCGAAGCGTTCACGGTTTATAAAATCGGAAACGATTTAGATGTTTCGCTTCCGCGCCGCGAAAGAAAAGTCGGACGCGGACATAAAGGTTTCGTCGTTGAAGGCGACGCGCAGATGTCGTTTGCCGAAGCCGCGAAACGGCGCGATTTTACCGTCAACGCGATTATGCAGGACGCTTTGAGCGGCGAAATCGTTGACATATACGGCGGGCGCGAAGATATTAAAAACAAAATTCTCCGCGTCGTCTCGCCCGAAACTTTTGCCGAAGATTCCCTGCGGGTTCTACGCGCCGCCCAATTTGCCGCTCGTTTTGAATTTGAAATCGAAGCGGAAACCGTCGAGCTTTGCCGCCAAATCGACTTAACCGATTTGCCGAAGGAACGCGTCTGGGGCGAGCTTGAAAAATTATTGTTAAAAGCCGAAAAGCCTTCAATCGGCTTGAAATGGCTTTATGAATTAAACGTTGTCGAACAGCTTTTCCCCGAAATGAAAGCACTCGTCGGCGTTGCACAGGAAAAAGCGTGGCATCCCGAAGGCGATGTTGACGTTCACACTTTGCTGGTCGTCGATAGAGCGCGCGAGCTTATTGACGATTTACCTTACGCGAAAAAAGTTACGGTAATGCTCGGCGCGTTGTGCCACGATTTCGGCAAACCGGCGACGACCAGATTTTTCGACGGGCGCTGGCGCTCGCACGCGCACGACGAAGCCGGCGTCGCGCCGACCGTTTCTTTTTTGGACAAGCTCGGAATTTTTACGCTCGACGGCTATGAAGTGCGCGGACAAATCGTTCAGCTCGTTCGTTATCATCTGCTGCCGGGAATGTTTTACAACCAGCGCGAAACCCTGGGCGACGGCGCTTTCCGGCGGCTGGCGCGCAAAGTCGAGCCGGATTTGCTTTATCGGGTTTCGCGCGCCGACACTCTGGGCAGAAACGCCGACTGGCTGCCGCCGGAAAAATGGTTCGACGCCGTTCCGCAGGAATGGTTTATTGAAAAGGCGCGCGCCCTGTCAGTTGAAGAAGCCGCGCCGAAATCGTTTTTGCAGGGAAGACATTTGATTGAACTCGGATTAAAGCCGTCGCCCGCGTTCGGCGACATTATCAAAGCCATCTACGAATTGCAGCTCGACGGGAATATTACTAATTTGGAAGAAGCAATCGAGAAGGCAAAAGAGATGATTACCGGATAATACATCGGGCGGATGATTTGTTGCCTTAAGCCTTTGAGCGTTTATTTAAAGATATAATTCAAATGCTTTTTTATGTTTATAGACATCACGCCGCTGAAAATCTCGCGCGATTACCGCTTGCTTTTTTTCGGGCAGTTAATTTCCTCTTTCGGCACGGCAATGAGTTTTGTCGTTCTGCCGGTTCAGGTCTACGCGCTCACTCAATCGACCGTTATGGTCGGATTATTAAGCGCCTTCGAGTTCATTTTTATTCTGTTTTTCGCCTTTGTCGGCGGCGCGTATGCCGATTTCATCGACAAGCGGCGAATGCTTCGGCTGACGGAAATCGGACAAACATTGGTTACGACGGTTCTTGTTGCGAACGCTTTTCTGCCGCGCCCGCATCTTTGGGTTTTGTTCGTCTGCGCCGCGTTTCACGCCGGATTATCGGCTTTGCAGAGACCGTCGTTCGAGTCGATGATGCAGAAAATCATACCGCCCGATTTGCTCGCTTCGGTCGGCGCGCTCAATTCGGTGCGCTGGAACGTAACGACGATTCTGGGTCCGTCGATTGCCGGAATTATATTAGCCGCGCTCGGTGCGAGCGTTGCTTATTCGATTGATTTAATTACGTTTATCGCGTCCCTGACTGCCGTTTTTCTCATTCAGCCGGTCGCCGCGCCGAAGCAGAACGAAAACCGTCCGAGCCTGAAAACCGTTGTCGAAGGCGTGCGTTACGCGTGGCGGCGCAGGGAAATTCTTGGAACGTATCTGATTGATATTAACGCGATGTTTTTCGGTATGCCGAGCGCGCTTTTCCCGGCAATCGCCGCCCAATTCGGCGCGGGAACGGTCGGCTTTTTCTACGCCGCGCCGTCGGTCGGCGCGCTTTTCGCGACTTTGACGAGCGGTTGGACGAGGAAAATAAATCGACACGGTTTGTTCGTCGCCATCGCCGCCGCGCTCTGGGGCGTTTCGATTATCTTTTTCGGTTTTGCGACGAACCTCTACACCGCTTTGTTTTTTCTCGCCCTGGCTGGCGCGTTCGATATGGTTAGCGCGTTGTTTCGCTTTGTTATCTGGAATCAGACAATCCCGAATCACCTGCGCGGGCGTCTCGCCGGTTTAGAGATGATAAGCTACACGGCGGGACCGAAATTAGGCGACACCGAAGCCGGAATCGTCGCCAGCCTTTTCAGCCTGCGAACTTCGATTGTTTCGGGCGGAATTTTATGCGTTGTCGGAACGGCGATTGTTTCATTATTGATTCCTCAATTTATAAAATACGATGGGCGCGAAGGTTTGAAACAGAAACAACTCGAAGAAGGTTTGCGCGACGCGCAGGCGGAAGAATTTGCGGCGAGTTAATCAAAATCGTAAAATCATAAAAATATGCCTTTAATCAAAAAACGACAGCTTGAAAATTGGTCGCAGCTGAACGGCGACGAGCGCGAAAGATTTATTGAAAATCTGCCCGCAAGCCGCGAGCGACTTGAAGATTTATTCGATTATCTCGACGTGCGTCTCTCAAAAAACGAATGCGAACACGATTTGAAATTTACGATGCAGTTTTTGATGGAAAACCGGCTCGATATGCCGAAGTTTATGAGCTGGCTCAACGAAAACGGCGCGTATTGCGACTGCGAAATTCTGCAAAATGTTGAACCGCAGTGGTTTAATGTGTTTGAAGCGGAATAGGTTTTAGGTTTTAGAAAAACCGATTAACTATAACCTAACGCCTAAAACCTATTCACTCATTGTGAACGCAAAGTTGCGAGCGGCTTTTTGAAAAGCACGTCGAAGCTGGCAATCGCGCCGACAATCATCACAAGAAGCGTCGTAATTAAAACGCCGAGAATCGTCAGAGCGAAATCAAATTCCCAATCAATCTTAAATATATAAACGGAGACGGCGAACGATAAAACGACGGCGAAACCCGCGCCGATGATTCCCGCCAGAAGTCCGAGAAGTCCGTATTCGGCAAACAGAATCGCCGCCAGAGTTTTGCGGCGCGTTCCCAGAGTTTTCAAAATCGCGTTTTCGTAGATTCGCTGCGATTTGGTCAGCGCGATTGAGCCGATTAAAATCAGCATTCCGCTTAAAATGACGAAGCTGCCGACGAACGAGATTGCCAGAACGAAGTTGTTGACTAATTTTTGAACCGCCTGGACAATATCCTGCACGTCGAAAATCTGAATATTCGGAAACAAATCGATTATGCTGCGCTGAAGCCGCGCCCGTTCGACTTCAGGAATTTTTTTCAGGACTGTGGCAACGAACGTTTGCGGCGCTTTTTCCAGAGCGCCGGGACGAAAAACGAATACGAAAGCCGTGCGCGTGTTGCGTAAATCGAGTTTTCTGATGCTGGCAACCTGCGCCGTAATTTTTCGCCCCGATATGTCGAACGTAATCGAATCGCCGACGGCGACGCCCAACGTTTTGCTCATATCTTCTTCGACGGAAACCTGCGGCACGTCGTCGTTGTCCGCTTCGTTCCACCAGTTTCCGGCGATTATCGTTTCGTTCTCGTCCAGATTCGGACGATACGTAACGGCGAATTCGCGCCCGATAACGCCTTGCTGCCGGCGAACTTCGCGCTGCTGGTAATCGAAAGCATTTCCGTTGACCAGCGCGATGCGCGCCCGAATCGTCGGCACGATTTGCACGCTTTCATTCGTCGCCGTCTGCACGATTTTTTTTAATTCTTCAACCTGACTTTTTTGAATGTCGATAAAAAACAAGCTCGGCAATTTCTGATTGCGCGTAAAATCGAATTCACGCACCAGATTCGTTTGCAGCGATTGAACGGCGAGGACGACGAACGCGCCCAAACCGACGGCGAGCAGAATGACGCGCGTTTGATTTCCGGGGCGATGCAGCGAATTGATTGCCTGTCCGATTGAAAAAGAACTTAAATTTTTGATTCGCTTTAAAACCCGTGTCAAAATAACCGCCGCGAAATATAGACAAAGCGCGGTCGCGCCCAAACCGACGAGAAAAAACGCGCCGATTTTCAGCGAACCGGCTTGCCAGACCGACAAACCGAGAAGTCCGGCGAGCGAAATCGCGCCGAAAATGGCTCGCGTCGGGTCGAGCCGCCCGATTTTCTCACCGCTCGAATCGCGCAGAAGAAGATTCGGTTTAATGTTGCGAACCTGAAGAAGCGGCAAGCCGGAAAATAAAAGCGAAATTAAAACGCCTAACAAAACACCTTGCAGCGCGGTCGAAAAATGCACGCCGTAACTCATCGCTTCGGGCAAAATCGTGCCGAAACGCCATTCGGCGAACCACAAAAATGCCTGAGCTAAAAAGATTCCGAAAATGCTGCCCAAAAATCCGAGCGTTAAAATTTGCAGCAGATAAACCGTGATAATTTTATTGCCGCTCGCGCCCAGACATTTCAAAACGGCAACGGATTTGCGCTTTTGCTCGACAAAAACGCGCGCCACGTTCCAGACGCCGACGCCGCCGAGAACTAAAATCAGCAGTCCGGTTAAGGACAAATAATTTTCCGTGCGCTCGAACTGTTCGCTCAAATTTTCCTGCGTTTCGCGGTAAGATTGGACGCCGATTGTCGTGCCTTTCAACGTTTCGCGCAAAGTTTTGACGAGTTCCGTCGGGTTTTCGGACGTGCGATACAAAATTCTGCGCTTGATTCTGCCGTTGCTGCGCGTAATTCCGGCTTCGTCGAACGCCTTTTTTTCGATAAAGACGCGTGAACCGAGACGAAAACCGTTCGAGCCGCCGGGTTCTTCGTCGAAAGTAGCGCGAATCTCGAAATCCGATTCGCCGACGCGGATTTTGTCGCCGACTTTAACGTTCAGTTTTTCCAGCAGAACCGGCGGAATAATCGCGCCGCGATTTTCTAAGAGCTTGAAATCAAAGGGTTTGCCGCCGGATAATTTAAATTCGCCGACAAGCGGAAACGGCGGCTCGATGCCTTTGAGTTCGACAAACTGCAAGCCTTCGCTCGCTCGATTCGCCGGACGCGCCATCGCCGAAGCGGTCATCGCTTCGTTGCGGTCTTTGATGATGTTCGATTTCCCGACGACGGCTTCGATTTTCTCGATGTCGGACGGCGAAAAATCGTTGGTCGAGCTGATTTCAAAATCGGCGGTCATCAGCGCGCGCGCGTCGCCGCCGACCGACTGACTCAAATTTTGAATCAAGGAGCGCAGCGCGACGACCGAGCCGACGCCGACGGCGATGCACAAAAAGAAAAAAAGCAGACGACGCCAGGAAGAACGGATTTCGCGCCCAGTTAAATTAAAGACAAAAGCCATAAAAATAGGAAACCACAATTTCAGTTTCCTATCAATCCGACATATTTTCTGAATTCGACGGTTTTTCACACCGTTGACGGCAGCTTTTCGTTTGAAATTCATCATCTGCGCCGCTAAGCTTTTCCAAAAGCGGCGCAACGACGTTGACACGCTTCCCGTCGGCTTTCGCCATTTCAACAGTTTTTTCGATAACCTTCAAAAATTTCGGCAATTTGCCAATCTTCGCCAAATCGCCGAGATACGGAATGATGCCGAGCGCCGAGATGCCCGCGCCCTGACAATTTAATTTTATAAAGTATTAAGTTCCTTTAAATGTTGCTTGCTCCTTGTTTTTAGTTGTTCCTCATCTAAATCTTCTTCATCCCGAATTGTCGAATCAGCGCAGAAATCTTCGACATCATAGAAAATATTGTTCAATATTTCATATTCTTTTTCGCTGAACTCTGAAGAATCATTTTTAAATAATTCCAAAAAAGATTTTTCAAACTGCCCTGCATCAATCTGATTGTTCGTAAAATTTTCAACCAGATCAATATAAGGCTGAACGTAATTTGCGTTACTCGTAATCATAAACTTCCTCTCGTTAAAACATTTTTAGCTTGTCCCGAACTAAGTTTCCATCCGCTGATAAATTCTCCTGTTTTTTCGACCATTACATTAATTCCTGTTTTCTGATCAAAAATATGAGTAACCGGATTTCCGCGATAAGTTCCTTGAATAACTTTCGCTGTCGGCGATGCAATATGGCTTTCGATTGCTTGCTGAAATTTGAGTGCGTTAGCAGAATTAAAATTTCCTGTGATGCCGAAATCTCCTGCGTGCTTAAACTTTTTCTGTAATTGGAGTTGATTAAAGGTAACTTTCGGCAATGCAATCTTTGCAACTGCAAAAAACTCGTCAATCTTCGTGCTTAATTTTTCTATCGGCTCTTTCGCCCAATTCGGCAGCTTGTTAATCGGCAGATTATCAAGTGCGTTCTTCAAGCCTTTCAACAGCGGCTCGACGGCTTTCGCAAACTTCGCGTCGGCTTTTGCCATCGAAACGACGTTTTCGATAATTTTCACTAACTTCGGCAATTTGCCAATCTTCGCTAAATCGCCCAGATAAGGAATAATTCCCAATGCCGAGATGCCCGCGCCCCAATAATCGCCGCGTTTGATTGAGATAAGAGCGTCCGCGCCGTCGGCGATGCCCGTCGGGTCGAAGATGCCGATGACCGATAAGCCGACCTGCGTTAAATCGGCGACTAATTCTTTTTGTTCGGCGGTTAAGCCTTCGAGCGACGGCGGCGATGCGGGCGGAAGTTTGTTTTCGATTTGGCGGCGGCGGTAATCAGCCGCGTTGATGCCGGTGCGCGACGCGGTTGTCGCGTTCGGGTCGGCGGCAGTCGGGTTGTTCGTCTTCGGCGACGGCGAATTGATTAAACGTCCCGACAGAGCTTCGAGCGTTTTTTCGCGCAGCCCGACCGTGATTTCGTATTGACCCTTTGAATTTAACTGCGCGACGAACTGACCTTTTCCCCAATCTATCTCGGCGAACGGACTGTTTTTCGTGTCGAAGCGCAGTTTCAGCAGTTCGTTCTGCACACGGTTGTTCGGATTGAAGCCGTATTTTTGAAAGATTTTCGTCTCGACTTGTCTCTCGGTTAAAACAATCGTCGCCGGACGCTTGCCGTTTAAACCCAATTCGGACGCCGAAAAGACGAGCTTTTCTTTGTAAAGAGTTTTATCGCCGGAATTGTCCGAAACTTTGCCGCCCGCCGGCGCGTGATTTTGAGCGGCGGAAACATTGCCGATTTCTCCCATCTGTCTGACCTCGCAAAGATGTGTATCTTACAAACAAGTTATCGGCAATCCGGCGGAAAAGTTTCCTTGTTTATAAATTTTCCTTAAGATTGTCTTCGACAACCTGCCCATCTTTTAAGATAATTTGCCGCTGCGCTTTATCGGCAAGATTTTGGTCGTGTGTTACCAGAACCAAAGTTACGTTGTTTCGACGGTGCAGTTCGGTCATTAAATCGAATATGTGCGAGCCGCTGCGCGAATCTAAATTTCCGGTCGGTTCGTCGGCGAGCAGGATTTTCGGGCTGTTGGCAAAGGCGCGGGCGATGGCGATTCTCTGCTGTTCGCCGCCGGAGAGTTCGGTCGGGTAATGATGTCCGCGATTGGTTAATTCGACTGATTCGAGAAGTTTTCCGGCGCGGCTTTTGGCGTCTTTTAATCCGAGAATTTCCATCGGAATCAGGACGTTTTCAAACGCCGTTAAACTTGGAATCAAATGGAACGACTGGAAAATAAAACCGATTTTCTCGCTTCTAAGTGTGGCGAGCGCGTCTTCGCTCATCGCCGCAACGCTTTGGTCGTCGATTAAAATATCGCCGGAACTCGGCGCGTCGAGTCCGGCGATTAAACCTAAAAGCGTTGATTTTCCGCTCCCCGACGCGCCCGTTACGGCGACGAATTGCCCGTCGGGAATCGTAAAAGACACATCGTCGAGAATCGTTAAATCTTCAGCGCCTGAGCGGACGATTTTAGAGACGTTTTTTAATTCAATCATAAAGTTTTACGGGTATTTTTCAACGAAATCGCTTAATTCTGCTGATACGGCGGCGAGCGCGTCTCCATCGGCATCGTCTTCGGCGGAAATCGATTGCAGAATTTCGTCTAAATCAACTTTCATTCGTTCAAATTCCCGATGCGCTTCCGCTTCGCCCGCGAAATAGCGCGTGTGAAACATCCAGCCGTAAATGTTGCAGGTAATCGAGAACGGCGCAAAGCTGCCTTCGTCTTCGAGCGTGATGCGCGCGCCGTTTCGGTGTTCTTCGTCGCGCACTATTACACCGACATCCGAGCCGCTCGTCCCGATTGAAAATCCTTCGTCGAATTCGCGCCAATTTGTTTCTTCTCTCATCTTGAAATTAGATAATCGGTTGTTTTAGATGTGAAAATCAATCATAGCCGTTCAAAAAGTTACGAACAAGTTCGCTCTAATCTGCATCTCAAACCTGGTTGAAAATGTTAAATTCTTTTATCAATATTATGTTTTATTTTATCCGTGCGACGGCAATTTTAAGTTTTATTTCTCTGACCGTTTTGTTTTCGGCGTGTGGCGGCGCGGCAACGTCCGCCGAAAAGCGAGCTGATAAAAAAACGGAAAAACCGCTTGCCGCGCCGTCGGCAATTTCCGATAAGCCTAAAATTATCGCGTTCGGCGACAGCCTGACGGCGGGCTTCGGCTTGACGGAAAAAGAATCGTATCCGTATCTTTTGCAGCAGCGATTAAAAGCCGACGGCTTTGATTACGAAGTAATAAACGCGGGCGTTTCGGGCGACACGTCGATTGGCGGCTTGGAGCGCGTCGATTGGGTTTTAGAGCAGGAAAACGCGCGGGTTTTAATTCTCGAACTCGGCGCAAACGATTTGCTGCGCGGTTTGCCGGTCGCAAAAATGAAACAGAACCTGAGCAAAATTATCGAAAAGGCGAAAGCTAAAAACATACAGGTTCTGCTGTGCGGAATGCTCGCGCCGCCGACGATGGGCGCGCAGTATCAGCGCGAATACGTTTCCGTGTTTCCCGATTTGGCGAGCCAACATAAAATCGCGTTTATGCCGTTCGTTCTCGAAGGCGTCGCGCTCAATCCGAAGCTCAACCAAGCCGACAACATTCATCCGAACAGCGAGGGCGAAAAGATTATGACGGAAAACGTCTATCAATCATTGAAACCTTTGCTGGCAAAATAAACGACCGCAAAAAAATTAACCACGAACAAACACGAAAGAACACGAAAGATAATAAATAAATCTTCTTTAGTGTCTTTTCCGTGTTCGTTCGTGGCAAAATCTTTCGTTTTTCGATAATCTTCCACAATATGAACGTAACACATCTCGAATGCGCCAATTGTCATAAGACTTATGAGGCGAACAAACTGCATAATCTGTGCGTCGAATGCTCGAAACCGCTGTTGGTTCGATATGATTTGGAACGAGCGGCGCAAACCTTGACGAAAGAATCTTTGAAGACGCGCGCGTCCGACTTGTGGCGTTATCGTGAAGTTCTGCCGGTCGAACGCGAGGAAAACATCGTCAGTTTCGGCGAAGGCTGGACGGCGCTGCTTACGGCGAATCGCTTAGCCGAATCGCTTTCCGTCAAATTAAATCTTTTTATCAAAGACGAATCGACAAACCCGACGGGAAGTTTTAAGGCGCGCGGAATGTCTGCCGCCGTTTCGATGGCGAAAGAGCTGGGCGTCAAACGAGTCGCCGCGCCGTCGGCGGGCAACGCGGCGGGCGCGCTTTCGGCGTATGCTTCGCGTGCCGGAATGGAAACGTTTATTTTTATGCCGCGAGACACGCCGCGAGCGAATATTGTCGAGTGCGAGCAGACGGGCGCGAATGTAACTTTAGTTGACGGTCTGATTACTGACTGCGGAAAAATCGTCGCCGACCGGAAAGACGCCGAAGGCTGGTTCGACGTGTCAACCTTGAAAGAACCGTATCGCGTCGAAGGTAAAAAGACGATGGGTTACGAGCTGGCGGAACAGTTTGACTGGAACTTGCCCGATGTTATCTTGTATCCGACGGGCGGCGGAACGGGTTTAATCGGTATGTGGAAAGCGTTTGACGAAATGGAAGCGATGGGTTGGATTGATTCCAAAAGACCGAGAATGGTTTCGGTGCAGTCGGTTGGATGCGCGCCGATAGTCAAAGCGTTTCACGAAGGCGAGATTTTCGCCGCCGAATTTCCCAACGCGGAAACCGTCGCGTCCGGTTTAAGAGTTCCGAAAGCCATCGGCGATTTTTTAATTTTAGACGCGCTGAGAAAATCTAACGGAACAGCCGTCGCCGTTACGGACGAAGAATTGATTCACGCGACAAAAGAAATCGGCGCGGCGGAAGGTTTGTTCTGCGCTCCCGAAGGCGCGGCGTGCCTGCCCGCTTTGCGAAAAATGATTGAGCAGAATTTAGTCGAAGAAAACGAAACGGTCGTGATTTTCAACACCGGCGCGGGCGTTAAATACCTCGAAGCGTTCAGCTAATCAATTACGAATTAACAATTACGAATTACGAATGAAGAAATTTTTCTTTTAATTCGTAATTTCGTAATTCGTAATTGATTATTGCTGTTTGAAGTTATAAACGATAATTCCCGTAACCTTTACCTTCTGATTCGATAAAAAAGTCGGCGAAAATTTCGATGCGCGGGCGGCGTTGACGGCTGACGGTCTTAGAAGCGGATGACCGCTGACGGCGCTTGCGGAGATGACGCTGCCGTCTTCGTCAATCGTTACCTGCACTTTGACTTCGCCGCTGGCGCGTATCGCCTGCGCCGCTTTTGAATATTCGGGTTTGACGAGCGTTATCGCTTTGCCGTTGACGACACCGCCGGTAACGATTGTTTTCTTCTTTTCCGGTTCAGCCTTTTTCGGCTCGATTTTAACAACCGGCGGCGGCGTAACTTCTGTTTTTTCCACTAACTCCGCCTGTGATTTCAGCGAACCGGCGATTCCCGTCGCCGTCGCGCCGTTTCCACCGCTGTTTCCTTCTCCGGCGTTTGAACCCGAAACCGCCAAATCCGAATCTATGTTTCCGAGCGTGTAACGCGAATCGGGACGCGCCGCCGATTGATTCCGCACGACTGAAATCGTCGTCGGCACTTTAGCCGTCGCTTCATCGACGCGCATTATAACGTCGCGGCGCGCGGGAAGCTTGCTGACGGCGTTTGCGGCGGACGACTGTTTTTGCGCGGCTGGCGGTTGTTCGGCAGGCGGCGCGTTCTCGGTTGTCTGAACCGGCGCGATTATCGAAGATATATCGAGATTGCCGCCGCCGAAAGCGACGTTGTAAGTAAAAAGACTGTAAACAAGCGCGAAAGTTAAAACGGCAATCGCCGCCGTAAAAGTCGAAAACAGAAAACCGCCGAGCCTTCGATTCGCGCCCGCGTTGTTTTTCGATTCGATTAATTTGTCCAACATTTTATTTTCCTCCCGAAAAAGTTCGTCGCCAAACGAGCAGTCGATTTATTAGACACCGCGATTTTCTTTTTGTTCCCGAAAAGTGTTCAGGAAAAACTCGTTTCTCAGTCTGAAAAAAATGTTGATTTTCTTTGCGCTTAAAGTTAATGTGAAAACGCACTAAACTTTCACGCTTGAGGTAAATTATGCGTCGCTACACTTTTTATTTATCGGTTGCGCTGCTGGCTTTCGGGATTGGCGCGAATTGATTGTAAAATACTGTTGAGGTTCAAAAATATGTTAGAAGTCAAAGGAAAAGTTCACAACGGGACGATTTTGCCGCTTGAACCGATTAGTGATTCTTACGAAGGCAAGGAAGTAATCATTACTTTAGCTGATGAGACAGAATCGGAAAATCAAAGCGATTGGGATAGATTGTTTGCGGCAATCAAGGAAAATCAGATTGACGGGGACATTACCGATTTGGCTCACAACCACGACCATTATTTATATGGCACACCGAAGCGTGAAGATTAAGCCGCGAGAGAAAGTCTTCATTGACACGGCGGCTTTTATCGGAATTTTGGTTGATAAAGACGAGAATCATAAATCGGCAATCGAAGTGATGAGTGATTTGAGAGCGAAAAAAGCGCGTCTTTTCATAACCGAAGCGGTTTTGTTTGAATTCGCAAACGCACTTTCGGCAATTGAATTTCGGGCGCGGGTAATTTCCTTTATTGACACCTTACGCAAGCTCACAAGTTTTGAAATTGTTCCGACAAACGCCGACCTTTTTGAAAATGCTTTGCGTCTTTACCGCGAAAGACCGGATAAAGAATGGAGCTTGACCGACTGCGCGAGTTTCGTCGTGATGAAAGAGCGCGGAATAAATTTAGCTTTCACTTCCGACAAACATTTCGAGCAGGCGGGTTTTACAAGGCTTTTGGAGAAATAAAATTATGCGTCGTTATACTTTTCATTTGGCGGTTGCGCTGTTGGCTTTCGGGGTTGGTTTGTTTGTTGTCTTCAAGTTTTATGTACGAGCAGATAGAAATGAAGATTCATCAACGAATTATATAAACACAATTAATGGTTATATGAAACAAATCGAGTCAGAAAACATCGGTTTTCAAGAGTTAGAAAAAGCGTTGAACGGAGATTTAGTAACTGTTCAAGGTTTAATTGATGTAAAATTTCTTTGCCTCGATGTGACGGATTCGCAGCAAAATGTCTGCACCACAGTTTTAACTGGCAACTCTTCCGAAAAGAAATCTTTACTAATTCGTCTTCAAGTGTGCAATGAGATAGCGAAATCCAACTGCATTGTTTGGAAACCAAATAATCTCTGTCCAGATAATATTTTGTGTTCCGATAAAATTAAAATTTATGATGATAATTCAAAAGCTACAGAACTGGTCGAATATCTACAAGATAGCAAGGGTTTCTATTACAAAAATCTAAGCACACGACAGTAAATCAATTAAGTTATTGAACGTCTTGAGTTTATCGGGTAATTTGATGTTGAACAGAATGTTCTGCAGCGCATCGAGTCCGATTCTGAAAAAACTTTTTGCGTATCTTCCGTTATTTTTTAGTT
>JBBPXZ010000001.1:0-44128 GCA_038200355.1 Pyrinomonadales bacterium | reverse complement strand
TGGAAGTAGGTAGGTTCGAAAACGGCGAATAAATTCGATAAGGATTCTTTTTAAGATTTTAAAGTGCTGGAAAAAGAAAGCCGTAATAAATTCTTGCAATAAATTGCAAGGTTTTTAACCTTCGTGTTTCGAAAAATAAAATAAGACCTGCGAATAATATTCGCAGGTCTTATTTTATTTTTCGGTAATTCCGACCGAGCTATTTTAAGAAAACAGCCATTCATCAGAAAACATTTCGGTTCATTCCGTAAGTTTGCCGATGAAAAACTTGACAAAACCCGCCGCAAAACCACAACATAATAAAACCCCCGAATTTGTATTTCATTTGTAAATTTTCAAGGCTCAAGTTTTTCTCAACAGACCGATTTTATATTATAATTGTAGTCGTGCTGTAAGAAATACGGCTTTCAAACGAACTTGAAGTTCATAGCAAGCGCAGTCAGATAAATAACAACTTTGTTTAGAAAGAAAACTACGGAAAAATATATGTTTTGGCAAACGACTGTCTGCATTTTGCTGCTTTTCGCATTCGGGTTAAATACCGTGGAAGCGGGAATTCTTTTCTCTAAATCGAACGGCATCACGCTGACGGGCGCCGACGGAATTACCTTGACCGGCGCGGACGGCATAACTTTAACCGGCGCCGATAATTTCCTGAGCTACAAAACAAACGGAATTACTTTGACCGGCGCGGACGGCATACCGCTGACCAGTGCTGACGGCATTACTTTGACCGGCGTCGATGGTTCGGCTTATACAGGTTCAAACGGAATTACTTTGACGGGCGCTGACGGCATTACTTTAACCGGTGCGGACGGCATAACTCTAACCGGCGCGGACGGCATAACTTTAACCGGCGCGGACGGCGTAAACAGACGAGCTGATTCGGTTGTAGTCCGCCGACCGAACGGAATTACTTTGACCGGCGTTGACGGAATTACATTAACGGGCGTTGACGGCTTCAAACGTATCGCCGAAAACGGCATTACATTAACAGGTGCGGACGGCATCACGCTGACCGGCGCGGATGGCATTACATTAACAGGCGCGGACGGAATTACTTTAACAGGCGTTGACGGAACGGTTTCAACTCTTACTTCACCGGCGGGAATTACATTAACCGGCGCGGATGGTATTACATTAACAGGTGCTGACGGAATTACTTTGACGGGTGCGGATGGTATTACTTTGACGGGCGCGGATGAAACATCCAATCACACCAGCGGCTTGCAGAGCATCGACCCGGAACTGGCGATTCAACTCGACCGGGCAACCGACGACAGAAATATTAACGCAATCGTCGTTTTTCACAACTATCCGACCGAAGTCGATATAGCGCAATTGCAGAAAATCGGGATTTTAGGCGGAACGAGATTTCGACGCCTGCCGATTCTCGCCGTAACCACTACGCGAAGCCGGATAATCGCGGCTTCAAAATTGCCGCAGGTTCGTTCGCTTTACGCAAACCGAACGCTGAATCTCAACGCCGACCCGTATCTGAATCGAACAGGCATTACGCGCGTTGCCGCCGACCGCGATTTGCAGACTAAAAATCAGGGAATGCCGGTTTCGGGACGAAATGTAACGGTTGCCGTTTTAGACACCGGCGTCAATTCGCTGCACGGCGATTTGGCGGGCAGAGTCGTCCAGAATGTAAAACTTTCCGACACGCAGAGCGCGAGCGTCGGATTCGCTTATCCGCAGCCAATCGAAAACGTTCCGAATACGGATTTGGTCGGCGGACACGGAACGTTCGTCGCCGGAGTCGCCGCATCGAGCGGCAGCGCTTCGGGCGGAAAATACAGCGGAATTGCGCCGGGCGCGAAAATTCTCGGTTTGAGCGCGGGCGATTTGAATTTGACTTATGTTCTTTCGGGTTTCGATTACCTGCTTGAGCGCGGAGCAGATTATAACGTTCGCGTCGTCAATTGCAGTTTTTCCGCAAATACGATTTTCGATTATAACGACCCGGTTAACATCGCGACGAAAATGCTGACCGAAAACGACATCAGCGTCGTTTTTTCAGCGGGCAACACAGGCGCGGGAAACGGCACGCTGAATCCGTATGCCGCCGCACCCTGGGTTATCAGCGTCGGCGCAACCGATGAGAAAGGCAGACTAGCCGATTTTTCTTCACGCGGTGTTTTCGGCAATCGCCAGTTCAGCCCGTCGCTGGTTGCGCCTGCCGTTAATGTCGTCAGTTTGCGTAATCCGCTCACGCAGACCGGAACTTTGGGCGCAGCCGGCGCCGATTCGACGCGTTTGACGCCCGGTGAGCTTCCCTTTTATACGACCGCCAGCGGAACTTCTTTTTCCGCGCCGCAGGTTGCCGGCGCGATTGCTCTGATGCTCGAAGCGAATCCCGCACTGAGTTCGGCGGAAATCAAAGACATTCTCCAGCAGACGGCAACGCCTTTGCCCACATATTTTTCGCACGAAGTCGGAGCCGGAATGCTTAATGTTCACGCGGCTGTTTTGCAGTCAGCTTTCCCGGAGCGGAAAATTGGCATTTTCCGCTCGACTCTTGACAGAAAATCAGTAAGTTTCTTTACTTCAACCACCCAAACTTTCAGCGGAATGCTCGTTCCCGGCTCGGCGTTTGAAACAAACATCGATATTCCGAACGACACCATACAAAGCACCGTGCAGATTGCTTGGGGAAACATTTTCAGCCTGAATGATTTGGCATTGAAACTCGTCGGCGCGGACGGAAATACGCGCGGCGAATCGAATTATTTAAATCTGCCGGGATTAACCGGAAAACGCGAACAGGTAACGACCAATTCGCCCGCGCCGGAGAAGCAGCGCGCCGTCGTCAATCACACGGGCGGCGTCGGAACTAACCAGGAATTTTTCGGCGCTGTCGAACTGACGCGCGTGCAGTTTTCGTGTCTCGACGACGTGGAAAATCTTTCGCTCTCAATGCAGAATATTATAAAAGAAAGCCTGCGCTCGTTCGTGATGCTTCCCGAAGGAAAACGCTTCCGACCTTTCGCCGCCGTTTCGCGGGCTGATTTTGCCGCCGCGCTTGTTCGCGGCGGAGGCGTTCCGCAGTATGTCGCATCGACGCCGGTTTTCAGAGACGTAACCGATTCGACAACCAGAAACGCCGTCGAAAGCGCACAGAAATTTCCGAACGGAAAACTTTTCTTTGACGCGACAAACGGCGGCGCGTTTTACCCCGATGCGCCGGCTTCGCGGTTAATCGCGGCGGTCGCGCTCGTCAAAGCCGCAAATCTCGAATCGCTCGCATCGAAAACTCCTTTAACAAGCGCCGACGCTTTGCAGATTCCTCTCAACTGGCGCGGTTACGCCGCCGTCGCGCTTCAGAAAGGTTTGCTCGAAACGGACAACGGCAGTTTTGCGCCGAATCGGGCGCTGACACGCGCTGAGCTGGCTTCAGCTATGGTTCGTCTAAATAAATTAGCGATTGAATAGCGGAAACACGCACTTCGTCAAGTGTGTCTTCTTTGAACAGCGCCTTACTTATGTGCGGGCTTCTGCAAAAATGAGAAAGTCCTATATGAAAAGCTCCGACATTTTTGCCGGAGCTTTTTACTTCCCGTTATCCTCACATATAACATTCTCAAGTGTTCAAGTTTTACTCAAGTGTGCCGGATTATTATTAACTTATGTTAAATTTTGCTTCACACGAATTAAGCGACTGGCGGGAAACAAATCATACTTACGAGCAGTTTTCCGCTCCCGCAAACACTCAATCAAACGCGGTAAAAATTATTGCCGATAAAATCGCTGTGCCGCTCGTCTCCGCCGAAATCGAGCGACCGCGGCTTTACAGTCATCTGGAAAAATCACTTCAGAATTTTTCCGCCGCTATGATTACCGGGCGCGCCGGAACGGGCAAAACTGCGTTTGCCGCTGATTTCGCGAGGCAGTCCGGCTATGGCGTCGCCTGGTATAAAGCCGACACGACCGATACTGACTGGAAGGTTTTTCTCGGTTATCTGTCGGAAAGTCTCCGGCAGTTTAAGTCCGCTCCGAGTTCGGCGGAAACAATTGAAAACAAGCAGTTTTTCGATAGCGATGCGTCGCACGTTACCGAATCTTTAGCCGCGCAGTTCGCCGCCGTCGAAACGGAAAAACCGCTGCTCGTCGTGCTTGACGATTTACATTCGGTTTTCGACGCCGATTGGTTCAGCGAATTTTTCAACTCTTTATTATCTCTGCCGACGCCGAACGTGCATATTTTGCTGCTTGCGCGGGCAGCGCCGTCTTTTCCGCTGTGGCGGCTTCGTTCCAAACAGGTTTTAGAGGTAATCGACGAAAAATTAATGTCGTTCACGCTTGAGGAGACCGTCCGACTTTTTCAGAAATATAAACTTTCGCCCAACGCGGCGCGGGCGGCTCATAAACGGTCTTACGGAAAAGTCGCCGCGCTCAAAGAAATATGCCGAAAAAAGTCCGGTAAATGAAATTGATTTTTCATCTAAACGCACCGATGCATTATAATAATCGCGGAATACATACCGTTTAGACGAAATTTCAATCGAACAAATGGAGAGACCGAATTTTTTTCTGCGGACGAAACTGCTTCCGCCGCGGCATATGCCGGAGATTCTGGCGCGCCCGCGGCTGACGGCTAAACTGCAGGCGAATTTAAATTCGCCCGTAACGCTCGTTACGGCTGACGCCGGATGCGGAAAAACGACGCTCGTCGCCGAATTCGTGCAGCAGCAGGCGCGCCGCAGCGTCTGGTATCAGCTCGACCACACCGACGCCGACCCGTTTGTCTTTCTCGGCTACATCTGCCACGGTATAAAACGTTTCGCGCCCGCTTTCGGCGAAACGATTCTTCCTTATCTAAGTGAAGCCAACGACGATTTGCTCGCGCACCCGGAACGCGCCGTCGATTTGCTGCTCAACGAAATTCTCGATTCAATCGAACAGCCTTTTATTTTAATTCTCGACGATTATCATCACATCGGGCGCGAGACGATTGTTCATCGACTGGTTGACCGCCTTTTGCAGTATTCGTCCGATATGCTGCATTTGATAATAACGACACGCGACTTGCCGCCGCTGGCGATTATGCGCCGCCGCTCGCAGGCGATGGCGGCGGTAATCAGCCGCGAAGATTTGCTTTTTACCGACGAAGAAGTCCGCGAATTGTTTCGCACGACGCTGAACCTGGAATTAAAACCGGCGGAAATCGCCGAATATCGACAGCGGACGCACGGCTGGATTACGGCGCTTCAGCTCGTTCGGCAAATTACCGAGCAGCAGATTCACGCTTCGACCGACGCTTCGTCGCCGAATCTGCACGAAATGCTCCGGCAGTCGGAAAAAGATATTTTCGATTATTTCGCCGAAGAAGTTTTTGCCCGCGAGCCGGAAGAAATCCGGCATTTACTGCTTCATTTATCCCTGCTCGACAGCTTGCCGCTCGATGTTTGCAGCTCGCTTTTCCCCGAAATGCGATGCGCGCAGGTTTTGCCGGAACTTGTCAAACAAAATGTTTTTTTAACCGTCGCGGGCGAACGGCGGCGCGATGAAGAATATCGTCTGCATCCGCTTTTCCGCGATTTTCTGGCGCGCCGTTTCCGCATCGAGCGCGGGCGCGCCGCCATCGCCGAAGAACGCGTGCGGATTGCCGCATTTTTTCTCGCCCGGAAGCATTGGGAAAAGGCTCTGCCGTATCTGCTCGAAGCCGAAGATTTCGAGTTGGCGGCGCGGATTATC
The DNA here is from genome assembly GCA_038200355.1 of Pyrinomonadales bacterium. Lineage (GTDB taxonomy): Bacteria > Acidobacteriota > Blastocatellia > Pyrinomonadales > Pyrinomonadaceae. The sequence goes on along the minus strand of JBBPXZ010000001.1, from coordinate 38,428 downwards.
GCCGAATCCGGCGGCGAATGGCTAAACGGCGGCGCGATAACCGCGCTTGGAAGTTTCGCCGAAAAAATTCCCGCCGAATGTCTGGACAAATTTCCGCGCGCTCTGCTTCACACGGCGGAAGTGGCGCGGCTTCAGGGCGACACGGAAAAATCCGCCGGGCTGTTAAAACGCGCCGTAAAATTACTCAGCCGGGAAAAAGACGCCGACGGCGAAGCCGAAGCTCTGCACTCGCTGGCAAGTATCGCCAGGCGAAAGAGCGATTGCCCGAATGCGCTGAAGCTGCTCGAACAGGCGGAAAAACTGGTCGATGAAAATTCCGAAGTTCGTATGAAATGCGAAAACACGCGCGGGCTTTGCCTGATTGCCGCGGGCGCCTGGACGGAAGCGGAAAGACACTTTCGATTTGCCTTAGAACTTGCCGAAAATCATTCAAACGAGCGGTATGTCCGACTTATCACGCACAATCTCGCGTTGCCTTCCGGCTTGCGCGGCGACTTCGGCGAGGCGCTGCGCTGGTTCAAACGAATTTTCCGCGACGACAAACCCGAAGCGCAGCTGCCGCAGGAAGCCATCGGGCATTTGAATATTTCCCGGCTGCACCTGTATCGCGGCGAATTCGCCGAAACCGAGACGCATCTCGCCAAAGCGATGGAATTGTCGCAGCTTTACAATCTCAAACATCTGCACGGGGAAATTTTAGAATCCTACGCGAATTTATACCGTGAGAAAAAAGATTTCGCGCACGCCGCCGAATATTACGAGCGCGCGCGGAAGACTTACGAAGAAGAAGGAATCGACCCGGCGAAGCGCGAACTTGACGAAGAACGCGCCGTCCTCGCGCTGAAACGCGGAGATTTTATAACGGCGCGAAACCTGCTTGAAAACCTGCTTGCCGTCCGCCGCCGAAATAAAAATGAAACCGGCGAGAAAACCGTCGAGCTGGCGCTGTGCCGCGTGCGACTGATGCAGAACGACATTGAAGGAATCGTGCCGGAGCTTGAAGCGATTGCCGTTTTTTTTCACGCGCAGAATCTTTATTATTACGAAGCCGTCGCCTCAATCAAGCTGGCAGCCGCTTTGTTTGCCGGAGATAAACGCCGCGAAATGCTGCCGCACGTTCAGCGGGCTTTAGACCTCGCCGCCCGTTTCGATTACGAATACTGGCTGCGCGAGGAAATCGCGGAAAATCCGCTGCTGTTTCGCGACGACGAGGTAATCGGAAAACTGCCGCTCGATTTGCGCGAAACGGCTGCCGGAGATGCGGAGACGAGGAGACGAGGAGACGCGGGGAGAAAAGGAGAAGATGAAACATCTGAAAAGACGCTCGCCGCCGCGTCTCCGCGTCCGTCCGTCTCCGCGTTTCCCTTTCCGGTTGTCGATTTAACGCTCAAACTGCTCGGACACGTCGAAATTTACCGCGACCCGACAAAGCAATTCGCGCCCGACGCCTGGACGACACGGCGCGCCCGCGACATTTTCTGCTATATCGCGACGAGCCGCCACCGGCGCGTGGAAAAAGACGTTTTGATTGAAAAATTCTGGGCGGACGCCGAACTCGACGCTATCGAAAAGAACTTTCACCCGACGATTTCGCACATTCGCAAAGCCTTAAACAGCCGTCAGACCTTAAAGCAGAATTTTCTGCTCTACCGCGACGGCGCGTATCTGCTGAATTCCGACGCAACTTATGCGATTGACACCGAAGAATTTGAAAAGTCGGTCGGCGACGCCGAAAACGCCAAGCGCGAAAAAGACGCGGCGAGTTTTCGCAAACATCTCGAAGCGGCGCACGCGCTTTATCGCGGCGCTTTTATGTCGGGCGTCTACGACGATTGGGCGGAAGAACTCAGAAGTTATTATTCCGAGCAGCACTTGCGCGTTTTGAGCGGTCTGGCGAAACTTTCCTTCACGGAAAAAAGCTGGTCGAGCGCCTTAAAGTTTTCCGGTGAAATCCTGCGCGAAGACCCGTTTCGCGAAGATATGCACCGCCTGATAATGAAAACTTTCGCCGCGCAGGGAAAACCTGCTAAAGTAAAAGAACAATTTGAAGATTTGCAGAATCTACTGAAAAAAGAACTCGGTGTCGCCCCTTCCCCCGAAACACGCCGCACGTTTCAGGAACTATTAAAATAAAATCAAGCTGTTCGTTTAATTTTGAAGAAGGAGTAAAAAAATGTTTTTAATGCAAAAAGTAGCTTTTAACCGGAACGCTCTTTTTCTGGCTTTGTATTTTTTAGCCGTCGCCGCGTTTGCGATTCAGACACAGGCAGCGGTCGCGGTCGATAACTCGACCGTCAACGGAGCTTTCAGCAATACGGGTTTATCGACGCTCTCGATTCCGCACGATGTCGGCGGCGGCGTCAATCGCGCTCTTTATGTCGGCGTATCGACTTCGACGACGGTTTTGCCAATCGGCATACCGGCAAATCGCGTAACGAGCGTAACTTTTGAATCTCAAACGGCTGCCGGAACTCAAATTCCGCTCGAACGCGTCGGAACGCAGGTTTCGCCCGATACCAGAAACGCCGTCGAGATATTTCGTCTGATTAATCCGCCGACCGGCGCGGGCAATGTAATCGTTAATTTTTCGATTGGCGGAACGATTCCCGCGCCTTTCGTCAATTATGCCGTCGGCGGAGTCGTCTCATTTACCGGCGTTAATCAACTGACGCCGAACCGGATGTTTTTCTCAAGCGGAGGCACAAGTGCCGCGCCGACAGTGATTGTTGCCGACAGCGCGGCGGGAGATTTGGTGCTTGATACTTTAGCGGTTTCGCCGATGGCTGGATTTGCCGTTCCGGGCGCGGGACAAACCGAACAATGGACAGGAAGATTGGCGTTCGGTTCGGTTTTCGATGTCGGCGCGGGAAGCACGAAAGCGGCAGTGTCGTCCGTAACGACTATGAGTTGGACGCTAACTAACTCCGACAGCTGGGCGCTCGGCGCAGCGGCGATTCAACCGGCTCTGGCGGCGACGGCGGCGACGGTTACAATCGCCGGGCGCGTTACAACGGCATCGGGCAGAGGAATTTCGCGCGCGCGCGTCTCGATGATTGATTCAAACGGCGCGACGCGCACGGCTTTGACGAATCTGTTCGGTAATTACCGCTTCAGAGATGTTCCGGCGGGCGAAATCTATACTTTTCAGGTCTCGGCAAAACGCTATAAATTCGACGCGCGGCTGTTTAATGTAAATGAAGAAAGCGGCGGTCTGAATTTCATCGCCGCACCGTAGAAACTTTTGACAAAACACTCTTTTAAAAAGGCGGGTTTCAGGCTCGCCTTTTTCTGTGCAAATCGCGCTTCCTCAAGTGTGCCTCAAGTTTCGCCCACGATTTCACTAAAAACCAATAAATACCGGCTTAATACGACAATTCAAGCCTTTCCGTTTCCCGCTCAAGTATTTCTCAAAGCCGGTCGTTTATTCTCAGGACAGTTAAGTTTTCAAAATCATTTCAAGCAAAATATCAGGAGATAAAACGGTGAAAAATAAAGCCAGCCAGATACTGCAAAAGTTTTTCGGATTATTTACGGTCATCGCCCTCGTCGGCGTTTTAATTTCGGGAGCGCAGGCGGCTCAGCTCAGCGCGACTCTGAAAAAACAATTAACTAACCTGACCGACAGCGCGTCGGTCGGAACGTCGATTGTCGCGTTCAATACTACGAGCGGTTTGACCGACTCGCATTTGAACATTCTGAAAAGCGTCGGCGTTACGGGCGGCAAAACCTTTCCGACTTTGGGAATGGTCGCGATGCCTTTGACTGCCGGACAAGTTCGGGCGCTTGCCGCAAATTCGGCGGTGCGCTCCATCTGGTCGAACGACAAGCTTTATTATTATATGCACCAGGCGAAGGTTTTAACCGGCGTCGATAAACTGCGCGCCGACCGCGCGATGCAGCTCTCGAACGGCGGAATGCCGGTTTCCGGCGCGGGCGATTTTTCGGTTCTGGTTATCGATTCGGGCGTTGACGCGACGCACGAAGATTTGAAATTCGGCACGAAAACCGTTCAGAATGTTCAGGTTATGTCGTCCGCCGGTCTTGTCGAAGGCTTTACGCCGAACATTTCAATCGAAAACGTGCCGAATACAGACCAATCTGTCGGACACGGAACGCACTGCGCCGGAATCATCGGCGGCACGGGCATTCGTTCGGGCGGTCTTTACGGCGGAGTTGCTCCCGGAGCTAAAATTATCGGTTCGGGTTTGGGCGCGGGTCTTTTCGTTCTGAACGCAATCGGCGCGTGGGAATGGGGACTTGCCAATCAGTTTCGCTACAACATTAAAGTCGTTTCCAATTCCTACGGCGGCGGCACGGAATTCGAGCCGGAAAATCCGCTTAATCTCGCATCGAAAATGGCTTATGAACGCAACATTACGGTTGTTTTTGCGGGCGCAAATTCGGGTCCGACCAAAGGAACTTTGAACAATTACGCACAGGCGCCGTGGGTTATTGCGGTTGCGGCAGGAACGAAAGAAGGCACGCTTGCTGATTTCTCGTCGCGCGGTTTGCCGAAAGAAGAACGCGTCGATAACGGCGGCATCAACGCGCCGACAATAACCGCGCCGGGAACGGGGCGCGCTTTTGAAACGAACGCGTCGAAATTTACTTCCGCTATCGTCTCGACACGCGCCACATCAAATTTAACGGCAAACGGTTTGACCGCCGACGCCGACTTGCCTATCTCGGCAATTCCTTTCTATACACAAATTTCGGGAACTTCGATGGCGACGCCGTTCGTTGCCGGTGTCGTCGCTTTAATGCTCGACGCCGACCCGACATTGAGCAATGACGAAATCAAACAAATATTAGTCGAAACGGCAACCAGAATGCCCGGTTATCAGGATTACGAAGTCGGCGCGGGCTACGTCAACGCATATGCCGCCGTCGATAAAGTTTTCAACCGCTCGCGTAATTACAAAAATTTTCAGGACGTAGTTTTCAACACGAGATTCGGCGAAGAACGTCCGGCGGCGCAGCCGTTCCATATTGATTTTAACCCGGCGGTTTCCGGCGCGACATCAGCTAACGCTAAAACTTTCACGGTCGAACCGGGAATGAATGTTTTAGACGTGTTCGCCAATGCCGACACGATTGCCGAAGACGGCGAAGGAAACGTCGTCGGCATTAAATTAACGTCGCCGAGCGGCATCGGTTACTCGTCGGCAATCGAAATTCCGGTTATCGGCGGCACGGCTCGCCAAGTCGTCGTGCAAAACCCGGAAGCCGGAACGTGGACAATCGAAGTTAGAGGAGCGCGCAGTTTAGCCGCCGCGCCGCAGGCTTCATTGCCGGTGCAGGCTGCCGCGCCCGGTCCGGTTGACGGAACGGTTTCGCAAATTAAATACATTCTGCCGACCATCGCCGACCTTAACGGCAATACCGCGCAGGCGGAAATCGAAACGGCGATTAAACGCCGCTTGATTGACACGTATTCGGACGGGACTTTCCGTCCCGACGCAATCGTAACGCGCGAAGATTTCGCCCGCACGTTGCTTATTAACACGGGACTTCGACAGAATGTCGGCGCGACCGCCAAATTTGCAGACGTTTCGGGTGATTTACTGGGAATCGCGCAGGCGGTAACGGCGAACGGCTCGACCCTGAGGGATTTCGATTTCACGCCGAAAGCGCTGATGACGGCGAGCGGCACGAGCTTTAACCCTTCGGGAACGGTTTCGCGCCTCGATATGGCGGTCGCTTTTGTCCGCGCTCTCGGACACGACGCCGACGCCCGCGCGCTGGCTGGCTCAACCGTAACATTCGACAGCAAACCTTTATCCGACAATGCGCAGATTCCCGCTGCTTTGCGCGGATATGTTCAAATCGCCGTCAACAACGGTTTGTTTGAAGCGTATCCGGCGGAAGTCAGAAATCTCGGCGGCGGTAAATTTGAAGTTCTGCCCGGACCGCGTTTTGAACCGGCATCGACGATGACGCGCGGAACGCTCGCCGGCAAATTAAATAAATTCAATCAATTATTCACGACCGGAAATTAACCGGATGATTGATTAAACAAGTTTCGCTACTGGGGGGTGCGAAAGGAAGCGCGGGCAGTTTCTGGAAATTAATTTTTCCGAAACGCCCGCGTTCTTCTTTGGTTTTCAAGTTTTCTCAAGTCCGCCTCAAGTTATTCCTCAATCTCCTTATGCCGTTTTCAAGCCTTTCTCAAGCGGTGCAAATTATAGTCAAAACATCAGAAAAGATTTACACATTAAACCAGGAGCGGAAGAAAAAAAATGACAAACCAGGCAGACAACCGAACGAGAAAATTAACGGCGAAATTAGCGGTAGCCGTTTTGATTACGGCGTTGACGGCGACGGCTTTTTATTTGCCGTTTGATAAAGCGGAAGCGGCGAGTTCCGATGCCGCGACACTCGGCGCGGCGCAAATGTATCAGCGCCCGGCGCCGAATTTTGATTTGAACCTGTCGCGCGGCGTCGCCGGTCTTCGTCAGGCGACGGGCGAACAGCTCGCGGCGCTCAATAACTTGAAAGCGACCGCCAACGGACAAAACGCGACGTTTCGCTGGAACGAGTTCGGCGGCTCGCCCGATGTCATTTACGGATTTGCCAGCCAGCCTTCAAGCGCTTCGCCGGAAGAAGCCGGACGCGCTTTCTTAACCGAAAACGCCGCGCTTTTCGGCATCTCGAACATCAACGATTTGCGAGTTTTCTCAAGCAAGCAGGCGCTCGGCGGTTATCTGGTTCGCTTTCAGCAAACATTCGGCGACGTTGCGGTTAAAGACGGCGGCATCGGTCTGGTGATGAACGGCAATAAGCAGGTTATTATGGCTTCCGGTCCGTTTTTCCGCGATGTCAATGTCGATACGACTCCGACCCTTTCGGCGGAACAGGCGAAATTAGCCGCTTCCGCGGATTTGCAGAAATTCAATGTCAGTATGCCGGACATTATCAACAATTTATTGAAAACCGGTTTGGACAACTTAACCAGCCAGGCAGCCGCCGTTGAAAATCTTCAGCCGGCGCTCGGCATTTATCCGACCGCCGACGGTTACAAATTGGTCTGGAAAGTCGCTAAGTTTTCGACCAACCCGTTCGGACTTTATATGACATCGGTTGACGCGCACACCGGCGAAGTTATCGCCCGCAAAGACTTCGTTAATTTCCAGCAAGCGCCGAGCGCGCTTCCCTTTACGGCTGATATTTACCCGAAATATCCGACGATTACCGATGAATTAAAAGACAAATCGATTATCAGCAACTGCAACGGAACGCCGTGCGGACAGGAAAGAGTTCAGCTTCGCGGTTTCGACCAGCAGAACGTCGTTACCGGACAAATGGGAACGCTGACCGGAACGCACGCGCTCGTCAACAACGCGCTGGCGACAAAACAGCCGTTTTTGCAGGCGGCACTCGGAACGTGGCATTTCCGCACGGACAATCCGACCGGATTTGAAGCGCGCACCAACGAAATCGACCAGTTTGCCGAACCTGCCGAACACCAGGACGAAATCAACGCATTCTTTTTCACGACATACCTGCTCGAATACGTCGATTATCTGCACATCGGCGGCGACAAAAGCAATTTCGGTTCGGGCAGTTTCCCGGACGATTACCCGAACAAAACCAATCCGCTGCCCGCAACCGTCCATATTCCGAATATTTATTTAGCGCTCGACGCGGCGGCTGGCAAACTGCCGAGCGCGAGCGACCCGAACCTGAAAGATAAAGTTTTAGGCTTGGATAACGCTTTTGCTCTGAACCTGACGAGCATCATCGAAGGCGTAACCGCCACGAAATCGCCGGTTGTCGTCAACCCGACTTCTTACGGACACGGATTTTTATTCAACGATTTGGCTCTGGAAGGAACAGTTCCTTACCACGAAGGAATGCACGCCATCACTTCGCCGATTGCAGGCTTGGAAGGCGAACCCGAAGGCGGCGCGCTTAACGAAGGTCAAGCCGATATGTGGGCTTTCACCATCACCGACAACGCTTCTTTGGGCGATTACGTCGTCAACGCGAAAGGCTATCGCCAGCGCTTCCGCGATTTGGGACGCGACCCGAACTCGGTTGCATACATCCGCAGCGCTCGCTCGACCTTAAAATACGGCGACATCGGAACTTTAATCGACCGGACGACGGGCGCGCCTGATTTTGAAGAACACTACGACGGCGAAATCTATATGTCAACGATGTGGGAAATCCGCGAAATGATGAACAGAGTTTATCCGAACGCGACGACCTACAAACGCCCGCAGCCGAAAGACGGTCTGGCGAAAAAAGCCATCACGCAGGGAACGGAAATTTTTGAACGCGACTTTTTAGGCTCGATGTATATTTTGGGAACGACCGCGCCGGACACGATGGTAAAAGCACGCGACGCGATGATTGTCGCCGACCAGATGCTTTATCCGACCGATTCGGTTGACCCGACCGCGCCGGGCAGAAACCGCGCGATGATTGAACAGATTTACGCGGCGCACGAAATGGGCGTCAATGCTTTAGAAGTCAACGGCGGCAAAGCAACGATTTCGACACAGGTTACACCGTTCGTCGGCGAACAAGCCGCGCCGAATGTTCCTTCAAATGTTCGCTTGGAAGCAGCCAGCGCACGTTCATTAAAAGTCAGCTGGAACGCGGTTGACGGCGCGGTTTCCTACGAAGTCCTGAAACGCAAAATCGGCAATGAAAATCGCCGCCAGACCAACGGCAAACGCGATTTCGCAGACGGCGACCAATCGACAACCGGCTTCCGCCACGTCGCATTCGTCAGCGGAAACGAGCTTTCCTACGAAGATAAAGGCGCGGTTCACGAAGTCTTCGCTCCCGAAGGTTTGAAAGATTTATTTGACAGCGAATATGTCGTCCGCGCAGTCGGCGTCAACTCGACCAGACAATTAGGCTTCTCGAACTTGAGCGGCGCGAGCAAAGCAACTCAGCAGCAGCAGGATTTGACCGCGCAAATCGATTCGGCAATCTCGAACATCAGCTTTGCAAACGGCGTGATGTCGTTCGACAACAAACTGACGAACACGCGCGGCGCGCTCGCCAACGACAAAACGGTTTATGCTCCGATTGGATTCCAAATCACGAACATCTCAAACCCGACCGTCTCGGTCAAAAACGGCGACCAGGGCAACACGTTCATTTATAATCAAGCGCTCGCGCTCGGCGCGACATCAGCCGCCAAACGACTCGAATTTAACGACCCGATGGCTCAGATGTTCAGCTTCGACGCGAAAATAACCGGAAACGCTTTCGTCAGCTCGGTTGCCGGCGACGGCTCGCAGAACGGCGACGGCACATCTAATCCGCCAGCGCCCGTAACTTATTCGCTCTTTACCGAAACGAAAACCGGAACGCTAGTCGGCGGCGACCCGTCGGCAACGGCGGGAACGAGCGCGACGTGGGGCGACCCGACTTTCAAAGGAATCACGTGGGAAGACGTTCCGGTTACGACCAAATCGGACGCGCTCGTCCTCGACGCGACTTTGAGTTCATTAACCGCAGTCGATTTAGACTTCGACCTGCTCGACGCCAGCGGCAGAGTTCTGGCGAGTTCAGCCGAAGCGACGGCAGCCGAACACGTTTCCGCAAGCGTTCAGCCGAACACGACTTACATTCTGCGCGTCAAAGGCTTCGCCAACGGACCTTCGACCTTCAATATCGTCTGCGAACAGCTTCTGCCGAACAATTCGCCGAATTCCAACGGCGGAACAAGAACTTCGGGCGGCAGTTCGACGACAAGCGGAACGACATTGAAGACATCGCTGACAAGACTCGTTCGCTTTACGGTCAATCCTTTAACCAAAACTGTTACGGCAAAACTGTTACAGTAGAATTTAATTGCCTCAGCAACAATTAAAGCAAAGCGCCTGTTCATCGATTGATGGACAGGCGCTTTCAGCGTTTGCCGGTTTCGCGGAATTTAGAATTTATAACGATATTGAACGGTGAAATTTCTGCCCGCGCCGTCGATTCCCCAGCTCGGATTACGATGAAAATTATCGAATATATTTTCAAAGGCGACGAATATCTGCGATTTTTCATTAACCGTAAAACCGCCGCGCAGATTGAACAGCGCGTAGCTCGGCAATGACGTAAAAAGCGGAACGGAAACGTTGTCGCCGCCCGTCGAAGGAATAAATACGCCGTTGATAGTTGTGTTTGTCGGTAAAAGGCGGTCTTGAACCTGTCTTAAAGTTTCGCCTGTCGCCGCAAGAGTATAAGTCGAAGTATTTACGCCGCAACCGCTTCCGCTCGTATTTACCGTCAAACCGCGAACGCAAGCGCCGCGCCGAATAAAGTTGGCGATTTGCGCTCTTGAACGCGGCGCGCCGGTTCTTCTATCGGACAAATCCAGACTCGAAAGCCGGTCTTGCCGCGCCGCTAAATTCGTGTAGCCTTCGACCCAGAATCTTTTTCCGGCGGGCGCGTATTTCAAACTTAAAAATCCGGTCGGAGGCGGCGTTCCGCCTTCGATATTCGGCGGCAAGCCGGTCGCTTTATCGGCGGCGTGAATGTATGTGTAATTGCCTTTGAACAGTAATCCGCGGCTGATGCGCGCTTCGAGTTCGGCTTCGACGCCGTAGATTTTCGCCGCCGTGAAATTCGAGCGAACCAGAACGGGCGCGGTTGAAGCCGGAACGAAAACGACGCCGTTGGCGAGCTGGCTGGTAATCCGCTGGTCGCCCAAAAACTGACCGACCGCGCCCTGCGGCAAAATCAGCGCCTGTTTTGTAATCGCGTCGTCAATGTCGAGCCGGAAAGCAGTAAATTCCGCGTCGATGCGTTTGTTTGAATAACGCGCGCTCGCGTCGAAATTATTGCTGTATTCGGATTGCTGGCGGGCAACCGATAAGCCGGTCGAAACGGCGTCCGCGCCGGCGGTCGTGCCGATTGTGCCGCCGAGATTTATCGCCGCCGTGTAATCGACTTCAAAACCGTCGCCGGTCAAGCCCAGAGTTCCCAAATCGGTGATTCTCGGATAGCGAAAGCCGCGGCTGTAATTAAACGCGAAACGCAAGCCGCTCGCTACGCGCACGACCGCGCCGATTCTGCCGGAAAAATCGCTGAACCGCAGTTCATCGTCCTGAATTCGGCTCGAAACAACGGTAAACTGCGGGCTGTCGGCGGCGCGAACGCGGTAACGAGCGCCGCCGTAGCGAAGCGCACCCGTGATGCGCAGGCGGTCGGCAATCGCCTGCCACGCGTCCTGGACGAACACGCCGCCCGAATCGAAACGAGCTTCGTCGGGAATGCGCGGGCGCGATAGAAAAGAAATTCCCGTTCCGGGATTAAACGTGTAAGCCGGAGAATTAACTTTTTCGTGATAAAAATCGCCGCCGATTAAAAAAGAATTTCTGAACGGCAGTACTTTATCGAGAAAAAAGCTCGCGCCCGTCGCGCTCGTTCGCTCGTATTGATGCGTGATGTCGCCAAACGGATTTCCCTGTCCGCCTTGATTGACGCGTTCCTCGCGCTGGCTGTTGTAGGAAACCGTGAACGCCGCGCTGTCGAAAACACCGACGCTCTGTTTGACGTAGCGCAGGTAGCCGAAATCGAGCATCAGATTTCTCAAATCGGCAATCAGATTTCCGTCGCCGCCGATAAGCTGGTCAAAGCGTTTGCCGTCGTCCTGCTGCCCGCGCTGGTAGAAAAACGAAATTTGCTGACTATCCGTCGGCGCGTAACTAACGCGAACCGCGCCGCCGTATTGCGTAAATTCCGTGTCGGGATTGCGGTCGTAAAGAACCGTCGAAGGCAAGCCGAGAAATCTGGTAATTGCCGAATGCGAGTCGAGATTGTTCGCCGTTCGCAGCGTGTTGATTCGTCGCCCGTAAAGATTGACGTAGCCGCCAAGCCGATTTGTGCCGTAGCTTGTTAAAATCGAACTGCCGAAACTACGGTCGGCGCTGTTGAAAAACGGGTTTATCTCGCCGTGAAATTCGGCTTCGTCCGAGCCGAAAACCGGCGATTTCGTCAAAAGATTTACCGTGCCGCCCAAAGAATCCGAGCCGTATTGCGCGCCGTTCGGTCCGCGCAGAACTTCGACGGATTGCAGGCTGCTCTGGTCGTTGAGATTAAAAAACGTGTTGATGCCGCCGCGCTGGGCGCTTGTCGTGTAGCGCACGCCGTCAACGTAATTGACGACGTTTTTGCCGGTCAAACCGCGCACGACGACCGCGCCGATGGTCGGGCTGGTCTGCTGCACGTTCAATCCGGCTTCTTCGCGCCCGATTTGCGATAAAGTTCTGGTCGCCCGCTGTGCGATTTCGGTCGAATCGACGATGCTGACCGCCTGCGGAACATTTTCGCGCTCGGCGGACTGCCCGATTTCCGCCGTTACCGTAACGCTGGTTTCGCCGACTTCCAAAATGATTTCAACATTCTCTCCGCTGCCGTCCGTTATCGCTAAAGGGATTTTCCGCGTTGCGAAACCCTGCGCCGAAACTCTGATTTCATAATCGCCAGCCGCCGCTTTTTCAAAAACAAAATTGCCGGAAGAATCAGTAACGATTCGGCGTTCCGCGAGCGTTTTCGCGTTCAGTAAAAAAACTCGCGCTCCGGCAACGACCGCGCCGTTCCGGTCTTTGACGACGCCCTCGATAATATCCGGCGCGGTGTTTTGAGCGGCGGCAGACGTTATCGAACAAACCGTGAACAGCAAAATGCAAAATATTTTTTTCATATTCAAGACTGAAATTAAAAGCGGATACACGCGCGCTGCGACGGGTGAAAAAACAATCGACTCCTAGAGTAATTTGAAATGCGTTTTGATTAGATTTGATTAGACAGGAAAATTAGCAATCGGCTGCCTTCGACCGTCGGCGCAGCCTGCTTTCACAATCGAATAATTTATTCGGTTTGATAAGTGGCAACGCTGGTCGGCGTTTCAAAACAGCGCACTTTATAAATCTGCACGCGGTCGTCGTCGATTCTCGAAGCGATATATTCCAAAATAAACCGCGCCAGATTTTCGGCTGACGGATTGAGTTCTTCGTCAAACGGCGGAAGCTCGTTAATATTGCGGTGGTCGAGATAATCGGTAACTTCGTCGGCGGCTTTTTTAAGGTCGCCGAAATCAATCAGCAGACCGATATTGTTTAACTCCGCACCGCGCGCGAAAATCTCGATTTTATAATTGTGTCCGTGCAGATTTTCGCACTTCCCCTTGTAGCCGCGCAATTGGTGCGCGCTTGAGAAATGGCGTTCAATCATTACTTCGTAAAAACTGTTCATCTATTAATATCCTGAAAACGAGTATTGCACTATTTTGTTTATCGTAACCGGCTCGCCGTTTTTTATCGCCGGAGAAAATTTAATTCCCTGTGCGGCTTTGACGGCATTTTTGTCGAAGCTGTCGCAGTCGGACGATTTGACGATTTCCACTTTTGTAACCACCGCAGATTTATCAAATGTAGCTCTAAGAGTAACTAAACCTGAAGATTCTGAACATCTTCCCATCCGAATAACCGGCTTACTTTTTATCTTTACGGGCTGGTCTTTGCTTTGCTGCCTGTCCGGTTGTTTTTTCGATGCGTTTGAATTGTCGTTCGACTGCCCGTTCGAGGCGACAACAATAGTCATTGTAAAAATCAGTAAGGCGACAATATTAACGGCAATCTTTCTCATAATTTTTACTCCCAAATGAAATTAAATCCTTTTGATTTTACATCAAGCAAACTCATTCAAAAACATTTTCTCCACGTCTTTCAATTCGCTCGTAACTCTGGTGCGCGGCAAGCTATTGAGAAAATCTCTGCCGTAGGATTTTGTTTTCAGGCGCGGGTCGAGCAGCGCGATAACTCCTTTGTCGGTCGCGCTTCTGATTAATCTGCCGACGCCCTGTTTTAAGGTGATGACGGCTTGCGGCACGGAATAATCAAAGAAAGATTTGCCGCCGTTATCGTCGATAAATCTGGTTCGCGCCGCGACAATCGGGTCGGTCGGGACGGCGAACGGGAGTTTATCGATTATCACGCAGGAAAGCTGCTCGCCGCGCACATCGACGCCTTGCCAGAAGCTGGAAGTTGCGAATAAAACGGCGTTCGGCGTTTTGCGAAACCTTTCGAGAAGTCCGGCTTTCGACATCGAACCCTGCACGAAGCACGGAAAGTTGACGCGCATCGCGACCAGCTCGTAAAGCGTGTTCATCGAGCTTAAACTTGTCGATAAAACAAAGGCGCGTCCGTCCGTAACATTTAATAGTTTGACGATTTCCGCCGCCGCCATTTGCGAAAACTCCGGCGTTCTGGGGTCGGGCATCGCTTTCGGCAAATAGATAATCGCCTGTTTTTGATAATCGAACGACGACGGCGCGAGCATCGAATCGGTTTTTTTGTTGTCCAAACCCAAACGGTCTTTTATAAAATCGAATTTCCCGCCCGTCGATAATGTCGCCGAAGTCATCACGACGGTTTCGACTTTATCAAAAAGTTTGTCCTGCAAAAGATTTGAAACGTCAATCGGCGAAGCGCGCAGAAACATTCCGCGCCCGCGTTTTTCCAGCCAATAGACGTAATTTTTCTCAGCCTGCGTGCAGATAAAATCTAAATCAAAACGCGTTTGACGCACACGCCGCACAAGACTTTCGGCTTCGGTCATTTTTTCGGCGTAGACTTCCAAGCCGGTTTCCAGTCTTTCGAGCGTCGAATCAAGCGCGAAATACGCTTCGCCCAAAGGCGTCGGTTCGATTTCGCCGCTTCTCGTCTTTTGCGCAAACGCGTTTTGAACGAGCGGAAAACGTCCGTCGCCGCCGCGCGTCTGGGTAAAACGTATCCAGAATTGGTCGGCAAGTCCGATGATTTTCGCCGCGAGCTTCGTTAAATCTCTGGTGGCGTTTGCGTCGGTTATCGGCAGCGCGTCGGCGTCGCGGACAAGCTCGTCGATTTGAAAACTCGACACCTGAAAGCCGAAATAATCGGCGGCGATGTCTTCGATAAGGTGCGCTTCGTCAAAGATAATCGCGCCGTAATCGGGCAGAACGCGCCCGTATTCGTTGTTGCGAATATTCAAATCGGCGAAAAAAAGATGGTGATTGACGATAACGATGTCGGCTTCGTCGGCGCGGGCGCGCATACGGGTTACGAAACACGGTTCGTAATCCGGGCATTTCTGCCCGATGCACGTTTCCGATTTAGCGTTAATTCTCGACCAGAACGAAAGATTTTCCGGGAGATTTACAAGCTCGCTTCTGTCGCCGGTTTCCGATTCGCGCGCCCAGTGGCGGATTTCCTCGAAGTAATCCATCTCGTCCAAACCTTCAAGAATCGGCTGCGTTTCGGCTTTTTTAATGCGGTGCAGACAGGCGTAATTCGAGCGTCCTTTCATATACGCCGCCGTAAATTTTTTCGGCATTATCTTTTGCAGAAACGGAATGTCTTTTTCCATCAATTGTTCCTGCAAATTCTTCGTTCCCGTCGAGATGATGACGCGTTTGTTTTCGGCGAGCGCGTAGGCGATTGCCGGGACGAGATACGCCATCGTCTTGCCCGTTCCCGTTCCGGCTTCGACTATCAGATGTTTTTTCTGCTCGAAGGCGCGCAGAACGGCTTCCGCCATTTTGACCTGACCGCCGCGATATTCGTAATCTTTGTGATGCTGTGAGATGAGTCCGTTCGGACCGAAAATTTTTTCCACTTTTTTCTTCCGTTTGTGCTTGTATTATATGGGCTGACTTGTGATTTTCAATTGCCCGGAATGATTTTTAAAGCCACTTGAAACTTTGTCTTTTTTTTATATACGCGGGCGTTAGATTAAGGTAAAATCTAATCATATCAAATTGTTTCGATAAATCTATTTGATGCCGGGAGATTCCACACCTTCCAGATTTTTCGTTTTCTAAAAATGCCGGTTTGTTTCAGAACTGCATAAATGCGGAATTTTTCTGTTCTTGTTCCCGAAAGTCTTTTATGAAAAAAACTTTTAACGCGAAAATTCGCCGCCGCCTTTTATCAGGCGCGATTGTTTTGGGTTCGGCTGCTGCCTTTTTTACCTTTTTGCCGGGAAATTTTCGTTCCGCCTCAGCCGGAGGCGAGCAAAAAAGAGAAACAAATTCTTCATCGTTCAAAACCGAAAGCGTCGATTCGGACTTGAAAAATTACGACATTCGCACCGATAAGCGAGCGGAGAAAATCGGCGCTTTAGATAAACTTCGGCAATCTTCCAGAAAAAACAAATCAGTTTCAGGATATGAAAAAGACAAAGTTTCGGCGGCGGCGGACAATCTCAAACAAAAAGTCGCGAATCTGAAAATCGAATATAACGATGATTTGCAAATTCCCGAAGTCATCGCGCCGGACGTAAAAACCGGACGCGCCTTTTTAACCGGCGCATCGGAAATGAAGCGGTCGGAGAACCTGCGCAGCTTTATCAAACAAAACAAAGATTTGTTCGGCGTCGGCGATTCCGAAGCGGCGCGGCTCGAAGAAACCGCCGATTACACGAACCCCGACGGCAATTTGTCGTTCGCTCATCTCGAACAGAAAATCAACGATATTCCGGTTTTTCGCGGCGAGATAAAAGCGGCGTTTTCAAAGCGCGGCGAGATTGCGCGCGTCATCAACAATATCGCGCCCGGTTTGGATGCCTCAAACGTTTCAACCGATTTCGGCAGCGCAGCGGACGCGCTCAAGTTCGCCGCCGGTCATCTCAAATATCGTTTAAAATCCGGCGACGACGTTCCGAATGAAGCCGAATCGACGAACACGAAAAAGTTTTTCGGCGCGGGCGCTTCGTCGCCGACGGCGGAAAAAATGTATTTTCCGATTGAGTCGGGCGCGGCGCGTCCGGCGTGGCGCGTTCTGATTTGGAACGCCGATACTACTTCTAATAACGCTTTTTACGTTATCGTCGATGCCGAAACGGGCGAGCTGCTCTGGCGGAAAAATATCACGCAGGACCAATCGCAGGCGGCTACTTTCAGCGTCTATGCCAATCCGAACGCGATGATAAACGCCGCGCGAAATCCGTTTAGTTTGAGTCCGGGAATCGTCAATCCGGCTTTGGGAACGCAGGGCGCGGCGCTTAATCGCACAAATATCACGCTTACAGGCAACGAAGCGCCGTATTCGTTTAACAACAAAGGCTGGATTGACGACGGCGGCACGGAAACCGCCGGCAACGCGGTCGATGCCGGTATCGACCGCGACGGAACGGACGGAATCGACCCGAAAGGCAGAGCCGTCGGCGACGTGAACCGCCGTTTCGTCTTCGATTACGCGCCGGGCAATCCGAACACGGACGCCGGAGACGCGCCCGTTCCCGAAACGCAGACTTATCCGATTTCCGCTTTTCAAAACGGCGCGGTTACGCAGCTTTTTTACATCTCGAACCGGTATCACGACGAGATGTATCGGCTCGGATTCACAGAAGCGGCGTTTAATTTTCAAAACGACAATTTCGGACGCGGCGGTGCGGGCGGCGACTGCATTTCGGCACAGGCGCAGGATTCCGGCGATTTCGACAACGCTAATTTCACCACGCCCGCCGACGGCGCGCCCGGCAGAATGCAGATGTATATCTGGAAACAGCCCGCGCCGGATTTCGACGGCGATTTCGACAGCGAAGTGGTAATTCACGAATTGACGCACGGTTTGTCCGGTCGTCTGCACGGAAATTCCAGCGGTCTGACAAATAATATGGCTGGCGCGATAGGCGAAGGCACGTCGGATTTTTACGCGCTGGCGCTGCTCTCGCAGCCGTCCGACCCGCCCGGCGGCGTTTATCCGTTCGGCAGCTACGCCACGTATCTCGGATTTTCCGGCTACCGGGCAAATAATTATTACGGCATCCGGCGTTTTCCGAAAGCGATTATGTCGTCGGTCGGCGCTAACGGAAAACCGCACAATCCGCTGTCTTTCCGACATCTGAATCCGAATTGCAGCCGGGAAATCGGCACGTCTTCGGCAATCGGCACAATCAGCGCTTACCCGCGCGGCGCGTTCGGCTCATCGACGTGCGACCAGGCTCACGCCGGCGGCGAAATATGGAGCAGCGCCCTGTGGGAAGTGCGCGCCGCGATGATTGCGCGTCTCGGATGGGAAACGGGCAATCGTAAAATTCTGCAATTAGTAACCGACGGTATGAAGCTCGCGCCGATTAACCCGACTTTTCTGCAGGAGCGCGATGCGATTATCGCCGCCGCGCTCGCTCAGCCTTCGGCGCAGGCGGCAAAAGCCGACGCCGCCGACATCTGGGCGGGATTCGCGGTTCGCGGAATGGGCTTCAGCGCGTCGATTACGAATCCGGGAGCAGGTGTAAATAACACTTCGGTAAAGGAAGCCTTCGATTTGCCGAATCTGGTGCAGGCGCCGAATTTTACGTTTGACGACGCGGCGGGCAATAAAAACAATTTAGCCGAACCGGGCGAAACAATCGTTTTGCAGGTTCCGCTGACAAATTCGACGGGCGGGACGGCGGCGGGAACGACGCTGCAAATCATCGGCGGCGGCAGCGCGAGCTACGGCGACATTTTAAATAAACAAACCGTTACAAAACCTGTTAATTTCACCGTTCCGGCAAATCAGACGTGCGGCAGCGTTTTGACTTTGACGCTTAATATCAACAGCAGTCTGGGCGCGAAAACCGAAACACGGCTTTTGATAATCGGTCAGCCGATTGTCGGAAACTCCGAGAATTTCGACAGTTCAGCGGTTCCGAATCTGCCCGCAAGCTGGACGAGCGCGCAAACCGGCGACGGGAAAAACTGGATTACGACAACCGCCGGCTCCGATTCAAATCCGAATTCGGCATTTACGCCGAATACCGGAAAATCCGGCGGCGCGGATTTGGAATCGCCCGCTTACAGCGTCAAGACGGCGGCGGGCGTTTTGAAATTCAGAAACGCTTTCAATACGGAAAAAGGCTGGGACGGCGGAGTGCTGGAAATCAGCATCGGCGCGACGGAATACCGGGACATTCTGGAGGCGGGCGGCGTGTTTCTCGAAGGCGGCTACAACGGCGCTTTGGGCGCGAATTCAAATCCGCTCGACGGCAGGGCGGCGTGGACGGGAAATTCAGGCGGTTACATAACGACGAAAGTTTTGCTGCCCGCTTCGGCAAACGGCAAAACGGTTCGATTCAAATGGCGGTTCGGCGAAGACACGAACACGGCGTTTAACGGCTGGAATATCGACGGCATCGAGATTGTTTCCGATTATTCGTGCGCCGCTGTCGCCGCCTCTCCGGTTTCCAAAGCCCGCGCCGATTTCGACGGCGACGGCAAAACCGACGTTTCGGTTTATCGTCCGTCGAGCGGCGATTGGTTTATAGACCGAAGCGCCGCCGGTTTTACGGTCGTAAATTGGGGACTTTCAACCGACATCACAGCGCCCGGCGATTTTGACGGCGACGGTAAAACCGATATTGCCGTTTATCGACCTGAGAACGGTATCTGGTTTGTCATCAACAGTTCGGACGGCAAATTTCAATTCACGAAATTCGGTTTAAACGAAGATAAGCCGGTCGCCGCTGATTACGACGGCGACGGCAAAACCGACATCGCCGTTTATCGCCCGTCCGACGGCATCTGGTATATAAATCAAAGCCGCGACGGATTTACGGCTATGAAATTCGGCATCTCGACGGACGTTCCCGCTTCCGCCGATTTCGACGGCGACGGGAAAACCGACATCGCCGTCTATCGCAGCGGAATGTGGTATATCAATCAATCCGGCGGCGGCATACGCTATGTTCAGTTCGGTTTGAAAGACGATAAAATCGTTCCCGGCGATTACGACGGCGACCGCAAAGACGATGTTGCCGTCTATCGCCCGTCAAACGGCGTCTGGTATATTCTGCTAAGTTCGGGAACAATTCAAATCGAGCGGTTCGGCATCGCAGCGGACGTTCCCGCGCCGGGCGATTACGACGGCGACGGGAAAACCGACATCGCCGTCTATCGCGACGGAATGTGGTATATAAATCAATCGGGCGGCGGCATACGTTATATTAAATTCGGAATGACTGCCGATAAGCCGATTCCGAACGGCTACATTCACTGAATAAAAAATATTCGGCGGCGTCGGAGCGCGGGCAGACTGCCGGCGGCGCTTCCGGTTTGAGAATTACCCGCAAAGATTTAACGTCTCTTTAATTGCCTTTCTCCGCTTAAGTTTCTACACTTTTTTGTATGAATCAAACTGCTCAAAAAACTGCCGAGACAAAAGAGAAAACGGAAAAGACCGACGCGCCGCTGCCGGTCAAAGATTCGCGCTATCTGCTCAACCGCGAGCTGAGCTGGCTCGAATTTAATCGCCGCGTTTTGGAAGAAGCGCTCGACGATACCGCGCCGCTGCTCGAACGGCTGAAATTTCTCTCGATTTTCTCGACCAACCTCGACGAATTTTTTATGATTCGCGTCGCCGGTCTTAAAGAACAGGTTACCGAAGGCATTACGACCGTTTCGCGCGACGGTCTGACGGCAGGCGAACAGCTTCGGGAGATTCGCGCCCGCCTGCTGCCGATGCTCGAACAGCAGATAAATTGTCTTCAAACCGACGTTCTGCCGAAACTCGCTGAACACGGCATTAAGATTTACCGGCACAAGGATTTGAGCAAAGGCGCGGCGAAAAAGCTCAACGATTATTTTCTGAAAAATATTTTCCCCGTCCTTACTCCTCAGGCGGTCGATGAAAGTCATCCGTTTCCGTATGTTTCCAACCTGAGTTTGAATGTCGGATTGGCGGTTTCGCCCGACAAAAACATTAAACACGGCAAGCTCGAACATCTGTATAACCGTCATCGTTTCGTGCGAATCAAAATGCCGCCGAGTTTGCCGCGTCTGATTCCGTTTAATGAAAAGGAAACGCATTTCGCGCTTTTGGGCGAGGTGGTCGGCGCGAACGTCGGATATCTTTTTCCGAATATGGTCGCGCATAAAAGTCATCTGTTTCGCCTGACGCGCGACGCCGACATCGAGCTTCGGGAAGACGAATCGGACGATTTGTTAAGCTCGATGGAGCGCCAGCTTCACCGTCGCCACAAGTTCACGTTTCCGCTGCGCCTTGAAGTTTCGCCGTCGATGCCCGAAGATATGGTGCGTTTTTTAACCAATTCAATCAGCTATGTCGCCGGTTCAATCGGTTTAACGCAGGCGGACGTTTATCGCATCGACGGATTTATGAACATTCCCGATTTGATGTCGCTCTACTCGCTCGACCGTCCCGATTTGAAAGACCAGCCGATACATTATTCGATTCCGCGGCTGCTCCGCAAAAAGGAAAACGTTTTCGACATTATAAAAAAACAGGACGTTCTGCTGCATCATCCTTATACGGCGTTCAGCACCGTTACCGATTTCGTCGATGCGGCGGCGGAAGACGAACAGGTCAGCGCGATAAAAATCTGTCTTTACCGGACGGGCAAAAATTCGCCGATTGTTCAGTCTTTAATAAAAGCCAATCAAAACGGCAAACAGGTCGCTGCGCTGGTCGAATTAAAAGCGCGTTTCGACGAGGAAAACAATATCGAGTGGGCGCGCCGTCTCGAAGACGAAGGCATTCACGTCATCTACGGAATGCGCGGGCTGAAAACTCATTCAAAAGTTACGCTCGTCGTTCGCAACGAAGAGGACGAACTGCGCCGCTACGTTCATCTGGCGACGGGCAACTATAACCCGACGACATCGAAGATTTATACGGATTTGGGAATTTTGACCGCCGACGAGGAAATCGGCGCGGATGCCTCTGACCTGTTTAACTTTCTGACCGGCTACTCGTATAAAACCGATTTTAAGACGCTGCTGGTCGCACCCGTAAATCTGCGCGAGCGAATGCTCGAACTTATCGAGCGCGAAACGAAGCACAAAAAAAACGGGCAGGAAGCGCGCATCGTCGTCAAGATAAATTCTCTGACCGACGATAAAATCGTCCGCGCTCTGTATCGGGCTTCGCAGGCGGGCGTGAAAATCGATTTAATCGTGCGCGGCATCTGCGTTCTGCGCCCCGGAATCGAAGGAGTTTCCGAGAATATTCGCGTTCGCTCGATTACCGGAAGATTTCTCGAACACAGCCGCATTTTTTATTTCGCGGGCGGCGGCGACGCGGAGCTTTTCATCGGCAGCGCCGACTGGATGCACCGCAACCTCGACCGGCGAGTCGAAGCCGCCGTGCCGATAAAAGACAAACATCTTTTGAAATATATCCGCGAGACGATTCTCGACGCGTATCTCCGCGACACCGTGAACGCGCGGCTTCTGAACGCCGACGGAACATACGAGAAAGTTCAGCCCGACGGCAAGGAAGAACCTTTCGACGCGCAGATGTATTTCGCCGGACAGGAAATTTAATTTTCGCCCTGCAAGGTCGAACAAAGTTAGAAAATCTTTAAAAATCCCGCAGCAGGAGTTTCTCCGATGAAAACCAAATCGCGTCGAATCGTTTTCCTTAAACTAACCGTCTTAACCGCCGGAGCGCTTCTCGCCGTTTCCGGCTTGGCAAACTACGGGGCGAAATCCGGTGAAACGCTCGCTTCGGCGTCGGGTCCGTCGCCGTCGCACACAAACGCGCCGCGCGAAGGAAACTGCACCGCGTGCCATACGAGTTTTCCGGTCAACAGCGGCGCGGGCGGCATTTCGATTTCAAAGCTGCCAATCAATTACCTGCCGAACCAGCGGATTCCCGTAACCGTTACGGTCAGTCAAGCCGACGCCGTTATTTTCGGTTTTCAGCTGACGGCAATCGACGGCGCGGGCAAAAAGGTCGGCGCTTACACCATTCCCGCTGAGACGGCGACGCAGATGCAGCTGAAAAACGGAATCGTCGACGGAAACCAGCGGCAGTATATCGAGCATACGATTGACGGCGTTATACCGGCGCAGTTCGGCGCGAAATCGTGGACGTTTATGTGGAACGCGCCCGCGCAGCGAGCCGGACGCGTGAATTTTTACGCCGCCGGAAACGCCGCCAACAGCGACGGCAGAACCAGCGGCGATTATATTTACACGACAGCCGCGTCGGTGCTTTCGGGAACGGCTATTTCAAATTTCGACGGCGACGGCAAAAGCGACATTGCCGTTTTTCGTCCCGAAACAGGCGAATGGTATAACCTCAAAAGCGGCGGCGGCGGCTTTCAGTCGGTTCGTTTCGGAATGCTCGGCGACAAACCCGTCGCGGGCGACTTCGACGGCGACGGCAAATCCGATTACGCCGTCTATCGCCCGTCGAACGGCGTCTGGTATATTTCGAGAAGCTCTGACGCCGCGGTTCAATACGAGCGTTTCGGGCTGGCGGCGGACGTTCCGGTAATCGGCGATTTCGACGGCGACGGGCGAACCGACATCGCCGTTTATCGCCCGTCCGACGGCATCTGGTATATAAATCAAAGCCGCGACGGATTTACGGCTGTCAAATTCGGTATCTCGACGGACGTTCCCGCGCCGGGCGATTATGACGGCGATGGCAAAACCGATATTGCCGTCTATCGCGAAGGAATGTGGTATATAAATCAATCGGGCGGCGGTATAAGTTATATTAAATTCGGTTTGAAGGACGATAAAACCGTTCAGGCGGATTACGACGGCGACGGGAAAACCGACATCGCCGTTTATCGTCCCGGTGAAGGTTTATGGTATGCGCAGAAAAGCCGCGACGGTCTCGGTATAACCAGGTTCGGACTGGCAGCCGACAAACCCGTGCCTGCTGATTACGACGGCGACGGTAAATCTGACATTGCCGTCTATCGCCCGGCAGAAGGCAGCTGGTATATTCTCAACAGCTCCGACAATTCATATAACGTAACGCGTTTCGGTCTCGGCGGAGACATTCCCGTTCCAAGCGGGTTTATCTCCCAATAAAGTTATTTTAATGCCAATCAGGATAGTAGAAAGCTGCCGGGAAAGCGAGCGGAACATCGCGCTCCCGGCGGCTTTTCGTCGAGACGGATAATAATATATTATCCGTCTCCTATGGGCGTCGCCGTCGGAGTCTCTTTCGGCGTCTTGGTCTGAGTCGGTGAAACTGTCGGCGTTACCGTCGGTACGGGTGTTTTGGTCGCCGTCGGTGTCGGTGTCGGCGTCCACGCCGGAGTCTGGCTCGGCGCTGAGGCGGGCGTCGCCGTGGGCGTAATAACCGGCGTCGGACCCGGACTGGCAAGTTCGGTATTTCCTTTCGCATCTCTCGGAACGGCGGCTTCGAGAAACTGAATATTGCGCACGCCGATGCGCGACGTGCCGTCAACCCAGTGTTTTAAGCCGTCCTGAAGCGCGTAAGCGGTTTCAACCTGTAGGCTCGGTTCAATCATCCGCACCAGAGAAGCATCGTCTATATCGAGCTGTTTTTTCGGTTCGGCATCGAAAATCTTTCCGTCAGCCGAAGGATTTACCGTGTATTTAAAGCGCAGTCCCGTAACGTGTTCGGCAATCACGCTGTCGATGAAACCGGCGTTCTGAACGCCGAAAACGCGCCGTATCAGCTTATCGCCCGCGTCGATGAAGTAATGAATAATCTGAACGCGCCGCAGCGACGAAGCGTTTTTTCCGCCGTTCGTTCCGACGCCGAGCAGTCCGGTCGCGCCGTAGCGGTTGAGTCCGAGCGCGTCGTCTTCCGCCCAGAAAATCCGGTTGTTCGTCCTATCGACATTCGTAACAGTTCCGAACGCGCCCGTGCCGCCGCTGTATATATAATAAACTTCGCCGATATTAAATTCCGCGATGCGCGTCGAGGGAATGTTGATTCGCCCGTTGGTTAAGTCGACCGCGCCGGCGGCAACGTCGATTGAAGAAAAGCTCGTGTCGAGCGCCAGCATCGTCAGGCGGTCGGTATTCGGTTTAACCGTCGTCGCCGGAGCAGAACCGATTACGTTTATATTCGCCGGAACATTGTAATCGGTAATAATAGAGCCGATTCCGACGAATCCGAGACCGGTCGGGTCGATGTCCTTCGCGGGGCGAACGGTTAAATAATCGGTTACGAATTTTGTCGGCAGCCAAACGTTCGAGACGCCTTTCAGCCCGTCGCCCGCGATTAAAATATCGCGGCTGAGATATTCCTGAGCGTTGCGCAGAGACTGGTTGGCGCTGGTCATCTCGTAATTGGCTTTGGCGGCTAAAATGCTGCCGCGCATCAATGTGAAAACCGACGCCAGAATAACCAGCATTATCACCATCACGATGAGCAGCTCCATCATCGAAAATCCGGCTTCGTTTTTTCTCGCTTGCAGATTCTTCATTTTTTTAGAAACTCCCGACCTTTACCGCAGTTTCTGGCGAAATCCGGTTGCCTGAACGTATTGGAAAAACGGCGTTCCCGGCGGCAGCTTCGCCGGTGAAAGAAACGATTCGTCAAAGCTCCAGTTGCGGCGCGGCGGCATATAAATAATCGACGTGTCGTTTTCCCACTGCGAAAGCGCCTGTGTCGAGCGAAACAGCGGCACGAACGAGCCGGTGTAATTCCAGGCGCGCTCGACCCACGGCGTGTTTTTGCCGACCTGAATATTCCATATTTCCAGAAAGCGCGGATAATTGATGATTCCGCCGTTGCGCCGCATTCCGTCGGCGTCTCTGCCGGGCAGCGCGGTCAAATTGGAAATCGTCGTCCCGGCGATGATTCCGGCGCGAACCGAAGTTCCGTCCGAATCGCCCGCGAGGTTATCGTCCGCCATTCGATAATCGTCGCCGTTGAAGGTTCTGGGCGTGGCGCTGCCTTCGGGATACATTGCGCTCAAGCCGTCGAACCAGGTTTTTGAAAGCGGGAAAAAAGCGTCGGCGACGATTGAAGCCGGAATCTGGTCGCCCTTATACGCGCCGCTCGGAAGCGTGATGCCGGTCGTGTTGTAGTTTCCCCAGATATAGACCATATTTTCCGAAGCGACGGAAATGCCCTTGATGTCGGAAAGTTTTCCGGCGGTCGTGCCGGTAGTCAGTTTCTCGCCGTTAAAGAGGCGGACGGCGCGGCGGAAAAAGTTGTCGGGATTCTGGTAGCTCATCGCCTTGATTCCGACATTCAGCCGGTCGATGCCGGTCAGGTCGGGAACTGATTCGCACGAGCTGCCGCCGCTGCTCACCGTGTAGCATTTCCCGACATCGGGCAGCTCTTTTATATCCTTCTGCAAAGTTCCCTTTTTGCTCGCCGCGCTCTTGCCCGAATCCCAGCCGAAATCGATAACGTCTTCGCCGCTGTCTAAAATTCCGTTCGGACCGTAAATATCTTCGTTATCGACAATGCCGTTAGTGCCGGCGTAAGAGCTTCCGTCGGGCAGATATTCGGCTTTTACGCGGTCGCCGCGCCGGTCGGAAACATACACGACGTAGCCTTCGTCGTCTCTGATATTTTTGCTGACGGCGTTTGTGTTCGCCAGCAGATTGCCGTCGTAAATGCCGTCGAGCCAGCGCGCCAGATTTTTCATATTCAGCTCGACGACACTCGTCATACCGCGCTCGTAATAAATGTTTTTCTCCGACAGCGAGCTGCGCGTCCAGCCTTCGCGGACGTTATAGACGTTTATCGGGACGACCGTGTTATAAATTGCCGGAACGTCGTCGCGCCTCGGCGTTCCGCCGTCGTCGTCGATATTGCCGGGCAGACCGCTCAGCAAATTGCGCGTCGTGTCGAGATACGCCGACGGGTCGGCGGTGATTTCGCCGTCCGCCGCGACGCTCGGATTATTGGTCAGACTGACCAGATCGAAACCGTTTCCGTTGCGGTCGCGGCTTCCCTGCACGAACGCCGTCCACAGCGGTCGCTGCAAATAGACGATGCCGTTCGGCTCGCCTTCGGTCATTCCCATACTCAGAATTTCCTTGGTTACGTCGAGCGCCTTTCCGTCTTTAACGATTTCAATCAAAATGCGCGCCTGAATGCCCGCGCCGGGCGGAATGTAATTGCCGTTGACGGTTGCGGCGGTGTTTTTTATTCCGCGCACAGTCTTTGCCGTCTGAGTTTTGTTGGCGCTTTTCGGAGCGAGATACTGCTGGACGAGTTTGTCGCCGGTAACATAAGTTTTCGACGCGTCGTCAACACGTCTTAAAACATTTCCGTCTCCCAGAGGAATCGGCGAAAAACCGGAAGTGTTTCCCGGAACATCGTTTTTGAGCGTTACGCCCTGACCAGCCGGAATTCCGGCGACGTTTGCCGAACCGCTGCCGGCGTCCCAGTTATCGATTAAAATTCTGATTTGCGATTTACCGTGATAGCGCGAGCTTTTTATAATATCGTTGTCGGACGGCAAAGAACGCTTGATGATTTCCGCCGCCGAATAACCGCCCAGTTCGAGCGGAAGTTTCAGTTCGGCGGCGCTGGTCGTTCGGGTCAAAACGTTTCCGCCGAAACGATTAGCCGCGCCGTTTGCCGGTTTAACCGATTCGGTTTCCCAATTCGGATTGGCGACGCCGTTCGGACTTCCCGGAAAATAACCGCGCTGCCCGGCGCTGCTGCGCGGAAAATTCGGTCCGCCGACCGTTCCGTCTCCGGCTTGCACGCTGCCTGTCGTACTTGCGACCTGCTTTCCGTTGACCTCGAATATTACGTTGTTCGAGCCGCTCGCGTTATTGACTTCGCCGCCGCGCGTGGCGCTTCTGACAAGCTCGCCCGCCATCGTCATCTTGTTGAGAAATTTCGTGTTTCTGAGCGCGTAAATGTTGCCGTTGCTGTGGATGCGTCCGTTAAAGGTAAATTGCGGTCCGGGGTGAATTTCGATGTCTTCGTTGCTGAATATACCGAACTGAAACAGCGGAACGAGATAATTATTAAATTCCCGCTCAAGCTCGACCTCGGTTTTCGACACGTTCATCGTCGCGGTCGAAGACATTTTATAAGGAATGATGCTGGCGTAAAGTCCGGCAAAAGGTCCGTCCGGTATATTGATGCGCGGATAAACCGTCGGCGGCAATCCCTGTGTCGAGCGCATTTCGGTCAGCCGCGCCGTATCTTCGGTCAGCGTCTGGGAAAACGAAAATCCTTCGGCGGCAAGCGGCGGCGGCGAGGCGGCGATAGTATTTAAATCGCCGGTCGTCGGGTTCAGCTTCTTTTGGAAAAGCGCGCTGAAGTCGTTGGTCATTTTTTCCATTCCGGCGGCGGCGGCGTAAAAAGTCTGCGTGCGCCGCAAATCGCTGCCCGCTATCCGCGCTTCGGTCGAGGAAAACGCCAGCGCCGTCAGCGCCACGACCGCTAAAATCGCCACCGTGATAATGGCAATCGCCAGCGCCGCGCCGCGCTGATTCGCCCGATTATTTTTACCGCTTTTATTTTCCCGTACATCGTCCGGCATTTTATTTACTCCAAAAGATTTCCGAAATCACCTGTTGACGCGTGAATCATCGTTTAAATAACTAACGCCCGTAATCTCGCCCTGTTTTCCTTCTCTGCCCGGATATTTAACTTTTACTTCGACCTTTTTGAGCGATGTGCTTAAATCCGAAACCGTAATCTGCCGCAGATAGCCGCCGCGTACCAGAGAAGCGTCGATAACGTCGTCTGTCGTTCCGTATTTTCCGTCTGCTCCGGGCGCGGTCGTTAAATCGTCGTCCGTTCCGTTCACTCCGTCGGGTCCCGTCTGGAGCGCTACCTGTTTGAAGCCTGTGCTGAAACCGTTAAACTGATTCGACGAATCGGAATTATCGACCGCGCCGGCGTTGGCAATCTGCCGGAAATTTAAACGCTGGGCATTGCGCAGCGTTTCGACTTCTTCAATCGAAGCGACGATGACCGATTTGGCGCTGCCGACATTGCGGCTGATTGAGCCGAATTCGAGCGCGTAGGTAATCGCCGCCACCGTTCCGATAAGTCCGATGGTCAGCACGAAAATAGCGACTATAGCTTCAATCATCGTGAAGCCGTCTTCTGTTTTCACCCGCGATTTTTTTCCCGTCCGGTGCATCATTTTATTCGATATAAGTATTTATATTTCTGCTGTATCGCCAAACTTTGATTCGCCCGCCCGCGCCTAATACCGAAACGGCGAATGACGAATCCAGCGGATTTTTCAGATTGTAAAAATACAGAGCTTTGTTGACCGGATTGCTGTTGGCATCGACAACCGAACCGTCCGTCAGAAAAGTTACATTGACCATTCCGCCGCCTAAAGCCGTTAGCTGCGAAGTGTCGCTCAGCGCCGCGGTCGGCGCTCCAGCCGGACGCCCGTAAGCAATATCGGCGGCGGCGAGTCCGCTGCCCGCTAAATCGGTTACTTTATTTGTCGAAGCTCCGGCAGTGCCGAAAACTCCGCCGTAGATGACGATTCGTTTTCCCGCGTCGTCGTAGCGAAAAGTTATCGGCGCTCGCTGCGACATCGCTTCCTGGCGCGCTTCGTTCAGCGACGCGGCAATCTGTCTCTGCATTCCGGCAAACCGGAACATCCGCCGCGAAGCGACCATCTGCGGCAAAGCCAGCACGACGAGAATCGCAATTATTATAAGAACAACCAGAAGCTCCGGCATACTAAAGCCTTTCTGATTTTTCGTTCTCTTTCTGATTTGTGCGGTCATTTCTTTGTATCCGTAATATTAAATAAAAATGGGTCGAGAAAAATTCTCTACTACACCAAACAGAGAATAACATCGTTATTTCAGAAAAAACATTGTTTGTCTCTTTATTTTTGTGAAATCGGATTTCGGACGGTCGAAACAGTGGAAAGCAGCGGTTTGCAAAGCGGAGATGTGCGGATGAAAATAACCCGTCAGCGCGAATTACGGCTGACGGGCTGGCATAAGTTTAATCGATACTGCTGATTTTCATATTTTTCATATTATCAATTCATCGCTTAAAAGAAGCCCGGCGCGCCGCAACTCGTAGCGACCGCGCCCGAAATTGCCTTCGGGTTTGAGAATCATCGCCAGAAAGTAATCTTCGCCAACGGAGTGTAAAACGAAGATTGCCTTCTCGCTCGATACGGTCATTTCAAGCAGACTGCCGAATCCCGAATCGATGTTCATACGCCGTGCGCCGCGCATCAGCGTCGTGTATTCGGCGACGGCAATTTCAGGATTAACGCTTTCGACGCCTTCCTGCCAGACTCGTTCGACAAGAATTCCGTCCATTCCCATTATCACGACGCCGAGCGAGCCTTCGGTGTTCGACATTGCGGCGCGCATCACTTCTTTAAACATTGCGTTAAGTTTCCACTAAACCGGATTTACGGTCGGTTGTTCGGGTTTATGTTATTTTGTCCCGGCTGGATTACGGGCGCGCCCGGCAGAAGCAGATTCTGCGGCTGATTTTGCGGAACGGCGACCGGAGCTTCCGAATTCGTCGCCGGATTGCCGAGCGGGACAGGCTGTAGAATCGTCGTCGAACGCATTCCGTTGCTGACCGTGCCGGAAGTCGGATTTCCCGCGTAATCGGGGCGATAAATGCGCGGCGTGATAAAGAAAAGCAGTTCGTTGGTGCTGCGCGAAACGCCTTTGCGTTTGAACAAATTGCCGAGGAACGGAATATTGGAAAGTCCCGGCGTTCTGTCCTGGCTTTCGCGTTCGTCGTCGGACAACACGCCGCCGACAACGGTCGTGCCGCCGTCGGGAACCATAACCTGCGTCGTAACGCTCTGCGTGCTGATAACGCCGCCGCCCGCCAGCGAGCTGTTTTCCGCCGCCACGCTCAGGATAACGTTGCCCGTATCAGTAATCTGCGGAGTGATTTCAAGCCGCAGAGGAACGTCGATGTATTGAGTCTGCGCAATCGCGTCGCCGCCGCTCGGCTGCGCGGTGATAACCGGAATTTTAATTCCGCTGCTGATTTCGGCTTTGCGGTTATTCAAAGTCGAAACGCGCGGCGTGGCAATTGTTTTAGCCTGTCCTTTATTTTCGCCCGCGGTTATCAATAAACTGATTTGCGCCGTTCCGAAAATGCCGGTCGTCAAACCGAGAACCGTGTTCGGAATCGAAGAAGCCAGATTTCCGTTCGGTCGTGTTCCGATGCCGATAGGAATTCCGTTAGGCGACAAAGCCGCGCCCGTCGTTCCGGCAGTTCCGCCTGTCGTTCCGCCCGTCGTCGTTCCGGGAAGCGTCGAAAGCGAACCGGCGGCGCGTCCGTTTGTGCCGAGGACGAGACCGGAAAGCTGGACGCCTAAATCGCGGCTGAAGTTTCGTGTGGCGACGACGATGCGCGCTTCAATTTCAACCTGCGGTTCGGGCTGGTCGAGCAGCGCGACGAGCTGCCGAATGGCGTCGATATTCTCGCGAACATCGGTAATAATAAGCGTGTTGCTTCTTCCGTCCACTTCAATGCCGCCGCGCCGCGACAGGCGGCGTTTGATAATCGGCAAAAGTCCTTCATTGCCGCTGCCGCCAGCCTGACTTCCGATTCCAGATGCGCCGGTGTCGCCGCTGCCGTTGCCGGACGTTCCGGCAGTGGTCGTTGCCTGAGCCAGAGCGCCGGCGGCACGCGCGTAATTGAGGCGGATAAATTCCGTGTAGAGCGGCGAGGTGTCGAGCTGGCTTTCGCGGATTCTCTGTTGAATCGTCTGCTCGTCGGCTAAAGTTTTATTCTCGGCGATGCGCAGAATCGAGCCGTTGACCTGCACGCCCAAATCCTGCGAGCGCAGAATCGAATCGAGCGCGATATTCCACGGAACGTCCGTTACATTAACCGTTACCGGCACGGCTTTAACCGATTTATCGATGACGAAATTAATGCCGTATTGCTCGGTTACATAGCTCAAAATGTCGCGAATGTCCGTATTGACGACTTTTAAGTTTGCCGGTTCGCCGACAAAACCCGGGTCGCCGTATCTTTTTCCCTGTTCCTGCGGCGCGATGGTCTGGGCTGCCGCCGCGAATGCTAAAGTGCCGATAATCATCAGGGCGACAATGGATTTTCTGCCATAACCGCGTAAACGTTGAAGCGATTTCATATTTCCTCCGTTGCAAGTCCGTCTCTCCGGCGTTATATGCCAAAAAAGCGATGTAATAAAATTAAATTGTTTATTGAAATGGGGCGCGAGCCGTTTGAGTTTCCGCCGCTCCCTTTAAGGTCGTGTGATTTTACGGTTTTTTGTTGCCGGCAATCTTGACCGCTTTTTTGCCTTTTCCGGCTTTTTTATCTTTGGCGGTTTCTTTGGTTTTTTCCGGCGCAGTCGGCTGTTTCATCATTTCTTCGAGCGGCGAAATGATTGCTGCTGAAGCCGGAATATTGGTTACCGTTCTGCCTGTCGCCGGCTGAGGCTCGGTCGAATTCGCCGGTTCGATTTTGGCTGACTGTTCAACCGGCGCAGTTCCCTGCACTTCTTCCTGCAAGGTATATTGACGCAGAGTTTTGTTTTCGACACCGGCGATGAATTTGCCGTTGCTCATCTTGGTAACTTTGCGAAAAACAAGCCGGTTTTCTTCGACCGCGACGAGCTGCCCGTCAAAGAACTTTTCGCCCGGATAAATCGTGTAGGAGAGATTAATCGGTTTTGCCTGCACCATTGCCGCGTAGCCGCGCGGCGTGCGGAAAATCCCGATAACCGACATTTCGTCAAGCGTCAGAATGCTCGTTACCTTCGGTATTTCCGCGCCGCTGCTTGCCGCATCTTCGCGCATCTGCTTGTAGTAATTGATGCGCTGTTCAATCGGCGGCGCGCCGAGCGCGACGACCGGCGGCGGACCGGCAGGCTTCGGCTTTTCGGCTCGCGGCTGGCTCGAAGTCTGATTAGGATTATAAACGCGCGGCTTGGTCAGCGGCGATTTTTCAAACGGGTCGCGCTGCGCGTGAATTTCAGATGAAGCGCCGCTTAAAAGAACGAAACCGGCGGCTAACACCAAACCGAACAACTGTGTTTTTCTTGATTTATTTATCATTACTTTTTCTCTACCTGGGAAGAAAATTCAAATAATTTCGTGATTTTTATTACTGGGCGACAGGCGGCGGAACTGCCGCGGGCTGTCCGGCAACCGGCGGAACAGCGCCCGGAGCTTTCTTTGCCGCCTGCGCGTTAATCAGGCTTTCCGGCGCGGCATAATAAGCCGTCAGCAAAAACTGCGCGTGAAGCGTTTTATTAGGCGACTGTTTTTCAAGCTGGTTTAATTTGAAATCGGTTACGGAGACGATGCGCTGGAGCTTTGCCATTTTGTCGAAAAACGCCCGCAGATTCGTAAAATTGCTGTCAACTTCAATCTCGACCGGCTTCGCCATAATAAATTCCTGCTGCGCGTCTTCACGCGGGCTGAATCGGTTGACGATAAGACGGCTTTCGTTTGCCGAATCCTGCAAACCCTGCAGGACATTGGTAATTTCTCTTTCTTCCGGCAGAAGAACTTTCAGCTCGTCATACTCCGCCGATTTGCTGGCGTAG
This sequence comes from Pyrinomonadales bacterium, assembly GCA_038200355.1. Taxonomy (GTDB): domain Bacteria; phylum Acidobacteriota; class Blastocatellia; order Pyrinomonadales; family Pyrinomonadaceae. The sequence goes on along the minus strand of JBBPXZ010000001.1, from coordinate 5,254 downwards.
AGAGAGCGAAATTCGTTGATGCGCTGGGTGGCGACGCGCGCCGCTTCGTTTTGAGTAACCAGCAGCGCCACCTGGTCGTTTAATGTCTGAGTTTCGGCGCGCGTCTGGCTGGTTACGAAATACCAGACACCGGAATAAATTACGGATGCCATTGCGACCAGAACAATTAACTGCAAATGCCAGGCTAAGGCTTTAAATTTTTCTATCATCTTCAATTTCCTTCCTCTTTTCTTAGCTTTTTCGTGTAAATAACCGACTAAGTTTTGGAATTTCTAATTTTTTGCGACCTGCTGCTGCGGCGCGGCGGAAGCTGCGCCGTCCGTCTGCGGCGCGGTGTTTTTCGACGGCGCGCCGGCGGCTTGGTTCGGAAGCGCGGCGACCGGCGGCATATTGGCGGCGGTTGTCGGCGACGAGTTCTGCGACGCGCCCGCTTTTGAAGGCGTGTAGGCACAGCGAATCGTAAATCCGACGATTTCCCGTTTGGGCGCTTCCTGCCCGCCGGGAGCGACCGGCGCGGATGTCGGCTGATTCGGAGCATCTTTTCTGACGGTTTCGATATTGAGATTCGAGAAAAGACCTGACGAAAATTCAAGGCTTCTGCCGAACTGCGTAACCTGCGATTCGTCCGGCGAATTTCCGGTAATGGTCAGCTGCTCGCCTTTTTGCTCGATGCCTTCGAGATAAAGTCCCGGAACCATTTTAATTCTCTCAAGCATCGCTTCCAAAACCGCGCTCGGTCCGGCTTGCGAGCTGCGCAGACGCTTTATCGTCTCGATGCGCGTGTCGATGTTCTGGATTTTCGCCTCAAGTTCCTTCATCTCTTTGGTAACGGCGGCAAGCTCGCTGGCGATTTGCTTTTGTTCCGCCAACTGGCGCTCGGCTTCGGTTTTCGCCATCTGTGTGCTGATAATATCCCAGGCAATAATGGCGACGAGCAGAGCGGCGACCGCGCCGGTCATCATCAAAAGTCTGGACATCGGGCTGGCGATTTTCCGCTCGACCGCGCCGACCGCGCCGCTGTTTCTCTCCGTAACCGAATCTAAAAGATTTATCTTAATCATTTGAATTCCACTCCCCTTATTGCCAGACCGACGGCGACCGCCATTTCCGGCATAATCTCCGCCAAATAATCAGGGTCAAACTTTCTGGCATCGACCTTGATACCGCGAAACGGATTTAATATCTCAACCGCCAGTTCGAGCCGCGTCGAAAGTTCCTCAGCCAAACCGCTTAATTTCGAGCCGCCGCCGGAAATCAGAATTTTCTGAACCGGAGCGGCGTCATCGTCGGTCGTCGCACGATAGAAATCGAAGGTTTTCTGAATCTCCATCGCCACCATTTCCGTAACGTTGTTCATCAGCGGCTCGATTGCCGTTTCTTCGATACCGTTTGCCGATTCCATCACGCCGCGCTTTACCGCTTCGGCTTGCGTAAAGCTCAAGCCGAGATTTCTTTGCAGAACATCGGTGAACTGACTACCGCCGATTGTAATATCGCGCGTAAAAAGCGAGCGCGTTCCCTGCACGATATTGACGTTCATCGTCGAAGCGCCGATGTTCAGAAGCGCGACAATCTGTGATTCGTCCGGCTGATAATTGACTTCGTAGCAGTTTTGCAGCGCGAACGTATCGACATCGATAACTACCGGCATTTTTCCGGCAAGCTGAACAGCCTGCTTCATATTGTCGATTCTCTCGCGCTTGCAGGCGGCGATTAAAACGTGAGTCGCCTCCGAGTTTTCGCTCGTTACCTGATAATCGAGCGAAACATCCGCTAAATCGTATGGAATATGTTCTTCGGCGTGCCAGTCGATTGATTCTTCGAGTTCCTCGCGGCTCATCGGCGGCAAAATGATGTTTTTGATAATCACCGAATGACCGCTGACGCCGGTTACAACCTGATTGGCGCTAATCTGATGATTGGTGCAGATGTTGTTGATGACTTCGGATACGGTGTTGAGTTCCATTATCTGACCATCGACGATTGTGTCGTCCGGCAGATTCTCGAAACCCAAACCGACAAGGTTCAGACTATTCATTTTGCCGTCGAGCTGCACCATTTTGATGGAACTCGAACCGACATCCAAACCGGCAACGCTTTTCTTTTTACCGAACAGCATTTTGTCTATACTCCTTCGCGCTTCTGGCAAGCGCCGATGTTTTGTGTTTGCGGGATATTCATTCGACTTCAACGATTAGGTTTTCAGCATTTTGAATAGTTTTGTGCCGCCATTTTTTTTCAGACTCGCGGGTGTTGAACGGAAAGATTGTTTGAAGAATCAAACTGTTTTTTGCAGAGCCGAAATACCTTTTCGTTTATTTTTCGCAACTTTTGTTTTCGAGAATGTGAAAGATTGCTTTTCTTTGGAACTTTTCGCGTTTGGCGGCGACGGGAGCGGACACGGTTTGTGTCATCACTCATTAAAATTACAACAGTTAAAAATATATGTCAACAATTATTTACAATGTTTAACGCAAATTGACGGAATTATTTTCAGACTGACCGAATGAGCCGTTCAAATTGACCGCGCAACTCGATAAGTTCAACTATTCATTGAGTTTATAATTGTTTCATTGACAGCTTGTTTAATAGCTTCGGCGGTTTCTCGCGGGTGTTCGAGCGGAAATAAATGCGTGCCTTCAACAAAATAAAAGTTAAACGAAAACTTTTTCCGCATAAAACCGAGTCGCGCCAGTTTTGCTTCTCTCGAAAAAGTTCCGCCGATATACGCTGCCGGAACTTTTAATTTACCGCGCAGCTTCGGCAGATAATCAGGCAGCGTTTCGTAAATTTTCGCTTCGATTGACGGTTTGAAAAAAAGTTTTACACTTCCTTCATTTTCAATAATCGCGTGTTCGACGTAATCGCGCAGAACGTCTTTATCGAATTTCTGGAAATTTTCCTTAGCGCTGAAATGCTCGAACGCTTCTTCTTTCGATTTCCAAATCGAACGGCGAAAACGCGTCATCCGCGCGAGCGAAAACTTTTCCATCAGATTGGTTTTCTTCAAAAGTTTAATGCCCGCGCTGCTCAAACGGCTGATGACGGGCGCGTCGAGCAGAACGATTCCTTTATAAAGTTCTGGATTTTCCGCCGCAACGAGCAAATGCAGAATTCCGCCGAGCGAATGACCGACGCCGATAATTTTCTCCGTATAACGCGTTTCCAATTCCTCGCGCAGCTCGTCCGCCAGCCGCCGCCAGCCGTCGGCTACAGGAAATTTCGGATTGTGCGCGTGGCGTTCGAGAAAACCGATTTGAAAATCATCTTTCAAATATGAAAAAAGTTTGCTGTAAGTTTTGGCGGGAAAACCGTTGGCGTGCGCGAAATGAATGATTGGCTTAGTCATCGGTTTTTAATAAACTGCGCGAATCTTTCATTTTAATCGCGTATCGAGTTCGAGACTGTGGAGAAATTCGCGCGCAAGATGTAAAATTATCATTTTTATGAAAGAGCGAAAACTCGGCATAGCAATCATCGGTTTAGGCGGCGCTGTCGGCACGACGATTGTCGCCGGAATCGCGTTATTAAAGAAAGGTAAAATCGGAACGGAAGGCTTGCCGCTCGCCGGTTTGCCCGAAGATTTAACGGCGGATTTGGCGGCTTACGAAAATCTCGTTTTCGGCGGCTGGGATTTGCACGCGGCGAATTTAGCGAGCCAGGCGGAAGAACACGACGTTTTGACGCATAAACAATTTGTCGCAGTCGAAGGAGATTTAAGAAAAATAAAACCGTGGCGCGCCGTCGGAAATAAAGAATTTTTAATCCGTGTCGAAGGCGAAAACGTTTTCAGCGACAATTCGCACCGCCGCGTAATCGAGAAAATCCGGCAGGATTTAATAGATTTTCGCAAACGCGAGAACCTTGACGAAGTTGTCGTCATCAATCTCGGCTCGACCGAAAAGCTGCCGGACGAAGGCAGCGAAATTTTCAATTCGATTGACGGTTTTGAACGGGCTTTGGACGACGATTCAAAAGAAATTTCGCCCGCGATGCTTTACGCTTACGCAGCCGTCGCCGAACAAATTCCCTACGGCAATTTCACGCCGTCGGTTGCCGCCGACGTTCCGGCGTTAATCGAATTTGCCGAAAAAAGGCGCGTTCCCGTCGCCGGAAAAGACGGCAAAACCGGACAGACGATGATAAAAACCGTCATCGCGCCCGCCTTAAAGACTCGCGCATTGAAAGTTGAAGGCTGGTATTCGACAAACATTCTCGGCAACCGCGACGGCTTAGCGCTCAGTCACGAAGATTCGCTCCGCTCGAAAATCAAAACGAAAGGCTCGGTTCTCGACGACATTTTGGGCTACAAAGTCGAAGACCATCTCGTCGATATTCGCTATTACCGCCCGCGCAAAGACAACAAGGAAGCGTGGGACAACATCGACATCACCGGCTTTTTAGGTCAGCCGATGCAGTTGAAAATAAATTTTCTGTGCCGTGATTCGATTCTCGCCGCGCCGCTCGCCATCGAAATCGCGCGGCTGCTCGATTTAGCGAAACGGCGCGAAAGTTTCGGCGTGCAGGAACAGCTTTCCGTCTTTTTTAAACTGCCGATGACCAACGGCGCAGCGCCTGAACACGCGCTGCACAAACAGGAAGAAATGCTTTTGGAATGGTTAAAAAATAAAGGTTAAAATAAGAAAATTATGCTGAATCAATTAACTTACACGCTGCCGGAAAAACTCGAAACGATTTTCAACGCGACCGTCGAAGAATGGCGAAGCGAAAATAAAATCGAACGCCTCTGGAACAAAGATGCGTCGCTCTGGTCGAACGAAGACGAAGCGAAATGGCTCGGCTGGCTCGATGTTGTCGGGCGCGAACTGGGCGAAATTCAAAAGTATAAAGACTTGAAAACCGATTTCGAGCAAAGCGGTTTTACCGATATTCTGCTTTTGGGAATGGGCGGCTCAAGTTTAGGACCGGAAGTTTTTTCAATCACTTTCGGCAAAACTAATTTTCACGTTTTGGATTCGACCGTTCCGGCGCAAATCAAAACCATCGAAAGCAAAATCGATTTAGCCAAAACGCTTTTCATCGTCGCCAGCAAAAGCGGTTCGACGCTTGAGCCGAACACGTTTAAGCAGTATTTCTTTGAAAAAGTTTCCGAACTTGTCGGACGCGAGAACGCCGGAAAACAGTTTATCGCGATAACCGACCCGAACTCGAAAATGCAGACGGTTGCGACACGCGACGATTTCCGCAAAACGTTTTTCGGCGACCCGGAAATCGGCGGCAGATTTTCCGTGCT